>JBFMFU010000059.1:0-52267 GCA_040751985.1 Thermodesulfobacteriota bacterium | reverse complement strand
TCATGAAGGACCCGGCCTTGAACATGAAGGTCAGAGAGGCGCGGGGGAAGGTGTAGTAAGTGGTGGTGGTGCCGCCCCAGAGGTTGCTATTCTGGCGAGGCTCCTCCAGCGCGAACTGCACGCCCCATCTGGCGGTGTTGTAGGTGAACTGCACCTGCGGCACACGGTGAGGCCACAGGAAGCCCCAGCCGAACAGCAGCAAGTGGCTGTTCAGGTTCAAGCCCACGTACTGGTGAATGTGGTAGGCCAGGGAGCCGAACCAGTTGTCGGTGTGGCCGGCCAGCAAGCGGCAGTTGCCCACGCGCCACCAGCCGTACAGGTACCGCATGTCCACAGCCTGGGCGCCGTTGTTCGACTTGATGCCGAACTCCACGCGGCCGCCCACGGTCTTGTCGGCGTTGTAGAAGCGCGCGACCAGATAGCTGTGGCCAGGCATGTTGATGAACCAGGTGCCGGTGTCATCGGTGCCGGTCAGCTCTTTGCTCCGCTGCCACCAACCAATGTCGGTCAGCATGCGGGCGCCCAGCGTAAAGCTAGGGCCAGGAGCCGCCGCCAGCACCGGCACGGCCATGGCCACGATGGCCAGGACCGCTACGGCCAAGATAAACAGCTTTTTCATTTCCTAATGCTCCTTCCTTTTGCTATTTCGACCAACAACCCGCCAAATTTACAAAGGAACAATTCAGCATCCTTCTAAACTTGGCCCTCGCACAGCATTTATGCCTACAGCAGGCTCACCCCAGACCTGCCCTGCGAGCCCAAAACTCCCTCCTCCTGAAACTGCGCAGGCACAACAGGCCTGCGCTTTCATAGGCCGCCCGAATCTCTTTTTTGCCAACCGAGAACGCTCTTCACGGTGTATGTCTCGCGATCTCTTGGTGAATCCACCTTTTTATGGCCTCGGGGCCCCTGATGAGGTCCTCCAGTTGAGAGACATCCTCAGCCCTGATGCGGTACATCCAGCCCGCACCGTAACAGTCTTGATTAATCAGGCCGGGTTTGAATTCCAGCTCCCAGTTCACCGCGACCAACTGGCCGTCAACCGGGGAAAGAACCTTGCCCAGCCATTTGCCTGATTCGACCTTGGCCAGCTTTTTGCCTTTCTTGAGCGTCTTGCCTTCCTCCGGAAGCTGGACGAAGACGATCTCGCCGGCCAATTTCTGGGCAAAGTCGTCCATGCCCATGATCACTTCATCGCCCTCCCTGCGGACCCACCAGTGATCCGGGTCGTAATAGAGATCTTCCGGAAAATGATATTCACCTATTTCCACGTCTCATCCTTTAGGTTGGTCCACTAAGAAAGTCGCCCATCTCCTGCTGCGGTGGTGATGCGCGCAATGTGACTCCACACCTGACGCCCGGCAGCTTGTCTCGGCTGTGGCCCCGAGTGCTTGTCTCCGGGCCCCGGCAAGCGCATTGTCCGGGGATGAATACATCCTCTCGGCCTGGTAGGAGCTGCGCACCAGTGGTCCGGCGGCCACGGCATTAAAGCCCATGGCCAATCCTTCCCTTTCCCACTGCGCGAACTTTTCGGGTGGGAGATAGCGGACGACCGGGGCGTGCGCGGGCGAGGGAGAAAGATATTGACCCAAGGTGAGGTACTGGCAACCGGTTTGCCTCAGGTCGTGCAATGTCTGACGGATCTCTTGGTCGGTTTCTCCCAATCCCAACATCAACCCGGATTTGAGCTTCAGACCGTAGGCCTTGGCCTTGACCAGCACCCTTATAGCGCGGCCGTAGTCTGCTTGGGGTTTTAACTGGTCATATAGGCGGGGCACTGTTTCGAGGTTGTGGTTGAAGACCTCTGGCCGGGCTCGGCAGACTCGGCCTAGGGCATCCTCTGCTCCCTGAAAATCCGGCACAAGCACCTCGATCCTGACCCCTGGACAGAAGCGGCGGACCGCCTCCATGGTGCGCACAAACTGTCCGGCGCCTCCGTCGGGCAGATCGTCTCGGGTCACCGAGGTGACCACTACATATTTCAGCCCCAGTTCCCGGACCGCTTGGGCCACCCGCCGGGGCTCCTCGGCGTCCGGGGCCTGGGGAGCCCCTTTTTTAACGGCGCAGAAGCGGCAGCCGCGGGTGCAGCGGTCCCCCAGGATGAGGAAGGTGGCCGTGCCTCTGGCAAAGCACTCGCCCAGGTTGGGGCAGTGGGCGCTCTGGCACACGGTGTTGAGACGGGACTCTGCCAAAAGCCTCTGCATGGCCATCATCTCGCAGGCCTGCGGCGGAGGGAGCCTGAGCCAAGGGGGCCTCTCCCCCGCAGTGGGTTGCCAATAGCCGAAGGCCTGGCAGAACTCATGCACGAAGCGCCTTTTGACCTCGGCCATGGCCAGCGCCTTGCCCAAGGCCTCTGCCAGGGAGGTGAATCTTGCCCCTGTGTGGCCGCAGGGGATGATCCAGCCGAAAGGGGCCAGATCGTTGTTCACGTTCAAGGCCACGCCGTGATAGCTGACCCCTTGCTTAACGGCTACGCCGATGCTGGCGACCTTGCGGCCCCGCAGCCAAAGGCCCGGGCGTCCCTGCACGTACTCCGGCTGCAGCCCGTAGTCCTGTATCACCGCCGCCACCGCCCCCAACAGGGCCTGGACATATGAGGGGACATCTCTGTTGCGAAGCTTGATGATCGGATAGGCCACCAACTGGCCCGGCCCGTGATAGGTGGTCTTGCCGCCGCGGTCGCTTGGCTGAAAATCCACTCCCCGCCGGCGCAGGGCCTCCCGGCTCAGGCGCAGATCGCCTTGGCCATTGCCCCGGCCGGCGGTCACCACCGGTGGGTGCTCCACCAGGACCAGGGTGTCCGGGACCCTATTGGCCAGGCGCACCTGTACCAGGGATCGCTGGCGATCCAGGGCCCGGCCATAGTCCAAGACCCCCCAATCCGTGACCGCTAGCTCACGGCCCTCTCTCAACGCCTTAGGCTCCCATCCCGGTCCATCCATTAATCGGTTGCCGCCCTCCCGTCCTGCGCCGGTATTTACCGCCTGGCCTGGCGGGGCTGGTAGATGGCCCAGCCCAGGGCATCACGAGCCGCATCCACCAGGGATTCGCCGATGGTGGGGTGCGGAATCGCCGCCTGGCAGAGATCCTCCAGCGTGGCCTCCATTTGCAGGGCCAAGGCCGCCAGGCCGATTATTTCGGTGGCCACGGGCGCCAGCATGTGCACCCCCAGCACCTCGCCGTACGCCTCCTCGCCCACCACCTTGATGACCCCGTTGGACTGCCCGGCGATCATGGCCATGGGGCTTACGCCCATGGGCGCCTCGCCGCTCAGGACCGGGTAGCCCAGCTCCTCGGCCTGGGCCTCGGACAGACCCACCGAGGCGGCCTGGGGCCGGGTGTAGGCCACCCGGGGAACAAGGCGGGGATCAAGGCGTGCGTCGCCGCCCAGGGCGTTCTCCGCCGCGCAGACGCCTTGGGCGGAGGCGAGGTGGGACAGCCCCTCCTGGCCAGTGGCGTCTCCCACCGCGAACACCTCCGGGGCCGCGGTGGCCTGGCGTTGGTCCACGCTCAGGTCCTTAAGTCCCGCGCTCTCCAGGCCGAGGCCCTCCAGACGCGGGCGGCGGCTCAGGTAGATCACCCGGTCCACGGTCAGCCTGCGCTCCCCTTCCTTGGTGGTTAGAGTGGCCTGGATTTGGCCGCCCCTTTTTTGAAAGGACTTGGCTTGGGCCCGATTAATTATGGTCAGAGGAGGTTTATTGATGATGGCGCGCAGGCGCTGGGATATCTCCTCCTCCCAGCCGGGCAGGATGTTGGCTTGCTCTTCCACTATGGCGGCCTCGCTGCCGGCGGCCGCCAAGAACTGGGCCAGCTCCAGTTGCCAGGGGCCGCCCCCCAGCACCAGGGCCCGCCGGGGCAATTCGCTTTCGGCCAGAAATTGGCTGGAGCTGATGACTCCCACCAGGTCTCCGCCTGGGATCGCGGGTGGGACCCAATCTCCGCCGCAGGCTATGATCACGGCCTTGGCCGAAAGCACATCTTCGCCCGCCGCCACCTTGCCCGGCCCGGCCAACCGGCCGCAGGCCTGTATCAGCTCGATACCATTGGAGGCGAGCAGTCCCTTGGTGCCCATGGAAAAATAGGCGGTCAGCTCGTCCTTGCGGCTCCATAAGGCGCTGAGGTCCAGGGCCTCCCCGCCTTTTTCCCCTTCGCCGCTGGCGAGTGGCGAGGTCTCCAATCGCTCCGCGGCCGCAGCCAGAAACTTGGTGGGAATGCAGGCCTGGTTCAGGCACAGCCCCCCCCATTGCCCCTGCTCGATGATGGCCACCGAGGCTCCGAGCTGGGCCCCTCTGATGGCGGCGGCCACCCCCCCGGGCCCCGCGCCGATAACCACCAGATCAAACTCGGCCACTTTTCACTCCAGCATCAGCAGGGGTTCTTCGATGAATTCCTTCACCGTCTTGAGAAAGGCGGCGCCCGGAGCGCCGTCGATCACCCGATGATCAATGGTCAGACTCAGGCTCAGGCGCGGTTCGGCCACTCCTTGGCCGTTTACAGGCACCATCTTCTCCACGATGCGGCCCACTCCCAGAATCGCGCTTTCCGGGCTGTTGACGATGGGCGTGAAGTAGTCTATGTCCCAGGCGCCCAGGTTGGTGACGGTGAAGGTCCCCCCGGCCAGGTCTGCGAGGGTCAGCTTCTTGGCCTGGGCCCGTTCTGCCAGGACCAGGATTTCCTGGGAGATGGCCCTGACGCCCTTCTGGTCCGGATGCCGCAGCTTGGGAACCACCAACCCGTTCCCCAGGTCCATGGCCACCCCGATGTTAATCTGGCGCCAGACCTTGAGGGCCTCTCCCTCCACGCTGGCGTTGATCAGGGGATGTAGTCGCAAGGCCAGGGCAGCGGCCTTCACGATGAGGGCGTTAAAGGAGACCTTGGTCGCATCCTTTCCCTGTCGCTGGTTCAGCTTGCGGCGCAGGCGCACCAGGTTGGCCGCTGAGGCCTCGGTGTGCAGCGTCAACTGGGCCTGGGAGGACAGGCTGTGATGCATATTCTGGAAAATCGCCTTGCGTATGCCCGTGATGGGAATCTCTTGGGTGGGCGTAAGGGTGGGAGAGTCCGCCCCCGCTCCGGCGGTGGCTACTGCCGGCTGCACCCCGGCCAGGGCCCGCAGGATGTCCGCCTTCACAATACGGCCGGCCGGCCCGCTGCCAACAATGCTGGCCAGGTCCAGCCCCTCTTTAGCGGCCATGGCCCGCGCCAGAGGGGAGGCCTTGATCCTTTTGGGGGCAAGGTCTGCGCTTGCCGGCGACGGCGTGCGCCGATCTTTGCTGGCCCTGGAGTCCAGCGCGGCCGCAGCCGGTTGCGCTTTGTCCGTCTCCGCCGCGGGCGGCTCGGCGCGCAGTGTCGCTAGCTCTGCCTGGTCCCCGGCCAGATAGCCCACCACCTGGCTCACCTTGACGGTGGCGCCGGGCGCCACCAGGGGATGCAGCAGGCCGTCGCCCGGCGAAGGCAGCTCGTAGGATACCTTGTCCGTCTCCAGCACCAATACGGTCTGGTCCTTGGCCACCTTGTCGCCCGGCGCAAAGCTCCAGCTAACCAGGACCGCCTCTTCCATAGTGAGCCCCAGTTTGGGGACTATTATTTCAATGGCCATGGGGGCTCCCATCTACCGGTAGGTCACTGCCCGGGCGGCCTCGATCACCTCAGCCACGCTGGGCAGCACGTAGTCCTCAAGCACTGGCGAGAAGGGGATGGGCACGTCCTTGGCCCCGACCCTTAGAACGGGCGCGTCCAGATAGTCGAAAAGCTCCACCTGGATGCGGGCCGCCAGCTCGGCGCCGAAGCCGCCGGTGACGCAGGCCTCATGAACCACCACCGCCCGGTTGGTGTTTTGTATGGAGTGGGCCACCGTTTCCATGTCCAGCGGTTTCAGGGTGCGCAAGTCCACGATCTCGGCCAGGATGTCCTGGGCGGCCAGCTCCTCCGCGGCCTGCAGGCAGAGATGGTAGCCGGAGCCGTAAGTCAGAAAGGTGAGATCCGCCCCCGGCCTTTTGATGGCGGCCTGGCCTAGGGGGATGATGAAATCCGCGTCCTCGGGCACCGGCCCTTCCTTGGCGAACAGGCGCTTATGCTGAAAGAACATCACCGGATCGTCGTCACGCAGAGATGACTTGATCAGTCCCTTGACGTCGGCTGGCTCCGAGGGCACCACCACCTTGAGGCCCGGCGTGTGCACGAACCAGGCTTCCAGGGACTGGGAGTGTTGGGCCGCCGCCCGCAGCCCGGCCCCGTCCGGGCACCACACCACCAGGGGCAGCTTCACCTGACCGCCGAACATGTAGCGAATCTTGGCCGCCTGGTTGCAAAGCTCGTCCATGGCGCAGGTGACGAAATCGGAGAAATGGAAGTCCACCAGGGGCCTCATGCCGGTAAGCCCGGCCCCCACGCCGCAGCCCGCCACACAGGTTTCGCTGATGGGGGCGTCTATGATGCGGCCCGGAAAATTTTCGGGAATGCCCTTGAATTGACCGAAGATGCCGCTGTGGGAGACCAGGTCTTCCCCCAAAATGAAGATGGTCTCGTCCCTGGTCATCTCCTCGCGCAAGGCCTCAGCCAGGGCCGCCGAGGCGCTCAACCTTCTTTCCGCCATGCTGATTCGCTCCGTTAACTAGGGGTTGACCAGAAGGTCTTCCAGGGCCTCTTTGGGCTCGGGATAGGGGCTTTGCTCCGCGAAAGCCAGGGCCTGGCCGATTTGGGCCTCCACCTCATCCCAGATTCCCTGTTGGAGGTCCTGGGTTAAGACGTTGCCTTTGCGCAGCACGGCGGCGAACCTTTGCAGGGGATCGTTTTTGTCCCGCCAGGCTTGGACCTCGGCCTCCTCCCGGTACTTTTGGGGGTCCCCCTCGAAGTGGCCCCTGATCCGGTAGGTCTTGTTCTCCAGAAAGGTAGGGCCCTGGCCCGCACGCGCGCGGGCCACTGCCTGGTCCGCGGCCTCGCGCACCGCCAAGACATCGTTGCCGTCCACGGTCACCCCGGGCATGCCGTATCCCGCCGCGCGCAGGGCCAAGTCCGGCACCGAGCAGGCGCGGGCAACGGGAGTGGTGGAGGCGTAGCCGTTGTTTTCCACGCAGAAGATGACCGGCAGCCTCCAGATGCCAGCCATGTTCATGGCCTCGTGGACCGGTCCCCGGTTGCTGGCGCCGTCCCCGAAAAAGCTGACCACCACCTGGTCGGTCTTGCGCAGCTTGATGCTCAACCCCGCCCCCACCGCCAGGGGGAGGCCGCCGGCCACCACGCCGTTGGCGCCCAGGATTCCCAAGGCGAAATCGGCGATATGCATCGAGCCTCCCTTGCCCTTGCAGTAGCCCGTTCTTTTGCCGAGTAGTTCGGCCACCATCCGGTCCAGGTCGGCCCCTTTGGCGATGAGATGGCCGTGTCCCCGATGCGTGGTGGTCAAGAAGTCGTCACTGCGCAGGGCAGAGCACACCCCCACCGAGCTGGCTTCCTGGCCGATGGACAGGTGGATAAAGCCCGGTATCTTCCCGGCCGCAAAATATTCGCCGGCCAGGGTTTCGAATTGGCGCACGCAGACCATGGTCCGGTACATTCGCAGCAGTTCTTCTCTGTCAAGCGTCATCAGTCCTCTCCCCAAGCCGACCTCGTTTGCAAGTTGAGAACACCGCAGCGCAGCAAGGGTCAGGCCATAAAGACCCCTCCGTTGGCGTCCACGGCCGCCCCCACCATGTTGGAGCTGGCGTCGCTGACCAGGAAGGCGATGATCATGGCCTGCTCTTCCGGCTCGGCCCAGCGCCGGAGCGGCGTGGCGGCTATGAGCCGGCTCCTCTCCTGCTCTTCGGAATTGTCCAAGACCATGGCCGTGAGGGTGGCCCCCGGACACAGGGCGTTGACCCGCACACCCAAGGGCGCCAGCTCGCGGGCCAGGTGCCGGGTCAAACCCACCACTGCGTGTTTGGAGGTGGTGTAGCCGACCCCTCCCAGGATCGAAGTGGTTCTGCCCGCCACCGAGGCCACGTTCACGATGGAGCCCTTCTTCTGTTGCACCATGAAGGGCACCACCGCCCGGCAGCAGTTAAAGACGCCGCGGACGTTGACGGCCCAGACTCGGTCGAATTCCTCTTGCGTGACCTCCTGGAAGGAGGTGCGGCTGAGGATTCCCGCGCAGTTCACCAAAAAGTCCGGTGCCCCTATCCGCTCGCGCGTCCGTGCCGTGGATTCCAAGACCCTGGCCTGATCGCGTATGTCCACCACCTCGGTCAGCGGTTCCTGGCCGCCGGCCGATTTCACCTCGGCAGCGGTTTGGGCAAGCTTGACGGCATCTATGTCCCAGAGAGCGGTGCGGCAACCGTGGGCGGCCAGCAGACGGGCCGCCGCCCGTCCGATGCCGGCCGCCGCCCCCGTGATGACCCCACTCTTGTTGTGCAGGTCCTCCCCCAGTCGAACGATTTCCAATGTACAAACTCCTTCACGACATTGGATTTTTGCAAACGGACAACTCAGGCCCTCGCCTGGCCTCATCGGTAGGCGATCATAGGAAGCCAGATGACCAACTGCGGCCAGAGGACCACCAGGGCCAATCCGGTCAGTTGCAGGATGACGTATGGGGCTACCCCTCTATAGATGTCCTGGAGTTTGATCTCCGGTGGAGCCACTCCCTGCAGGAAAAAGATGGCGAAGCCTACCGGCGGGGTCAGAAACGAGGTTTGCAGGGTCACCGCCACCAGCATGGTGAACCAGATCAGGTCCGCGTTTTCGATGACGCCGTAACCTTCTATGTGCAGCCCCAGCGACTTGATCACCGGCGCCAGGAGAGGAAGGATGATCAGGCATATCTCGATCCAATCCAGGAAAAAGCCCATGAAAAACACCGCGCCCAGGATAAAGGCCACGATGCCCATGGGTCCGAAGGGCAGGCCGGTGAGAGCGGATTCGATGAACTCATCGCCGCCCAGCATCCGCAGCACCAGCGCGAAGGCCTGGGCTCCCACGAAAATACCGAAAATGTAGCCACAGGTCCGGAAGGTGTTGAGGGTCACCTCTTTGAGTACCTGCCAGTTCAATTTCCGGTTGTAAGCGGCCAAGAGGGTGGCTCCCACCGCGCCCACCCCGCTGGCCTCGGTGGGAGTGGCCATGCCCGCGAAGATGGAGCCCAATACCGCGATGATCAGCCCCGCACAGGGCAACACCGTCACCAGGGCGTCGAAGAGCACACGCCAGCTAAGGGGGCGGCGATCTTGGGACAGAGGGGTTCGCTTGGGTTTAACCAGGCCCACGATCAGGATATAGAGGATATACAGCCCCCCCAGGATGAGTCCGGGGAAGACCGCCCCCATGAACAGGTCCCCCACCGACAGGTTGAGCTGGTCGGCCATGATCACCAGCATGACGCTGGGCGGTATGAGAATGCCCAGAGTGCCCGAGGCCGCCACCGTTCCCACCGCCAGGGCCTTGTTGTATCCCTGGCCGAGCATGGCCGGCAGGGAGAGCACGCCCAAAAGCACCACCGAGGCGCCGATAATGCCGGTGGAGGCGGCCAGGATGATGCCGATCACCGCCACCGTGATGGCCAGTCCGCCCCGCACCTTGCCGAACAGGTCCTGCATGGCCCGCATCATGTTCTCGGCGATGCCGGAGCGGTCCAGCATGAGCCCCATGAAGACGAACATCGGCACCGCCACCAGCACCCAGTTGGCCATCAACCTGAATACGCGATTTACCACCATGCCCAAAAGGTTGAGATCCAGGCCGGTGGCGGTCCCCAAGTACAAGTCCGCGAAGTAACCGACCGCGGTGAAGACCAGGGCCACACCGGACAAGACAAAGGCGATGGGAAAGCCCGTGAAAAGCAGGCAAATGAAGCACAAGAACATCGAGATTACGAGAACGTCGTTAATTGACATGGGACCTTCCCCGTGAATGTTTTGCCTGGTTCCCTATGGCCAGGGTTTAAGTCGCTTACTTCTTGCCAAAGATGAAAACGGCGGCCCGGATCATCCGCGAGAAGGCGGCCAAGAACAGGAGAAACATGCTCGCCGGGAACACTGCCTTGACGATCCAGCGGTAGGGCAGGCCCAGCGGCGATGGGGATTTCTCTCCTATCTGGTAGGCGCTGGCCGCGAAATCCACCCCGAAGTAGAAAAGGATGGCCACCAAGGGGAGTACGAGCAAGAGCATGCCGAAGAACTCCACCAGTTCTTTGGTCTGCGGAGAAAACCTTTGGTGCAGGATGTCCAGACGTATATGGGCGTCTTCAACCAGGGCGAATGAAATGCCGAACATGATGCCCACGGCAAAGAGGTGCCACTGCAACTCCTCCACCCACACCATCCCCTCGCCAAAGCCATAGCGCAGGATCACCTGGGTTATGATGACGATTATCAGCAGCACATTCAGCCAGGCTGTGACGCGACCCACGCGGCTGACCAAGGCATCCAAGAAACGACAGATGCGCGGTTTTTTTTCGGTTTGCTCTTGCACAGCCCTCTCCTGGTAAATTTTCGCCGGTTGGGGAGCGGAGGACGCCCCAGGGGCCGTCCTCCGCTCCAGTGATCGGGCAATCCGGTGGCCGGCTAGGCCGGCCTACTTGTTCTTTCCCGTGGCCCGCGGCAAGAACGCCAGGTTGTTCCAGTAGGCGTAGTTGGCCCGGAAAGCCTCCAGGTCGTCCCAGACCTTCTTGAAGAAGGGGTCCTTGGCGCACTGTTCTTGCCTAACCTCGTTCCAGGCCTTCTTAAAGGCAGCCAGCAGCTCGGGCGACCAGTACATGTTATGAACGCCGCGCTTGGTGGCGTTCTCCTTGATGACCTCGCCCTGCAGGGCCTCGCCCCGGGCCAGGCTTTGCAGCAGGCTCGCGCGGACGGCAAGCTCGATCAGGGCCCGCTGGGCTGCGCTGAGCTGTTTTTCCCAAACGTCCTTGTTTATCAGCAGCTCCAGGAAGGTGGCCTGCTGGTGCCAGCCGGGGTAGTAGTTGTACTTAACGACCTTGTAGAAGCCGAGGTTCTTGTCGATGATGGGCATGGAGAACTCGGTGGCGTCTATGGCCCCCTTCTCCAGGGCCGGGAATATCTCCGCTGGGGTCAACAGGGTCACGTTCACCCCCAGCTTCTGCATCGCGTTGCCGCCCAGGCCGAAGAAGCGCATTTTCAGGCCCTTTAGGTCATTCACCGATTTGATCTCCCTGGCAAACCAGCCCGAGGTCTCCGGGGAGAGCAGAGCGATGGGGAAGGCCTTCACCTTATAGCCGGCCCGGTCGTACATCTCCTGGTACAGCTTCATGCCATTGCCCGCGAACATCCAGGCTAGGTACTCTGGCGCCTCGGGGCCGAAGGGCACCGAACCGAACAGCGGACCGGCCGGAAGCTTTCCAGCCCAGAAGCCCGGCGAGGCATAGCCCGCCTGGATGCGGCCCTTGGACACCGACTCCAGGATCTCCATGCCCGGCACCAGCTTGCCCGGATCGTAGTTCTTGAAAATCACCTCTCCGGCGCTGGCCTTGTTGACCTCCTGGGACAGCCAAGTCATGGTGTCGCCCAGAATCGGAACGCTGAGACCGTAGATGGACTGGGTCTTCAAGATCACTTTTTTGGCCCAAGATTCTCCGGCCATCAGGCCGATGCTTAAGACCAGGGCCAGCGACAATACGAGACAAAATTTAATCTTTTTCATGTCCCCTCTCTTTCTAGTCTTGGAAAAATGATCTCCTCGATTATCAATCCTCGGTGTTTCTCTCAGCCAGCCCGGAGCCATGCCGTCCCCTGCGACTCCGGCCAGGCGGCCACCGTTTCTGCCGGCCCAGATATGGGCCTCTTTCTCCTCTCACCTCCTTGTTCAAGCCGAGCCCAAGGGAGGTTCCAAGTTGCCTTCGGCATTGAATTCCAGGGCAAACGGTTCTCCCTCCACAATCAAGTCCTCCCGCCCTGCCGCCTCCCGCAACAGGGCCGGGGACGCTGCCAGGCGCTCCAGTTCCTTGGTGTTATTTATCCAAAGCATCTTCACCCCTGCGGTCGTCCAGAAACCTATGTTGCCCAGGGCGGTGTCCAGGGCCTCCCGGTCGCTGGTCAGGGCGATGGGCACCCTGCCCAACTCGGGCCGGGCCCCGGTGATGCAGTTGACCGCCGTGGCCGCCTGGTCCATCTTCTCCACCAAGCGGCGCGTGGTGTAGTCGGCCAGGCCAACGCCGATTGCGTTACCATAGCTGCGCGGGGACAGGTCCAGGATCAACAGCCTCTTGATGAAGGGCCGGCGGCATTCCTGCTCGAAGCGGTTCATGATCCGCCCCACCACCTTGGTGTCGGCCCCAGTGCCGGAAAATTCCTTGCCTATCTGTTGAATGACCAACAGGTCCAGCTCGTCGAAGGGGAGCCTGGGCTTGTAGCGCTGGGACTCCGCCAAGAGAGCCGGCTCGCGCTGGAAAAGCTGGGCGGTCGGCACCGCCTCCAGGCGCCGGAGTTGGTTGTGGTGGTCCTCCAACAGGGCCACCCCGCCCAGTATGTTTAGCCTGGCGATGATCACCCTGCTCAGGGTGTGAATCGCTTGCAGGTAGCCCTTTGCGATGGCCAGGCGGTGCATGACCTCGGCGCAGGGACGCCGGCCCAGCCCGATCACGGATATCTTGAGCAACCCCGATTCCGTGGTCCCGATGTAGTCGGTGTGCTCCTTGACCCGGTTGATCAAAAGGATATGGCCCGCCTCCGCGGCCGCCTTATCTACGTAGACCGGCACCCCGCCGTCGGCGGTGGCGATCTGCACGCTCTGCCAGCCGTTGTAGATGGGCGCGCCGATGGAGGCCTCGCTGATGCCCAGTCGGGCCAGCACCTCTACCTGGCCTGGCGCAGTCGCTCCCCCGTGCGAACCCATGGCCGGGAAGATGAAGGGCTTGGCGCCCAGGGCCTTGATTCGCTGTACCAGGGCGGCCAAAACCGCCGGCAGGGAGTCGATGCCCCGGCTGCCGGCGGTGAGCAGGACCGTTTGCCCGGCCCGTACCGGCGTCAACAGCCCGCTGCGCTGCAACTCCTCATCCAGCCAGGCCTCCACGCTGGGCGCCGGGTGGCTGGGGAACGACTGCCGGATGATACCGAAGTCGGGATATGGCCTCGGTCCGTTCACGTCAGGATTTCCGCACCGCCCCGGTTTCCGCACCTTGGACATCGCGGGCGTATCGCCTGAGCAGGTTGGGAAGCGGCTTTTCCTTCGGCACATAGGCGCTCAGACGTTTTTGAATCTCATCCTCTGCCACCAGGAGATTTAGCTGTCGCTTCTCAAGATCCATCTCGATGACATCTCCGTCCCGCACCGCGGCGATGGGGCCGCCGGCCACGGCTTCGGGGGCTACGTGCCCCACCGAAACCCCGCGCGAGGCGCCCGAGAAACGGCCGTCGGTGAGCAGCATCACTTTTTCGCTCAAACCCATGCCCGCCAGGGCGCTGCTGACCGCCAGCATTTCGCGCATGCCTGGGCCGCCTTGGGGTCCTTCACCCCTTATGACCAGCACCTGTCCCTCCTGGATCTTGCCCTCGAACACGAGCTGGGCCGCCTCTTCCTCTTCTTCGAACACCAGGGCCGGTCCTCGGTGACCTTTGCTTTTTCCCCGCAAGGCGCCCACCTTGATCACGGCCCCCTTGGGGGCCAGGTTGCCGTAGAGAATGCACAGGCCGCCCTGATCGCTGTAAGCGTTGTCCAGGGGCCTGATAACCTCGGGATCAAGCACCTGAGCGGCGGTAACCGAACCCTGCATGGTCGAGCCGGTCACAGACCCGCAGGACAGGTCCAGAAGCCCTCCTTCATGCAACCTGGCCATGACCGCCTGTATGCCGCCGGCCTCGTATAGGTCCACCAGACGATGGCGCCCAGAGGGGCTGATGCGGACCAAGTTGGGGGTCTGCCGGCTTATGCGGTCGAAATCGTCTAGGGTCAGTTCCACCTCCGCTGCCTTGGCCGCGGCCATCAGATGGAGCAGGGTGTTGGAGGAGCCGCCGATGGCCATGTCCACGGTGATGGCGTTCAAGAACGCCGGCCGGGTCATGATGTCCCGCGGCCGGATGTTGCGGTTGACCAAGGCCATTGCCGCGCGGCCGGTTTGGCGGGCCAAGATCCGGCGCGCTGCATAGGGGGCGGGAATGGTCCCGTTGCCCGGCAGGCTCATGCCCAGGGCTTCGATCATGCAGTTCATGGAGTTGGCCGTGAACAGCCCGGCGCAGGAGCCGCAGGTGGGGCAGGCCCTTCTCTCCACGGTGCCCGCCTCCTGCTCGCTGATCTCGCCGGCGGCGTATTTGCCGGCTGCTTCGAAGACGCTGGAGATGTCTATCTCCTCCCCTTGCCAGCGCCCCGGCAGCATGGGGCCGCCGCTGAGGATCGCGCAGGGCACGTTGACGCTGGCGGCGGCCATGAGACAAGCGGGATTGATCTTGTCGCAGTTGGTGACCAGCACCAGCCCGTCAAAGCAATGCGCGCGCGCCACCAGCTCGATGGAATCGGCTATCAACTCCCGGCTGGGCAGCGAGTAGCGCATGCCCTCGTGCCCCATGATGATGCCGTCGCAAACCCCGATCATGGGAAACTCAAAAGGCACGCCTCCGGCTTGGTATATGCCTGCCTTTACCTGCGAGGTGAGTTCGCCCAGATGGGTATGGCCGGGGATCAATTCGTTGAACCCGTTGGCCACGCCAATGAAGGGACGGTCGAGATCGACCTCGTCTACCCCCAGAGCCCTCAGCAAAGAGCGGTGGGCTATGCGTTGCGGACCTTTTTTAATCGTATCGCTGTTCAATCTGGGTCACTCCTTCTTTACTTTTTTCGCTGGCGGCCCTGCCTGGACGACTACCCACAGCCGAGAGCAAAGGCCCTGCTAAACCTCTGGCTATTTCACTGCCCTTCATTGCCTGCGGCACAAGTACCTGGCCTGGACCAGGTCGCCATACTCAGCCTTTTCTATGGAGAATCCTGCGCGTCTCAGCATCCCTTCCATAATCCAGTCGTAGGTGCTGAATTCCCGCCTTAGATGTATTTCGGCCTCCAAGCCCAATTCCGTTCCGCCGGCCGCAGAGATTTTTTTGATCCATAAAATTAGCTGGCCATCAAGGTCTTCTGCCTGAGACGGGAGCACCACGTCACACAGGAAAAGGCGCCCGCCCGGCTTCAAAATCTTGGCCAGGCGCTCCAGGCCTATCTGTTTCCAATGGTCGGGCAGGTGATGCATCGCCCTAACGGAAACCACGGCGTCTATTGGTTCGCCTCGGTGCTGGTAGGTAAGAAAGCCGCTGTGGACAAAGGAGATGTTTTTTCGTCCCATGGTCGCGGCCTTGTCCCGGCAGTACTGCAACATCGCCCCTGATACATCAACGGCTATAACCTGTTTGCAGTACCCGGCGGCGTGGATGGCGAAGGCCCCGGTTCCCGCGCCCATATCCAGAACCGTGCTGCCCGGCCCCAAGCCGAGCACCTCGAGGATCTCGCGGGCCTCCTGCTGGTAATCCCGGAACCTCTGATGTTTCCGGTCGTAGGCCGCAACCACCTCCGGTGAACAGAAATCAACCCCAACCAATTTCATCTCCTCGAAGTACCAGCCTGGACGATCCTGCACCGTCACCCTCCCGCAATTTTTTGTGCAAAATATTCCTGAGTTAAACGATCTGTACTCTCCGGCGCCTCGCCCTGTGGATCAGGCTGGGTTCGTCCCGCCGCAAGCTCTCTCCGGCCAACCGGCGGGGCAAAAAACCGCTTGAAACCACGAACAGGTATGATAAGATGAATCCACGCATCGGCGGTCCTACCTAGGTCCGTCACCTTCCGCCCGTAAGGCCTCCGGCCGCGGGCGGATTTTTTTGGCATCAGGCTCCTTACGACCTGCAGCCGTAAAGGAGTTGATCAGAACCGGAAGGATTTGGGCGAGCGGGGGCCAACAAAAAAATAAATATTAGTACCAAAAGCACCCCCACTCGCCCAAATCACGCCGTGAGACGAGTGACCAGTAGACTTGGGAAGGGAGGGGGATAACAGGAGGGATTTTGTCTACGCACCGACGGCCCTACCTAAATCCACCACCGTCGCCTGGCCTTTCGACTCTTGGCCCGAACCTCCGTCAGTTAAAGTAACGCCTCAAAGTCCTCTCTGCCTACATGGTGCCCTTGGCCACCACCACCACCAAACACTCAGTCTCCACTTCGCCTGCATTCTGCGCCCGGTGAGGAAAGCTGGGGTCAAAATGCAATGCGTCTCCCGCACTGAGTCTGATTTTCTCTTTTCCGTATGTGAACTCGACCTCTCCCCGGAGGATGAAAAGCAGTTCCTCCCCAGGATGGTCGAAAAGCGGCTTGGCTGTTTTTTGCGATGCTGGGGGGTGATGAACTATGAAGGCGTCAATCAAATGCGGACCCTTCAAGCCGCTGAGCAGGTAGTAAATGAATCCTATGTTCCCCGCCCTTCTAACCACTGGCTTGCGTTCATTTTTTTTGGTCAAAACGTACTTGGGAATCTCCTGTTCGTGCTCATTAAAAAAGATCGTCAATGGTACCCCCAGCCCTTGGGCGATCCTGGATAGGGTGGCTATGGGTGGGGAAGAGCGGTTGTTCTCAATCCGCGACAATAAGGCCTTGGACAAGCCGGTCTTTTCGCCGAGGTTAGCAAGGGTCAAGCCCCTGGCCTCGCGTATCTCCTTTATTTTCAATGCTATTTTTTGTTCAATCATGTTTACTCTCATTCAACTTGTTGCAAGTTATCAAACACGGTTTCCTCCTGTCAAGCGTTTTTTGTGCGCGATTTTTATGCTGTGTTCGTTCAACGACATCGGTCGGCGGCCAGGGTAGGCGCCTAGAGGCTGTTATGTCTAACCGTTGGCGCAGCGCTTGCGCGCGGTGATATCTCCATCAAGATAACGCATCAGTTCGGTCGTGGAGGCCTCGATCATGTGCTTGCGCCGGACCTCGATGATTATTTTTACTATCTTGGGCAGGTCCAGCATATCCAAGACACGACGCCAATCCAGGGTGCCGTTTTCCAGCCCGTTGTGTTCGTCCCGTTGACCCGAATTATTGCTGGCGTGCAGGTAAACTACCCGGTCTTTCACCTTAGCCACAAAGTCCTCTATGCTACACCCCAGCCTTCCGCTGCCGTGGCCGTTGTTGAGGTGCCCCAAGTCAAGGACGTAGCCCAGTTGCGGAAACGACCCCAAGACATCGTAGGCGTAATCCGCCACCAGGATGCTGTTGGATTCGTACAGCATCTCCACGCCCAAGTCAGCCGCGTAGCAAAGCACCTCGCGCAGATGTTTCTTGTTGTCGGCGGAGAAGAATCCGTCATTCAAATGGAAGATGAACTGGCGGGCGCCCAGGAGGCGGCAAACGTCGATTTCAGCGGTTAAGGTGGCAAGATTCGCCTTGGTGAAAGATTCATAGGGCTGAAAGATGCCGGCCGTTCCCGAGTGGATGCTGAGGTCAAACCCGCTTAGGTATCTTTTCACCTTTTCTAGGAAAAAAAGATTGAAGTGGAGCTTGGAGTTTTGGCGATTGATCTCGATGGTGTTGAAGCCGAATTCGCCGACGTACTTATACCATTTCGCCTGGCTGATTATCTGGGTGGTGATCCCAATCGCGAGTACCATGATACCTTTATCCCTTTGGAGGCCGCTGGTCCCGGCCCCATGTTTCCGGTGACACTCCCAGGGCGCCGTTTGGCTGGTCCCGCGGCGTGCCCGCCCCATATGCCCTTAGCCCCCCGCGGCCTTGCGGGCCACCACGTCGTAGAGCTTCTCCAAGCCGTATTTACCCACCAGTGTTTCCACGCCGACCTCCAGCTCCGAGGGGTAGGCCTGGTCTTCGACCTCCTCTTCCCGCTCCTCGAATACCAGGACATCGTTGAGGCATTTTTGGACGCACAAGGGCATGTCCTCGCCCTCGCACATATCGCAGCGCAGGGGCAGGCCTGAGTCGGGCTCTTTGAATACGTCTCGGGAGGGACAGACGGCCCGGCAGAAGGCGCATTCTTCATACTCCTTGCCGTCGATCACGTACTTGTCGCGGCCCAGGCATTCGGCCACGGCGTATTCGCCGGCGAACACCGGCACCCATATGTCGTGCAGCGGATAGCGGACCACCCGGATGCGGGACCGGGCCGGGTTGATGCTGCTGTAGGGCGGCGAGGCGTGAAACCCGGAGCACACCACCTCGCAGGCGCGGCAGCCGTTGCACAGGTCGGCTTTAATCTTGACCGTCTTTACCTTCTTGCTGATCTTGGCCACTTTTGAGTATCCCTCTCTTCTCCAGGTCGTCAGCCACATAACCCAAGTCCAGCGTCATCAGCGATTGCCGGGTGGGGATGCCCTCGCTGTTCCAACCCTTGAACTGGTAGTAGGTGTCCAAAAGGATTTCTTCGTGCTCGGGGAATCTTCTTTTCCAATGGTCGTCAGGCGGCCTCTCGTCCTTGCGCCGCATGCCTCTCCTGATGTTGAAGGCCCGGTGCAGGTTCCGGCTGCGCCTGACGATCTTGCGCAGGCCCGCCTCGTCCAAATCCATGCCCGTGGCCGCCGAGATCAGCTGGGGGTAGTTGTGAATGTGGTAGGGCGGCTTCAGGCAGAAGGACCCCATGCCGGCGCAGAGCCCGATGGCGTCGTCCACGTTGTGGACCATCTCCATCCAGTCCACGATCTCGCAGCACATCTCAGGGGTCGGGAAGTAAGGGTTGGATTTCTCTCCGCGGGGCTCCCAGTCCAGCAGGTACTGCTTGAACTTGGCGTCGGGGAGCTGCGGCCAATCCTTTACGAACGCCTCTCGCTCCTCCTTGGTCGGGAAAGGCACCTGGGGCCAGTTCCCCTCGATCTGGGTGATGCTGATCTTCTCGTTGGTGCAGTACATCAGGTAGTAGAGCGGATCCAGCATGCCCAGCTTGAGCGGCAGCTGCTCGTGCTTTTTGATGGTGTTGTGGGCGAACTGCTCGGCGCCGTTGCCGATGCGCTGGGCGGCATAATAGGAGCCGTCGGCCAAAACGTCGCCTATGCCTTCCCGGCGGACGATCCGGTCCAGGAGCCAGAAGAAGCGGCCCTCGTTGTCGGACGGGCAGCCGGCAAAATCCTTTTCCGTGAGGACGCCGGCCTCCCGCAGCTCCACGGCGAAGGCCATTATCTGGGGGGTAGAGAAGGCGTCCACCCCGTACTCCTGGGCCTGCTGCACGATCCGGAAGGAAAAATCGAGATCATCCACATAGGCGGCCATGGCATAGGTCAGCTTGGAAAAGCACTTCATCATGTATCGGGGGATGTCTTTGTAGGAGATCAGGGCGCCGCACTGCTGGGGGCAGTTGAAGCAGCTGATGAGGCGCTTGACCGCGCTGTGCTGGGTCTGGGACCACATCCTGTCGATCTCGTCGGTCCAAAAGCCCTTGCGGCGGGTGCGGGCGTTGCCCCAGGCGAAGTTTTCGGTGTGCCACTTTTCATCCGTGTGCTTCATCTCCTGGGGCGAGCCGATGCCGGATAAGATGGTCATCACCCCTGGGATCGGGTTTTGATTGCGGAACTTGATGTAGTTGGTGATCTCCTCCATGTGCGCCATGAACTCCGCCCCGCGGGCCAAATGGAGGTCCTTGGTCCCGCGCACGGCGACGGCCTTCACCCGCTTGTCCCCCATGACCGCGCCGCCCCCCAGCCGGCTGGCGCTGGAGCGGCTCTGCTCGATGGAGGCCGTGAAGACGCGGTTCTCGCCCGCCAGCCCGATGGCGGCCACGCAGGCGTTGGGCTGGTTAAGCTCCTGTTTGATGAGCTCCTGGGTCTCCAGGGCGCCCTTGCCCTGCAGGTGCGCGGCGTCGCGGATCTCCACCTTGTCGTTGTGAATCCAGATGTAGACCAGGTCGGGCGACTTGTTGCGCAGGATCACCTTGTCGTAGCCGGCGTATTTCAGCTCCGCCGCCCAGAACCCCCCCATCATCGGATAGGCCAGCAGCTCGTTCTGGGGCGAAACGGTGCTCACCACGGTGCGGTTGCAGCTATAGGCCGGCGTGCCGCACAGAAGGCCGGCGGCGAAAATAAGCAGGTTGCCTGGGTCAAAGGGCTTGGTCTCCGGGGGCACCCGGTCCCAAAGCTCCTTGACGTTGGTCCCCAGTCCACCCAGAAACAGGCCCAGGTTTTCTGGGTTGGTGTGTATGCGTTCAATATTTCCGGTGGCCAGATCAATTTCCAGGTTAAAACCGGTTTCTCCGAATCTCATCGCTACCTTCCAGCCTCACTGGTCCTGGTTCGCAAACCTGCTCCGGACTAGGCACGGTGGTGTCCATAATTACATTGTGACTACAACATAGCCGCAAAGTAATTACGGGTCAAGAAAAATCTATGTCATTTTTGGCATAATAATGCACCCGGCGGCCCCACTGCCAGGGATATGGCATATATCCTTATGTAATTAGGTAATTAACAATGGGCCCGGTTCGCCTGCCAGGCCGGATCAGGCTTGGGGCTGTCCGCAAGGTCAAGCGGTCCCGGCAATGGCGTGCGAGATGACTCTAGCCGTAGGTCAGGTAACAACTCGGTATGCGGGGGTAGGGTTTGCGCAGGGGAGGGGCGTCACATCCCGCTAGCTTGACCTACCCCTGCCCCCGGTAGCGCACCAGATTGATGGCGGTCATGGTCAAGACCACTTCGTCCATCTGATTGAGCACTTCGCAGAAGGAGAACAGGACTCCCCGGTCGGGCTTGCTCTGGGACGGCTTCACCTTGCGCACCGTGACCCGCAGCCGCAGGCAATCGCCGGGGCGCACCGGCTTCAGCCAGCGCAGCCCATCCACCCCCGGACTGCCCAGGCTGGCCGGTCCGGGGAGGTAGTGGTCCACGAACAGCCGCATGAACAGGGCGCTGGTGTGCCAGCCGCTGGCGATGAGCCCGCCATAAATCGATGCCTTGGCCGCCTCCGGGTCGATGTGGAAGGACTGCGGGTCGTACTTTCGGCCGAACTGAATTATTTCGTCCGCGCTCACGCTGAGGGGCCCGAACTCATGCACCGCGCCCTCCACGTAGTCCTCCAGATACCGCTCGTCCCGCCTGGTCAGGAAGCCGCCTTGGCCCATCAGGGTCGCTCCCCTATGCTCTAAGCTTTATGGAGTGGTAACCGCCGCTGATTTAGACCCGACCGCATGGCCCAAAAAAAATTACACCGGGCCAAAAGGGCAGACCAACGCTGCGTCGTTTATCTCGGGGAAAAAATACACCCGCCACCAGGAAACTCAACCCGGCCGCCTGCCTGCAGCCGGCCGGGTTGTCTCCGCATGCCACCGACGCCCGGCCCGCGTCAGGGCCGCGCCCAGGCGAGGGTGGTGCGGCGTGCTCAGCCTTGGGTCTTGGCAGGCTTAGCCGGTTTGGCGGGTTTCTTGGGCGCGGCCTGGGGGTAGAAGGCCTTGCCGTCCCGCAGATATTGCGTGCCCAGGTCAACGAACTCCAGGAACCGCCAACCCTGCGGGGTCTTGGTCAACAGCACCCGGAACCGGGCTACAATCGCAAATTTGTGGCCAGGGGCGCTGATGCGGGAGAAATCATGACGCTCCTTGTAGACCGCGCCGGCGCGGTCCTTGCCTCTGGGCCAGACCTGCTCCACCACGAACCTGGATTTAACGTCCTTCCAGTCGGCCAGATCCTTGGCCACCGCCTCTGCCCACTGGGCCATGCTCATGGTGCGGCCGTCCCTATATTTAATGATGGCCTCCGGAGCGCTGGTGGCCAGCACGGCTATTACATCCTTTTTGTCGAAGCCGGCCGCGGCCTGGTCCAGCAGGGCCTGCACCTGGCCCTTGAGTTTGGCCTCGTCCCAGGCCAGGGCCGGGCCGGCCAACAGCAACGAAACCAGGGCCACAAACATCGCAATGCTGCAAGGCTTTCTCATCACAGCACACCCAGTTAAGGTTCATGTTGCGCCCACTCTAGCCAGTTCCCGGTTTTTTGTAAAGTAATTAGGTAATTCTGGGCAGGGCCAATCATAAGTTGTCACACGCCGCCCCCAATGTCGGGCTGCCTTGCCTCTTTTCATCATTCCGAAGGTCCTTCGTGGTCGTTTCCCGCCAGGTCAGGCCCCAGGCGGGCCACTGGCAGCTATCAATATGATTTAACAGGCGAATCTTTGGGAGGGCAGGATTGGCCCAGGATGGTTATCTGTTTAGCATTATTATTTGGGGCCAATTATCTTATAGACAATAAGATTTAAGCGATTTTTTTGTTGACACATTATTTTCAAAAATTTAATATGAGTCCGTCTTTTTGATCAGCGTTCATTTTGTAAATCCTCCTTATGAACGCCGGGCGGGCGCCGACTCGCCCTAGGCCTGGACGGCCTGGACTCTAGGGCGCCCGCACAGATGCAGCCGCGGGCTCTAAATCGCCGCGAGCAGGGCTTGGCGGGGAGTCTGGTAGGAATGGCAGAGCTGGACGAGATACAGATCAACGAAGACCTGGGCCAGGTGGAGTACGAGATCACCCGGCAGGACGTGGAGAGATTCCTGGCCTCGGTGGGTCCCTATGAATATGAAGGCCGGGCCGAGACCGGCGCCCCCTGCGCGCCGCCCATCATGATCGGCAACGATTACCTGAAGCTCTACAAGAAAAAGTACTCCACGGTGGGCGCCCTGCACGCCCGGCTGGAGATGGAGGTGTTCCGCTGCCTGCCCTGCGGACAAACCGTCGTCACCCGCGGCAAGATAATCGACAAGTACACCAAGAGGGGCAAGACCTCCGTGGTCATCCTCACCTCCACCTTCAACCAGCAGTCAGAGGCGATCGTCAACTTCACCATCACCCTGACCTACGTGGTTTTTTAGCGGCGGCGAAAGGAGCCGGGCCGTGGCAGAGAGTGCAGCCAAGTTGGCGGTGGGCAGCCGGCTGGGGCCGGAGCGCCTGGAGATGACCCTGGACAAGATGAAGCTCTACGAGAACTGGCCCGCGGAGAAGAATCTGCACTGCGACGACGAGGTGGCCAAGAGCCTGGGCCTGCCCCAGCCCATCTGCCGGGCCCTGATGTTCAGCGTGGCCGTGGACAAGATGCTCTACCGCGCCTTTGGGCCGGATTATCTCCAGCGCAACAAGCTTTCCCTGAAGTACCTCAAGGCCGTGTTCCCGGGCGACATCTGCACTGCCCACGGCGAGGTGTCCGGCGCCGAAGCCGGGGCGGGCGCAACGTCCTACACCGTGGAGGTTTGGATAGAAAACCGAAAAAACGAAACAGTGGCCTCCGGCCAGGCAGAGATAGTTGCAGCAGGCGCGTAGCATCACCGGAGCGATGAGATGAAGGGAGTCTTGGCGGGCGTTCGGGTGCTGGATTTCGGTCGGCACATATCAGGGCCAATCGCCGCGCTGATGTTGGCGGATTTCGGGGCCGAGGTCATCCGCATCGAACGTCCGGGCGGAGAGGAGGACCGCTTCATGGGCCTTCCCTCCCAGGGCAAGGACAGCTATTCGTTCATGAACTTCGCGCGCAACAAAAAGGCCATCACCCTGGACTTCATGACCAGCGACAAGGGCCTGGAGATCCTGAAAAGGCTCATCGCCCGCTCCGACGTGATGATCCACAACTACTCGCCGCTGGCGGTGCAGAAGCTGGGCCTGGACTACCCCGCCGTGAGCCGGCTCAACCCCCGGATCATCTACGTGGAGATAACCGGCTTCGGCAGCGACGGCCCCTACGCCCACCGCCTGGGCTTTGACCAGATCGCCCAGGCCATGTCCGGGGCCATGTCCATGACCGGCCAGCCCGACATGCCCCCCCAGCGGTCGGAGGTGCGCTACTGCGACTTCGGCACCGGCTTCTTCGGGGCCTACGGCGTGGCCCTGGCCCTGCTGGCCCGCCAGCAGACCGGCCGCGGCCAGAAGATCGAGGCCAACCTGCTGCGCACCGGCGTGTTCATGAACGCCACCCCGGTCACCGAGTACCGGGCCGCCCGCAAGGTGCGCGGCCGGCTGGGCAACCGCTCCTGGTACGCCGGCACCTCGGACCTGTTCAAGACCAAAGACCAGAAATGGGTCTACATCTCCACGGTCACCAGGGGCCTGTTCGAAAGGACCTGCCGCCTGCTGGAGCGGGAGGACCTGCTGGCGCGACCGCAAATAAAGACCGACTACGACCGCTTCCTGTTCCGCCAGGAGCTGGACGGCGTCCTGGCCCAGTGGATCGCCGCCCGCGACAGCGCCGAGGTGGCCGGCAAGTTCGAGCAGGCCCGGCTGCCCTACGGCTTCGTCTACGACGCCACCCAGGTGGACGTGGACCCCGGCGTGATCCACGAAAAGATGCTGGAGAAGAAAGAGACCCTGGCTGGCGAGGAGGTGGTCCTGGCCGGCGTGCCGTTCCACCTCCAGGGCACCCCCGGCGCTGTAAAGCTGGGGCCGCCGGCGGTGGGGCAGCACAACCAGGAGGTGTACCAGGACATCCTGGGCCTGAGCGGGGAGGAGATCGCCTCCCTGCAGGGCGAGAAGGTTATTTAGCAGCAATGGCCAATCGCCAAAACTTACCAATAGAGGGAGGGCGTGCGATGCGATTCAAGAAAGCAGTGTTAATCAGCGTCATGTGTGCGGTCGCGCTGTTGGGCTCGGTGGGCCTGGCCAGCGCCGCCAAAACCCTTAACGTGGCTCTTTACCAGTCGCCGACCCATGAGTTGAGCGTATGGATCAAGGAGCTGTCCCCCATCCTGGCCCAGATGAGCAACAACGAACTCAAGGCCAAGGTCTCCGACGCCGGCACCATCGCCAAGGGCCCCGAGATGGTCGACGCCATCCAGCGCGGCATGGCCGACGTAGGCTTCGTGTTCCCGGGCTTCAACTCCTCCACCATGCCGGTGCTGGAGGTGGTGGGCAACGTCCCTTTCCTCTTCCGCAATGACTACGAGTGGTGGAAGGCCTGGCCCAAGATCATCCCGGTTCTGCAGAAGGCCCTGGAGGCCAAGGGCTACGACAATGTCTTGATCTGCGCGGTTCCCTACTATGGCGGCTGGTACAAGGTGGCCACCAAGGGCAAAGTGGTGAAGGTGCCTGGCGACCTCAAGGGCATCAAGATCAAGGCGGTGGGCCGCGGCCTGCGCGAGTACGTGCAGAAGATCGGCGGCAGCGCGGTGTCGGTGTCCACGGCCGAGGTCTACGAGGCGGCCAGCCGAGGCCTGCTGCAGGGCAGCATAGGCGTCCACACCCACTGGACGGGCTGGAAGCAGATGGAGGTCTTCGACCACCTGCTGGACCTGCCCATCGCGCCCACCACCATGCTGTTCTACATCAACAAGTCCACCCTGAAGAAGCTGGGCCCCAAGCTGGCGCCCCTCTTCGTTGCCTACTGCGATCTGACCGCGGCCATGATCTCCATGGACTCCAAGGTCTCCGAGGCCAAGAACGAGATCATCGCCTCGGCCCGCATGAAGTTCTACAAGCCCACCGAGGCCGAGAAGGAGCTCTGGTACGCTCCGGCCCAGACCGTCATCAACGAGTGGGTCAAGCGGTCTGCCCCCTACGGCAAGCAGATCGTGGAGATCGTGGAAAAGGCGCGCAAGTCGCCCAAGAAGAACTTCATCAACTACTAACCGCGCTTTGCCGGGCAACGGGCGCCGTTCCAAAGCGGGGCGGCGCCCAAGGCCCGCCGGCGCTTGTGTCCCGAGTACGGAAGTTTTGAGCTCTATCGCCGAAAAAAATAATATGTTGCTGATTAGGTTCGCACAGGCTTTGACCACGCAGGTCTAAACCATTTGAAGGGGCGCCAAATGAAAACCATCAATGAACTGATGTTGAAGGTGACCTACCTGCTGATAATCGGCATTGTGGTGGTGATCATGTGGGAGGTCATCGGCCGGTCGTTTTTCCACGCGCCGACCTCCTGGTACCTGGAGGTGGCCAGCCTCTTGGGCGCCTGCAGCGCCACCCTGGCCGCGGCCTACGTCCTGCAGGAAGAGGCGCACCTGGGGGTGGATTTCATCATAGACCGCCTGCCGCCCAAGTGGCGCGACGGATCGCTTTTCGTCACCTCCGTGTTCGGCCTGATCATCACCCTGATCATCGTGGTCATGCTGAGCAAGGAGATCGGCTGGAGCCTGAAGCAGCACCGGGTGACGGACAACGCCATTCTGCCCATCAGCCCCTTTCAGATCGCCAGCACCCTGGGCCTGGTCCTGTTGGCCATCCAGTTCGGCATCCGGGCCCGCAAGCATTATGTGCTGTGGAGAAGACCGCCGCAGCAATCGAACTGAATATCTCGGCAGTGCGTAGTTCGGCACCCCGCGCTTGAAGAAAGGAAGATCACCCCATGGAAGGCATGGCTTGGCAGTTGATTCTGGTGCTTTTGTTGCTGGCCGTGTTCCTCCTCTCCGGCATGCCGCTGGCCATCTCGCTGGGGGGAACCGGAATCGTCGGCATCATGATCTTGAAGGGGCCGGCCTACGTCTTCAACCTGGGGTTTGTGGTCTGGGAGACCATGTTCTCCTGGTCCCTGATCGCCATCATCGGCTTCGTGTTGATGGGGTGCATCTTCAGCGAGTTCGGCTTCGGCAAGGACATCTACGACTTCGTCTACAAGTGGCTGGGCCATCTGCCCGGCGGCACGGTCATCAGCTCCATCGTGATGTGCGCCCTGTTCGGCTTCATCTGCGCCTCGGCCATGGCCGGCATCTCCACGGTGGGCAAGCTGGCCGTGCCGGAGATGGAGCGGCTGAAGGTGAGCCGCAAGCTCTATAGCGGGGCCTTCGCCTTCGGCGGCACCCTGTCGGCCATCATCCCGCCCAGCATCTGGATGATCATCTACTGCGGCCTTTCCGAGGCCTCCCTGGGGCACATGTTCTTCGCGGGCATCGTGCCGGGGTTCCTGCTGGTCATCCTGGGCTCGATCTACATCAGCCTGCGGGTCATGGCCAACCCCAAATTGTCGCCTCCGCCGCCGCGCAAGTACACCGCCAAGGAGAAGTTCGAGGCCCTGCTGAAGATATCGCCGGCCATCATCACCTTCCTGGTGGTCCTGGGCGGCATCTACCGCGGCTTCTTCTCGGCCATCGAGGCCAGCGCGGTGGGCGCGGTCATGGCCTTCCTCTGCGCCCTGGTCTTCAAGGGCCGCAGCTTCAGCGTCTTCAAGGGCGCCTTCAAGTCCACGGTGAAGATCTGCGTGATGATCTACGTGATCCTCATCGGGGCCATGCTGTTCAGCCACCTGATCTTCCTCTCCGGCCTCAAGGAGTTCATCGTCTCCATCTTCACGGGCCTCAACGTTCCCAACATGGTCGTCTACCTCATGATCCTGGCCATCATCACCATCCTGGGCTGCCTCATGGACGTGCTGGCCCTGCTGGTGATCTGCGTGCCCATCTTCATGCCCATCGTGGAGGCCATCGGAATCGACCCCATCCTCTTCGGCATCATCATGATCATCCAGTGCGAGCTTGCCGAGGTCACGCCGCCGGTGGGGCTGAACCTGTTCATCATCAAGGGAGTGCTGCCGCCCGGCACCACCCTGGGGAGCATCGCGGTCAGCGCCTTCCCCTTCGTGGTCATCAGCTGGATCATTTTCATAATGATGTACCTCTGGCCCCAAATCGCCTTGTGGCTGCCTTCGTTCATAACCAGGTAAGAGCTTCAGCAAGGGAGTGAATGCAAGATGCGCGAAGTGGTCATAGCCGGATACCTGCGGACCGCCCAGTCCAAGTCCAAGCCCGACGACCCCAGCAAGGACTGGTTCGGCAGCCTGCGCGCCGACGACCTGCTCAGCCTGGTGATCCCCGAGCTGGTGTCGCGCGCCGGCCTGGACCCGGCCGAGATAAACGACTTCATCGTGGGCTCCTCCATCGGGGTGGGCGAAAACTACACCTGGGGCGGCCGTTTCCCGCTGTTCCTGGCCGGCCTGCCCATCAGCGTGGCGGCCAAGTTCGTGGACCAGCAGTGCGGCTCCTCCATGGCCTCGGTGCACATCGGCGCCATGGAGATCATGACCGGCTTCGCCGACATCGTGGTGGCCTGCGGCATGGAGCACCTGAGCCGGGTGCCCATGGGCCAGGCCAACCGCAAGGGCGGCATGGTCAGCCGCAACCCCAGGCTGATGGAGGACCCCCGCTTCGCGCCCCTGGACATGCCGGTGGCCGCCAGCATGGGCCTGACCGCGGAAAAGCTGGCCGCCCTGCGCGGCATCGGGAAAGAGGAGATGGACCGCTGGGCCAAGCGCTCCCACGACCTGGCGGTCAAGGCCCGCGAGGAGGGCTACTTCCGGGACGAGATCCTGCCCGTGGAGGTGGAGGCGGCCGGCGGCGGCACCATGGTGGTGGACCGGGACCAGGCGGTGCGCGACGACGTGAGCCTGGAGCGGCTGGCCCAGCTCAAGCCCGCTTTCCGCGAGGGCGGCTTGATCACCGCCGGCAACGCCTCGCCCCTGAACGCCGGCGCCTCGGCCCTGATCTTGGCCGATAAAGAGACCGCCCTGAAAAAGGGCCTGCGCCCCCTGGCCACCATCCGGGCCATCGGCTTCGCCGGCGTGGACCCCAGCCTCATGGGCATCGGGCCGGTGCCGGCCAGCCGTAAGGCCCTGGCCTACGCCGGCCTCAGCGCCCAGGACATAGACTACTGGGAGATCAACGAGGCCTTCGCGGTGGTGGTGCTCAACTGCATCCAGGAGCTGGGCATCGACCCCGAGCGGGTGAACGTCAAGGGCGGCGGCACCGCCATCGGCCACCCCTTGGGCGCCACCGGCTGCCGGCTCATCGGCACCCTGGCCCGCATCCTGCAGGAGAAGGGCGGCCGCTACGGCTGCGCCAACGCCTGCGTGGGCGGCGGCCAGGGCGTGGCCACCATCATAGAGCGCGAGGCCTGAGAGAGCGCGGCGACCGCAACCGCCCCGGCAGCGGGGCGACCGAAGAGGCAAGGCTATGCAGGGCAAACAGCGTTGGCTGCAAAGGCTGTACGGCATGCAGCGCAACCTCTACCTCGGCGGGGACAAGATCGGCCGCGACGACGAGAGGCTGGCGCCGGTGCAGAGCGTGGTGGGCCTCACCTACGACTTGGCCCAGGACCCGGCCTACGCCGATCTGATGACCGCCACCTCCCACCTCACCGGCGAGAGGATCAACCGCTTCTGCCACGTGCACCAGTCGCCCGCGGACCTGCATAAGAAGCAGGACATGACCCGCATGATCTGCCAGAAGGTGGGCGGCTGCGTGCGGCGCTGCATGGGTGTGGACGCCCTCAACGCCGTCTACACCGTGTCCTACGAGGCCGACCGCGAGCGCCCCGGCGAGACGGCCTATCACGAGAACTTCAAGCAGTGGCTGGCCCGCTTCCAGGGCCAGGACATGATGGGCTGCTGCGCCCAGACCGACGTGAAGGGCGACCGCACCAAGCGGCCCCACCAGCAGCCCGACCCGGACTCCTACGTCCACGTGGTGGAGCGCAACCGTCAGGGCATCGTGGTGCGCGGCTGCAAGCTGCACATATCCGAGGCCGCCATCGCCGACGAGATTCTGGTGCTGCCCACGCGGGCCCTGCTAGCCCAGGACAGCGACTACGCGGTCTCCTTCGCCGTGCCCGGCGACTGGGAGGGCGTCAAGCAGCTGGTGACCATCCACAACTACCGCCGGCGCGATCACTTCCCCAAGGGCTTCGACCCCGGAGCCACCGACTCCTACGTCATCTTCGACGATGTCTTCGTGCCCTGGGAGCGCGTCTTTCTGTGCGGCGAGCACCGGCACGGCGGCATCCTGGCCCTGCTCTTCGCCCTGTTCCACCGGCACAGCTACTCCGGTTGCAAGCCCGCCCTGGGCGACCTGCTGCTGGGCACCTGCGCCCTGGCCGCCGAAGTCAACGGCATCTATAAGGCCAAGCACGTGGGCGACAAGCTGGCCGAGATCATCAAGATCACCGAGCTGGGCTACGCCGCCGGCTTCACGGCCTCGGCCCTGGCCAAGCCCGAGGTATACATCCCCGGCCGGGGCATGCAGCCCTACGGGCCGGGCAACTACATCCCCAACGCCATTTACTGCAACGTGGGCCGCTGCCTCACCGGCGAGTCGGTGTTCCACGAGATGGAGATGCTGGCCGACATCGCCGGGGGCATGCCCGCCACCTTCCCCTACGAGGGGGAGTTCGTGAACCCGGAGGTGAAAGACCTGGCCCGCAAGTACACCACCCGCTGCCAGAGCATGTCCCCGGAGAGCCAGGCCCAGCTCTGGCGCTACATCGGCGACGTGGCCGTGTCGGGCAAGTCGGGCTGCACCATGTTCGGGGCCTTGCACGGCGGCGGCTCCCCGCGCATGGAGAAGATAGGCATCACCTCCCAGTACGACATCGCCCAGCGCAAGGACCTGGTCCGCAAGATCGCGGGAATGGGCGATTAGGCCCTGCCCGCCAACCACAAGGAGACCGACGATGGATATAAAGAAAATCTTCGTGGCCGGCGCCGGATTGATGGGGGGCGGCATCGCCCAGGTCTGCGCCCAGAGGGGCTACCAGGTGGTGGTGAGCGACATCTCCCCGGAGCTGGTGGACAAGGGCCTGGCCAAGGTGAAGTGGTCGGTGGAAAAGCTGGTGTCCAAGGGCAAGGTGCCGGGCAGCGTGGATGAGATCATGGGGCGCATCCAGGGCGTGACCGGCCTGGAGGCGGCCGCCGAGGCCGACTTCGTCTTCGAGGCCATCATCGAAAAGCTACCCGCCAAGCAGGAGCTGTTCGCCAGGCTGGACCAGATCTGCCCGGCTCACGCCGTCTTCGCCAGCAACACCTCGGCCATCCCCATCACCAACATCGCCGGGGCCACCCAGCGGCCGGCCCAGTTCGTGGGCACCCACTTCTTCAGCCCGGTGCCCATGATGAAGATCGTGGAGATCATCCGGGGCCTGATGACCTCGGAGGAGACCATGGCCATTGCCGAGCGGCTCTGCCAGGACATCGGCAAGGAGACCATCCGCGTGAACATGGACGTGGCCGGCTTCGCGCTCAACCGCATCAACTTCCCCAGCACCATCGAGGCCATCCGCCTGGTGGAGGCCGGCGTGGTCAGCGTGGAGGACGTGGACAAGGGCATGCGCCTGGGCTTCGGCCGGGCCATGGGCCCCCTGGAGACCTCGGACATGTCCGGCCTGGACATCGGCTACAACGCCTACCTGGCGGTGTACGAGGAGACCAAGAACGAGAAGTTCTACCCGCCCATGCTGCTGCAGCGAAAGGTCAAGGTGGGGCAGCTGGGCCGCAAGACCGGCATCGGCTGGTACATCTACGACGAGCAGGGCCGCAAGCTGGGCCCCGCCCCCCTGCCGCTGGACAAGGAGAAGAAGTAGAGCCGCAGGCCGGGGCGCCGGGCCGGACGGCGGCCGGCGGGGGCTCGGAAATGGCCAGGAAGCCGCCGCCTGCGTGATAATATGGGCGCCGGGGAATCAGTCCGGACCGTTGACCGCACCCATAAGACAAGCGAGGGGACATGGGCAAGAATCCGACCAAGCGCATGGCTATCTTGAACAGCGCCGAGCACATCTTCGCCGAGCGCGGCTTTCACGAGGCCACCATCTCCGAGATCGCCGCCGGGGCCAACGTTTCCGACGCCACCATATACGAGTACTTCTCCTCCAAGGAAGACCTGCTGTTCGCCATTCCGGCCGAGTACAGCATGGGATTCCAAAACGGCAACCGGCACATCCTCAAGTACATCAAGGGCCAGGCCAACAAGCTGCGGGCCATCATCTACCGCCTGCTGGAGATGTATCAAGAGCACCCCGATTACGCCAACGTGGCCATCATGATCCTCAAGACCAACCGCAAGTTCACCGAGACGCCGGAATACAACGTGATCCGGGAATCGGCCAAGATGATGCTGAAGATCATCGAGGACGGCATCGCCAACGGCGAGTTCAGGCCCAACCTGAACCCCTTTATCGTCCGCAGCATGATGGTCGGCACCATCGAGCACCTGGTGGTCAGAAAAGGCATCCTGGGCAAGCCGGAGAACCTGAGCGAGCAGGCCGAGTACATAATCGACATCCTGTTCGAGGGCGTGCTGGCCGCGCCCAAAGACAACAAGATCAACGTTCACCTAACCCTGGCCGACAGGAGGGAGCCCGCCGCCTAGGCGGCCACCAGCCAGGGGCGGTTCGCGGCGGATGCGGAGGGCGGTTGATGCTGGACACCCTGTACTTCGATGATTTCTCCCTGGGCCAGAAATTCGTCTCCAAGGGCCGCACCGTCACCGAGGCCGACGTGGTCAACTTCTCCTCCCTCAGCTGGGACCACAACAGCCTGCACACCGACGAGGAGTACGCCCGGCGCAAGCCCTACCAGCGCCGGATCGCCCACGGCATCCTGGGCATCGCCATGCATGCCGGCCTCACCTCCTACCTGACCGCCGACAGCATCCTGGCCCTGCTGCACCTGAGCTGGGATTTCAAGAAGCCGATCTTCATCGGCGACACCATCCACGTGGAGCAGACGGTCCAGGAGATGCGCCCGCTGTCCGACGGCGCCCGGGGGGTGTTGGCCTTTGCCAAGGAAGTCATCAACCAGGACGGCGAGGTGGTGCAGCAAGGGCAGGTGAAGGTGCTGCTGGCCATGCGCAGCAAGTAGCCGGCCGCGGCGGGCCGGCGCGGCCGGTTCGCACGCCTTCACGCCGGGCGCATTTCCTCCCCCGACCGGGTACCGATGTTCTCACGGTGGTAATTCAGGAGCGGCGACATGGATAACCCCTACGCCAATCATTTATGGCGCGACAAAAACTGGCCCCAGGACATGCCCCGGGAGTTGAAGTTCACCTATCCCGGACTGCCCCTGGCCGGGTATCTGGAAAAGCACAGCCAGCGGTTCCCCGACCGCGCGGCCATGATCTTCTTCGGCAATGAGATCAGCTACCGGCAGTTCAACGACTGGTCCAACTCCTTCGCCCAGTTCCTGCGGCAGGCCGGCGTGCAAAAGGGCGACCGGGTGGCCATCTTCATGCCCACCTCGCCCGGCTTCGCGGTGGTCTACCTGGGCATCGCCAAGGCCGGGGCGGTCACCACCGCCTGCAGCCCCGCCTTCAAGGAGATGGAGCTGGCCTACCAGCTCAAGGACTCGGGGGCGCGGGTGCTGGTGTGCCTGGATGAATACCTGGAGGTGGTCCAGGCCACCCTGCCTCAGGTCAAGATCGACAGGCTGGTGGTGAGCGGATTCCGGGACTTCCTGGACCCCGCGCGCCTGGCCGAGGCCCCGGCCCAGTTCGCCGCCCCGCGAGTGCACGCGCCGGAGGCGGTGGAGCTAACCGATATCTTCCGGGACTACGCCCCGGACCCGGCCGGCGTGGACATCGACCTGGAGCGCGACGTGGCCCTGCTGCAATACACCGGCGGCACCACCGGCCTGCCCAAGGGCGCCATCCACACCCACTTCAACGTGCTCTACAAGGCGGCCTGCCGCGCCGAGGTCGCCTTTCACGACCTGCGCGGGCTGGCCGAGCACCTGACCACCATTCAGATGGCCCCCATCTACCACATCGCCGGGCTGCTGCAGCTCAACAGCCACATCTACGAGGGCCTGACCCAGGTGATGCTGCCCCACTTCACCCCCGAGCTGACCATGCAGACCATAGAGCGCTACCGGCCCCAGTACCTGGCCACGGTAACCAAGATGAACACCAGCATGCTGGAGGCGCCGGAGGCCGATAAATACGACCTGACCTGCGTGCAGAAGAACCTGATCACCTCGGTGGGCCTGCCGCTGACCAAGCAGATCGTGGAGGACTGGAGCAAGCGCATCGCGCCCGGCGCCAAGATCGCCGAGACCTCCTACGGCCTCACCGAGACCCACACCGGCGACACCTTCATGCCCCTGGACCGCCCGGCCAAGTTCGGGCCCCTGGGCGAGATATGCTGCGGCATCCCCACCTACGGCACCGAGTTCAAGATCGTCTCCTTCGCCGACCGGTCGCAGATCCTGCCCATCGGCGAGGTGGGCGAGATAGCCATCAAAGGCCCGGCCAACTTCAAGGGCTATTGGCACAAGCCCCAGGAGACCGCCGAGGCCCTGGTGGACGGGTGGCTCTACACCGGCGACACCGGCAAGTTCGACGACGAGGGCTATCTCTACTGGCTGGGGCGCAAGAAGGAGATGATCAAGGTCGCCGGCTACTCGGTGTTCCCGGACGAGGTGGAGATGTTTTTGAACACCCACCCCGCCATCGACTGCAGCGGCGTCACCGGCGTGCCGGACCAAAACAAGGGCCAGGTGATAAAGGCCGTGGTGGTGCTCAAGGAAAAGTTCAGGGGCCAGGTGGCGCCGGAGGATATCATGCGCTGGGCCAAGGACAAGATGTCCTACTACAAGGCGCCCAAGGTGGTGGAGATCCGCGACGCCCTGCCCCGCAGCGGCGGCACCAACAAGATTCTGCGCCGGCTGCTCTAGGCCGCGCGCCCGCCGGGGCCATTCACCCTCAGCAGCATCGGGGACCAGGCCATGGAAGAAACCAAGCTGGTATCGCTGGAGATCAAGGACCACATCGCCGTCATCACCCTGGACCACCCGCCGGCCAACGCCTGGAACCTGGCCCTGGCCAACGCCTTCGAGGGCGCCTACGACCAGCTGGCCGCCGACCCCGAGGTGCGGGTGATGGTCATCAGCGGGGGCCAGGGCAAGTGCTTCTCGGCCGGCTTCGACGTAAGCGACGCCAAGAACTCCGCCGTCACCAGCCCCAAGGTGCGCGAGCTGTGGCGGCGGCTGGACCGCTCGGAGAAGCCGCTCATCTGCGCCCTCAACGGCCACGCCCTGGGCGGCGGCCTGGAGCTGGCCCTGAGCTGCCACTTCCGGGTGATGCTGGACAACCCCCAGGCCAGGCTGGGCCTGACCGAGCTGAACCTGGGCATCATCCCGGGCTGGGGCGGCACCCAGCGCCTGGCCCGGGTGGTGGGCCGCGCCCGGGCCCTGGACATGATCCTCTTCAGCAGGCGCCTGACCCCGGCCGAGGCCCTGCAGATCGGCCTGGTGGACCGCCTGGTGGACGGCGGGCACTTCCTGGCCGAGGTGATGGCCATGGCCCAGGCCCTGGCCGAGCGGCCGCCGGTGGCGGTGCGCTGGGTGCTCAAGGCCTTTGCCGACGGCATGTACGAGGGCCTGGACGCCGGTCTGCGCAGCGAGGCCGACGGCGCCGCCGCGGTGCGGGACACCGAGGACCGCCAGGAAGGCTTCGCCGCCTTCCTGGAAAAGCGCCCGCCCCGGTTCAAGGGCCGCTAGCCCGCCGGCACAAAACGCCGCGGCCGCCCGCACTGGCGGGCGGCCGCTGATTTATTAGCGAGCCCGATGCCGGTCTCAGCCCTTGCACACCTCTTGCAGGCCCTGCTCCAGAATGTCCAGGCCGCGCTGCAATTGATCGTCGCTGATCACCAGCGGCATCAGGGTTCGCAGGTTGTTGCCCAGGGTGCCGCAGTCCAGGATCAGCAGCCCGTGCGCGTGGCAGTAGGCCGTCACCTGCTTGGCCAGCTCCGGCGCCGGCTCCTTGCTGGCCCGGTCTTTGACCAGCTCCAGGGCCAGCATGGGCCCCAGGCCCCGCACCTGACCGATGCAGGCGTAGCGCTCCTGGAAGCCCTCCAGGGCCTGGCGCAGCTTTTGCCCCAAGGCCTCGGCCCGGGACAGCAGCTTCTCCTCCTCCATCACCTTGAGCACCGCCAGGGCCGCCGCGCAGGCCACCGGGTTGCCGCCGTAGGTGCCGCCCAGGCCGCCCGGATGCACCGAGTCCATGATCTCCGCCATGCCCGTGACGGCGCTCAGGGGCAGGCCGCCGCCCAGGGACTTGGCCGTGGTGATGATGTCCGCCTCCACCCCGAAGTGCTCCAGGGCGAACATCCGGCCCGTGCGCCCCATGCCCGACTGCACCTCGTCCACGATCAGAAGCATGCCGTGGCGGTCGCACACCTGGCGCAGCTGCGCCAGATACTCCGGCGGCGGCACGATGAACCCGCCCTCGCCCAGGATCGGCTCGATGATGATCGCAGCCACCTCGTCCGGGGACACGTGGTACTTGAAGAACTCGCCCTCCAGGTACCTCTCGGCGCAGTACACCCCGCAGGAGGGATACTGCTTGCCCCAGGAGCAGCGGTAGCAGTAGGGGTAGGGGGCGCGGTAGATGCCCGGCAGGGCCACGCCCAGCTTGTACTTGTAGGGCATCACCTTGCTGGTCAGGCCCATGGCCATGAGGGTGCGGCCGTGGAAGGCCCCCTCGAAGCAGACCATGCCCAGGCGGCCGGTGTGGTAGCGGGCGATCTTGACCGCGTTCTCCACCGCCTCGGCCCCGCTGTTGGCCAGCATGCTCTTCTTCTGCCCCCGGCAGGGCACCAGGGCGTTGAGCTTCTCGGCCAGCTCTACGTAGAGGTCGTAGATGGACACGTGGAAGCAGCCGTGCAGGAACTTGTCGGCCTGCTCCTTGATGGCGGCCACCACCTGGGGGTGGCGGTGCCCCACGTTGTTGACGCCGATGCCGCCGGCGAAGTCGATGTACTGCTTGCCCTCCGGGTCCCAGACCAGGGCCCCCTCGGAGCGGGCCATCACCACCGGCGTTATGTTGCCCACTCCACGAGGTACCGCCCGCTGCCTCTTGGCTATAAGCTCCGCAATGCCCATCCATCCATCTCCCGCGTCCTGCAGCCCTGCTGATGGGGCCAAGTTAAAACGCCTCGGGGCGGCTCAGACGACCGGCACCTTGGCCTGGCTGCCTTCCTCCCAGGCGTTGAACACCGCCTCCCACACCGCGATCTTACCACCGGCCATGGTCAAAAACTCCATGCCTTTGCCGCGCATTTTTTTGCCCGTCACCGCGTCGGTCCACTGCCCGGTCCACATGTCGCCGATCACGTTGCCGGTCACCGCCTGGAAGGTCTTGACCAGCCGGTAGTCCCGCTGCCGGGCGAAGCGGGCGGCCAGCCAGGCCTTGCCCGCCGCCTTGCCCCGCAGCTCCGGGTGATCGGCGAAGCGAATGACGATGTCCTCGCTCCAGCCGGCGGCCAGGCGCTCGATGTCCTGGGCGTGGAAGGCCTCCACCAGCCCGGACAGCATTTCTTTGATCCGCGCCGGGCTCAGGCAGACCTCTACGGTCACGGGCCCCTCGCTTGTGGGCTGGGTCACAGTGCGCTCCCGTTTTAGGTGCACAGGTCGGCGATGAGCTGCAGGTAGGCCTGGCTGGCCGGGGCCAGGTGCGCCACCGGCACCACGTCCCGCGGGGTGTGGGCCAGGTACTCGTCGCCGGGGCCGAAGCCCACGCAGGGGATGCCCGCCTCGCTCAAGAAGGTGCCGTCCACGCCGAAGTACCAGGAGCCCACCTGGCCCTCGTCGCCCAACACCTGGCGCCGGGCGGCCAGCATGGCCTGCACCACCGGGCTCTCCGGCGGCGTGAACAGGGCCGGGAACCACTTCAAGAGCTCCACCTCGGCCCGGAAAGCCGGGTCGGCCAGGGCCAGCTCGGCGATCACCGCCTTTAGCCCGGCCAGCACGTCCGCCTGGCTCTCCTCGGGCAAGAAGCGGCGGTCGATCACCGCCCGGCAGCGGTCGGGCACGATGGGGGTCAGGGCCCCGGGCGAGGCCTCGATGTCCAGCACCGTCCAGGTGGCGTCGCCCAGGAACCGGTGCCGGGGCAGGGGATATCCCTGCTCCAGGGCGGCCAGCAGCCGGGTCATCTTGAGGATGGCGTTGACGCCGCCGGCCGGGTTGCCGCCGTGGGTGGTCTGGCCAAAGGTGGTCACCTTGAGCTCGGCCTTGCCCCGGTGGCCCAGGTAGACCTTGAGGTTGGTGGCCTCGCCGCTCAGCGCGTAGTCGGCCCGCCAGCCTTGGGCCAGCACGGCCTTGACCCCTTCGCCCCGGGCCATCTCCTCGCGGGCCACGCAGGTGACGAGCACGTCGCCCTTGAGGGCCAGGCCCTGGCGCTTGACCTCGCCGCCGGCCTGGACCATGGCCGCCAGGCCGCCCTTCATGTCGCTGGCCCCGCGGCCGTAGAGCACCGGCCCTTGAAAGCCGAACTCCGCGCCGTCCACCTGGGCCCCGGAAAAGGGCTGGGGCATCTCGCCCACCCCGGCGTGGTCCAGGTGGCCGTTGAGCATTAGGCTTACGCCCTTGCCCGAGCCCCTGAGCACCCCCACCACGTTGTGCATCTGGTCGCGGTGCACCTCGTCGTAGCCCAGCTCGCGCATGCGCCGCTCCACCAGATCGGCCACGGCCTGCTCCTCCTGGCTCAGGCTGGGGGTCTGGATCAGCTTTTGGGCGAAGGCCACGATCTGGGCCGGGTCCACCGCGGCGGCTGGCTGAAGCAAGGCGTCTTCTCCTCGGTGGCCTAGTAGCCCAGGTAGGCCCGCTGGACGTGCTCGTCCTCGGCCAGCTTGCTGCCCAGGTCCTGCATGACGATGCGGCCGTTCTCCATGATGTAGGCGCGGCTGGCCACGCCCAGGGCCCACTTGGCGTTCTGCTCCACCAAGAGGGTGGTCACCTGGCGCTCCTGATGGATCTGCTGCACCACCGCGAAAATGTTCTCGCGCAGCACCGGGGCCAGGCCCAGGCTGGGCTCGTCGAGCATCAGCAGCTTGGGGTCGGCCAACAGGGCCCGGGCGATGGCCAGCATCTGGGCCTCGCCGCCGCTCAGGGTGCCGGCGGCCTGGTCGCGGCGCTCGGCCAGGCGGGGGAACAGCGCGAAGACGAACTCCAGGTCCCGGGCCACGCCCTTCTCGTCCCGGCGGGTGAAGGCGCCCATGCGCAGGTTGTCCTTCACCGACAGGGAGGGAAACACCTCGCGCCCCTCCGGGGCCTGCACCACCCCCAGCTCCACGATCTTGTGCGGGGCCATGCTGCTGATCTGCTGGCCCATGAAGCTGATGCTGCCTTCCTTGGGCCGCAGCAGGCCGCTGATGGTCTTGAGCAGGGTGGATTTGCCCGCCCCGTTGGAGCCCAGCAGGGTGACCATCTCGCCCTGCTCCACGGTCAGGGAGACGCCGTGCAGGGCCTTGGCCTTGCCGTAGGCCACCACGATGTTGTCCACCTTAAGCATGGGCCTCGCCTCCCAGATAGGCCTCCACCACCAGGGGGTCGCGGTAGACCTCCTGGGGCGCGCCCTCGGCGATCTTCTCGCCGTAGTGCAGGACGATCAGGCGGTGAGAGATGTCCATGATCACCTTCATCACGTGCTCGATGATCAGGATGGTCACGCCCTGCTGGTTGATCTGCCGGATGATCTTGATCTGCTCGTTCTGCTCGGCCGGGTTCAGCCCGCTGCTGGGCTCGTCTAACAAGAGCAGCTTGGGCCGGGTGGCCAGGGCCCGGGCGATCTCCAGGCGCTTGGTCATGGCGTAGGGCAGGTTCTCGGCCTGCTCGTCGCGGTAGCGCAAGAGCCCCACCGAGGCCAAGAGCCCCTCGGCAGTGGCGCAGGCCGCCGCGTCCTGGTTGAAGGCGCAGGCCCGCCGGAAGAACGAGCCCCACACCAGCTTCCAGGGCCCCTCGCGGCCGCGGTCCACCATGGCCGTGAGCACGTTCTCCAGCACCGTGAGCCGCTTGAAGATGCGCACCACCTGGAAGGTGCGGGCCACGCCCAGCACGTTGATCTGGTGCGCCTTGAGCCGGCTGATGTTCCGGCCGTCGTAAATAACCTTGCCTTCGCTGGGGTGGTAGGCGCCGGAGATTATGTTGATCAGGGTGGTCTTGCCCGCCCCGTTGGGCCCGATGAGGCCCATGACCTCGCCCTGGTTCAGGCTGAGGTCCACGTCCTTGAGGGCGCACAGCCCGCCGAAGTACTTGCTGACTTTCTGGGTCTCTAAGAGCTTCATGGCTAACGCTCCTCCGTGTCCTGGCCGCGCCCGGCCCGCAGGCGCTCCCAGAGGCCCACGATGCCCCCGCGCATGAACAGGATGGTCACGACCAACAGGGCGCCGTAGATGATCAGGCGCACGTCGATCTTGACCACGTCCTCCACGAAGCGCAGGCCCTCGGACAGGAAGGTTAAGAGCACCGCGCCGATCACCGGGCCGGTGAGGGTGCCCAGCCCGCCGATGATGGTCATGGTCAGGGCCTGGAAGGTCTCGTGCAAAGACAAGAGGTCCGGGCTGATCAGGCGCTGGTAGTGGGCCAAGAGCGCCCCGGAGAAGCCGCCGAAGAAGGCGCTGACGGTGAACACGGTCAGCTTGAAGCGGTTGGTGCTCACGCCGATGCTCTCGGCGCCCTGCTCGTCCTCGCGCATGGCCTGCAGGCTCAGGCCGAACTCCGAACGGGTCAGCCGGCGGAAGCAGAACAGGGCCAGGGCCGCCCCGGCCAGGGCCACGTAGTAGAACGTCAGCTCGGTGGTGAACTGGATGCCGAAGAAGCCGGGCAGGGGCGGCACGCCGTACAGCCCCAGGGAGCCGCGGGTCAGGCTCACCCAGTTCATGGCCACCAGCCGCAGGATCTCGGCGAAGCCGATGGTGGTGATGGCCAGGTAGGGCCCGGACAGGCGCAGGGAGGGGATGCCCAGCACGAAGCCCGACCCGGCCGCCAAGAACCCGCCCAGGAACAGGCCGATCCAGGGCGGCACCCCCAGCTTGAGGGCCAGCAGGGCCGAGGTGTAGGCCCCGATGCCGAAGAAGGCGGCGTGGCCCAGGTTGAGCTGGCCGGCGTAGCCGGTCAAGAGGTTCCAGCTGGAGGCGAAGATGACGAAGATCAGCGACATCACCAGCAGGTGCTGGATGTAGCGGTCGCTGATCAGCCAGGGCAGGGCCAGGGTCAGGGCGGCGGCCAGGGCCCACAACAGCTTTTGCCTGGGGCCCGTCATTCTTCGCTCCTTCCGAACAGCCCGTGGGGGATTATCAGCAGCACCAGGATGATGATGATGAAGCCGATGGCGTGCTTGTACTCCATGGATATGTAGCTGCCGCCCAGGGTCTCGGCCACGCCCAGGATGAAGCCGCTGAAGATGGCCCCCCGGATGTTGCCCATGCCGCCCAGGATGGTGACCACGAAGGCCTTGAGGGTGGGCATCGCCCCCATGGTGGGGTAGATGGCGAACAGGGTGCCGTAGAGCACCCCGCCCAGGCCGGCCAGGGCCGAGCCCAGGGCGAAGGTCAGGGAGTAGACCCGGTTGATGTTGATGCCCATGAGCTGGGCCGCCTTGCGGTTCTGGGCCGTGGCCTGGATGGCCACGCCCATGCGGGCCCGGTTCAGGTATATCTGCAGCAGGATGATGATCACCAGCGCCAGGATGAAGCACAACAGGCGCATGACGCTGGTGGAGAACAGGCCCAGGTTGAGGGTGGCCTCGCCGAAGGGATCGGGCAGCATGCGCGGGGTGGCCCCGAAGAAGAGCTGGGCCAGGTTCTCCAGCAGGATGAACAGACCGATGGAGACCATGATCTGGTCCAGGTCGGTCCAGCGGGTGAGCAGGGGGCGGAAGAGGCCCCGCTCGATGAGGATGCCCAAGAGCCCCACCCCGGCCGCCGCCGCCAGCAGCGAGCCCACCCAGCCCAGCCAGCCGGGCAGCCAGGCCAGGATGAAGACGGCGACGTAGGCGCCCAGCATGGAGAAGTCGCCGTGGGCGAAGTTGCTGATGCGCATCACCCCGAAGATCATGGTCAGGCCCACCGCGATGAGGCTGTAGACGCTGCCCACGATCAGGCCGTTGACCACTTGTTGCAGAAAAAGCGATTCCATGTTCTTACCAATAGCAAAAAAACAAAACTGGCGCCTGTCCCGCGAAGGGGGTAGGGGCGGGGCGCGCCCCGCCCCCCCGGCGCTGTCAGGGCCCCCCGGCCCCGGCCGGGCGGGCCCCACCGCAACATAAACAAGCGCGGGGGCCACGGGGGCGGCACCAGGTACTTGGCCGCCGCGCGCTCCGGCGGGTAGATGATGTAGGTGTCGGACTGGCAGTTCTTCAGCTGCACCTGCACCACCGAGGGGAACACCGTGTGCACCTGACCGTCGGGCCCGAACTTGATGGTGCCCTGGGACAGCTTCAGGTCGGTGGTCTTCAGGGCGTCGCGCACCTTGTCGCGGTCCTTGGCCAGGTCGCCGGTGAGCTTGCCGGCCCGCTTGATGGCGTCGGCGATGACCATCAGGTTGTCGTAGCCCTGGCTGGAGAAGATGCCGGGGCGCGAGCCGGGGTACTTCTTCTGGTAGGCCGTCACGAAGGCCGCGGTCACCGGGTCCTTCATGGCCTTGGTGGGCTCCAGGCTGCTGCCCATGGCGAACTCGCTCAACGGGCCAGTCATCTTGAAGTAGGCCTGGGTGAACTGGCCGCCCACCCCGATCCACTGGGTCACGAAGTTAAGCTCCTTGGCCTGCTTCTGGATCAGGGCGGCCTCGGTGGTGGAGGCGATGTTGAAGGTCACGTCCGGGTTGAGCTTCTTCAGCTTGCTGATCTGGGTGGTGAAGTCGGTGTCGCCGATCTCGAAGTAGAAGCTGGAGAGCACCTTGGCGCCGATCTTCTTGCACTGGGCCTCCCAGATCTTCTGGCCGTCGCGGCCGTAGTCGCTGTTCTCCATGAAGAAGGCCACGGTCTTGGGCTTCTTCACCTGGGCCAGCCACTGGTTGATGCCTTCCAAAAACATGGGGCTATTGGGGCTGGTGCGGAACACGTACTTCAGGCCGCGGCTGGTGATGGTGGGGCTGATGGCGATGGCCACCACCACCGGGGTCTTCTCGGCGTTGGCCACCTCGCTGGTGGCGATGTTCACCGAGGAGCAGTAGCCGCCGCCCAACACCAGCACCTTGTCGCGGCTGAGCAGCTTCTTGGCCGCCGCCACGCCGTTGGCCGGCTTGCAGGAGCTGTCGCCGAAGACCAGCTCCAGGGGCCGGCCGTTGACGCCGCCCTTGGCGTTGACCTGGTCCAGGGCCAGCATCATGCCCTTTTTCATCTCGCTGGCGTTGTGGGCCAGGGAGCCGGTGAAGGGCCCCAGGATGCCCACCTTGATGGGTTCCGCCGCTCCGGCCGAGACGGCCGCCAGGGACAGGCCCAGGCACAGGGCCAGGGCTAAAATGGCCACGCTGACTTTCCTCATGACTTGGGTCCTCCTCTCCCGCCGCCCCCATGGGGGCCGGACGGGCCATGTAATGGGAAGCTGCATCCAAGGCTTCCGAACCGTTACAACCCCTCCCAGGTCTCAATCCATCAGCCCGCACCAACGGGACAGGAACAGGGCGTAGGCGCGGGCGGTGTGCAAAACGCTTTTCAGGTCCACCCTCTCGTTGCTGGCGTGGATGTTCTGGGCTCGCGGCCCGAAGCAGGTGGCCTGCCCCCGGCCGTAGTGCACGAAGGCGCGCAGGTCGGTGGTGGCCGTGGAGTGGTACTCCTGGGCCGGCGCCCCGCTCAGCTCCCGGTGGCAGTCGCTCAAGAGGCCCAGGACCTCCTGATCGGCCGGGACCTGGTGGCCCTGGGAGCGGAAGCCGTAGAATTCCAGGGATGGCGGGTGGGCGGCCAGCCAGGGATCGGCCTGGGCCGCGCCCCTCACCGCATGCTCCACCTGGGCCCGGGCCTGGGCAAAGGACAGGCCGGGCGGGAAGGCCAGGCGGCCGTAGAACTCGGCGAAGGCCGGCACCGTGGAGGGCCAGTCGCCCCCGCGCAGCACCCCCAGGTTGAAGTTGAAGGGGTGGGGGTTGTCCGGGAAGGCGGAGTGGGGCCGGGCGTTGAGCCGCTGCTCCAGCTGGCGCAGGGCCGCGATGAGCAGGTAGCACTTCTCGATGGCGTTGACCCCGCCGGCGGTGTCCAGAGCGTGGCTGGGCACGCCCTTGACCCGGGCCTTGAACCAGCACACCCCCACCTGGGCGGTGAGGATGGTGGGGCCGAAGGGCTCGGGGATCAGCACCGCCTCGGCGTCGTAGCCGGCGGCCAGGCAGGCCAGGGCGCCGTTGCCCGAGCATTCCTCCTCTATCACCGCCTCCAGGGTCACCGGCGCCGCCAGGCCCATACCGGCCCGGTCCACCGCCGCCAGGGCGTAGACCATGGCCGCCACCCCGGCCTTCATGTCCCCGGAGCCGCGGCCGTAGAGCCAGCCGTCCTTGACCTCGGGCAAATAAGGGTCGCGCTGCCAGTCATCCAGGGGCAGCTCGCTGACCACGTCCAGGTGGCCGTTGAGCAGGGCGCTCTTGCCGCCCTCGCCGTCGGCCGGGCGCATCGCCACCAGGTTGTAGCGGCCCTCGTAGGTCCAGGGCACCGGCGCGAAGCCGGGGTGCCGGGCCAGGGCCTCGGGGTCGATGGCCACCCGCTGCGGCGGGTAGCCCAGGTCCTTCAGCCCCTGCTCCATGACCCTGAGCGCTGTGACCTCGTTGCCCAAGGTGCTGGGCTCGGCCACCAGGCGGGCGGCGAAGTCGATCATCTCCTCGTTGAGCAGGTCCACCGCCTCTAGCAGCGCTGCTTCGCGCTTGTGCATCAAGCACCCTCTGCCGTATCGGTTGCGGGTTCGCGGCCGCGCCCGCCCGCCTGGCCAGCCGCGGCCTGGGGGTAGATGGCGTGGAGCTGGCTGACGCCCAGATCGCTCAGGCGCATAACCGCCTCTTGCCTGGTGCGGGGGCTGGTGGCCAGCACCAGCACCGCCTCGGCCTGGCCGCCCTCGGCCTGCGGCCCGCCCAGGACTTCATCCAGGATTTTCCCTATGTTTAACAGCTTGCCGCTCTGGCCCGCCTGCCGGCTGAGTCCGATGACGATCTGGGCCTGCTGCGGAGCCGGCTCCAGGGTGTCCACGATCTTCCAGAACAGGCTTCCGTTGGGCATGGCGCTCAGGCGGTCCTGGCCTTGCCGCTGATGGCCTCGACACTGATCTTGAAGACCCGGGCCCTGCCGCTCAGCTTTTCTATGTACGCCAGGCCCTCGGCTCGAAAGTCCGCGCTGTACTTGGCCAGCAGGCTTTCCAGGGCCTTTTGCTTCTCCTCGCCCGTGGCCTCCGCGGCGGGCCCGAAGACCACCGCGCTTTCATAGAGGGTGCCGAACTTCTCGGGCAGGACCTGGGTCTGGCCCACTACGCAGAAGCAGGCCCGGTTGTTCTGGGCCAGGTTGTCCAGCTTGTGGCCCGCCAGGGCGCAGTGGAAGTAGATGTCCCCGTCCAGCAGGCAGTAGCTCAGGGGCGTGGCGTATGGCTGGCCCTCGGCCGAGACCGTGGACAGCACCCCGTACTCGCCTTTTTCTAGAATCCGCCAGGCCTGTTCCTGGTTGAGGGCCCGGTCCTGTCTGCGTATCTGGCGCGGCATGCGCTACTCCCAACCTGATCTGCACATCCCGACGCACTAACCCAGGGCGCCGGCTGTCTTAGGAAACGCTTTCAAGGGCGGCAGCCTGCCAAGTGGCAGATTCGCTCCAAGAGAGCAACCATCATGCCAGATGCTAACTACCTGTAATCAGGGAAATAAGAAATGAGGGCTTGCAAAAATTGGTGCGCTATTGCAACGCATAATACACGCTATTGTAGTTATTTAAAATTAACCAATCTAAATTATATCTTAATTATTTATGTTGCTTTGATGCACCATGTTGCAAAACTGCACCGTTGTCCAGCCCCAGGCGCTTGGCCTTGCGCGAGAGGGTGGTGTGGTCCAGGCCCAGGTGCTTGGCCGCCTCCCGCTGGCTGCCGAAGTTCTGGATGGCCCGGAGGATGAACTCCTGCTCCAGGCGCCGCACGGCCTGGCGCAGGTTCCAATGGCCGGCGCCCTGGCGCAGGCCCTGGCCCGGCCGGACCTGGCGCAGGCTGGCCGGCAGGTCCCCCAGCTCCACCACCTCGCCGGGCGTGAGCACCACCAGCTGCTCCACCAGGTTGGCCAGCTCGCGCACGTTGCCCGGAAAGGGGTAGCGGCAGAGGGTGTCCACCGCCGCCGGGCTGAGCTTCTTGTCCGCGGCGCACTTGGCGTTGAAGTGGTTGAGGAAGTGGTGCACCAGGGGCGGGATGTCGTCCACCCGCTCCCGGAGGGGCGGCAGGCGCAGGGGCACCACCTTGAGCCGGAAGTACAGGTCCTGGCGGAACAGCCGCTCCTGCACCATGTGGTCCAGGTCGCGGTTGGTGGCCGAGATCACCCGCACGTCGATGCGCCGCGGGGTGGTGGAGCCCACCCGCACCACCTCGTTGTCCTCCAGAAAGCGGAGCAGTTTGGCCTGCACGCTCAGGGGCAGCTCGCCCACCTCGTCCAGGAGCAACGTGCCCCCCTGGGCCAGCTCGAAGTAGCCCGGCTTGCCGCTCTCCAGGGCGCCGGTGAAGGCCCCCCGCTCGTAGCCGAACAGCTCGGCCTCGATGAGGTTGGCCGGAATGCCTCCGCAGTCCACCCGCACCAGGGGCCCTTCCCGGCGGGGGGAGGCCTCGTGGATCAGCTTGGCGAACAGCCCCTTGCCCACCCCGGACTCGCCCACCAGCAGCACGCTGGAGTCCACCTTGGCCATGCGCATGGCCGTGTCAAAGGCCCGCTTCATGGCCGGGCTGCGGATGATCACCTGCGAGGCCAGGCCCTGGTGCAGGTGGATCTGGGACAGCTCGTTGCGGTACTGCTGGGTGAGCAGGCGGCTCTCCTCCAGCTCGGCCTGCAGGCGGTTTAGCTCGGTCAGGTCCCGGGCGTTGACCACCACCAGGCGGATGCGGCCCTGGTCGTCGAAGACCGGGTTGCCGGTGACCATGAGCTGCTTGCCGTCGTACTGGGTCTGCACCAGGGAGACCGAGGTGCCCCGCTTGAGCACCTCCAGGGTGGCCGAGCGGTCGAACTGGCCCTCGTCCACCAGCTCCTGCATGCGCTTGCCGATGACCTCCTCCTCGGACTTGACCCCGGCGAAGCGCAGGGAGGCCGGGTTCACCCGCACCACCTTGCCCTCGGCGTCGCAGATCCACAGGCCGTCGTGGGAGGACTCGATGATCACGTCCAGTTGCTCGGACAGCTCCTTGTAGGCCGCCAGCTCCTGCACCAGGCTCTCGTACTCGGACACGTCCTGGAAGATGCTCAGCACCCCCACGATGCCGTCGCCGCCCTTGATGGCGGTGCGGTTGGCGATGATGGTGCTGTTGCCCAGGACCACCTTGCGCCCGATCTGGGGCCGGCCGCTGGCCAGGATTATCTGCATGTCCCGCCAGGCCTCGGGGCCGATCTCGGCCATGTTGTGGCCCAGCACCTGCTCGGGCTGCCAGCCGGCGATGTGGCGGGCGGCCTGGTTGTAGACCACGATCTGCCCCTGGCGGTCCACCACCACCACCCCGTTGTGGGCGGACTCCAGGAGCTGGCGCAGGGGGGCTATGCTGTCGAAGTCCAGTTTCATGGCTTATGCGGCTGCCTGTGACGCGGGGACTAATTGCATCATTGTCCGGGCCGCCGGCCGTGTCAAGCACGGGGGCCCAAACAAAAAGGGGCCCGCGCGGGGCCCCTCATCAAGCAGGTTCTCGGCCGGCGGCTAGCTCGTCACCCACTGCCAGGCGGCCTGCTCCTGGCCGGCCGGGAAGGTCTTCAGTTGGCCGGAGATGAACAGGGCGCCCACCTTGGCCCCCCAGTTCACCCACTCCGGCGCCCCCACCACCGCCATCTTGGCGAAGTCCTTGCGGTGCTTGAAGCCGAAGGCCGCGTCGTCCCAGGCGGCCTTGGCCTCCCAACCCTGGAAGTCGCCGGCGCAGACCAGCATGAAGCTGGCCGGCCCCTGGCGCTGGATCATCTCCTCCAGGCGGGGGATGAGCACCTTCTGGTAATCGTCGTCGCTCAGCTTGCCGCTGGCCTTGACGGCCAGGGCCCGCTCCGTGCTCTGGGGCAGCACCTCCAGCATCGCACGCCTTCCGCAGCCCCCCACTGGGGCCGGCCGACGGAGCGCGCCCAGGCCGGTGCGCCGCCGCCCGGTCTATGCCGACTCCGCCTCCGGAGGCCGCACCTTCTGTGCGGCGCCGGCCTTGCCTCCCCGGGGCAGGGTCTTAACCTCGAACACCACATCCTGGCCTTCGTCCAGGGTGTCGAAGGTCAGGCCGCCTTCCAGGTCGCTGAGGTGGAAGAAGAAGCTGACGCCGTCATCGGTGGTGATGAAGCCGTAGCCCTTGTCCTCCTTCTTGAAGTCCACCACGCCCCCCAGCTCCTCGCCGACCCGGGGCATGCCCTCCACGGGCGGGTAGTCCTCGTAGTCCTCGCTGATGGGCTCCTGGGGCTGGCCGCCGTTGCGGCGCTCGGCGTAGGCCTGGCGGCAGGCGTCGCAGTAGACCGGCTCGCCCCGGCGGGGGCGGTAGGTGGTCCAGAAATGACGGTCGCCCTGGTGGTCCGGGGACTGGCACTCCAGCTCCTGGGGCTCGTACCTGAGCTCCAGCTCGTCCAGCAGGTCGTCCATCCAGATGACCCCGAAGTCCTTGACCCCGGCCTCGTCCCGGGGCGCGGCCAGCTCCTGGGCGCAGGAAGAGCGCACGCTGACGATGGCCACCCGCTTGCCCAGCCGGCGGGCGGTGCTCAGCACCGGGATGAAGTCCCGGTCGCCCAGCACCACCACCGCGATGTCCATCACCGAGGGCAGGGCCGCGTAGAACAAGAGCTGGGAGGCCAGGGCGATGTCCACGCACTTCTCCCGCGGCTGGAAGTTGTCCTCTGGGTCGCGGTCGCTGTGGCGCACCCGCCGGCCGCGGAAGTCTATGGCGAAGATGTCAGTCTCGTAGTGGTAGTCCTCCTTGAGCAGCCGGTAGAACTCCTCCTGGCGGGTGATGATCTGGGCGTCCTGGGGGTCGTAGTTGGTGGGCAGGCTGGCGAAGATGTGGTTGCGCACCACGTCCACGTCTTGGGGGCCCACGCCCAGGCGCTCGCCCAGTTCCCGGGCGATGACCTCGGGCAGGACCCCATAGTCCACTTTGAACTCCTGTTTGCCGCAGGATTCAGCCAGGCGGGGCAGGGTGCGATAGAGCCAAGTGCCGTCGATGAAGATCATAACCTTATACATATTCACCTCGCATATCTTAATCTTGCCGGCCGCGTAAACGCCGGCGCATCCAGGCGGCGGAGGACAAAGGCAACACCACGCTGCACAACCTTGAGTAGGCTTCGCTCCGCCGCGGGAGCAGACGGCTAAAGTAAACCGCATGGCCGCCGTTTAGTCAAACCAAGCCGGCGCGCCGGAGCCATGGTCTAAGCATAGAGGCAGAGGCGGCGGCGCGCCAGGGAAGGGGCGCAGAAAAACCCCGGCCGCGCGGCCGGGGTTCAGTAAGGGAGGGATGCACCCGGCAGCTATTGGGAGGGGACTGCCGAGTGCCCCAAGAGATTGCAAACACCCTGCCAGCGCGAAGGGCCCAGGGGACGTTTTATGATTGGCCTATGAAATTAGCAAGATAGCCCGAACGCCTGGTTCCGGCCATGGCTTGCACCAAGGGGCCGGCCTACGGCCAGGTAGTCTTTGGCCGAAAAAAGTTACAATTTGGTAGGCGTCTGGCGAGGCCGCCAAAAAACCGCAGCGAAATAATCAAGCAAAACGCTCGCTTGTAAAACGAGCCCCTGGCCCGGCCCCGAGGCACGGATTTTGCTCCCCCTTGGAGGCATGTCCGCCGCCTGGAGCGATAAGGAGCGCCTGCTGCTCACGGAGATGGCCCTGCTGGTGGACCAGGCCCTGGACCTGCCGCAGATGCTGGACCGGGTGCTGGCGGTGCTCTCCCGGGCCCTGCCCGAGCGCCGGGCCGAGGTGGCCTGGCTGGACCCGGCCCGGGGCCAGCTCCTGCGCCGCTCCCTGGAGGGGCCCCCGGCCGCTGAGCCGGGCCCGGACCCCTCGGCCGAGCTTTACGCCCGAGTGATGCACGGCGGCCGGCCCTTCCTGTCCGCCGGCCCCCTGTGGGCGGTGCCCCTGTTTTTGCACGGCAGCGCGGCCGGGGTCTTGGCCGTGGAGGCCCAGGGCCAGGAGGCCGCGCCCGAGCAGCGCCGTCTGTTGAGCGCGGCCGGCGAGATGCTCAGCCGCCTGCTGCACCTGCATCGGCGCATCCAGGCCCGGCTGGCCCCCTTGCAGGGCCCGCCCGGAGACCCATCCGGCCTGGAGGCGGCCGAGGTCTGCCACCTGCTCCTGGAGGGCCAGGGCCCGGCCATGGCCCAGGTGCAGGAGCTCTTACACAAGGTGGCCCCCAGCGAGGCCTCGGTGCTGCTCTTGGGCCCCCTGGGCAGCGGCAAGGCCCAGGCCGCCGGGCTCATCCACCGGCTCAGCCCCCGGGCCGACCGCCCCCTGCTGCGCCTGGATTGCGCCTACATCAGTCAGGAGGTCCTGGAGCGCCGCCTGTTCGGCTATGAGAAGGGCGCCTTTTCCGGGGCCACCGAGCCCCGGGCCGGCCTCCTGGAGCGGGCCCAGGGCGGCTCGCTGTTTTTGACCGACATCACCAGCCTGGGCCCGCCCCTGCAGGCCAAGCTGCTGCGGGTGCTGCAGGAGCGCCAGTACGAGCGCCTGGGCGGCAGCCAGACCCGCACCTCCCAGGCCCGCATCCTGGCCGCCAGCCGCCAGGACCTGGCCGCGGCCGTGGAGGTGGGCGGCTTCCGGCAGGACCTCTACTACCGCCTCAACGTCTTCCCCATCGCCCTGCCGGCCCTGGCCCGCCGGCGCGAGGACATCCCGCTGCTGGCCCGCCTCTTCCTGGAGCGGGCCGCCGCCGCCAGCGGCCGCCGCCTGTCCCTGAGCCAGCAGGCCCAGGGCGTGCTCATCCACTACGCCTGGCCGGGCAACGTGGCCGAGCTGGAGAACCTCTGCCAGCGCCTGGCCCTGCTCACCCCTGGCGAGATGGTCACCCTGGCCGACCTGCCGTCCTTCGTGTTCCAGCGCGAGCCCAAGGAGCCCACCCAGCCGGCCGGGGCCCTGTCGCGCCTAGAGGAGATGGAGCGGCGGGCGGTGGTGGCGGCCCTGGAGCGCAACCACTGGATCCAGTCCCACGCCGCGGCCGAGCTGGGCCTGACCCTGAGGCAGATCGGCTACCGCATCAAGAAATTTGGCCTGCAGGGGGCCATCCGCCGCGGCCGCGGCCAGGCGCCCGAGGCCAGGACCTAGGCCGGCCGGCCTTTTTTCTTCGCATTAAAACCAGGCCGGCTTATCAGGACGGTTTGTCCGAAGGCGGGTTCAGCAAGGGGCGCAGCACCTCGCACTGCCGGCAGACCTGCATCTTCTCTTGCCAGTCGCGGTGCACCACGCCCTCGCAGATGGTGCCGCTGACGAACCAGCACAGGTCGCCCACCTGAAACTCCCAGGCCGGGCAGCGCTGCCTGGTCTCCGGCGGGCAGTGCCGGACCTTCCAGCAGGGGGCCAGCCTGCCCTCCTGCTTGTGCTTGCAGGCCAGCAGGAAGAGCATTTGCCGCTCCACGTGGCCCGGCACCCTGCGCCAGCCCTGCTCATAGCTGTGCACTGCCTTGAGCGAGGTGCCCAGCAGTTGGGCCATTTCGTTCTGGGTCTTGTCCAGCTCGGCGCGAATCTGGGCGAATTCCTGGCTGTCCATGCCCCCCCTAGAGCTAAAGGTTAGACCCGCTACTATTCAATATGCCACAAAGTGGTACTGGTTCTCAACGCCGCGAATAACCCAGCGTAAAAACATATTAAATTTACTAAAAAAATTAGACCGCGCCCGAGATGAGAGCCGGCGCGGCAAAGAAAATGTACCACAGTGTGGTATTTTATGCTGGACGTCAACTACCACAACGTGGTACAGATCGCGGTAGGGCCGCCCTGGCTGCCAGGCGCTCCGAGACCACAACCCTGTGGACAGACAAAGGCCAAGGTAACCGACCGCTCTCACGCGCGCTAAGAAGACCGCCGACCTTGGACGCCGGGCATGGCCGACGGGCGACCCAAGGAGGATTCCCATGAAGGCAGTAAAGGTCCTATGGTTGCTGGCTCTGGGCCTGGCCGTTTCCCTGGGCCTGGCCCAAGCCGAGGTCCCCTCCGCGTCCCCAGCCGACGCCGTCGTTATCAAACCGTACGTGCAAAAGCCCTTGTTGGAGGCCTGGCAGGCCGCCGTGCGCATGGGCTACCTGGATAAGGTGCCCCCGCAGCTGGACCTGCAGGCCGTGGTTGATCTGCTCTACAGCCAGTGTCCGGACGGGCGGCCCATCGCGGCCTATTCCCTGGGCGAGATAGGCGACCCCCGGGCCTATGGCGCCCTGGTGGGCCAGCTCAGCCACGGAGATAGCCATCTCCGCGCCGCCTCGGCCCGGGCCCTGGGCAAGATCGGCGATCCGCGGGCGGTGCCCTATCTGGCCAACCTGTTGCTGGACAGGTCCCAGCCTCCCTGCGTCCGTTGGGATGCCCTGGCCGCCCTGCGCATGATCGGCGGCCGCGGGGCCGCGGCCGCCCTGCGCCAGACGGCCACCGCGGAAAGCGGCTACTTGCAGAGGGAGGCGAGCCGCTCCCTGGCCCGCCTGCCCTAGCCCTAGTTCCTCTCAGCTCAGCGGGTCGGCGCCGCGCCGTTCCGGTCGCCGCCCGAAGGGTACGGGCCTCCCCGCACGAGCTGACCTCCTGCCGCCCCTGCGCGCGGCCCTTG
>JBFMFU010000058.1:0-24745 GCA_040751985.1 Thermodesulfobacteriota bacterium | reverse complement strand
TGGGAAACTCGGCGATCACCTCGCCCGTGGCCGGGTTGGTGGTCTGATTGATTATGTCGGAAGTGGATTCCACCCACTGGCCGCCCACCAAAAGCTTCAAACGGCCGTAGTGCTTCTTTACCTCAGGCAGAAAGTTCATTTTGACACCCTCCTCGTCGGTTTTACCCGAAGGTTATTTTGAATAACCTTCCAGCAGATCGTTATGGTGGCTGAGTGTTGTTTTCTCATCCGAGATTGAGGCCATATTGCAACCCCAGATAGGCGAGATAAAGTCCTAACAACCATAGCCCCTGCCAGCGCTTGAACCATCCGTCCTTGTTTATAAAGATGAATAAACGGAAGGAGTACAAGATCAGCAGCATGGTGGGAAAATGCAGATAATAAAAATTCCTGGGGACGGTCAAAGGCTGGGTCAATAAAGAGGCCCCTATTACAAAAAGGCAATTCAATACGTCGGCCCCGACCACATTGCCCACCATTATTTGAGGGTGCCCCTTTTTGACCGAACTGATGCCGGTCATTAGCTCCGGCACCGAGGTTCCAAAGGCCACCAGGGTGGCTGCTATCACGTCCTGAGGGACACCCATCCTGCAGGCCCCGACCACCACGCAGGGGATCAGGACCCGGCTGGCAATAATCACCCCCGCCAAGCCCGCAGCGATGAGGGCCAGGGTTTTGCCTATGCCCCAATGCTTCTCGTCTTCGAGGCCATAATCCCTTTGGCCGCCTTGGCGGGCCCAGCGATAGGAAAGGTACAGATAAACGAAGAGCAGTCCTACAAACAGACCACCTACGCCTCGGCCTAAAACTGGATTGGCTGGCGAAACCCACAGGGCGATTAGAGAGACGACCACCAGCAATGTGGCCGTGCCCACCTGGGCCCAGCCGGTGCGGTTCAAGATAAATTTGCGCACCGGAATCTTGGCCAGCACGCACAACAGCCCGAATATCAGGGCAGTGTCACAAATGATGGACCCGACGCCGTTGCCCAGGGAGAGGCCGGCGTGCCCTTTCCAGGCGGCCAGAACCGACACCACCATCTCGGGAACCGTGGTGCCCAAGGAAATGATGGTGGCGCCGATGACGATTTTGGGCAAGCTGGTGCGCCGGGCCAAGGCCACGGTGCCGTCAATCATCTTATCGGCGCTTTTGGATAGGACCGCCAGGCAGAGGACTATAACTATAAACAGAAGCCAACTGGGCACTTGCTCGGCAAAGGAAACCAGGATTTTATCTATATCATACATGGTACGTCTTTTTGATTAGCGGTGGTCAGGGGACGGCGCGTGGTTTTTTAGATACTCGGGTTAATCATATTACCCGGCCGATCTTGTAGGCTTCCCAGATGGCGTCTTTGATTTTTCTGGGCGACAGGCAGTCGCCGATTACATGAACTTCGTCCACCAACTCTCTGGCTATTGCCGCTAATTGGTCGTCTGCTTTTCTGCCGATCGCCAGCACTATGGCTTCGGCCGGCAGGGCTATTTTTTCCGGGCCGCGGGTGACGTGGACCTGCTCGGCAGAGACCCGGTCCACGATGGTGTTCACCATGATCCGCACCGCGGCTTTTTTCAGCTCCTCCAGGAGCATTGTCCGGTTGGCCAAAAACAAGTCCGGGGCCAGCGCCGGCAGCATTTCCACTATGGTTACTTTTTTGTGCTCGCGGGCCAGGTGCAAGGCCGCTTCGCAGCCCACCGCCCCGCCGCCGATGACCACGATTTGTTCGCCCTCGGGAAGCGATCCGCGATAGATGTCATCGGGCATGACCCAGCCGGCCTGCCCCAGCCCCGCGATGGCGGCCGCCTGGATCGGCGAGGAGCCGGTGGCTATGAAGACCACGTCTGGCGCGGCCCCCCTTATGTCCTCTGCCCCGACCTCGGTGTTCGTATGAACCACCAGGTTCGCCAGGCCCTGCAGTTGCCTCAACTTGAACTGCAGCAGGCGCTGCAGATCCTGCTTGAAGCTGCTGGCCGAAGCGATATTAAGGATGCCGCCGAGCCGGGCGGATTTTTCGTAGAGGGCCACCGAGTGCCCCCTCTGCGCGCACACCCGGGCCGCCTCCATCCCCGCCACTCCGCCGCCGATCACCATTATTCTCCTGGGGGCGGTGGTCTTGCTCAGCGCCAGCCGCCGTTCATCGCCGCACTCCGGATTCACCGCGCAGCTCATGGACTGGTTTTGGTGCATGCGCTCCATGCAGTAGTGGCAGCCGATGCAGGGGCATATCTGGTCGTCGGCGCCTTGGCGGGCCTTGCGGGCGAAGTCCGACTCCGCCAACAGAGGCCGCCCCAGGGCCACGAAATCCGCTTTGCCTTGGGCCAGAATTTGGTCGGCCAGGGCCGGGTAGCCCAGGCGGCCCACGGTGATCACCGGTATGGAAACATGCGGCCGGACCGCCTCGGCCATGTCCACCATGCAGCCCGGCGGCTGATACAAAGGCGGATGGGGCCAATACCAATTGTCGTAGCAGCCGGCATCCACGTGCAGGGCGGCCACGCCCGCTTTCTCCAGATCCCTTGCTATCCTGATGCCCTCTTCCAGGGTGCGTCCGCCGGGCAGCTTGTGCTCCAGGCCCACCCGGTAGCTGATGGGAAAATCAGGGCCGGCCGCCTGCCTGATGCTCTGGATGCACTCCAGGGCGAACCGCAGGCGGTTTTCGTAGGTTCCGCCGTAGGCGTCGCTTCTCTGGTTCCAGAGCGAGGTCATGAACTGGTCGAGCAGGTAGCCCTCATGGCCGTGCATCTCTATGCCGTCGAATCCGCCCATCTGGGCTATGCGCGCCGCCTGGCCAAAGGATTTGACCAGGGTCTCTATCTCCTCCCGGGTCATCTCCCGGGCCGTGATTTCCGGTCGCCAAAATGCCGCCACCGGCGAGGGCGCCAGGGGCTGCACGCCGGGCCGACTCAGGATCCTTTTCGGCAAAACCCGGCCGAATCCTGCGGTCAACTGGGCAAAGACCTTGGTCCCCTGGTCGTGAATCCTCTCGGTGAGCTGCAAAAAGTTTCTGACCTTCCAAGGCTCGTCAAAGGTGACCAGCGAAGGCTCGCCGCCCGCCTCCCAGGGCTCCACCTTGGAATTGATCAGGTTCACACCTGTGATGATTAGGCCTATGCCTCCGATGGCTCTGCGCTCGTAATAATCCAGCAGCCTGTCGCTAAATGTTCCCCTGAATCCGGTCATGGCCGGGGTGCCCATGGGCGCCATGACCAAGCGATTTTTTGTTTCAACCTTTCCAATACGGCCGGGCTTGAATAGATTCGGGTATTTCATGGTTGTTACTCTATAAGCTTCTATGACCCTACTTTAGACAGATTAATCGCCGCCAATTTGTTTCATGGTGATAAGGACGCCCCCGCTCCCAAGGGGGGGGATGGATAACAACAATGAATTCGATAAACAGGGAGCGGGGGCGTCCTGTCTTGATGCCGCTGAGCCCGGCCGAGGCGGGCTGCTTATTTCACCGAGTCCATGGCCGCGGTTAGGTTGTCGAAGTTAGTCTTGAGGATGGCCATCTCCTTCTCGTTGGGCGCCAGGTAGGGCGGACGGGGCGGTCCGAAGTTCAACCCCGCCACCAGGGAGCAGACGGCCTTGACCCTGCCCAACACCCCCGAGCCCTCGGTGGAGCCCTTGAAGAGCCTGTTGAGCGCCTGCTGAATCTTCATGGCCCCCAGCAGATTGCCCTGGGCGAACAGCTCGGAGATGCGCACGCAGGCCGGCAGGCCGAAAGAGGTGATGGCGCCCCCCGAGGCCCCCAGCATCAGGCCCATCAGATACACGCGGAAGGTCTGCAGAACGCCGAGTTTTTGCCCCACCGCCTCGTACAGGGACATGAGGAAGGCCATGTCATGGCTCATCTCTTTCATGCCCACGATGCCCGGCAACGCCGCCAGGCGCTGGGCAAAGGGCACCGAGATGCTGAACTTGGAAGTGATGGGGTTGTGGTAGACGATGACCGGGATGTCCACCGCCTCGGTGATCATCTGGAAGTGGCGGAACACCTCGTCCTCGCCCACCCGCCAGTAATAAGGCGGCACGATCAGCACCGAATCATAGCCCAATTCCTTGGCGTAGTTGGTCCAGGCGATGGTCTCCAGGGTGCCGGCCGCGGCGGTCATGGCCACGGCCTGGATGCCCTTATGCTTGCGAATCCGGTCCAGGCTGATCTCCATCACCAGCCTTCTCTCGGCCTCGCTCAAATGAGAGAACTCTCCCACCGAGCCGGTGGCAATGATGCCCTTGGCTCCCGCGCCCACCGCCCAATCGATGGCCCGCAAGAGCTCCTCTTGGTTGATCTCATAGGCTTCGGTAAAAGGCAGGGGAAGGAGGGTGTAAACCCCTTCCGGTTTATTCTGGCCGCTCATCAGTGTCTCCTCCAATGTCTGTATGGTTCAAATGCCTAACTCAGCAATCAAGCTCGCGATGAATCCTATGGCTACACGTCCAGCTTGGGCGGGTTCAGCAGGCGCCCATTTTCGGCCAGCTTTACGCCCTGGGCCATCACCAGCTTTATTTCCAGACTGTCGGGCTCCAGCAGCAGCAGGTCGGCGTCCGCCCCCGGCGCCACCTGGCCTTTTTGTTCCAGGCGCAGCACCCGGGCTACGTTGGTGGAAACGCACTTCAGGCAATCGGTCATGGAGATGCCCTCGCCGTGTATCATGTCCAAGAATTCCTTGTACATGAGGTCCATGGGGTTGCGGGACATGCGCTCAAAGCCATGGATGGTGTGCACCCCATTGGCATCGGTGCTGATGGTGATCTGGTCGATGGGCACTCCGGCTTTGGTCAGCTCCACAACGGCCTTGGCCGTCTTGGTGGCCCGTTTGAAGTCCGGGGGATAGATGCAGGGGGTCAGGTCCAGTACGCCGCCTTTTTGGGCCCAGACAAGGCCTTGCTCCATCAACAGTTCGTTGCGATTGATGTGGGTGGGCACCACGCATTTGATGAGCACCCCGGTTTCCTCCTGGGCCTGCATCACCGGGGTCAATCCGCTGGGGTTGTCGCCCATGTGGATGTGCAGCACCCCAGCCTTGCGAGACAACAAACCACCCAGCGCGGCGGCGGCCATGGCCTTTTTCAGCTCGTCGAAGCTGATCTGCTCCCCTCGGCGGTCGGATACGCAGCACTTGGCGCCGATGACGTTGTCCACCAGATAGATGTCGCTTTTGATGCTGCCGGTGATGGTGATGTCGGTCTGGAAGCCGCAGGTGAACATCTTGGCGGTGATGCCGCGGAACTCCAGGCTCTTGGTCTTGGCGTAGAGGGTCTTGAGGTCCCGGCCCTCCTGATCCACGCCCACCACGCCCACCAGGGTGGTGGTGCCGGCCAGCACCGTCTCGCTGAAGCTGGTCTCCGGGCCCCGGCTGCCGAAGCCGGCCGCGCCGCCGCCGCCCAGGATGTGCACGTGGGAGTCTATGAAGCCGGGCACCAACAGGCGGCCCCGCCCGTCAATGACCTCGGCTCCGGGCAGCTTGCGCCACAACTCGTAGTCGCCCCCCACATCATGAATCTCCCGCCCGACTATCAGAACATCCTTCACTCCCAGGTCTTGGGGAGAATAGACGTGGACATTCTTGAAGATGGTTACCATGAATACCTCCGCAAAAAGGACCTACGGTTTAATCACAGGCGTTCTCTTGAACAACCTTTATTCGCTGTCGGAACCAGGGCAGCAGATAGCTGGCCAAGATCAATATCCCGCCGATCATCAGAACCGCCGAAAGGGGGCGCGTGAAGAAGATCAAAAACGATCCGTCGGAGAGAGTAAGGCTTTGCCGGAAGGCGTTTTCAAAGATGGGGCACAGGACCATGCCCATGACAAAGGGGGCCGGCTCGTACTTGAACCTGTTCATCAGGTAGCCCACGGCCCCGAAGAAAACCATGACCAAGACATCGAAGACGCTGAAGTTGGTGCTGTAGACCCCCACCAGGCAGAAGAGCATGATCAGGGGCAGCAGGAGCCGGTAGGGTATGCGCAGAATCTGCACCCAGAGCGCGATCAGGGGCAGGTTCAGAATCAGCAGCATGACGTTGCCCAGGTACATGCTGACCAGGACGCCCCAGAAGATGTCGGGATGGGATTTCATCATGAGCGGGCCCGGTTCCACGCCGTGGATGATCAGGGCTCCGATCAGGATGGCGGTCACCACGTTGGACGGCAGCCCCAGGGACAACAGGGGCACGAAGGAGGCCTGGGAGCCGGCGTTGTTGGCCGTCTCCGGTCCGGCCACCCCCTCAATGGCGCCGTGGCCGAACTTCTCGGGATGGCGCGACAGCTTTTTCTCCAGGGCGTAGGAGGCGAAGGTGGAGATCAGGGCCCCCCCGCCGGGGATCAGGCCCAGCAAAAAGCCCACCACGGTGCCCCGCAAGATGGCCATGCGGCTGGCCACCCAGTCCTGGAAAGTGGGCCACACGTTTTTGATCTTGGTCTTGACGATCTCGGTCTTGATCTCGCGCTCGACGTTGCTCAGCACCTCGCCGATCCCGAACAGGCCCATAATGACCGGTACCAGGCCTACCCCGTCGTAGAGGGCATGGATGCCGAAGGTGAAGCGCGGCACGCCGGTGCCCAGGTCCATGCCTATCACCCCCACCAGCATGCCCAGCACCGCCATGGCCAACCCCTTCAAGGGCGAGCCAACCGCCAGGTTGGTTATAAGGGTGACGGCCAAGAAGATGAGGGCGAAGTATTCGGGCGGCCCAAACCTCAGGGCAAAGGCAGCCAGAGGGGCGGCCAGGAACATGACCCCCACCAGGCTGATGGTCCCGCCGATGAAAGAGCCGATGGCCGAGATGCCCAGGGCCGCGCCGGCGCGGCCGGCCAAGGCCATTTTGTGCCCGTCGATGCAGGTGACCACCGTGGTGGCCTCGCCCGGCACGTTTATCAGCACCGAGGTTATGGAGCCGCCGTACTGGGCCCCGTAGTAGATGCCGGCCAGCATGATGATCGCGGTCACCGGGGCCATCTTCAGGGTGATGGGCAGCAGGATGGATATGGTGGCCACGGGCCCCAAGCCGGGCAGGACGCCGACCAGGGTTCCCAGCAGCACGCCCATGAAGCAGGCGAAGATATTGTGCGCCGCCAGGGCTACCTGGAAGCCGTATAGGACATAGTTGAGAATTTCCATTTGAACGCCCCCTGATCGCTCACACCCCCAAGACGCCTTGGGGCAGCGGCACCCTGAGGAATACGTCGAAGATCACGTAGGCGCCCACGGCCAAAACCGCCGCCCAGCCCACGGCCAGGTACCATTTTTGTTTGGTCACGAAGCGCAGCAGGAAGCCGAAGACCACGAAGGTGGTGATGATGAAGCCCAGGGGAATCAGGAGGAGGCTGTAGGCCACCAGGGCCAAGAGCACGCAGATGATTTCCTTGCCGAAGGCCGCCACCCCCCCTCCTGAAGGGACCGAGGGGGCGGCGGCCAGCCTGGCCTGCAGGTCACGGACCAGGATCAGGAGAGACAAGACGCCGAGCACTACGCCAAGGAGCAAGGGGAACAGGCCTGGCCCCGGGCTGCTGAGGGTTCCCACCTCGTGCTGGGCAGCTCCCACGCAGGCAGCGACGGCCACTCCCAAGAGCACCAGGCTGCCGACCCGGTCGTTTTCTCTCATGACCCTTGCCTCCGGGTCCTCATTTCCGCTGCAGACCCAGTTCCTTCATCAACTTGCCGAACTGCTTGTGCCCCGCCACCAGCTTCTTCTCCAACTCCTTGGCGCTGACTATGTCCACGGTCATGTTCATCTGCTTGAGCGCCTGGGCGCAGACCGGGGTTTGGGCCGCTTTGGTGAAGGCGTCGGTCAGCTTGGCCCGGACCGGCTCGGGCATGCCCTTGGGGCCGAAGATGCCGATGGGCAGGGTGAACACCTCAATGGGCGCGTTGGGGAACTTTTGCATCAGGCGGGGCACGGACTTGGGATTGGCGTCCAGCGGTTCGCCGGAAATCTGCAGCAGGGTGCGCAAGGTGCCGGCCTTGACGTGCGGGGCCTGGCCGCCGGCGCCGCAGTAGACTTGAATGTGCCCGCCCAGCACCGCGGCCACGCCGGGGCTGTCGCCCTTGAAGTGCACCGGCACCATCTTCAGGTTGAGCTGCTTGGCCAGCCATTCCATGAACACGTGCATGGTGCCCAGGGCGCCGTAGTCGGCGTACTTGAAGCCCGGATTCTTGCGCACGTAGGCCACCCATTCGTCGAAGGTCTTCCAGGGCGCGTCGGCGCGGGTGACCAGGGCGTAATTAAAGGCGGTGTAGCCCAGGATCATGGTGAAGTCCTTGGGCCCCCACTTAACGCCCTTGGTGTACATGGAATAAGCCAGGGTGGAGGTGCCCGCGTTGATCAGGGTGTAGCCGTCGGGCTTTTGCGAGGACACATAGTCCACCGCCAAGGTGCCGCCGGCGCCTGGCTTATGCTGGATAACCGTAGGCTGCCCCAAAAACTTGGCCGCCGGGGTGGCTATGGCCCGGGCGCTGTTGCCCGCCACGCCGCCGGGGGGGAAGCCGACGTAGACTTCAATTGGTTTGCTCGGAAATTTGCCGGCAGCCTGGGCCAAACCGCCCATGAACAGCGCGGCCAGGGCCAATGAGGCCACGGCCAGAATGATGGCTATCTTTCTCATCCCTCTCCTCCCTTTCGCTTAAACAAGAAAAACCGCTGGCTGCCAAGACGGCACCCATACTTGCCAAGGCCGGCTATCAAAGGGCCTACAAGTTAACCTGCTCGGAGATGCCCCTTATCTTGTTTTGAATTCCCTCCAAGAATCCCTTGCGCTCCAAAAACTCCACCGGGAAGGAGGCGCCAAAGGAGCCCTCGACCTCCTGGCCCTTCATAATGGGAGCGGCTATGGCTGCCTGGCCCATGACCAGCTCCTGCTGGTTAAAGGCAAGACCTTTTTCCCTGACCTCGGCCAGTTTCTTCAGCAAGAGCTTCCGGTCGGTGATGGTGTAAGGAGTGTGGGCCTTGATATCCGAGGCCTCGATTATTTGCTTGGCCTCGCGCGGGTCCAAAAAGGCCAGGATGGCCCGGCCTTGGGCCGTGCAATAAGCCGGCAAGCGAGAGCCCACGGTCAGGTTCAGAGTCACCAAGGAGTTGGAACGGAAGCGCTCAATGTAGACCACCTCGGTCTGGTCCAAGATGGTGCAGGCGGTGTTCACATTGAGCTGCTTGGTCATCTCCAGCAAATGGGATGAGACGCGATGCCGGATGTCCAGGTTTTCAATGAAGCCGAATCCTATGCTGAGAATCTTGACCGAAAGGCTGTAGCTTCTGGTTTTGGGGTCGCGCACCAGGTAGCCCAGGTCTTCCAAGGTCCGGACATAGCGGGAGGCGGTTGGCGGAACCATGTCAATGGCCTGGGCGATTTCGCTCAGGGTAAGGTGGGTTCCCTGCTTGGCAAAGGCGCCCAAAACGGCCAGGCCCTTTTCCAGGGAGTACACAAAGTATCTGGGGTGCTTTTCCTCGGTCATAATTTCACTCTGCATAATTCATTTATGCATACTATAATTTTGCCCATTGCCCCCTGTCAATAAAAAACTTTTTATTCAAAGCGATTATTTGGGGCTATACGATAAAACTGTTTGGATTGATTACTATTTTAGTGTGGCCGTCCTCCTGCGCCGCCGCCGACTGGCCGGCGGCGGCGCGGGCGAATAGTTCTGCCGGCGGTTATGAGCCGACTTGCCGGGCCCTTACCTTACCCCTTGGCGGGAAGCCCATGTAAGGTTCTGGAACTAGGTGTATTTTCAGGAGGGATGTCGGGCCGGCAGGGGGGAGGGCGCGGTGGCCCGGGAACGCTACCTGGCTGAACAAGTCGGGGGCAGGCCTGGGGATAGGCGGGAACTATTCTCCGGGCGCCCCTGCGCAATGGCGTAGAATCCGGACACCAAGGCCAACCGCGATTCTATTTGCTCCGCGCTGCCCATGCCAATATCCTTAATAGGCCAGCTAGAAATCCAGGGGTGTACTCATGTACGGGAGACTCCGCTTTTCCATACGGACCAAGCTGTTTTGCGGCATCGTGGTGCCGGCCGCCATCCTGATGGTGGTGATCTATCTGGACTACGTGAACCTGAGCGCCTTGGGCCGGTCGGCGGACACGATTCTGGCCAAGAACTATAAGAGCATTGAGGCCGCTTACCGAATAAGCCAAGTGCTGCAGGCAAGGCAGAATTTTATGGCCCAGTCCCTGTGGGGAGTGGCGGGTGGGGGCTTGAGCGCGGATGACGACCCAGGGGAATTGGCCCGGCTGATCAATATATGCCAGAACAACATCACCGAGGTGGGGGAGGGGCAGGTAGTGTCGCGCATAGCCCAACTACGGCCCAACTATGAACGACTTTTTGCGTCCTTCCGACGATCCTTGGCGGCCGGAGCCCCTTGGCCAAAAGACAACTACCGCGCCTTGTTCGATCTGCAGGGCAGGCTGACCGCACACTTAAACAGACTCATCGTCATCAATGAACAAGCTATGAAACGGGCCGACCAGGAAACCAGACGCCTGGCCGAAAGGGCAAAAAGCTATTCCATCTCTCTGCTCATAATCGCCATATTCTTCGTGCTGGGCTTTAGCCTTTTGATTTCCCGCCGCATCTCAAAGCCGCTGGTCCATTTGGCGCGCGGCCTGGCGGGGGTCAAGAAAGACGGCCAAGAATACCCTGAGTTCCCAGTTGTCAGCCGAGACGAAATTGGCTTCCTCACCACCGAGTTCAATCGTCTCTTTGAGCGCCTGCGGGAGTACGACCAGAGCAACCTGGAGATACTGAACGCTGAAAAGGCCAAAGTCCGGGCCGCGGAGCAGGCCAAGAGCCGCTTTATCGCCGAGCTATCACATCAACTCAAGACGCCGATGACTTCTCTTTCCATGAGCATCGGCGTGCTGGCCAAGAAAATTCGAGGCGATCTGCCGGAGAAGTACGCGCAGTTGTTGGACACGGCGCAGGAAGACTGCTCTCGCCTGGCGGCCTTGGCCAACGAGCTGGTTGACGTTTCACGCCTGGAGTCAATGGCAGAGCCTCGGCCCAAGGAGAAGCTCGACGTTGCGGACATGGTGCGCAAGTGCCTCAAGCCGCTGACGCTGCAGGCGGAAGAGAAGGGGGTTAATCTCATCATCCACATCCAGTCCGATCTGCCCAAGGTTTCCATGGACTCCTTCCGCTTCCCTTGGGTGATCACCAACCTAGTGGGCAATGCCCTTCGCTTCACCCCTCAGGGTGGGCGGATCAACCTGGAGGTGGCCAGACGAGCCGACAGCATAATATTCACCTGCCGAGACACCGGCACGGGCATAGACCCCAAATATCTGCCCCACGTATTTGATCGCTACGCCCAGTTTTCCGAGCGCGAGGCCACGGGCACCATCGGGCTGGGTCTGGCCATCGTGAAAGAAATCATTGAACAGCATGCCGGTGATATAAGCGTAAGCAGCGAGCCCAACCAGGGCACCACCTTCACCTTCTGGATTCCCATTCATGCGGGCGGCGGCCATGAGCAAGGTGCTGATAGTTGACGACGACAAGAACATCCTGACCACTCTGGCGGTTTACCTGGAGGACTCGGGGTGGGAGGTGCTTACCGCCGAAACCGGCGGCAAGGCCCTGGGCTTGGTTGGCCGGCATCACCCCTTGGTGGTGTTCCTGGACCTCAAGCTGCCCGACCTGTCCGGGCTCGAGGTGCTGGAGAAGATCAAGACCACATGGGCCAAGAGCTACGTGGTCATAATTACCGCCTACGCCACCATCGACACCGCGGTGAGCGCCGTGAAGCTGGGCGCCTTCGATTACCTTCCCAAGCCCTTCACTCCTGCCCAGGTCGAGCACCTTCTGTCTATGATCAAGAAAGTGGATTCCCTTGAATCCGAGGTGGAGTCCCTCAAGGACCAACTCCAGGGAATCGAGCGTCAGGGCGACTTCGTGACCAGGAGCAAGAAGGTGCGCGGCCTGCTCAAGGTGGCCCGGCAGGCCGCTGACTCCGATGCCAGCATCCTGCTCACCGGCGAGAGCGGCACCGGCAAGGGCGTCCTGGCCGGCTTGATCCACGGGTGGAGCCCAAGGGCGCAAGGGCCCTTGGTGCGGGTGGACTGCACAGTGCTGCAAGAGAGCTTGCTGGAAAGCGACCTCTTCGGGCACAAAAAGGGCGCCTTCACCGGCGCGGTGGAAAACAAGATCGGCAAGCTGGCCCAGGCCCACGGCGGGACCGTGTTCTTGGACGAGGTGACCGAGATGTCGGGAGCGGTCCAGGCCAAGCTGCTGCATTTTCTGCAGAGCCGCGAGTTCACCCCGGTGGGGGGCACCAAGCCGCAACAGATGGACGCCCGCATCGTCGCCGCCACCAACCGGGACCTCGAACAGGCGGTGAGCGAAGGCGTCTTTCGCGAAGACCTCTTCTATCGCCTGAATGTGGTGGAGATAAACCTTCCTCCTCTGCGCGAGCGGCCGGGCGACATTGCGTTGCTGGCCGAGCTGTACCGCAAACGGTTCGCCAGGGAGAAGGGCGGCCTGCCCAAGGGCTTTAGCGAGGAGGCCCTGGCCGTCATGTTGGCCTATGCCTGGCCGGGCAACGTGCGGGAGCTGATCAACGCCGTGCAGCGCGGCTGCATAGTGTCCCAAGGCGAGCTGATCACCCCCCGGGACCTTCCTCCCCACATCACCGGCCCCCGCGCGAGCGAAGGCGCCGACGACGTGCTGCGCAGCCTGGAGGAGGTGGAGCGCCAACACATCCAGAAGGTCCTGGCCCATACGCACACCATCGAGGAGGCGGCCCAGGTGTTGGCCATAGACCCGGCCACCTTGTGGCGAAAGCGCAAGAAGTACCGCTTAGATTGATTTCGTGCATTTTGCAGGACCAATTTATTGCAATATTCAGGGGAAAAATAGCTTCGGCTCTCCCCGCAGGCAATAACCCGCCGCCAACGCTTCTACATAGCTAATCAATTACAACCTGGCCCGCCTGATGCACTGCCTGAGCGGCAAGACGGCCCCCTTGCGGCGCAACGCGGGAACCCTTGGAGGCGAACGGTGGTTATGCCTGTGCCTGAGACTGCCCAGAAACCGCTGATGATCTACAAGCGCGACCCCTTGCCCGCCTGGCAGGGGGTGGCAAGCCTGGAGGCGTTAGCCAGCCCCATTGCATTTCTGGCCCGCGCCCTGGAAGGCGACCCCGGTCGGCTGGCGGTCTTTCTGGAATGGTCGAGCGCGCAGGAAAGGTCAACCCTGCTGGAGCTGTGCGCCGTTCTGCGCCGCAGTCCGGCCACCAAGAGCGTGCCCTTGGGTTGCCTGTTGCCCGAACGCCACCGGGAGGTGCTGGCCGGTCTGCAGCAGGCGGCGGTTTGCTGGGTCTCATTTCCCGCTGCGAACCAGCCCCTTCTGTCCACGCTCCTGTCGGCCCCCGGCTTCGCGTGTGAGCCGTGGTTGCGCGTGGAGGAGGTCTTGCGTGAGATATGCCCGCACCTGAACTATTTGCCGGTGGAAGGCGGCAGAGAGATGTGCGTCTGCGGAGCCTACCGAAACCGGATGGTGCTGGGGCGCAAGACGCTGCATGACCTTTGCCAGGAGAGCGAGCACCGCAATTGTCCCTATTTTCTGGATCCACACCACCCGGCGGCGGCAGCCAGGCGCGAGACGGATTAGAGGCCGCGCTTTGAACAGATTACGCCGAGCCAGCCCCGCCACCCTGCTCCTGCTGAGCTACTGCCTGGTGATCGTGTTGGGCGCCATGGTGCTCCTGATGCCCTTCAGCACCGTTTCAGGGCGGATGGCCGTGATCGATGCGGTTTTCACCGCCACCAGCGCGGTGTGCGTGACCGGCCTGATAGTGGTGGACACAGGGAGCCACTTCACCCTGGCGGGGCAGTTGATCATCCTGGCCCTGATCCAGTTGGGCGGCCTGGGCATCATGACCGTATCCGTGTCGCTGTTCCTGTTTATCGGCAAGCGGGTGCCCTTCAAGCATCGCCTGGCCATGCAAGACGTGTTCGCCCATACGCCCCGGCGGGACATTTATGATCTGGTCAAGTCGGTGTTGATCTTCACTCTGCTGGCGGAGCTGGCGGGGGCCGCCCTGCTGTTTTGGCATTTCCAGACGGACAACCCTCTCGGGCGCGCCCTGTACCTGGCCGCATTCCATTCCATTTCGGCGTTCTGCAATGCGGGCTTTTCCCTGTTTGCCGACAGCTTCATGGCCTACCGCGGATCATTGCTTCTCAATCTCACCGTGGGCGGGCTCATCGTGCTGGGCGGCATAGGTTTTCCCGTGGTTTACGAGCTCTATTTGCGCCTGCGCCGCAGGCACAAAGCCCGCCGGGTCTCGGTTCACACCAAGGTCGTTGTCCTCACCACCGCCGTGCTCATCGTGGCGGGCGCGCTGGCGTTCGCTTTTCTGGAAAGGGGCCCCTCGCGAGAGGCGTTCTGGTCCCAGGAATTCTGGCTGTCCGCGCTGTTCCAGTCCATTACCGCGCGTACCGCCGGCTTCAACACCGTGGATATCGCCTCTCTGAGCACCGCCACCCTGGCCTTTGTCATTTTTTTGATGTTCATCGGGGCCTCGCCGGGCTCTTGCGGAGGAGGCATCAAGACCACCACCCTGGCCATGTTGGGGCTGTACACCCTGGGCCGTCTGCGGGGCGACCAAAAGGTGAACGTGTTCAAAAAGACCATCCCCCGGGAAACCATGGGCAAGGCGGTTTCCCTTTTCCTGCTCTCCGGGTGGCTGATCGCCTTGCTGCTCTTCGCGGTCCTGGTGGTTCAGCAGCCGGGGCTTGGCGGAGAGGAGGGGCGCCGGCCCTTTCTGGCCTACCTGTTTGAGGTGGTTTCCGCCTTTGGCACCGTGGGCCTTTCCATGGGGGTCACGCCTGGTCTGAGCACCGTTGGCAAGGGCTTAATCGTGATCTTGATGCTGGTCGGCCGGCTGGGAGTGTCGACCTTCACCTACTTGCTACTCCGCGGCAACGGTGAAAAAATCGCAGGCTTCCACTACGCCGAAGAAAAAATCATGTTGGGGTAATCATGGCTAAGCGCAAGAGATTTCTAATCATAGGCCTGGGCAAGTTCGGCTTCCATGCGGCCAAGACCCTTTTTCAGGAAGGCCACGAAGTCATCGCCTTGGATCGCGAACAAGAACGGGTGCAGCGCATGGCCGAGTTCTGCACCGAAGCCATCGTATTGGACGCCACCGACAAGGAAAAGCTGGCTGCCCTGGCGCCGGAGGAGATGGATGCCGCCGTGGTGAGCACCGGCTCGGACACCGGCAAGAGCATTTTGATCACCCTCTACCTTGGCGAACTGGGGGTGAAGAACATCCTCACCAAGGCGGTGAACGAAGACCACGGCAAGATACTCTCCCGGGTGGGGGCCCGAGAGCTCATTGAGCCGGAGAAGTCCATGGCCATACGCATCGCCCAAGGCCTCTCCACGCCCAACATGATTGACTTCCTTCCCCTGGAGAAGGGCTACAGCCTTCTCCAGATCGCTCCGCCCCGCTCCTTCGTGGGCAAGACCCTGGCCCAGTTGAACCTGAGGGCCCATTTCAATATCTACGTCATCGCCGTGAAAGAGACGGTGCCCGACAACTTCGTGATGCTTCCGCCGGCGGAGTTCCTCATCAAGGACAGCGATGTGCTCATCATGGTGGGCCGGCAGGAGGACATAAAGAAGGTCAGCGGGCTGGAGTAAGAGAAGCCGGAGAAGCTCGCATGTCCCTGCGCCACAAGATTCTGGCCGGCAACGGGGTGGCCCTGGCCCTGGTGGTAATGGTGTGCGTCTGGGCGGTGAGCAACCTCTGGCGCCTGGGCACTGCCACCGACCGGATCCTCAAGGAGAACTACCTCAGCATCCTGGCCGCCGAGAGCATGACCGGGGCCCTGGAGCGCCAGGACAGCGCCATCCTGCTTATGGGCTTGGGGCTGGCGGAGGAGGGCCTGGTGCAGTTCCGCACCCATGAATCGCAATTTCTACAGTGGCTGGGCAGGGCCAAGGGCAACATCACCATCGCCGGCGAAAGAGAGCTCCTGCAGCGCCTGGAGCAGGGATACACTGCTTACCTGACCGGCTTTTCCCGTTTGCGGGGCCTCAGCCTGACCGACCGACACCAGTTCATTCCCTTTTATCACCAGACCCTGTTCCCTCTCTTCAAAACGGTGCGGACCGAGTGCGCCAACCTAAGGGAGATGAACGAGAAGAATATGTTCGACTTCTCCGAGCGGGCCGGAGCCTTGGCCCACCGGGCGGTCTGGTCCACGGCGGCCATAGGATGCGGCGCAGTGCTGGTCGGCCTGTTTTTTAGCCTGTGGCTGACGGCGCTGCTGGTGAAGCCGCTGCGCCAAATGACCGTCGCCGCCACCGAGATCGCCGCGGGCAATTACGAGGTGAACATTTCCCACCCGGGCGGAGACGAGTTGGGCCGGCTGGCCCGGAACTTCATGGAGATGGCCCGCAAGCTGAAGGGCTTTCATGAACTCAATGTGGGCCAGTTGATAGCGGAGAAGAGACGCAGCGAAGCCGTCCTGCAAAGCGTGGCCGATGGCGTGCTGGTGGTGGACAAGGAGCAAAAGGTCCTGGGAATCAACCCGGCCGCCGGGCTGGCCCTGGACATCGACCCGGCCAACGCCCTCGGCAAACATGTTTTGGAGTTGGTACGCAACCACGACCTGTACGAACAAATAAGGCAAGCCAGCGAGGGAGAGCCGGCGCAGGACGCTCCGCACCTGATGGTCAGCAGCGAGCAGCAGGGCCGTCCGCGGCATTTCCAGGTCTCGGTCACCCGCGCCCTGACCGAGGCGGGCCGCTTGGTGGGCACGGTGGTGCTCTTCCAAGACGTGACCAAGCTCAAGGAGCTGGACCGCCTGAAGACCGATTTCGTGATGACCGCCTCTCACGAGCTGCGCACCCCGCTGACCAGCATGATCTTGAGCATCGGTAGCCTGCAAGAGAAGGCAAGGGGGAAGCTGGATCAGTCCGAAACCCAGCTTTTGGAGGCGGCGGCCGAGGAGGCCAGGCGCCTGCAAACCCTGGTCAACGATCTGCTGGACTTCTCCCGCCTGGAGTCGGGGCGCCTGAAGATGGATTTTGCCCCGGTCGCGATTCATCGGATCGCCAAGGAGGCCGTGGCGGTTCTGGCGCCACAGGCAAGGGAAAAGGGGGTCGAGCTTGCCAGCCAGGTGCCGGAGGAGCTGCCCGCGGCCTGGGCCGACCCCCACAAGATCACCTGGGTGCTCACCAACCTGATCGGCAATGCCCTGCGCTACACCCGTGCGGGCGGGCATGTACGCGTGGGCGCGGAGCATGCGGCCAATAGCTTGCGCGTGTGGGTCTCCGACGATGGGAGCGGCATCCCCCTGGGGGAGCAGACCCGCATATTCGAAAAATTCGTCAAGCTGGACCACGGCGAGCACCTGGGCGGCAGCGGCCTGGGGCTCGCCCTCTGCAAGGAGCTGGTGAGGGCCCATCACGGGACCATCTGGGTGGACTCCGAACCAGGCAAGGGCTCCACCTTTACCTTCACCCTGCCGCTGGCCCCAGAAAAAGCAAGGGAGAGTTAGGCCATGAAACAACCCAAGATATTGGTGGTGGACGACGAGAAAAACATCCGCCTCTCGCTGAGCCAGGCCCTGGCCCCGCTGGGCTGGCCGGTGGAGACGGCGGTAAACGGCGAGGAAGCGCTGAGCAGGCTGGAGGACCAGGACTTGGCCCTGATCATCCTGGACATACGCATGCCGGGCATGGACGGCATCGAGGTGCTGCGCCGGGTGAGCGAGGAGCGCCCGGACATCCGGGTCATCATGGTCACGGCCTACGGCACCGTGGAGCGGGCGGTGGAGGCCATGAAGCTGGGGGCGGTGGACTTCATCCAGAAGCCTTTCTCCCCGGAGCAGATCCGCGATCTGGCCCAAAGGGTGCTGGACCGCGGCCAGCTCAGCGCAGAAAAAGCCCAAGACTACCAGACGCACCTGGAGCTGGCCAAGCGGGCGGTGGGCGAGCGCAACTTCAAGGGCGCCCTGGAGCACGCCCAAAGGGCGGTTTCCTTGGACCCCTATCGCGCCGAGGGGTTCAACCTGATCGGCGCCCTGCACGAGGTGCTTCATCAACGCGAAGAGGCGATCAAGAACTACCGCATGGCTTATGAAGCGGATCCCACCTACGTTCCGGCGCGGGAGAATCTGGACCGCCTGGTGTCCCACAAGGGCCATGGGCCCATCTCCTGGGAAACGGGCCCAGGGCCTCAAAAAGATGAAAAGTGAGTCAAGCGAATGCCCAAGAGCCTGTTCATAGTGGTGGTGGGCTGCGGCCGTCTAGGTTCGTTTTTGGCCAACGGGTTGAGCAAGCAGGGCCATAACGTGGTGGTGGTGGATCGGCGCGAGGAGGCCTTTGCCGAGCTGTCGGTGGAGTTCAGCGGCTTCAAGGTGGTGGGCGACGCGGTGGAGTCGGAAACCCTGCGCAAGGCCCGAACCGCCGACGCGGACTGCCTCATCGCCGCGGCCGAGGAGGACAACGTCAACCTGATGGTGGCCCAGGTCGGCAAGGAGGTCTTCGGGGTGAAGCGGGTCATCGCCCGGGTGGCCGAACCAGCCCGGGAGTTGGCCTACCGCCAGCTCAACATCGAAACCGTGAGCCCCACCAGCCTGGCCGGCGACCGCGTCCTGATGTCCCTTGCCCAGACCGCAGGGGAGAGGCCGTCATGAAGACGATCATCATCGGCGGCGGCAAGGTGGTCTACTTCCTGGCCAAGGTGTTCATCAGCAAAGGCTATGAACCGGTAATCATCGACCAAGACAAGGATGAGTGTCTTTGGCTCTCCCAGCAGTTGAAGGCAGTGGTGCTGCACGGCGACGGCAGCCGTCCTTCTCTTTTGGAAGAGGCCGGGGCGCGGGAGGCCGTGGCGGTCCTGGCGGTGACGCCCCGCGACCAGGATAACCTGGTGGCCTGCCAGTTGGCGGCCAAGATGTTCGGCGTGTCCCGCACCTTGGCCTTGGTCAATGATCCTGAAAACCAGGAGGTGTTTCACCGGCTGGGCGTGAGCGTGGCTTTTTCCACCACGCACATCATGGCCACCCTTATCGAGCAGCAGGCTGGTTTGGAAGAGGTGGTCAACCTGCTGCCCGTGGCGCAGGGCAAGGTGACGGTCACTGAGTTGCTGCTGCACCAGGGCCTGCCCTCGGTGGGGCGCACCATGCAGGAGCTGGACATGCCCGCCGGCTCTCTCATCGGCGCGGTCATCAGGGGCGAGCAGGTGACGGTGCCGCGGGGGCCAGACCGGCTGCAGGACGGAGACCGCCTCCTGCTCATCAGCACCCCCGAAAGCTATGGCCCGGCCCTGCGCTGCCTGATGGGCAAGGAGGTCTAGGGTGCCTCCCTTGCGCCAGGAACGATTTTTGCGCGAGCGCTACCGCGCCATAGCGGCCTACACCGGCCTTATCTTTTTTTTGCTGGGCTCCTTGATGGTGGCTCCGTTGTTTGCCTTGCTGACCTGGCCGGGCGAGGCCGGGCAGGCCTGGTGGTTCCTGCTGCCCGGGGGAGGACTGGCGGCCTTGGGGGGCGGCCTTTGGCGAAGCCTGCGGCCCAGCGAGCCGGCGCCGCTCACCACGCTGGAAGGGGCGGTAATAATCATCTTGGCCTGGGCGGCGGCGATGCTGGTGGGGGCAATGCCGCTGATGGGAGCCGCCGGCCTGAATTTCACCCAGGCGGTGTTCGAGGCCACCAGCGGCTGGACCACCACCGGCCTGTCGGTGGTGGATGTCAGCAAGGCCTCCCACCTGGTCCTGCTTTACCGCAGCGTCATGCAGCTGGCAGGAGGAGCCGGCCTAGCGATCCTGATGCTGGCTGCCTTTGGCGGGCCCCTGGGGGTGGGGCTGAGCACCGCCGAGGGAAGGGAGCGGCAACTGGTGCCGCACGTGCGGCGCTCCACCCGGCTGGTGGTGAGCATATACGCCGGCTACTCCCTGGTCGGCGTGCTGGCCCTGCGTATGGCGGGGATGGATTGGTTCGACGCCATCAACCACTCCTTCGCTGCGGTCTCCACCGGCGGATTTTCAACCAGGCCGGAGTCCATCGGCTTCTGGAACAGCCCCTTGGTGGAGGCGGTCACCATACCGCTCATGATTTTGGGGAACCTCAACTTCCTGACCAGCTACGCCCTGCTGAAGGGGCGCTGGCGGGCGGTGCTCCGAAACGGCGAGATCCGCCTGATGGCCTTTTTACTGCCGGCGGGAATCGCCCTGCTGTTCACCTCTGCGACCGCCGCCATGTTCCCCAGCCTGGGCAAGTCGCTGCGGGTGGCTGTGTTTGAGACCGTGACCGCGCTGACCACCACGGGCTTTTCCACGGTGGAATACAAAGCATTTGGCCCCGCCGCCATGCTGGCCCTTATCCTCTTCATGCTGATCGGCGGCGGAATATGCTCCACCGCTGGGGGGATCAAACAGTTCAGGATTTATGCCCTTTGGCGTGCCCTGCTCTGGGAGTTTCGCAGGCTGCTGCTGCCCCGGAACGCCGTAAGCCGTCCGGAAATATGGGATGGGGAAAATCGTGAGCCGGTCGATGATGCCTCGCTAAGGCAGATTGCCGTCTTTGTTTTCCTCTATCTGGCCCTGTTCTTCCTGGGAGCGGTCTTGCTTACCGCCCATGGCTTCTCGCTGTCCGACAGCCTGTTCGAGTTCGCCAGCGCCCTGGGCACAGTGGGCTTGTCCATTGGCGTCACCTCTTCCACGGCCCCGCCGATGGTCCTTTGGGCCGAGACCTTTGCCATGCTGTTGGGGCGGTTGGAGTTCCTGGTGGTGGGAATCGGCCTAGTGAAGGCCGTGCGGGATGGGAAATGGCTTATATGTAAAAGGGATACGTGAGGAATATGCGCTGCGTTTTCATTAAGCACCCTGACCCCTATTGAGTCTTGACCCGTCGGGGGGAAGGTCAGATGCGGCCGTGAGCCGCAGCCGCTTCTATTTTGCCGAAAGCCCCTCGCCGCCCTGTCCCCATCCGGCGCGGTTCGATCATCTCGCAGGCCGGGGCAGGGATTCATTTATCCATTGGCGCAGCACCGCCGGCTCTGACCTGAGAAAATATTCAGGCATTTGGGGCGGGCGGGTGAAAACAGTTGACAAAGGGGGTTTGAAACCACTATAAGATAATACATCATACATTAGTCCAAATGACTGGGGCGCTCATGGCACGATTTAAGTCATTGAAAAAACCGCTCCTTTCTGATGAAGTCCAGCTCCAGCTCATCAGCGCAATAACCTCAGGTAAATACCCCCCCGGCACCAAGCTGCCCGCCGAACGCGAGCTTATAGAGACCTTCGAGGTCAGCCGGGTGACCGTGCGCGACGCCCTGGCCAGCCTGCGCAGCAAGGGGCTGATCCACAGCAAGCGCGGGGTGAACGGCGGCTCCTACGTGGCCGAGCCCAGCGCCCTGCCCATCACCGAGAGCTTCAAAAACCTGGTGCAGATGGGCAAGGTGAACTTCGTCCATCTGATCCAGGCGCGGCTTTTGCTGGAGCCGGCCCTGGCCCAGAGCGCGGCCCTGCAGCACACGCCGCAGGACATCGCCCGGCTGGAGCGGCTGCTGGAGGCGGCGCGGGAAAAGCTGAGCACCTCGGTGAAGGAGTCGCGCCACTGCAACGTGCGCTTTCACTACGAGGTGGCGCGCATATCCAACAATCCCCTGCTCCTGTTCATCTCCGATTCCATCACCCAGACCTTCTCCAGCGTGATCATCGAGATGACCCAGGATGAGTTCAGCCGCGAGACGGTTCTGGGCCTGATCCGCGAACACAGGGAGATATTGGACGCCATCCGCCGCGGACAGGGGGACGAGGCCTTTGCCAAGACCAGAGCCCACTTGCTAAGGACCTCCGATATGTACTCGGAGGTCATCCCCTTGCAAGACGAGGTCAGCTAGGCCCCTGGTGGCGCCGAATCCGCCCCGGGGGACGATTCGGCCGCCGCGAGCGGGTACAGCGATAAGACGTGGTGCGGTTAAGGATTCAATTCAGTCAAGTAGGAGAATGAGCATGGTTAGACGGCAGGAATTCCATAACTGGGCAAGAGGCCTCCTGTTGTGCGCGGCGTTGACCCTCTGCGCCCTGCCGGCCATGGCAGCCGCCGGGCCCAAGACCAAACTTGACGTGGTCAAGTCAGCCAAGGTGACCAAGGCTGATTTCCAGGTCAAGAAGCACAAGGGCAAGGACCGCCTCTTCGTGACCGTGGAGGTCCAGAACGTATCCAAGGCCCCCAAGCGCTTCCGGGTGAACATCTGGCTGCCTAACGGCGTGACCGGCGGCGGCTTCTACCCGCGCAAGACCCAGCCCCTGGCTCCGGGCAAGTCGCTGGCCCAGACCTTCCCCTTTAACACCGGCAAGATGCCCAGCGAGGCGACCATCTTGGTCAAGGAATTGCCTTTGGACTAGCTGGGCGCAGCCGCCCACCGGGGATACACGCTAAACATTTTTCCCAGACCCCCTGGGCGCCGCGGCCGCGCGCCGGGCACCGGGGAGGGCGGACCAAACAGGGAGGAGACAATGTCCAACTTAAAAAGAGCGGCCGCAGTCCTGAGCCTGGCCTTGGCGGCCATGGCGCTGGTGGTCTGCAAGCCTGCCCCCGCTTCGGCCATGAAGTTTTTATCCTTCGGCACTGGTTCTCCGGCGGGCACCTATTATTTCATCGGGGCCGGCTTCGCGGCCATGATAAACAAGTACGTCCCCGGCATCCGAGTGACGGCCGAGTCCACCGCGGCCTCCACCGAGAACGCCCGCCTGCTGGTCCGAGGCTCCTTGGATATGGGCCTGGCCTGCATGGGCACCCTGCAGGACCTCAAGAAGGAGGGCATGGACGTCAACAAGGTGCGTCTCATCGCGGTGGGCCACACCAGCGACACCCACTGGATCGTGCGGGCCAACTCGCCCATCAAGTCCATCAGCGACTTCAAGGGCAAGGTCATCGGCGTGGGGCCGGCGGGCAGCGCCACCCTGAACATCTACAGCAAGAAGCACCTGGAGGTGGGCTGGGGCCTGACCTTCAAGGACTTCAAGCCCAAGTACATTTCTTTCCATGAGATCGCCACCGGCCTGCGCGACAACACCATCGACGCCGGCATCATCGCGGCCGGCGCCCCCATCGCCGCAGTGATGGAGCTGTCCCGCGACATCCCCCTGCGCATCCTGGAGGTGGAGCCCGCGGCGCTCAAGAAGCTGCAGGCCGCCTTCACCAACGTGGTGCCGCTCACCTTCCCGGCCGGCATGTACCCGGGCATAAAAAAGGACGTGCACACCTACACCCTGCCCCAGATGTGGCTCTGCCGCACCGACCTGCCCGAGGACCTGGTCTACAAGATGCTCAAGGCAGTTTACAGCCACAAGGAAGAGAAGGACGGCATCCATCCCATGGCCAAGATGTACGTCCCGGTCAACGCCTTCCGGGGCGCCAACGGTGTGCCGGTGGGCTACCACCCCGGGGCCATCAAGTACTTCAAGGAAGTGGGCATCTGGGACAAGCGGGCCCAGTACTACCGCTAGCCGTACCTTGGGCCAGCTCTCCGGGCCGGGCCGGCCTTGCCCGGAGAGCTGGCCCGGCATTGGCGCCCTGACCCCTCTGGCTGGCACGATGGTGCGGCGGAGCGAGGCGCGGGCCGGGGCCGGGCCGGGGTGCCGTGGGAAGACATTTTTAGGTAGAGCAGCATGGATCACGACCTAGGCCAGCACAGACTACCGGCCGCGGGCGCGCGCATCAGTCTTTATCCTTCTTGGTGCAAGGGCTGCGGGAACTGCCTAGCGTTCTGCCCTCGGCAGGCGTTGTCTGCGGACAAGTGGGGACATCCGTATTTGCCGGATGCGGAGCGCTGCACGGGCTGCGGGTTGTGCGAGATGCTGTGCCCGGACTTTGCCATCACGGTGGGGGAGTCGGAGCCGCGGCAGATGGGCGGGGGGCGTGTGGCGGCGGCCAGCAGCCCTGAGCGTCTGGCGCCGGCGCCGAGCCGGGAGGAGGCGTAGGCATGGCGCACACCAAGCGCAAGGCCGCGGCCCAGCCGGTGGCTGGCAAGAGGCGCCGGGCTGCCAAGAAGGGGTCCTTGGGGCAGGCCCGTTTGCTGCAGGGCAACGAGGCGGCCTCTCTGGGGGCGCTGGCGGCGGGGTGCAACTTTTTTGCGGGCTACCCCATCACGCCGGCCAGCGAGATCACGGAGTTTATGAGCCGGGAGCTGCCGGCGCGGGGGCACCCCTTCATTCAGATGGAGGACGAGATCGCCTCCCTGGGGGCCTGCATCGGGGCGTCGCTGGCCGGTCGCAAGGCCATGACCGCCACCAGCGGTCCGGGTTTCTCGCTGATGCAGGAGAACCTGGGCTACGCCTGCATCACCGAGGCGCCATTGGTGTTGGTGAACGTTATGCGGGGGGGGCCGTCTACGGGCCTGCCCACCAACGTGGCGCAGGGAGACGTGCAGCAGGCGCGCTGGGGCACGCATGGGGACCACCCGGCCATAGTGTTCTGCCCGGCCACGGTGTCCGAGTGCTTCGAGCTGATGGTCTTGTCCTTCAACACGGCCGAGCGCTTCCGCACGCCGGTGATCTTCCTGGCCGACGAGATGGTGGCGCACCTGCGGGAGAAGGTGGTGCTGCCGTCGGAGAAGGACCTGGAGATAATCGACCGGCGTCACCCCACGGTGCCTCCGGACTGGTACGTGCCCTACAAGACCGACGGCAGCCTGATCCCGCAGCTGGCGGATTTAGGGCAGGGGTACCGGTATCACGTGACGGGTCTGGTGCACGACGAGCGGGGCTTCC
>JBFMFU010000057.1:0-36859 GCA_040751985.1 Thermodesulfobacteriota bacterium | reverse complement strand
CCGTGGTCCTGGCATTCTGATGAGGGTTGCTCATGCGGCTCTCCCAGTTTGGATCCGGTGATCTCTTCAACCACCAGTCTCCAAAACTGGAACCGTGTGAACAACCTCTTTAGCATTTACACCTAGGGCTGGCCCCAGACCTGCTCCAAGGCCCGCAGTGAGGCCCAGAGGTGGGGCTCGCGGTGGGGCTCCAGGGTGAGTAGGGGCGGCCGCTCCAGGCTCTTGATGCGCTGGCGCACCAGGCCCCAGTCCACGCAGCCGCCGCCCGGCGGCAGGTGCCAGTCAAAGGCGCCGTCGTTGTCGTGCAGGTGCAGCTCGATGATCTCCTGGCCCAGGGCCTGCCACCAACTCGACAGGGGCAGCTTGGCGAAGCAGGCGGCGTGGCCCACGTCCAGGCAGAAGCCCACCTGGGTCGCGCCCGCCTCCAAAAGGGCCTGGCGCGCGGCCAGCAGCACCGCGGGCGAGGGCTCGAAGGTGTTCTCCAGGGCCAGGGCGCAGCCGCCGGCCTGCAGGCGGGCGGCCATCGGCGCCAGGCGGCCGGCCAGACGTTGGCAGAAGGCCTCCAGGTTGCGGTGCACGTCGGCCAGGTAGCCCAGGTGACCCACCGCCTGCACCGCGCCTAGTTGCACGGCCCAATCCGCCGCGGCCAGCAGGCGCTCCTGGCTCACCTCGGCCACCCGGGGGTCGGCGCTGCCCGGGGCCAGGTCCAGGAAGGGCAGGTGCGCGCTGACCCGGCGGCCGGCCAGGAGCCCCTTGGCCTGCTCCAGCTCCGCCGGGCCCAGGCTGTCCAGGGCCTGGGCGTCCAGGCCTACCTCCAGGTTGATGCTCAGCGACTCCACCAGGGGCCGGAAGCCGCCCAGCAGGTAGGTCAGGGGCAGGTTCACCTGCACCCGCTCCAGCCAGGGCCAGGCGCGGCCCTGCTCGGCCGCGGCCAGCAGCAGCGGCGCGGCCTGGGCCAACTTGGGAGGCAGCACCTGGTCCAGGCCCGGCGCCGGGGCCAGGCCCAGGGTGGGGCAGGGCAGGCCGGCCGCCCCGGCCGGGGCCTGCTCGGCCGAGCCCAGCAAGAGCAGGGCCCGCGGCCGCAGCTCCGGCGGGCAGGTCTCCAGGGCCTGGGTCAGGTCCGGCTCCTGGCCCACGGAGATGTCCGGCAGCGGCTCGTCCGGCGGGCCCAGGGTGACCAGCCGCCAATCCGGCCCCAACAGCTCCTGCCACTTGGGGGCCGCCGCCCGGGAGCGGGCCGCGCCGTAGAGCCAGATGGCCCCGCCGCTCATGGCCTGGACTCCGGCGGCCGGGGCTGGTAATAGATGCGCTCAGGGAGGTGACTCATGCCGGTCATCGAACTCAAGGTATCAGACAAGGTGTTCCTTCGTTGGCAGAGGTTCCTGGCCAGCCAGCAGGCCGGCCGCCTCATAGAGGCCGATCTGCTGGGCGACTGGGTGGCTCAGGGCTTCCTGAACCAGGTCAACGATTACCTCAAGCTGGGCGGCCCGGCCGAGCCCGAGGACGAGCACGCCCGCCGCCAGCGCCTGGACGCCGAGGCCCGCCGCCATCTGAGCAAGGCCCAGAAGCGGGTGCTGCCCATGTTCAACGAGAACGAGACCATCACCGCGGCCGAGATCAGCCGGGTGCTGGGCCTGGACAGCAAAGAGGGGGCCGCGCTGGCCGAAGAGTGGCTGGCGCAGGACTTCCTGACCCCGGCCCCAGAGCGCGACGGCCAGCCCACCTATACCCTAAGCCGTTCCTGGCAGGAGCGCAACCTGGCGGCCAACCGGCCCTCGCTCAACGCCCCCCGCAACCTGTACTTCAACCCGCTCTCCAAACCGGGACCCAACCGGAGCTGAGCCCGGATATTCCATGAGGGCCGGGCGTCCGGCTTCGCCAGCTACCGGGATACTGCGTTGCCGGCTTCGCTCGCGCCTCGATGTAGCTTTGGCTACACCTGCGACGCTCGCTTGCCGGTCGCCTTGTCTGCCGGCAGCTGGCTGTGCCGGGCCAGGATGTAGACTTTAGCCAGACGACTGCTTCGGTTTTTCCTAACCGCCGCGCAAATTAAAGTCTAAATAACAATACCGCCCAGCCCTCATGAAAAATCCGGGCTAGCCCCACACCGCCAGGCCCAGGGCGTACTTGTTGCCCAGGCGCGGGTGATAGGGCACCACCCGCACCGCCAGGCCCAGGCGGCCGGTGCTCTGGGCCTGCAGGGCGCCGTTGAACTCTACGCCGTCCTGGCTATCGCCCGTGGGCTGCAGGGGCTGGGTCAGGCGCTGCTTGAACTCGCCGTCGGCGCCCAGGCGGCCGTAGTAGGCGTCGCAGGCCACGTCCTGCGGGGTCAGGCCGCCTAGCTGCACCCGGGCCTTGACCTGTATCTGCTGGCCCCAGGTCAGGGGGCCGTCCTGGGGGCTAGACACCTCCAGCACCTTCACCTGGCTCCAGTGCTCCATGATGCGCTGCACCCAGGCCCCCAGCTCGCGGGCCCCGGCGTAGTTTTCCGCCGACAGGTCGTTGAAGCGCTCAGCCGCGGGCAGGTAGGCCAGGTCCACGTAGTCTTCCAGCATGCGGTGGCTGTTGAACACGGGGCAGAGGGTGCGCAACGACTTCTTCATGTAGGCGATCCAGCCCCGGGGCAGGCCGTCGTGGCCGCGGTCGTAGAACAGGGGCAGCACCTCCTGCTCCAGGATGCGGTACAGGGCCCGCGCCTCCACCTCGTCCTGCTGCTGGTCGCCCTCGTAGACCTCGCCCCGGCCGATGGCCCAGCCCAGGCCCGGCTGGAAGCCCTCGGCCCACCAGCCGTCCAGCACGCTCAGATGCAGGGCGCCGTTGGACACGGCCTTCATGCCGCTGGTGCCGCAGGCCTCCTGGGGCCGGCGGGGGGTGTTCAGCCACACGTCGGCGCCACCCACCAGATAGCGGGCCACGTTGAGGTCGTAGTCTTCCAGGAAGACGATGTGGTCACGGAAGCGCTGGTCGCGGGTGAGGGCGTAGATGCGACGGATGTACTCCTTGCCCTCCTGGTCCTCGGGGTGGGCCTTGCCCGCGAAGATGAGCTGCATGGGCCGCTCGGGGTTGCCCAATAGGCGGGCCAGGCGGTCGCGGTCGCTGAGCAACAGCACCGCCCGCTTGTAGGTGGCGAAGCGCCGGGCGAAGACCAGGGTCAGGGCCTCGGTGTTGAGCACCTCGGAAGCGTGGCGCAACTGCTCGGCGCTGGCCCCGCGCCGGGTGAGCTGCTCCACCAACAGCTTGCGCACGAAGGTGATGGTCAGGGCCCGGCGGCGCTCGTGGGCCCGCCACAGCTCGGCGTCCGGGATGTTTTCGATGCGCTGCCACACCGCCTGGCTGTCCGGGTCCTCCATCCAGGCCGGACCCAGGTAGCGGTGGAACAGGTAGGCCATGTCGTTGCTGATCCAGGAGGGCGTGTGCACCCCGTTGGTGATGTGGGTCAGGGGCAGGTCCTCCACCGGGAAGTGGGGCCAGATGTCCTGCCACATCTTGCGGCTCACCTGGCCGTGCAGGGCGCTGACCCCGTTGGAGAAGCCCGACAGGCGCAGGGCCAGCACCGTCATGCAGAACTGCTCCTGCTGGTCCGTGGGGTGGATGCGGCCGTAGCCCAACAGCACCGGCAGGGAGATGCCCAGCTCGCCCACGTAATTGGCGAAATGGCGCCGCACCAGCTCGGGGTCGAAGTAGTCGTTGCCCGCCGGCACCGGGGTGTGGGTGGTGAAGCAGTTGGAGGCCCGCACCATCTCCCGGGCCTGGTCAAAGCTGAGCTGCTGCTTCTGGCGCAGTTGGCGGATGCGCTCCAGGGAGGCGAAGGCGCTGTGGCCCTCGTTCATATGCACCACGTTGGGCTCGATGCCCAGGGCGGCCAGCAGGCGCACCCCGCCGATGCCCAGCAGTATCTCCTGGCGGATGCGCATCTGGCGGTCGCCGCCGTAGAGCTGGTGGGTGATGGCCCTGAACTCCGGCGGGTTGGCCTCCAGGTTGGCGTCCAGCAGGTACAGCGGCACCCGCCCCACCTGCACCCGCCAGACCCGGGCGGTCAGGGGCTTGCCCTCGATCTCCACCTGGATGGTCACCTCCTGGCCTTGGCCGTCCTTGACCAGCTCCATGGGCAGGTTCCAGAAGTCGTTGGGGTGGTACTCCTCCTGCTGCCAGCCGTCCAGGTTCAGGTACTGGGTGAAATAGCCCTGGCGGTAGGCCAGGCCCACCCCCACCAGGGGCAGGTTCAGGTTGGAGGCGCTCTTGAGATGGTCGCCGGAGAGCACCCCCAGGCCGCCGGAATAGATGGCCAGGCACTCGGTGAGGCCGTACTCGGCCGAGAAGTAGGCCACCGTGAAGCCCTTCGGCGCGCGCTCGCCCAGGAAAGGGCAGCCCTTGACGCCCAGGTAGGAGCGCAGGTGGCCCACCAACCGCTCCAGTTGGGCCAGGAAGCCGCTGTCCCCGGCCAGGTCTTGCAGGCGCTCCTGGCTCACCGAGTTGAGCAGGGCCACCGGGTTGTGCTGCACCTGGCTCCACAGCGGCTGATCCACGCGCTGGAACAGCTCCACCGCCTCCGCGTGCCAGCAGAACCACAGGTTGCCCGCCAGCTCGCTCAGGGGCTTGAGGGCCTCGGGCAGGTCGGGCCGGACTTGAAAGCTCAGGCTGGGGCGCATGTATTCCTCGCTTTTGACGGCCCTGCGGCCGGTTGAGGCTTGAACATTGTCTCATTGTGGCTGCTGGGGCCGGCCTTTGCAAGGGCCGCCGATGGCCGCGGCCCGCGGCAGGCCTAACATACCGGCAAACCCGCCCCTTGCCCAGGCCGGGCGGCCGGCATCGGCTGTTTCGATATTGGGGTTCCCCTGACTCGCCCGAAATCGTATAATCGGGCGCGATTTTTTTGTCCGCGCGTGAGGAGGCCATGACCACCCAGCAGATCCGCCAGCGCACCCTGGAGCTGTTCAATCAAAACTATAATTGAAGCCAGACCATTCTGGCCGTGGGCCAGGAAAAGGCTGGGCGGGCGCAGCCCGAGGTGATAAGGGCCATGGCCGCCTTGGGCGGGGGCGTGGCCCGCAGCGGGCGGGTCTGCGGCATACTCACCGGGGCGGTGGCCATGGCGGCCAGCCTCTTCGGCGCCGCCGACCCAGAGCTGCGCGAGGACCCTCGGCTGCGGCCCCTGGCCCGTCAACTGGTGGGCCGCTTCGAGGAACTGGCCGCCCCCTACGGCGGGGTGGACTGCGCCCGCATCGCGGAGATCGACCTGGACGACCCGGAAAAGCTCCGCTGGTCCCGCACCGCGCCGGACAGCACCCGGCGGCGCTGCGAGCGGTTGATCTGCGATCTGGCCGTTTACCTGTGCGAGCTTTTGGAGCAAAACCGACCCTGGCCGGCAGGGTAGCACCCCGCCGCGAGGCCCGAGACGCAAACGCCAGACTGGGGAGAAGTGGCATGACCGCCGAGCAAATGCGCGCCAGAGCCCGGGAGTTGTTCAGCCAGAGGATGCATTGAAGCCAAGTGCTCCTGGCCGTGGGCCAGGAAAAGATGGGCCTGCACTGCCCGGAGCTGGTAAAGGCCATGGGGGCCTTCGGCGGCGGCGTGGCCAGCAGCGGCCGGGTCTGCGGCATCCTGGTGGGCGCGGTGGCCCTGGTCTCCAGCCTCTACAGCCGCGCCACCCCCGAGGAAAAAGAAGACCGCAACATGTGGCGCTACAGCGCCAAGCTCACCCGCCGCTTCGAGGAGATGACCCGTCAGTACGGCAGCGTGGACTGCCGGGACATCGCCTGCATCGACTGGCGCGACCGGGAGGCAGTGAAGTTCTTCTACAACGACCCCCAGGGCCGGCGGCACATCTGCATGCAGTTGGTGGAGGACATGGCTGAGTATCTGGGCCAGCTCCTGGACGAGGCCCCGCCCAAAGAAGTCTAGGCGGCTCGCCGGCTCAGATGGCCGCCTCCACCGGGGTGGGGGAGAGAATCCGCACCAGCTCGGCCGGGCTCAGGCCGGCCAAGAGCCCCCGCTTGCCGGCGTTGATGTACAGCATTGGCAATGTCAGGATGCTGCGCTCCAGGTACACCGGCGGCTGCTGGCGGGTGCCGAAGGGGCTGATGCCGCCCACCTGGTAGCCGGTGACCCGCTGGGCGAGCTGCGGGTCGGCCGGCCGCACCTCCTTGACCCCCAGCTACCGGGCCAGGTTCTTGGTGGAGACCTCCCGGTCGCCGTGCATGAGCACGATCAGGGGCCAGTTCTGATTGTCAATCATCACCAGGGTTTTGATCACCTGGTGCTCGTCCAGGCCCAGCTGGCGGGCCGCCTCGGCCGTGCCCCCGCGCTCCACGTACTGGTAGGGGTGCAGGCTGTAGTGGGCCTTGGCCTGGTCCAGAGCCCGCAGGGCCTGAGTGGCTTTGATCTTGTCCTTGGCCATGGTCTTCTCCGCGCTCCAGCCTAAACCGCGCATTGACCGGGTGCAAGCCCACTTATTCCTTTTCAGGCCGAAAATCGTGCTAGAATTTTATTAATTAGAGCCGCCCGGCCCGCGTAGGGTCCGGTAGGGGGCGCGGCCAACGCGAGCCATCATCAGGAGGATACCCCTATCATGGCCCTGAACCATGAGCCCCGCCGTATTGCCCCGGGCGTATTTATGGTGGGCGGCCCAGACCTTAGCGACCCTCGCGACTGCCTTTGCTACCTCATACAGGGCCAGCAATCGCGGGTGCTCATTGACTGCGGCGCCGGCCCCAGCCTGCCCCTGATCCTGGACCTGGCCACCCAGGCCGGCGGCCAGGCCCCCACCCACCTGCTGGCCACCCACGCCCATATAGACCACGTCGGCGGCGCCGCCGAGCTCAAGCGGCGCACCGGCTGCTTCGTCATCGCCCACCGCGGCGACGCCGAGGTGCTGGCCCTGGGCGACGACCGGCGTTCGGCCGCCGCCTGGTACGGGCTGCACCTGGCGGCGGTGGCCCCGGACCAGGTGATCGGCGGCGACGGGGACCTGGCCCTGGGCCCGGAGCACGAGCTGCACATCCTCTACACGCCGGGCCACACCCCCGGCTCCCTGTCGGCCTGGTGCCAGGCCGGAGACATGAAGGTGCTCTTCGGCCAGGACGTGCACGGGCCCTTCTCGCCGGAGTTCGGCTCGGACAAACAGGCCTGGCGGCGCAGCATGCAGCGCCTCTTGGAGCTGCGGGCCGACGTGCTGGCCGAGGGCCACTACGGCGTGTTTCGGCCCCGCGAGGAGGTGGAGGCCTTCATTCAGGGGCAGCTGGAGGCCAACCCCTGAGCCAGGGGCCGCCGCCTCGGGCGGCCCTCTCTCACGGCAAATGTCGGGTGAATAAGGCGCTCAGTCCAGCCGGCGGCGGGACTCCAGGGAGCGGCTGAGGGTCAGTCCGTCCATGTACTTGAGGTCCCCGCCCACGGGCACGCCGTAGCCCAGGCGGGTGATGGCCGCCCCGCTGGCGGCCAGGGACTTGGCCAAGAGGTCGGCGGTGGCCTCGCCCTCCACGGTGGGGTTGGTGGCGATGATCACCTCGCGCACCCCGCCTTTCTTGATGCGGGCCAGCAGGGGGCCCAGCACCAGCTCCTCGGGCCCCACCCCCTCCAGGGGGTCCAGTGCCCCGGCCAGCACATGGTACAGGCCCCGGTAGCTGCCCGCGGCCTCCAGGGCGGCCAGGTCGGCCGGGGACTCCACCACGCATAAAAGGAAGCGGTCCCGGGCCGGGTCCGCGCAGATGGGGCAGGGGTCGCGCTCGGTGAGGTTGCGGCAGACCGAGCAGGTCTTGACCGCGCCCACCCCAGCCACGGCCCGGGCCAGGGCCTGCACCTCGCCGGCCGGCGCGCGCACCAGGTGCAGGGCCAGACGCTCGGCGGTCTTGGCCCCCACGCCGGGCAGCCGGCTCAGGGCCGCGATCAGGTTGCGCACCGCCGGGGGATACACCGCCGCCCCTCCCTCAGACCAGGCCAGGGGGCAGGCCCAGGCCGCCGGTGAGCTTGCTCATCTCGCTCTGCATCATCTCCTGGGCGCGGCGCTGGGCCTCGGCCACCGCGGCCACCACCAGGTCGGCCAGCATGTCCACGTCCTCGGGGTCCACCACCTCGCGCTCCAGCTTCAGGCGCAGCAGCTCGCCGCGGCCGTTGACCACCGCCTCCACCATGCCGCCGCCGGCGGCGGCGCTCACCTCGCGGGCGGCCAGCTCCTCCTGCATCTTGAGCATCTGCTGCTGCATCTTCTGGGCCTGCTTCATCAGGTTGCCCATGCCACCTTTGGGGATCATCTAATCTGCTCCCTGGCTGTCGATTGGTTCTGGTTCGGCTTCTAAGGGATTCAAGGCCACCACCTCGGCCTCGAAGATCTCGGTGGCCTGGCGCACCGCCGGATGGTCGGCCAACTCGGCGGCGGCCTTGGCCTGGGCCTCGGCCCGGGCCCGGCGCTCGGGCGGGGGCTCGGCCTCGGCCGAGGCCTGCAGGCGCAGGCTCAGCCCCGGCCCCCACAGCTCGGCCGCCATCTCCTGCAGAGCCTGCTGGTTCTCCAGGGTGGCGTAGGAGGCGGCCAGGGAGCCGGTGGGCAGCGCCACGGTCAGCACGTCCCCCTCCCGGCTGGCCGTGGCCCGGCCCAGGTAGGAGGCCAGGGCCGGCAGGGCCTTTTCGGCGTAGCGCACCAGCTCCTTGAGCACGGCCTCGGCCCCGCGGGGCGGGCCGCCCACGGGCGCGGCCTGGGACGTGGCCGCGCCTGGGCTGGGGGCCGGCGGGGCCGGCCGGCCGGCGGCCGGGCCGGGGTTGGCCGGGCCCTGGCCCCCGGTCCGCTCCAGGCCGGAGATGATCTCGGACAGGCTCAGCACCGGCTTGACCTGGGTGAGCTTGAGGAGCGTCATCTCCATGACCAGGCGCGGCTGGCTGGCCCGGCGGAACATCTCCTCGCTGGCCGCCAGCTGGTCGAAGATCTCGTGCAGGGTCTCGGCGCTGTAGCCTTCGGCCTGGGCGCGCAGCCCGGCCAGCTCCTCGTCGGTCAGGCCGAACAGGTCGGCCCCGGGCGGGGCGGCCTTGGCCGCGGCCAGGTTGCGGAAGTGCTCCTGCAAGGCCCCGTAGAAGGCCTGCATCTCCCCGCCGGCCGCGTACACCCGGCTCACCAGGTCCAGCACCGCGCCCGCGTCGCCGGCCAAGACCGCCTGGGCCGTGGCCGTGACCAGCTCGCGGTCCACCAGGCCCAACAGCTCCACCACCTCGGCGTGGGTCATGCTCTCCCGGCCGGCCGAGAGCACCTGGTCCAGCAGGCTCAGGGCGTCGCGCACCGAGCCGTCGGCCTCCCGGGCCATCAGGGCCAGGCTCTCCTTGGGCAGGCTCAGGCCCTCGCTGGCCAGGACCTTTTGCAGGTGCTGGGCCAGCAGCCGCGGCGGCAGGCGGCGGAAGTCGTAGCGCTGGCAGCGGCTGAGGATGGTCAGGGGCACCTTGTGCACGTCGGTGGTGGCCAGGATGAACACCGCGTGCTCCGGGGGCTCTTCCAAGGTCTTCAAGAGGGCGTTGAAGGCCGCCTTGGAGAGCATGTGCACCTCGTCCAGGATGGTGACCCGGAAGCGGGCGGACTGGGGATGGTAGCGAATCACCTCCCGCAGTTCGCGCACGTCCTCCACCCGTGAGTTGGAGGCAGCGTCGATCTCCTGCACGTCCACGGCCCGGCCGTCGTTGATCTCCTGGCAGTGGTGGCAGACCCCGCAGGGATCGGGCGTGGGGCCCTTCTCGCAGTTGAGGGCCTTGGCCAGGATGCGGGCCACGGTGGTCTTGCCCACCCCGCGGGGGCCGGTGAAGCAGAAGGCGTGGGCCAGGCGGCCGCTGGCCAGGGCCCCGGCCAGGGTCTTGGTCACGTGCTCCTGGCCCACCACCTCCTCAAAGGTGGCCGGCCGGTGGGTGCGGGCCAGGACCAGGTAGCTCAAGGGCTTCTCCAGCGCGGACCGGACAAGGTAACACTGCAGTTTAATTAACAAAAATAATAAATAGGCCTGGGCTAAACATAGCACCCAGGCCCGCGTGGTGTCAAATGAGGACCGGTCTTTAGCGCTCCTGCCAACTGGGCCGGATGGTCAGCTCGTTTATGGCCGTGGCCGCCGGCAGGGCCAGGGCCTCCACGATGGCCCGGGCCACGTGCTCGGGTGGCATCAGGCTGAGCCCCTCCTTGAGCGGCACCGGAGTGTGGCCGAAGCGCTCGAAGAACCCGGTCTCGGTCATGCCCGGGTGCACGCACAGCACCCGCACGCCAAGGTCCCGCAGCTCCATGCGCAGGGAGTCGCTGAGCCCGCGCACCGCATACTTGCTGGCTGAGTAGATGGCAAAACCCGGCGAGGCCTTGAGCGCCGCCACCGAGGCGATGTTCACGATGTCGCCGCCGCCCTGGGCCAGGACCAGGGGCAGGCACAGGCGGGTGACCAGGTACAGGCCGTAGAAATTGACCCGGATCATCTCCTCGGCCTGGGCCGGGTCGCTGGAGCGCACCGAACCGGCATAGCCCACCCCGGCGCAGTTGGCCAGTATGTGCAGCTGGCCCCAGGCCTGCTGGGCCGCGGCGGCCAGCGCCTCCACCTGGCCTTGGTCGCTCACGTCCGTGGGCTGCACCAGGACCTCGGGGCTGCCCTGCCTACGGGTCTCCTCGGCCACCTGCTCCAGTTTGTCGGCGCTGCGGGCGGCCAGGAGCAGGCGGGCGCCCTCCTGGGCCAGGGCCAGGGCCAGGGCCCGGCCGATGCCCGAGCCGGCGCCGGTGACCAGGGCCGTCTTGTCCTGAAAACGCGGTCTGTCGGCCATGGCGGCTCCCTCTGGGCAGGCTCGGGATCGGCGATTGCGGACGCCCGGCCTGGGCCGGGCCACGGAAGGCGGGCTACTCCACCGGCGGGGTGCCCTCGGGCGGGGCGTCGGTGCCCTTGTTGCGCCACAGGGGCAGCACCCGGCCGCCGCCGCTGGGCGGCTTGGCCAGGCGGCCCTGGCGGCTGCCGGTCAGGCGCTCGCGGGTCCAGCGCTTCTGGCGGCGCTGGGTCTCGCCCGGATCGTAGAAGCGCATCCAGTCCTCGTCATAGTGCCAGAGCTGGGGCTCCTGGGCCCGGTAGGCCCGCTCCACGGTCTCGGGGTCCAGGCCGATAGGGTAGAGGTAGTCCACGTCGCGCAGGGCCCAGTCTTCGCGGGCGAACTGGATCAGGGCCATGCGGTAGCCGGGGTGCAGGAAGTCCAGCAGGATCTGGCCGGCCAACTGGCGCAGCAGGCGGTCTTCGCCCTCATCCATGAAGCGCTCGCCGATGATCTTGAACACGTGCTCCTGGGAGTCGGGGTGCTTCAGGCCGATGGAGGCCAGGCCCTTGAGGGCCAGGTCGCGGGTGGACCAGCCCGAGGACTGGTCCCGGGCCACGGTGGTGAGCCAGGATATGGCCGGCGCGCCCAGGTGCCCGAAAATAGATGGCAATAGCTCGGTGACCCAGTCGCAGTCAAAGGCGTCGGCCCAGCGCAGGGCCGCCACCAGGGCCAGCACCTCGGCCTCGCCGCCGCGCTGTCCCAGGATGTAGGTCCCATGCACCACCGCCCACCACTCGGGCAGCTCGGCCAGCCAGCTCTGCTTGTCCATCACCACCTGGCCCAGGTAGGGGGCCAGGGAGTCGCGACAGGCCAACTCCAGGGCCGCGCCTAGCTCCAGGCGGTCCTCGGCGGTGAAGATCAACTCGAAAAGCTGGTCGTCGGCCAGCTCGGCGTAGTAGGCTTGGTCCACGCTCGGGTCCTTTGCGACGGCTCCCAGTTAAAACAAGCGCCCCCCTGGGCGCCCTGATCTAATTTCAAACTATACCCCGATTCTCCGGGGGTTACAACCAATCGCCGTTGTCCGGGCCCCTTGCCCCTGCGCCAAAGCGGAGGCTAAACTGAATCCATACCGCCGCGGATGAAAAGACCATGAAGTTAGCGCGCCTGATCAAGAGGCACCCTCTCTGGAGCTGGCTGGGGCTTGGGCTGCTGCTGGCCCTGCTGGCAGTGGCCTGCGCCAAGAACCCGGTCACCGGCCAGGACGAACTGGTGCTCATGAGCGAGCAGCAAGAGCTGTCCATGGGCGCCAACTACTTTCCCCAGACCACGCAGCTAAACCACGGCCTGCCGCCGGGCGACCCCGGCCTGCAGACCTACGTCTCCGGCGTGGGCCGGCGCCTGGCCGCCCGCAGCCACCGCCCCAACCTGCCTTGGCAGTTCAACGTGGTCAACACCAGCCAGGTCAACGCCTTCGCCCTGCCCGGCGGCAAGATATCGGTCACCCGTGGCCTGATCACCAAGATGGACAGCGAGGACCAGCTGGCCGCGGTGATGGGCCACGAGGTCGGCCACGTCACCGCCCGGCACTCGGTGGCCCAATACACCCGCGGGGTGCTGGTAACCATGGCGGTGCTGGGCCTGGCCGTGGCCATGGGCGACAGCGACTGGGCCCCGGTGGGCATCGCGGCCGCGGGCGTGGCCGGCCAGCTCTTGATGCTCAGCTACTCCCGCGACCAGGAGCGCCAGGCCGACGAGTTGGGCTACCAGTACATGACCCAGAACGGCTACAATCCCCAGGGCATGGTGCAGGTGTTCCAGATGTTCAAGGCCATGGAGAAGACCGAGCCCGGCTTCACGGCGGCCATGCTCTCCTCCCACCCCCTGCCCAACGAGCGCATCCAGAGCGCCCAGCAGCGTGTCTTGCAGTCCGACCCCCGGCTGACCAACCAGCCCATGAAGACCGCCAGCTTCAGCCGGGCCCTGGCCCTGCAGAAGAGGCGCGCCCCGGCCTACGCGGCCATGGACAAGGGCGCGGCCTTGGCCTCCAAGCGGCGCTTCACCGAGGCGGCCAGCTACTTCCGGCGGGCCATCTCGCTCTACCCTCAGGAGGGCCTGTTCCACACCCAGTTGGCCCTGGTGTATTTGCAGCAGAAGAACAACCGCGCCGCCCTGCAGGAGGCCAAGACCGGTGCCGCCCTGGCCGGCAATAACTTCTACGCTCTGCTGGTGGCCGGGGCCGCCTACCGGGCCCAGGGCGACTACCGCAATGGCGCCCAGAGCCACTTCGCGGCCAGCAAGCTGCTGCCCGATCAGTACATCAACCTGTTTTTCTTGGCTTATTGCCTGGATCGCCTGGGCCAGCGCAGCTACGCGGCCGACTACTACCGCAAGGTGGTCAGGCTGTCGCCCAAGACCAAGTACGGCACCACGGCCCAGGCCCGCCTGACCCAACTGGGCTACCAGTAGCTTGGACATTTTATGAAGGCAGGGCGGTTTAGTTAGGCTTTATCTGCACAGCAGTTAGGCAAAACCATCGTAATCAGCCGGGCACTGTTTGCACCTTGGCCCGGCACAGCCAGCCACCGGCAGACAAGACGTCCGGCGAGCGAGCGCTGCAGGTGTAGTTTAAGCTACATCGAGGCGCGAGCGAAGCCGGCAACGCAGTATGCCGGGCCCAAGGCTTGGGCTCCCAGATGTTTTCAACGGGAGCCTTGACGGCTAGCTAAGGCAGATGGCATCTCGACCCGTTTTGCCCCCAGCGGCTCGCTGGCTGGCGAAGCCGGGCGCCCGGCTCAGGCCACCACCCACACCGAGAAGTTGGCCGCCCGGTGCACCACGTCGCTGGAGACCGAGCCGAAGAGGAACTCCTCGGCCTTGCTCAGGTTGCGCCGGCCCACCACGACCGTGCCGTAGCCTCCCTGGGCCTGGCGGGCCAGGATGGTCTCGCCCACGGTGCGGCCGCCGGCCTCCTCTAGGTGCGCCTCCACGTTGGCCGCGGGTATGCCCGCCTCCACCAGCTCTTTGCGGGCGGCGGCCAGGCTCTCGCTCAGCTGGCGGCGCTTCTCTGCGGTGAGGGCCTTGCGCTGGGCCGGGTCGGGCACCGCGTCGGCCAGGGGCCGCTGCAGCACCGCCAAGAGCATCACCCGGCAGGTGTCCGAGCCGCCCAGCACGCCGGCCAGGTAGCGCACCGCCTGCAGGCTGGCCTCCTTGTCGTCCACCGCGGCCAGGATGCGGTTCCAGAGAGTCATGACGCCTCCTCCGGGGCCGGCCGGGGCAGGTCCTCCAGGGCCGGGCCCAACTCCTCTAAGAGCTCCTCCACCCTTTGATAGAACAGCCGGCTGCCTGCGGAAAAATGCAGCAGCACGTTGTTCAGGCGCCGGGGCAGGTAGGGGAAGAACTTGCCCAGGTTCATCAGCCGGTTCTTGATTATGGGCGAGAAGTCGTCCGCGCTCAGCCCATCCACCAGCTCCGGGCGCTGGCGCTTGATCCAGTATAGCGTCACCTCGCCCCGGGCCACGGCATAGGCCAGGATGTTGCCCAGGCCGAACAGATCCAGGCCGTAGGGGTTCTCACGGAAGTCGAAGTTGTAGTCGAAGTCTATCCAGCGCCAGGTGCCGCTGTCCTGGTCCACGAACACGTGGTCCCGGCGCACGTCGCCGTGGCGCTCGCCCTGGCGGTGCAGATAGGCCAGGGCCTGGAACACCGGCACCAGCCGCTCCAGCACCCCGCGCAGGTGGAGCTGGTAATACTGCTGGTGTTCCATCTCCATGTCGCTGAGGAGCTGGTCCAGGGGCCCGCCCCGGATGCGCTCCAGCACCCGCACCGGGTTGCCGGCCGCGTCGTAGAGGGTGTGGCCCTGCATGAAGTGGGGGTGGCCGCGCACCAGCTCCAGGATGCGGGCCTCCTTGGCCGGCGAGCGGAAGCAGCGGATCTTGAACTGGCCGATGGGCAGCACGAACTCCTCGTGGAACACCAGCTTGAGGATGCGCGGCGAGCCGTCCTCCAGGTCCCGGCTCCGCTTGACCCAGTGCTTGGGCTGCTCGTCCAAGCCGAAGCGCCCCTCGAACTCGGTGCCCAGCAGCACGAAGCGCCGGCCCTGAAGCTCCACCACGTCGCCGGGCTCCAGCGCCATGAACTCGGTGGTGTCGGTGACCAGGCGCACCTGCTTAAGCACGCGGCCGGCCAGCTCCTGGGCGCGTTCCTTTAGCTCCGGGGCTTCGCGCACCGCCCGTCTCCTAGTGCCAGGCCGGCACGCTGGGGAAGCGGGCCGAGTCGGTGTGGGGGATGAAGCGGGCGGCCGAGAAGCGGTTCATCAAGGCCTGGTTCACGTTCAGCTCTAGGTAGGTCAGCCGGCCGGCCACCGCCTCCACCTGGGGCCGCGTCTCCGGCTCCAGGAGTAGCTTGCGGCAGCCGGCCAGGGAGGAGTTGCCCAGGGGCACGAAGCACTCCCGGGGCAGGTCCGGCAGCATGCCCAGGGTGATGGCCGTGTCCGGGTCGATGACGTTGCCAAAGGCGCCGGCCACGAAGAAGGCCGACAGGTCGCTGAACTCCAGGCCCACCTCCAACAGCACCGTGCGCAGGATGGTGTACATGGCCGCCTTGGAGCGCAGCAGCACGTCTATCTCCACCTCGTCCACGTAGATGTCCCGGCCGGTGGCCGACTCGGCGGCCGGCACCACGATGTAGGCCCAGCCCTCGTCGCTCTCGAAGATGCGCGGGTGCTGGTGCACCCGGAACTTGCCCCGCATGTCCATGGTCCGGGTCAGGTAGAGCTGGGCCAAAAGCTGCAACAGGCCCGAGCCGCACAGGCCCTTGGGACGCGGCACGCTCCCGTCGGGGTTGGGGATGACGCTCAGACTGGGCTCCAGGGTGGCGGGGTCGATCTTTACCCCCTCGATGGCCCCAGGCTGGGCCAGGATGCCCATCTTGGCCACCCCGCTCTCCAGGGCCGGGCCGGCCGCGCCGGCGCAGGCCACCAGCCAGTCCCGGTCGCCCACCACCACCTCGGCGTTGGTGCCTACGTCCACCAAGATGGCCGGCTGCTGGCGGCGGTGCAGGTCCGCGGCCACGATGCCGGCCACCAGGTCGCCGCCGAAGTAGGCGCCCACGTTGGGCAGGGCCCAGGCCACGGCCCCCGAGGCCAGGGCCAGGCCCACGTCGGCGGCGTAGAAAGGCGAGGGCCGGTTCACCACCGGTATGTAGGGCTCCCGGCAGATGGACTGTACGTCCAGGCCCAGGAAGAAGTGGGTCATGGTGGTGTTGCCCGCGGCCACCAGCCCGGCCACCTCCTCGGTTTTGCGGCCGGCTCGATCGCACATCTGGGCGATGAGCCCCTGGGCCGCCTGCACCAGCATCTGGTGCAGCCGCTCCAAGCCGCCGGGGGCGGCCGCGGCGTGGATGCGGCTGAGCACGTCCGCGCCCAGCTCGGCCTGGGGGTTGAGGTGGGTGCCCGCGGCCAGCTCCCGGCCCGAGGCCAGGTCGTACAGGCTGGCCTGCAGATGGGTGGAGCCGATGTCCAGGGCCACGCCCAGGCCCTCCCGGCCCCACAACGCCGGCGGCACCTCGGCGGCGCGCTCGGCCAGGGCGGCGGGGATGGGCGTGTGGGTGGCGTCGCCGGGCTCCACCTCCACCAGCACCGGCCCGGCCGCGCCGGTGCAGACCGTGGCCGTGACCCGGTGGCCGGAGTCGCGGATGGTGCGGGCAAAGGACATGAGACGGGGCACCGGCGCAGATGGCCGGGCCCCGCCCGTTTTGGCCAGGGCCCGGCAGAGCCGGTCCACGGTGGCGGTGTTGTCGCCCAGGCTGGGCGGGGTCAGCTCGCAGTAGTGTTTGGCGCAGTCGCTCAACATCTTCCCCGTGTGCATGGGCCTTTGGGCCATGTTGGCAGCCGGGGCAGTGAATGTCAAACCAGCCCGGTCCGGCCGGCGGCGCGGCCTTTTTGCATTAAGCGGCGTGGGCGGCCATAATTGCCCCATGCGCTACGAGGGCCCCATCTACCGCCCGCCGTCCGAGGCCGACAGCCTGCTGCTGCAGGCCACCGTGGGCTGCCCGCACAACAAGTGCAGCTTCTGCGTGGTCTACAAGAAGGGACCCCGCTTCCGGGTGCGGCCTCTCAGCGAGATACTGGCCGACCTGGACCAGGCCGCCCAGGAGCTGGGCCCGCACGTGCGCAGCCTGTTCCTGCCCGCAGGCAACACCCTGGCCATGCCCACCGCGGAGCTGGCCGCGGTCTGCGCCCAGGCCCGGCGCCTGCTGCCCAACCTGGAGCGCATCACGGTCTACGCCAACATGCAGAGCATCCTGGCCCAGGGCGCGGCGGGCCTGGCTCGGCTCAAGCAGGCCGGGCTCAGCCGGCTGCACGTGGGCCTGGAGTCGGGCCACGACTCCACCCTGGCCCGGGTCAAGAAGGGCGTGACCAGCGCCGAGCAGGTGGCTGCCGGCCGCCTGGCCCTGCAGGCCGGCCTGGAGTTGTGCCTGTACGTGATCCTGGGCCTGGCCGGACCCGAGGATTCCCTGGCCCACGCCGCGGCCACGGCCTCGGTCATCAACCAGATCAACGCGGCCGGGCCCCTGACCGTGCGCCTGCGCACCCTGGTGCCCAAGGTGAACACTCTGCTGCTGCACCAATTAGAGCGGGGCCGCTTCACCCTCTGCACCCCGCACCAGGTGCTGGCCGAGGCCGACCGCCTGCTGGCCGAGCTGACCGGGCCCTTGCATCTCTTCAGCGACCACTACACCAACTACCTGGACCTGCACGGGGCCCTGCCGGCCGATTGCCAGCGCCTGCGGCAACAGGCGGCCGCGGCCCTGGCCCTGCCCCGACAGGCCTTCCGGCCGGATTTTGTGGGCCGGCAATAGGCCGCGGCCCTTGTGAGCCAAGGGAGCAAGTGTTATAAATTCCTTCAACCTGCTTTTGCCCGCGGCCGCGGCTAGGCGGCACTAAGGAGTGTTCTATGTCCGCCAGGTACGATGACATGGGCCCCCGGATTGACATTGGCAGCGATCCGGTGGAGCCCCCCCGGCCGATGTCCAATCCCCATCGCCTGTACGCCCCGCCCGCGGCCGGCCGCTCCAGCGGCGGCGCCGCCGGCGTGATCGCCCTGGTGCTGGCCCTCATTGCCCTGGTGTTCGGGCTGTGGGCCCTGCTGCGCGGGCCGGACAGCTCGCCCCTGCCGCCGCCCTCGGCCGGGGTGGTGCCCGGCGCCACCGCCGAGCGGGTGGCCAAGCTGGAAAAGGACGTGGGAGACCTGATGCTGCGCCTGGTGACCTTGGAGAAGGAGCTGGAGGCGGTGCGGGCCAAGGCCGGCTCCCTGCAGCAGCTCAGCAAGCTCTCGGCCCGGGTGGCGGCCCTGCAGGACCGCCTGGACTCTCTGGCCCTGGACCGCCGGATCGCGGGCATACAGAGCAGGGGCCAGGTGCCGCCGCAGCCCAGCAAGCCGGCCAGCCAGGCCAAGAAGCCCGCCCCGGCTCCGACGCCCGCGCCTGCGGCGGCCGCGCCCAAGCCGGCCCCGGCCCCCACCCCCAAGGCCGAGGCCCCGGCCCCGGCGCAGAAGAAGCTCACCTACACCGTGCGCCGCGGCGACACCCTGTTCACCATCGCCCAGCGCTACAAGGTGCTGGTGCGCGAGCTGAAGAAATGGAACGACCTGCGGACCGACGCCATTCAGATTGGCCAGCAGATTGTGATCTACAAATAGCAATAATTCTCGTTTCGACCCATCCAAGCCCCCGCCACGCGCGGGGGCTTTTTTTGGCCTGAGGCGGCCTTTTTTGACCCCTGAGAGGTGGGTTATCCCAAGGTTTGGATTTGACTGACAGAATAAGGTGTGTTATGTTTCAAGGGTCCTGGGTGGTGTCCACCGACCCTTGGCCGGCCGGCAGGAGGAGCGCATCTTGCTCGACCTGAGATTTCTCCGCGAAAACTTGCAGTTGGTAAAAAAGGCCGTGGCCGACCGCAAGGCCGAGGTGGACCTGGCCGGTTTCGAGGCCCTGGACGCCCGCCGGCGCGAGCTTTTGCCCGAGCTGGAGGGCCTGCGGGCCCGGCGCAACGAGGTCAGCGCCCAGGTGGGCCGGCTCAAGCGCGAGGGCGGCGACCCCAGCGGCGTCTACGCCGAGATGAAGCAGGTGGGCGGGCGCATCAAGGAGCTGGAGACCGAGATGGCCGCGGCGGAGCAGGGCATCGGCGAGCTGCTACTCACCATCCCCAACCCGCCCCACGCCTCGGTGCCGGTGGGCGCCGGCGAGGCGGACAACCCGGTGCTGAGCACCTGGGGCCAGCCGCCGGAGCTGGGCTTCGAACCCCTCAACCACTGGGACATAGGCGAGGCCCTGGGCATCCTGGACTTCGAGGCCGCCGCCCGCATGACCGGCAGCCGCTTCACGGTGCTCAAGGGCTCCGGCGCCCGCCTGGAGCGGGCCCTGATCAACTTCATGTTGGAGCTGCACACCGGCCAGCACGGCTACCGCGAAATCCTGCCGCCGTTCATGGTCAACAGCCAGGCCATGACCGGCACCGGCCAGTTGCCCAAGTTCGCCCAGGACCTGTTCAAGCTGGAGGGCACTGACTACTGGTTGATCCCCACCGCCGAGGTGCCTCTGACCAACCTGCACATGGGCCAGGTGGTGGAGGGGGAGCGGCTGCCGCTCTTATACACCGCCTACACCCCCTGCTTCCGGGCCGAGGCCGGCAGCCACGGCAAGGACGTGCGCGGCCTCATCCGCCAGCACCAGTTCGACAAGGTGGAGCTGGTGCGCCTGGTGCGGCCCGAGGAGAGCTACGAGCACCTGGAGCGGCTCACCGCCGACGCCGAGCAGGTGCTGCGTCTGTTGGAGCTGCCCTACCGCAAGGTGGTGCTGTGCACCGCGGACCTGGGCTTCTCCGCGGCCAAGACCTACGACCTGGAGGTCTGGCTGCCCGGCCAGGGGCTCTACCGCGAGATAAGCTCCTGCTCCAACTTCGAGGATTTCCAGGCCCGGCGCGCCAACCTGCGCTTCAAGCAAAAGGGCGTCAAGGGCACCATCCTGCTGCACACCCTCAACGGCTCTGGCCTGGCCGTGGGGCGCACCCTGGTGGCCATCTTGGAGAACTATCAACAGGCCGACGGTTCGGTGAAGATTCCCCAGGCCCTGGCTCCCTATATGGGCGGCCAGGAGGTCATCACACCGGAGGGCTGAGAATCGTGACGCCGCGCGCGCTGCCCGTTGCTTTGCGCCTGCTGACCCTGGGCCGTTGCCTGGCCCTGGGCGCCTGTCTGCTGTCGCTGCTGCTGATCCTGGCGCCGCCGGCCCGGGCCGAGGCCAAGCTGAACAAGGCGCAGGTGGCCCGCCTGCTCAAGGGCCAGGTCCCCCGCCTGGTGCAGGGCCACCCCGTGCAGCTCAGAGACCCCAAGCTGGGTCGCATCACCGTGGAGCCCACGGTGGACAGCCACCTGCAGCGGGTGCTGGAGAGGCAACTGGGGGCGCTCAAAAGCCGGCGGGCGGCGCTGGTGCTGGTGGAGCCCTCCAGCGGCAAGGTGCTGGCCCTGGCCGGCCTGCGCCACGGCCGCCGCGATCCCAGCGTGGCCCTGGACTCCTCCTCGCCGGCGGCCTCGCTGTTCAAGGTGGTCACCGCCGCCGCGGCCCTGGAGGAGGGGGAGCTGATGCCCGGCAGCTATCTGCGCTACGTGGGCCGGGCCCACACCCTGTACCGCTTCCAGGTGCGCGAGAAGCTCCGGCGTAAGCCCCAGAAGGTGACCCTGGCCCACGGCTTCGCCGACAGCAACAACCCAGTCTTCGCCCGCCTGGGCATCTTCCACCTGGGCAAGGACGTGCTGGTGGAGTACGCCCAGGCCCTGGGCTTCGGGCGCGCCCTGTCGTTTGATCTGCCCACGGGGCCCAGCCGCCTGGTGCAGGTGCAGAGCCAATTCGCCCTGGGCGAGATGGCCTCGGGCTACAACCGCGAGACCACCATGAGCCCCCTGCACGCGGCCCTGATGGTCTCGGTGTTCTTGAACGGCGGCCGCTTTCCCCAGCCTTATTTGGTGCGCAGCCTGACCACCAGCAACGGCAAGGTGGCCTACCGGGGCCGGCCCCATCTCAGCGCGCCGGTGGTGACCGCCGACACCTGCCAGGGCATGCAGCGGCTCTTCGCGGCCACCATCAAAGAAGGCACCGCCCGCAAGGCCTTCAACCGGCTGTACCGCGACCGGGTGCTTAAGCGCCTGGAACTGGGCGGCAAGACCGGCACCATCCGCGGTCCGGACCGCCGTGAACTGTTCGAGTGGTTCGCCGGCTACGGCCGCGATCCGGTCAGCGGCCGCACCCTGGCGGTGGCGGCCATGGTGGTGCACGGCAAGGTGCGCCACGCCAACTCCAAGCGCCTGGCCCGCCTGGTGCTGCGCGAGGCCTTCCGCTCTCAGCAGACCGCCCGTAAATAAAGCAGGGGCCCGCACGGGCCCCTGCCGGAGATTATCGCGGCCGGCCCTTCGCGGGGCCGGCCCGAATTTCTTACAGCCCCTTGTTAATGACCTTGGGCTTCTTCTTGGGCACCTTGAGGGTGAAGGCCACGATGTTGGTGTAGCCCTTCTCCAGGAAGCCTCCCAGGTCCTGGTGGCTCATGCTCAGCACCAGGGCCTGGCGGCCCACGTTGCCCACGTCGCCGATGAAGTAGTCGGTCAGGGTACCGCTGATGCGCGGGGTGCGCCAGTCCTCGGCCATGGACAGGCCGTTCCAGGACAGGGAGTAGATGGTGGCTTCAAATAGCATGCGGGTCTTCTCCATGGTCATGCCGAAGCGATCCCGCGACTGCTGGCAGATGATCTCCTGGCGGCCGTCGTTGTTCAGGTCGGCCAGGATCAGGCGGCTGTACAGGAAGTACCACTCCGCCTCGTAGTCATTACCCTGCAAGGCGTTGAACAGGATGAACTTGTTGGACACGTTGTACATGTCGCCGCTCATCCAGACCTGCTCGTTCTTGCTGTTGAACACCCGCAGGTGGTAGGTGGGGCCGATCAGGGCGCACATGATCTTGCCCGACTGGTTCAGGTCGGCCAGCACGAAGTTGAAGATGCTGGCCATCTTGGGCAGGTTCATCACCTTTTCCGGCACATAGCTTTGCCCATCCCACTTCATCTTGTAGACCGGCCCCCAGAAGGGGGTGTCCACCGAGGCCTTCTGGCCGAAGAGCCAGTGGCCCTTGCCCAGGGGGTTGGGCTGCACCCGGAAGTAGTAGGGTACGTTCTTGACCTTGTACACCAGCTGCCCCTGGCGCCACTCCAGCACGAAGCTGTTGACCGTCTCGCCCACCCGGCTGGTGATGAATATCTCCGGGCGCCCGTCGCCGTCGATGTCGGCCACGTCTACGAAGTAGTAGTTGCCCGACGGTCCGTTCTTCATCTCCTGGAGCAGGGTGAAGGACCGGCCGGTCAGGCGGTACACGCGCAGCCGGTCCGGGAACAGGGCCAGCAGCTCGTTCTTGCCGTCGTTGTCGATGTCGGCCACGGCCAGGGAGTCCACCACGCCGTTGAGGCGCGGGCTGTGCCAGTAGCGGTCGGATTCGATGCCTGACAGCTGCTTGAGGAACAGCGGGTTCAGGGGGCTGATGTTGGCTGGCAGGTTGGACATCTCCCCCGAACCGCCGGTGGCGGCGGGGGACTGGGCCGCGGCCGGCTGGGAGGCGGCGATGGCGTCGGGCCGGCGGAATATCTCGGCGTTGATGCGCTGGGCGAACTGGTTGATCTGGGGGATCACCTGATCCAGGTCCTGGGCCTGCACAAAGGCGGTCAAGGCCGGCTCGCTCTGGTCCAGCTTGACCACCCTGGCGTCCACGCTCACCGACTTGCCCAGCTGGGTGATGGAGCCGAACACCACCACCTGGGCGTGCAGCTCCTTGCCGATCTGGCGGGCCTTGGCCTCGTTGTAGGGCGGCTTGATCTTGGCAAGCACCGGCGCGATCAGGTCCGGCTCTATGACCACCACCTTGTCCTTCCAGGGCAGGCGGCTGGTCAGCATGTCGCGCACGCCCTGCACCACGAAGGATATGTCTTCTTTGGCGTGGCTGGTGAATGGCAGCACCGCCACCCGCATGGGTCCGGCGGCCAGGCTGGTAGCGGCGATGGGCAGAAGCACCATCACACTCAGGAAGATCAGCATCAATCCGGCGCGCAGGGCGCGGTTGGCTTTCATATTTCCCTCCCGCCGCTGCAGTGGTTGTGGGCCCGGGCGCGGCGGAGCACCGCGCCTGCCATGCTCTATCACGCCCCTTCAACTCCCGTCAAGAATCGGCGCTGCAATCACGGGGTTGACAGGGCGCGTCCCTCCCTACACAATTCCTGGAAGCCGCGGCCAGCGCCAGGCCGCCGAGGGTTGGAGACAATTTTACCAGGAAACAGGAAGTCAGACATGGAGTGCCCCCACTGCAAACAGGAGCTGCCCGCTCTGCCCTGCGCCACCTGCGGCCAAAAGGCCCTGCCCGGCGCCGCCTTTTGCCACCACTGCGGCCACGAGCTGCCCGCGCCGGAGGGCGAGCCGCCCAAGCTGCTGACCTGCGCCTCCTGCGGCCAGAGCTCCCCGCCGCAGGCCAAGTACTGCGCCGAGTGCGGCGAGCCGCTGCAGGTCTTCGACGCCGAGGGCGGCCTGGAGGGCTTGGACCTCAGCCAGCGCACCGCCTGCAGCGACGGCAGCTGCATCGGCATCATCGGCCCGGAGGGCAAGTGCACCGAGTGCGGCAAGCCCTACACCGGACCGGCCTAGCAGCCCGCCGGCCGCCGGGAGCGCCGCCGTGTACCGCCTGTCCGTGACCGGCCGCTTTGCCGCGGCCCACAACCTGCGCCACTTCCAGGGCCGCTGCGAGGCCCTGCACGGCCATAACTGGAAGGTGGAGGTGGTGGTGGAGGGCCGGGAGCTGGACCAGGCCGACCTGCTCATGGACTTCGGGGAGTTAAAGAAGCTCATGAACCAGGCCCTGGATCAACTGGACCACCGCCACCTGAACCAGGTGCCGCCCTTCGACCAGTGCAACCCCTCCAGCGAGATGATCGCCAAGCACCTCTACCAGACCATCGCCGCCCAGTTGCCGCCCCAGATCAGGCTGGTGGAGGTGTCCACCTGGGAGAGCGAGGACAGCAAGGCCACCTACTGGGTCTAGCTGAAATCAGCCACAAAAATAAGGGAGCCCCCCCGCGGGGCTCCCTCCTGTTTGGCGGCGGCGGTTCAGGCGTAGCGCAGCAGGGCGGCCACCCCGCCCAGGCGGTCCAGCTCCGAGTCGCCGCTGATCTGCTCCACGGCCGCTCCCGAGCCCATGGCCCGGGCCAGGGCCAGGTTGACCACGTCGTCCACCGGGGTCATCTCCTGGCGGCAGATGGGGCAGGGGCCGGCCACGTGGCGCAGGCGGCCGCAGGTATGGCAGGCGCCGCCGGCCTGCACCAGGCCGCGGCGCAGGAACAGGGTGTGCACCCGGCCCTCGAACAGGGCGCCCAATACCTGGTTGAGGCCGGTGGCGGCCTGACCGCCGGGGCCCAGGTTGTCGGCCAGGGTGGCCAGCAGCTCCTCCTGCCGCCTGCGGCCGGCCTCTTGCTGCAATTGGGTTACGGTCTGGGCCACCTGGGTCTCGCTGGCCGCCGTCTCCAGGCTAAAGCTTCCCACCAGGCGCTCGGCCAGGTAGGAGTGCAGGGCCTCCTGCAGCCCCTCTACCGCCGCCCGCGGGCCGCCGACGGCCAGCCATTGGCAGGCCCGCTGGCCCATCAGCTCCCGGGCCGCGGCCGCCGCCTCCTTGTAGTGGCGGCCCTGGGCCTGGCCCGCCCGGCGGGAGACGTGGCTGTCGCCGGTGCGGCCCTGCCCGCCGCTCTCCATCTGGGCGCCGGTCTGGTTGAGTATCTCGGCCTCGGCCAGCTCCTGGGCCTGGCCCAGGAAGCAGTCGAAGAAGCGCGCCCGCTTCTTGTCCAGCAGCACGGCCAGGGTGCGGCCGTGGTCGCTGGACAGGGCGGCCAGGGGCCGGATATAGGGCGTGGGGCTCAGCTCCAGCAGGTTGGCCACCGGCAGCATCAGGCTGTGGGTCTCGAACAGGCCCAGGGGCGCGCAGGAGAACAGGGCCAGGCTGCGCCCCGGGCTGGCGGGCAGATCCTCCACGTAGCGTTGCGCCTGGTCCAGGTCCGAGGCCAGGGCCTGCCAGAGACGGGCCGAGCCGTTGCCCGACAGCTTCTGCTCCTTGCGCTTGATCAAATCGCCCAGGGTCAGCAGGCGCTGCTCCCGGGACTGGTCCAAAGAAAGATATAGGCTGAGGGTGTAATGGGGGTGGGTGTCCAGAGAAGCCAATCGCTGTAGTTCGCGGTTGCTCAGCATGCACCTCTCCTTTGGCCGGAGCGCCCAGGACTCGGGCTCCGGCATATGGGTGGACATATTTTCTGCGGCTGGGGGCCGGAGCAATCCCGGCCTGGGGGGAATCTTTGCCGCCGCAGGGGCGGCTGAGGGGGAGGGGTCCGTCCAAGGCGGACAGAACATGCGTCCTCCTTAGCTCGACACCAAATGGGCTATGGTGATTATTCTTCGCCCTAATTTCAGAATAACGGTACCCTCTCCGAGGGTCAAGTGCGGACGCCGGGGCAGAGCCCGCAGTCCGTGGTGCTTCTTAAGGGTTGACTGGGGGCGCGGTGCGGGTTAAGAATGCCGCCGAGGGCTTTGGTCCTAGGGGTGGGACCCAGGGCTCCAAAAGGAAGCCGGGCATAAGAAAGTGAATCTATTTAATGTAATAATGCAGGCCCTGGGCGGCCTGGGCATCTTTTTGCTGGGCATGAAGCTCCTGTCCGACGGCCTGCAAAAGGTGGCCGGCGACCGCATGCGCGGCTTCCTGGAGGCGGTCTCCTCCAACCGGGTGCTGGGCTGCCTGGTGGGGGTGGGAGTCACCTCTGTCATTCAGTCCTCCTCGGTCACCACCGTGACCCTGGTGGGCTTTGTCAACGCCGGCCTGATGAACCTCACCCAGGCCCTGGGCGTGGTGCTGGGCGCCAACATCGGCACCACGGTGACCGCTCAGATTATAGCCTTTAATATCAGCGACTTGGCCCTGCCGGCCGTGTTCGTGGGCGTGGGGTTCAAGTTCTTCGCCAAGCGCCGCAAGTGGCGCTACATCGGCGACGTGATCCTGGGCTTCGGCCTGCTGTTCTACGGCATGGAGATGATGAAGAACGGCTTCAAGCCCCTGCGCTCGCACCCCGACTTCATCGCCTTCTTCACCAAGTTCGACGCCAGGTCCCTGGGCGGCATCCTGCTCTGCGTGCTCGCCGGCACCGTGCTGACCATGATCCTGCAGTCCTCCTCGGCCACGGTGGGCATCACCATGGCCCTGGCCAGCCAGGGCCTGCTCAACCTGCCCGGCTCGGTGGCCCTGATCCTGGGCGACAACATCGGCACCACCATCACCGCCGAACTGGCCAGCATCGGCAGCAACCTGGCCGCCCGCCAGACCGCCCGCGCCCACACCATGTTCAACGTGCTGGGCGTGTGTTACATAGTAGTCTTGTTTAATCCCTTCGTTTCGCTGGTGGAGTGGGTTACCGGCAGCCTGATGGGCATTGGCCCGGCCCAGGCCGCGGTGTCCGGGCAAGAGCAGCCCAACATCGGCCGCTACATCGCCAACGCCCACACCATGTTCAACGTGATCAACGCGATACTGTTTTTGATCATATTGCCCGTCCTGGCCAAGGTGGCAGCCAAGCTCACCATGGGCAAGGAAGCCGAGGTGGTATTGCAGGACATGGGGCGGCCGGTCCACCTGGATTACCGCTTCGTGGAAAACCCCAGCGTGGCCCTGGCCCAGGCCCGTGAAGAGACGGTGCGCATGGGCCGCCTGGCCCAGGTCATGTACCGCGACGTGACCAACGTGCTGTTCACCCGCAAGCTGGAGAACCTGGCCCGCTGGAAGCCCACCGAGGACGCCCTGGACAACCTGCAGCGGGCCATCACCGACTTCCTGGTGCAGGTGAGCCAGGGGGCCATCACCGACGCCGAGAGCCGCGAGATCAACTCCCTGCTGCGCATGGTGAACAACATCGAGCGCGTGGGCGACGCCACCGAGAACCTGGCCCAGCTCACCGAGGAGATGGTGGAGAACAAGCTGGAGCTGGCCGAGCAGGGAGTGGCCGACTACCGCAGCATGCGCGAGCAGGTGGGGCGCTTCCTGGAGCTGGTGGTCACCGGCGCCGCCGAGCGCAACCGCGAGATCATGGAGACCGCCCAGACCATGGAGGACAAGATCAACTTCATGCGCGAGATGATGCGCGACGAGTACCTGACCCGCCTGCGCTCGGGGGTCTGCACCGTGGACCCGGGCCTGGTCTTCGTGGACATGCTGGCCAACTTCGAGAAGATCGGCGACTACTGCTACAACATCGCCCAGGCAGTGGCGGGGCTGAGGTAAGGACCCGATAGCGTTGCTTTAAGTGCGTAGGTTTTTTCTTAGTAATATTCGAAGCAAGTCAAGCACTCGTTCTTCCCATTTTTTTCAGCATTAATAACATTTCCGTTGCAATCCTCCACGGTACATTTCTTTCTCACAACAGAGATGTTTTTACCGCATACGAAACAATATAGATTAGAAGATTGGCTATTATTTGGTGTTAATTGGGCTGTTCGTGGATATGGCGGGTCAGAATCTCTGTTGAGGCTCCAGTAGCAATGGGGGCAGATATATCTTCTTTGTTTTTTATTAAAACCAAAAAGGTCTTGTAATAGTTTCCTGTCTACTAACTTAATCATCTGTTCCATTTCAAGGCATACTCGGTTCATAACATAGTCTGGTCCGGTTGTTTTTGATATCGGAGTTTCTTCTAAATAACTTGCTCTGAGTAATGGCCACTGTTTGGGGCGCATCAAATCAGCGATTAGCAGGATATATGAGACTATTTTTTTTTCGGGAAAACCCAACCGCTTATCTACGGTATGAAACAAAGCATTTCTTTGCTTTCGAAACCCCTCGAAAGACGATACGAATTGTTCGGACAGACGGTTTGTTAGGACTGTATTGCATATTCGAACAAGATCTTGAGAGTCTACTGTTCTGAAATCAGCAAAGGCTGTATCATGTTTGTCGCTCAGTTTGGGCCAGCCGGACGATGGGGAATTTATGAGCAGGTAAGGGGAAATGCTTGCTATCTTGGACTTTAGAGCCATTTCGGCTCCCTGCTGGGCCAGAGCATGAGCTATTGAAAGGTTTTTTTTGGCAGCTTTCCAATATTCATCAATTTCTGTCTTTTCGATACCCTCGTACCAATCCTCTAGTTCCTGGAATTCCAGTAATACATCAAAAACAGCATTCCAGGCCATGTTGAGAAACATGATCCCATGATCTGCAAAATCTTTCGCTGTAGGTACATGAGTTATCATTTTAAACACTTAATACAAGGAGCCACGATATTATATGTGCTTTCTTAGTACGAACCGTTATGTCGATAAAAATAGGGCTTATTCTTTTGCTGTTAGCCCCCACTTCTTCTCCCCCATCTTCAATGCAAACCCTCCGCCGTCCTCCACGATCTGCTGGGCCAACTGATAGTAGGCCGCCCGGCCGAAGCGGGCCGGGAAGGCCCCGCCCTTCACCCGGCAGTAGATCAGCTCGTTGTCGCCCAGCCTGAGGCTGGCCGGGTCCAGATCCTCGGACGAGCCGTCGTTGAGGGTCAGGCGGGCGCCATCGCGGGTGAACTCCACCCGGGCCACCACGAAGAAGGTGTCGGCCACCTCCAGCTCGCAGACCTGGTTGTCCACGCGCAGCACATAGCGCCCGTCCTCCAGGTGCACGGACTGGTAGATCAGCTTGATGATGGTGGGGTGCACCATGGGCGCGCCGTTGTGGCTCATCTGGCCTTCGGCGTCCACCTGTATCTGGCAGGGCGGGTACTTGCCCTGCCAGCCCGGAGGCATGAGGCCGTTCAGGTCTAACTTGTCTTGGCTCACGGCGCTCCTCGCTCGGCTAAAAGGTCTTGTCGGTGTCCAGGAGCAGGGTCACCGGGCCGGAGTTGGTCAGGTGCAGCTCCATCATGGCCCCGAAGACGCCGGTGGCCACGGTCAGCCCCAACTTCCGCAGCTCGGCCACGAAGGCCTCGTACAGGGGCTGGGCCTGCTCGCCGCCGGCCGCCCGGCTGAAGGAGGGCCGCTTGCCCCGTGAGCATTCGCCCCACAGGGTGAACTGGCTGACCACCAGCATTGCCCCGCTCACGTCAATCACCGACAGGTTCAGCTTGTCCTGGGCGTCCGGGAAGATGCGCAGGCCGGCGATCTTGGCCGCCAGCCAGGCCGCCTGCTCCGGGCCGTCGTCCTGGCCCACGCCCAAGAGCACCATCAGCCCCGGACCGATGGCGCCAACCTCGCGGCCTTCCACCTCCACCGAGGCCCGGCTCACCCGCTGCACCACCGCCCGCAAGGCCGCTAACCCAGGTGGTCTATGAGCCCGGCCAGGTAGCCCCCGCCGAAGCCGTTGTCGATGTTCACCACGCTCAGCCCCGGCGCGCAGGAGTTGAGCATGCCCAGCAGAGCGGCCAGGCCGCCGAAGGAGGTGCCGTAACCCACGCTGGTGGGCACCGCCACCACCGGCCGGTCCACCAGGCCGGCCACCACGCTGGGCAGGGCGCCCTCCATGCCCGCCACCACCACGAAGGCCGAGGCCTGCTGCAATATATCCTGGGAGCTCAGCAGGCGGTGCAGGCCGCTGACTCCCACGTCGAAGATGGTCTCCACGGCCGAGCCCATGAGCTGGGCGGTGATGGCCGCCTCCTGGGCCACGGGCTGGTCGCTGGTGCCGGCGCTGATGACCACCACCACCCCTTTGCCCGGCCGCGGCGGCTGGTTGGCCTCTAGGCTCAGGCAGCCGCACTCGGGGTGATAGGCCAGCTCCGGGAACTGCTCGTGCACCTGGGCGGCCTTGGCCGGGTCCACCCTGGTGACCAGCACCGCCGCGCCCTGCCGGTGCAGGGCCCGGGCAATGGGCGCGATCTGCTGGGCGGTCTTGCCCTGGCCGAAGATCACCTCCGGAAACCCGCGGCGCAGCACCCGGTGGTGGTCCACGCGGGCGAATCCCAGGTCCTCGTAGGGGAGGCGCTTGAGCTGCTGCAGGGCCTGGTCCGGCTCCAGGGAGCCGCCGGCCACCTCCTGCAGCAGGGCCAGCAATCTGTCTGCGTTCACCTTGCGTCTTGTCCTTTCGCCGTGGGCTAACTTATAGTGATCCGAGGATGTATTCTAGCCCGCCCCGCCGGGGTGTGCAACGCAGGGCCCTATGAACCCGCCGCCGGACATCAAGCCGCCCGCCTGGCTGGAGGTGCTACTGACCGCGCCGCCGCCCCAGGCCGAGGCCGCCGCCGACTACCTGACCGCCCTCAGCGGCCGCGGGGTACAGATCGCCCCGGCCGCGGAGGGGCTGGAGGGCGACCAGGTGCGGGCCTTCCTGGCCGCCGGCCCGGAGCTGGCCCAGCAGAAGCTCCAGGTGCAGACCTACGCCAAGGCCCTGGCCTCCCTGGCCCTGCCGGGCGCGGTGGTGCTCAGCTTCCGCGAGCTGCCGCCCGAAGACTGGTCGGTGAACTGGAAGAAGCACTTCCATCCCCGGCTGGTGGCCCGGCGCATCATCGTGGCCCCGCCCTGGGAGCCGGCCTCGCCCGCCCCGGGCCAGGTGGTCATCGTCATCGACCCAGGCCAGGCCTTCGGCACCGGCCAGCACCAGAGCACCCAATTGGTGCTGCGCCGCCTGGAGCGCCTGGCCGACGGGGGCCGCCTGCCCGGCCGGGTGCTGGACATGGGCTGCGGCTCGGGCATCCTGGCCCTGGCCGCCCTGAAGCTGGGCGCGGCCAGGGCCCTGGCCATCGACATCGACCCCCAGGCCATGGAGGCCACCCTGGCCAACGCCCGGCTCAACGGCCTGGAAGCCGGGCTGGAGGCCAGCCTGACTCCCCTGCAGGAGCTCAGCGAGCGCTTTCCCCTGGTGCTGGCCAACCTCACGGCCAAGGACTTCATGGACCTGGCCCAGCCCCTGGCCGCCCGCCTGGCGCCGGACGGGGAGCTGGTGGTTTCGGGGCTGTTGGTGGAGCAGATCGCGCCGGTGCGCCAGGCCTTTGCCGGCCTGGGCCTGCGCCTGGTGGAGCAGGACTCCCTGGCCGGCTGGGCGGCCTTGGTGCTTACGTGAGCCTGCGCCGCTTCCTGGTGCCGCCCGCGGCCCTGGACCAGGAGATGGTGGAGCTGCCGGCCGAGGAGGCGGCCCATGCCCGCAAGGTGCTGCGCCTGGCGCCGGGCGCGGAGGTGGAGCTAATAGACGGCGGCGGCCGCCGGGCCAAGGCAGTGCTGGAGCGCCTGGACCGCCGCGGCGGGCTCTGCCGGGTGCTGGCCGTGGAAAGGCTGGAGCCGCCCCGGCCGCGCCTGGTGCTCTGTCCGGGGCTCTTGAAGGGGCCGGCCATGGACCTCTTGGCCGCCCGCCTCACCGAGTTGGCCGTGGACGAGGTGCGGCCCACCTTTTGCGTGCGCTCGGTGCCCCGCCTGGCCGAGGCCACGGCGCGAAGGGAGCGCTGGCAGCGCCTGGCCGGCCAGGCCCTGAAGCAGTGCGGCGCGGCGCGGCCGCCACGGTTCTTCGCCCCGGCCCCTCTGGACGAGGTGATGGATCAGGCGCCGGGGGCGGCCTGGCGAATGATGCTCTACGAGCAGGAGCGGTCCCTGAGCTTTGCCCAGGCCTGGCAGGGGGCCGGCTCGGTGGAGGAGGTTTGGGCCCTGATCGGCCCGGAGGGTGGCTTTACGCCCGTGGAGGCGGAGGCGGCCCGGTCGCGGGGCTTTGTGTCCTGCGGCCTGGGGCCCACCATCCTGCGGGCCGAGACCGCCAGCCTGGCCATGGCGGCCCTGGTGCGCTTTACAAGGGGGTGAGGTATGGCGCGGCCTTTTGCGCAAATGCCGCCGCGGGTGACCCGGCTGGGTCCCCCGGCGCCGGAAGCCAAGCGAGAGGTGTTGTTCATCCACGGCACCTGGCATGGGGCCTGGTGCTGGGGCGATCTGGCCCATGGCGTGGCCGCGGCCGGCTACGGCGTCAGCCTGCTGGAGCAGCCCGGCCACGGCGAGGACCGCTGGGCCCTGCCCGGCGGCACCAGCATCAACGACTACGCCCGCCTGGCGGCCCGGGCCGCGGGCAGCCTGGCCAGCCCGGTGCTGGTGGGCCACTCCCTGGGCGGCTGGCAGGTGCAGAAGATCTGGGAGGTGGCCGACCTGCCCGGCGTGCTGCTGGCCCCGCTGCCGGGCTCCGGCCTGCCCCTGACCAGCTTCCTCAAGCTGGAGGTGCTCTTTCCCCTGGACATGGCCAAGCCCCTGGTGGGCCGGCCGGTGGTCATCCGCAACCCGGCCATGGCCCGTCGCCTGTTCCTGGACCAGGCCTCGGAGCAGCAGGTGCAGGAACTATTGGCCCAACTAGTGCCGGAGCCGGCCTGGGCCTGCCTGGAGATGGCCCTGGGCCTGGCCCGGGCCAAGCCGCGGCCCGGACGGCAGCCCCGGCTGCTCATCGCCGCCGGCAAGGACTTCTTCTTCCCCCTGGGCAGCGAGCAGGCCCTGGCCCGGCGTCTGGGGGCCCGGCTGGAGGTGCTGCCCCGGGCCCCGCACAACCTGTGGATGGAGGACCCGGAGGGCCGCACCCTGCAACTGATCCTGGATTTTCTGGGGTCGTTGGACTGAGAGGCCTCAGTCTTTCTTGGGGCCGCCTCGGGGCCGGCCCAGGCGCTCCACCACCCGGTCGCTGTAGGCGTTCTCCTGGAACATGCCCGACTGCGGCCGCAGGGACGACAGCTTCATGGTCAGGTAGTTGAGCCGCTTCAGAGCCTGGTAGCGGGTCTTTTCGTCCGGCGCGCTGGCCAGCAGGTCCTCCACGCGCAGGATCTCGTTCTTCACGTCCAGCTCCGGCGGGGTGTAGCCGGCGTTCTTGAGCACCTTGTAGGCCAGGCGCAACTCCTCGGGCACCCGGGAGTCGTCCTCCAGCTCCAGGGGCCGGCCCTTGCCGGGCAGATCGTCGAAGTCGCCCCGCTCGGCGGCCTGCTTGATCTTCTCCTCGGCCAGCTTGCTGAAGATGTTGCTGCCCACGCCCGCCTCCGCGCCCCTCAGCCGCCCAGCCGCGACATCTGGCAACCGGCCGCCTGCAGGCTGGCCGGGCCCTGCTGGTGCTCCTGGGGCTTGGCCTGGGCCGCCTGCACCAGGGCCTGGGCCAGCTCCGGGTCGCTGGCCCCGCCGCGCAAGAGCGGCCGCAGGTCCAGGGCGGCCTCGGAGAACAGGCAGGGCACCAGAAGCCCCTCGGCCGACAGGCGCAGGCGGTTGCAGCGGGCGCAGAAGTGGCTGGACAGGGCGCTGATCACCCCCAGCTCGCCCTGAGCCCCGGCCAGGCGCAGGCGCTGGGCCGGGCCGTCGCTGGGCCGGTGGGGCAGGGTCTCCAGGCGGCCCAGGCCCTCCAGGGTCTTGAGCACCTCCTCGGCGGGCAGAAAGCGCTGGGGGAGGAAGGGCGTGTGCCGGCCCACGGGCATGTATTCGATGAAACGCACCGCCAGGGGCTTGTCCAGGGTCAGGCGGGCGAAGTCGCCGATCTCGTCCTCGTTGAGGCCGCCCAGTAGCACCACGTTGAGCTTGACCGTCAGTGCCTTGCTGGCCAGGGCCGCCGCCACCCCCTGCCACACGCGCGCCAGGGCCCCGGCGCCGGCTGTGGGGCCCAGGCCGGTGATCTGGCCGTAGCGCTCCGGGCGCAGGGAGTCCAGGCTCACGTTCACTGTGGAGAGGCCGTAGCGCAGCAGCAGGGGCAGCCGCTCGGCCAGAAGCAGGCCGTTGGTGGTCAGGCGCAGGTCCGGCCGCGGGCGGATGGCGTCCAGATCGGCCAGCAGCTTGTCCAGGCCGCGGCGCAGCAGGGGCTCGCCGCCGGTGAGGCGGATCTTGTCCACGCCCAGGCCCACCGCCACCCGGGCCACCCGGGCCAGCTCCTCCAGGCTCAGCACCTCCCAGTGCTCCAGCTTGGCGATGCCCTGGCTGGGCATGCAGTATTGGCAGCGCAGGTTGCACAGGTCGGTTATGGACAGGCGCAGATAGTGCAGGCGGCGGCCGAAGGCGTCCACCAGTTGGGATCTGGATGGGGGCGGCGCGGCGTCGGGCGGAGCTGGGGACATTTCTTTCCTGATTAAGATTCGCCTGAAGTTTATGCCGCCCCTGGCCGGGCGTCAACGCCCCGGCCGGGCTGAAAACGCTCCAGGAGCCGGCTCAGCAGGCGGTAGTGGCCAACCACCTCCCGCTCGATGGTGTTGCCGGGCGGTTTGCTCAGGTAGCGGCGGCGCAGATAGGGATTGTCCAGGTAGCGCCGGCAGATGCTGAGCAGCTTGCGCAGTTGCAGCGGGTGCCGCGCGGCCAGGTCCTGGCCCTCGGTGCTGAGCACGTGCACCAGGATGATGAGTATCTGCACGTGCTTGAACTGGCGGCCAAAGGCATCGGAGCGGTTGGCCACCAGCTTCTCGATGAGCCGCAGGCGGTGGGCCAGGCGCAGCCGCTCCAGGACCCGGCGCACCTGCTGGTACAGGGCCTGGTTGCGCCGGAACTCGGCCTGGTAGCGCGGGTCGCCCAGGTAGGAGGAGACTACCTTCAGGCAGCGCTCGAAGTACTCCGGCGAGTAGTCGGCCAGGATGTGGCGGTGCTTGCCCAGCCAGGCGGCCAGGAACTTCAGGCGGCGGTTGGTGTCGGCGGTGCCCTGCACCCGCTCGCGGCCCTGGTAGACGATGCTGCCCTGGTACTCGCCGCGCACGATGTCGTTGAGCAGCAGCACGCGGTCCTGGCCCAGGCCCAGCACGTCCAGGCCGCTGAGCCGCTGGCCGGTCTGGGGGTGGATCACCTCCTGGCTGGCCACGGACAGGGCGCGGTCCTCCAGCACGTTGTCCGGGTGGTAGGCGTGCTGGTTGTAGCAGACCCTGAGCAGCACCGCCCCCCGCTCCTGATCCACGTAGAAGCCTCCTTCGCTGAGGCGCCGCCGGCCCTCCTGGCTGCAGCCCGTCGCCGCCACCAGGGCCACTTTTTCCACTCTGGGCAGGCCGCCCACCGCCCCCAGGCTGGTGAAGGTGGTCACCGCCCGGTCGCTGTGGCCCAGCACCTTGACCACGAAGCTCTCCCGCCGCCGCAGCAGGCGCCGGGCGAACAGGGCGGCCGAGGTGTGGCGCTCGCCGCAGATGGGGAAGCCCAGCTGCTCCAGCAGGAAGCTGTAGACGAACTGGCGGTTCTCGGCGTAGAGCCGGTTGTCGCCGCGCTGGAACTTACCTATCTGCCGGCCGAAGCGCTTGATCTCACCGTCCAGGTCCGAGGGGAAGGAGGCGAAGATGCCGGCCAGAAAGAAGATGCCCTCCGGGTCCCTGGCGATGACGTGGCCCCGGTCCATCTGCATCAAAAGCGGCAGCAGGCGCACGTAGCGCCGCACCGGCGTGGGCCCGCCGTGGCCCAGGACCTGCTCCAGGCGGGGCAGCAGGTTGCGCGGCATGCGGTTGCGCAGGCTCTGGCGGTTCAGGGCTGCGGTGGCCCGGCTGTGGTCCGGGCCCTGGGGCAGCATCTGGTCGTACTGGAAGCCCTCGTCCTGATAGCTCAGGCCGCGGTCCAGGGCCACCATGGAGAAGGCGGGCAAATGTCGGTACTCGATCAGGGGGGCGTCAAAGGGCGGGATCAGCTCCCTGGGCTCCACCAGCGGGTAGTCGCGGCCATAAGGCATGAGCAGGCCGGCGTTGAGGTGCAGATACTCCAGCGCCTGCACCAGCTGCTCCAGGCTGCCCCTGGGCTGGGCGGCCTCCAAGAGGTCCCACAGGAGAGCGCCGCCTATCTGCACCTTGTTGAACGCCCGCTTGACCAAGGAAAATTTCCTTTCGGATCACAACAGGTTAGTCCTTGGTATCATGAGGCGGGGCCGCGGTCAATAAAAGCCGGCGTCGGAGGGGGATTCATCTGGCTTGGGCCGTTGACAACCCAGGTATGGTCTGATAAAAACAAGCCCACCCGGGGCTGTAGCTCAGTTTGGGAGAGCGCATGACTGGCAGTCATGAGGTCGTCGGTTCGATCCCGATCAGCTCCACCAGAAACTAAAAACGGGGTCAGCCGCCGGCTGGCCCCGATCTTTTTCCCCTGCAAGCAAAAGAACGGCCCGCGGGCGGTCCCTCAACCGCCCGGCGGGCCAAGGTCCGCGGCCCCCTCCTCAGGCGCAGCGGGGCAACTCCTCCGGGGTCGTGGCTCCCAGGTGCAGGCGGCGGTGGGCCTCAGCTTCTTCGGCTCCCACGTAGCGGCGCATGGTCTTGGGGTCGGTCTCCATCAGGTCCACCACCATCAGGCAGTCCAGGGCCTGGCCGAAGTCCGGGTCCAGGTTCCAGGACACGGCCCGGGCGGCCAGCTTGAGGTACTGCTTGAACAGGATGGGCACGCCCCAGCCGCTGGACTCCAGGTCGCTGACCATCTCCGATAGCTCCTCGATGTCGCTGACGCCGGCCAGCAGCTCCTTGCAGTCCAGGGCCGGCCGGCGCTGGTAGCGGGGCGGCCGCCGGGCGCGCACTAGCTGCGATAGGGGCGAGGCGAAGTAGTCGTCCAGGAAGTGCTGGATGAGCTGGCGGGACAGGGGGCTGTAGGAGTTGCTCAGGCTCACGGGGCCGAACAGGTAGCGGTAGCGCGGGTGCAGGGCGATGAAGCGGCCGATGCCCTTCCACAGGAGCATCAGGCCCGAGTAGGAGCGCTGGTACTTGGGGTCCACGAAGGAGCGGCCCAGCTCCAGGGCCGGGTGCACCCGGCGCAGGAACTGGGGCTGGTAGTTGAACAGGGTGCTGGTGTAGAGCCCGCTAGCGCCCCGCTGGGCCACAATGCGGTCGGCCTGGCCCAGACGGTAGCCGCCGGCCAGCTCCTCCTCGGCCTGGTTCCACAGGAACAGGTGCAGGTAGTAGTCGTCGAAGCGGTCGATGTCCCGCTGCAGTCCGGTGCCTTCGCCCACCCGGCGGAAGCAGAGCTCGCGCACCCGGCCGATCTCGTCCATCAGGTGGGGTATCTGCTGCCGGCGGGCGTAGAGCACTGCGAACTCGCCGCTGGTGAGCAGGGTCTGCTCCGGGGGCAGGGCGCGCACCTCGGCGGCCGCGGCCTGGGCGTGGGGCTGCAGCAT
>JBFMFU010000056.1:0-47764 GCA_040751985.1 Thermodesulfobacteriota bacterium | reverse complement strand
ATGTACGGCAAGCTCAAACAATTCCGGAGGGTCGCTACTCGCTACGATAAGCTGGCCTCCTCATACTTGGCCTTCGTGCTTGTAGCGGCCATATACCTTTGGCTATTGTAAATGTCGACACGGCCTAAACCGGCCGGCCGCGAGAGAAGCCGAGGGCCAGGCACGAAGCCCAGCCCTCGGCAATGCAGTTGGTTGTTGAGCTGCGTCTAGTGCGCGGCCGCCGCCCGGCGGTCGGCCATGTCCACCAGTACCCGCTCCTTGCCCTTGTCCAGGCCCAGGGCCCGGCGCTTGGCCTCGATGTGCTCGATCATCAGGCGGGCCATGTCGTGCGGGTCCACGGCAAAGCCCCACTTGCCCATGCCCTGCTTTTCCAGGCCGTTGAAGATCAGGTCGTGGAACTTGGTGCCGGCCAGAGTGGGGAAGGTGACGCCGAAGACGGTGTAGACGCCGCTGGCCACGAAGTACTGGCCGATGGCGATAGCCTTCTCGCTCATGAACTCCGGCGCGGCGCCGGCCACGGGCAGGTCGGCGATGGACTCGCCCAGGCCGCCGGCGGCCACCATGTTGCAGGCCGCGGTGAGGATGCGGGTGTTGTCCACGCAGGCGCCCAGGCCCAGCACCGGCGGCATGCCCACCGCCTCGCAGACCTCGGACAGACCCGGTCCGGCCAGGTGGGCGGCCTCGGGCAGGGACAAGCCGGCCTTGGCCAGGGCGATCTGGGCGCAGCCGGTCTGCACCACCAGCACGTCGTTCTTAATCAGCTCCTTGACCAGCTCCACGTGCACCGAGTCCTGGGGCACCCGCACGTTGGTGCAGCCCACCACGCCGGCCACGCCGCGGATCTTGCCGTTGATGATGTTCTGGTTCAGGGGGGCGTAGGAGCCGCGGAAGGTGCCGCCCAGCATGTAGTTGATGTACTCGTGGGAGAAGCCGAAGACGCCGGTGTCCTTGCGCTGGGGGATCACCACCGGGTGCTCGCGGCGGGCGAAGCGCTTGATGGCCATTTCCACCACCACGTCCGTGCAGTCCCGGGGCTGGTCCTCGTGGAACTCCACGTGATGGGCGCCCTCGATGTGGGCGCGGTCGTTGGTGGTGAACAGAGGGGTGCCGTAGCAGTCGGCCACGCTGACCAGGCCCTGCTTGATGCACTGCACGTCCACCACGAAGCCGTCCACGGCGCCGGTGACCAGCACCGCCTCGGTGGACATGAAGTTGCCCGCATGGGGCACGCCACGGCGCGAGAGCATCTCCAGGCCCGAGCAGCACATGCCCACCAGGTTGATGCCCGTGGCGCCGGCGGCCTTAGCCTTTTCGATCAGGGCCGGATCGCTGACCGACGCCAGCATGGAGTCGAACAGGTTGGGCTCGTGGCCGTGGATGATGATGTTGACCTGGTCGGCCTTGAGCACGCCCATGTTGACCTCGCCCTGCACCGGCTTGGGCGTGCCGAAGAGCATGTCGCCGATCTCGGTGGCCACCATGGAGCCGCCCCAGCCGTCGGCCAGGGCCGTGCGGCTGATCTGCTTGATGATGTTGCTGTAGTCCTGGTCCATGCCCATGTGGGTGCGGTTCATCATCTCCATGATTTCGCGCATGGCGCCCCGGGGGGTCATGCCGTTCTGGTGCCACATCTCCTGGGTCTTGACCGGGGCCCGGCGCACGAAGGGCAGCTCGCCGTCCAGCTGGGTGAAGGTCTTCTCCAGCACCTGGCAGAGGTCGCGGGCAATGTCCAGGGGCTCGCGGTCCTGGGTCTTGATGCCCATCTCCGAGGCCACCTCGATGAGCTTCTCGGTGTCCTGGATCTGGTAGTCCTTGATGCGTCCCTCCACCACGCCCTTGAACAGCTTGAGCATCTCCAGGCCGTGGTCGGTGTGGGAGGCGGTGCCGGTGGCCACCATGCGGCCGAAGTTGCGCGACTGGATGGTGTCGATGGTGGCGCCGCAGACGCCGTTCTTGGCGTAGGGGTCCTTGGTGTTCAGGCGGCAGGGGCCCATGAAGCAGTTCTTGCAGCAGGCCGACTTTTCGCCAATGGGACAGGGCTTCATCTCCGCCGCCCGGTCAAAGGCGGTCTGCACCCCGTCGCGCTTGGCCTTAGCCAGCATCTGTTGGGTGGCTTCGCAGGTGGTTACCGCGCTGGGGTTGATGGACTCCAGCTTTTGCAGCTTCTTTTCAACGGCCATGCCTGGCGCCTCCTTCATAGAGGTGTTGTCGAGAGGATGGTCACACGCTCCGATCCGGGCAGGGTTGTGGCCCCGGCCCCAACCCTACGGACTTAATGATTCATTATTAGGAATAATAATACCGAAATACCCCCTGCGCCAGTTGCGGGGCCTATTTTTTGGCCAAAATTTCGGGGGCTAGGGGTGGGTTTTGGTGGGACCCAGCAGGCCCAACTCATTGAAAGACCAGTTGAAGTTGGGATGGCCCTCGGTCAGGGTCAGGCGCAGGGCCTTGACCCGGCGGAGCGGGAAGGCCAGCAGCATCCGGCTGCTGCGGGTGGTCAAGAGCAGGTCGCCAGTGAACACATAGGGGCCCAGGTCGGCGGTCTTGACCTGCGCCGGCTGCCAGGTGCTGCCGTCGGCCGATACCTCCAGGCGCAGGCGGTGGCTGAGGTCCTGGGGCGAGTCGGGCGAGGTGAGGGTGAGCCCGGCTAGCTCCAGGGCGGCCGGCAGGCGCAGCTCGTAGAAGTCGCCGGCCCGGCGGGCCCGGCCCGTGGACCAGCGGCTGGCCAGCTTGTGGTCCAGGGCCCGCTCCGGCCGGCCGGCCGAGGCCGCAGCCGCGCTGCCCAGGGGCAGGGGCAGGATCCGCAAGTCCGGCAGGGGCCTGAAGTCCCAGAAGAGGTGGTACCCGCCGGCCTGGGTCTCCTGATAGGAAAGGCCGGCCGCCTGCCAGATGCGCCGGGCGCCGTCAACGGCGTAGAGGGGCAGGGCCACCAGGGTCTCCGGGGCCGGGGCCAGGAAGGCGCGTTCGTCCAGGCCCGCGGTCCACTCCGGGAAGCGCTCCCGCTGCAGCTTGGGCGGGGTCAGGGCCTGGGTCAGGTTGGCGGCCAGAAAGTCGTCGGCGTAAACCGTGCCAGCCTTGCTGGCCCGCACCGCAGCCGCGGCCGCGGCTGCATCCACGGGCCGGGCCGGGCCTGCGGTCCTGAACACCACCAGCTCGGCCAGGGACCAATAGTGCCGTGTGGCCTTGCCGGTCTGGGTCAGCCGGATAAAGCGCACCGGCCGGGGCGGGAAGTACACGTCCTCGCGGGGGCTGCCCAGGGTGGTCATGGGCTTGCCCGCGGTCCAGTGATAGGCGCCGAGCCGAGGGGTGAGCCGGGCCACCTCCTGCCACTGTTGGCCGTCCCGGGAGACCTCCACCCTGAGTAGTCTGGGCGTGTCGCCGTAGTTGCCGCCGTGCAGGTGCAGCATGCACACACCCGGCACCACCCGCCCCAGGTCCAGTTGGAAGAACTGGCCCGGTTTCTGGAAGGCGTGGGGCGACCAGCGGGTGTCGGCCCGGCGGTCCCAGGCCAGGGGCGCGTCCTGGGCCTGCGCCGAGGTCTGTGCCTGCCAGCCGGTGGTGGGCACCTCGGCCAGGGCATGCGGGGGCGGGGTGATGTCCAGGAAGCACCAGAAGCCGCCCGGCCGCTCCAGGCGGAAGCTGGCCCCCAGGGTGGCGAACATCTCCACCACGTCCTGGGCGTGGCGGCCCAGCACCCAGGCCGGGCGGGGAGCGGCGTCCACGGCCCGGGTGTAGGGCTGGTAGTGGGCATAGAAGGGCTCGGCGAAGATGATGCGCTCCCGGGCTGCGAAGGTCAGGCGCATGGCGTCCCAGTACACCGGGGCATAGGCCCGGCGCACCCCCCATTTCTCCAGGGCGGCCAACAGGTGCCGGGTGCCGCGCTCCTGGGTCTGGTAGCGCTTGAGCAGGACTGGGTTGGTCAGGGCGCTGCTGGTGTGCAGCCCGGCCAGGTTGGAGGCCAGCATGAACACCAACACCAGCCCGGCCAGGGGTTGGCTCTTTTCGCTCAGGCGGGCGTAAGCCAGGCCGGCCAGGGGGAACATGGCGCAGAACAGGGGCACATAGTGCCGCCGGGTGGACTCGGCCGACTCGCCGGCCAGGCTCACCACCACGGCCAGGCAGGCGATCAGGCCCAACCAAAGCAGGGCGCCGTCGTCCTGGGCCACGGAAAGGCGCAGCAGGCCCTGGAAGGCGCGCCGGGACAGGTAGCGCACGTACACCAGCAGGGCCAGGCCCAGGCCCCAGCTCAGGTAAGAGACCACCGGCACCACCGGCGCCATGCTGCCGTCCTGGAACACGCCCAGCAGGGTGGGCACGGCCAGCACCACCAGGCCCTGGAAGGCCTCCCAGACCCCCACCACGTTCTTGGGTCGGGCCAGATAGGCGAAGGTGGCCGCCTGGTGGGTCAGGTTGTAGAGCCACAGGGGCAGGCCGCCCAGGGCCAGGCCAGCCAGTATGTAGAGCATCTGGCGGCGCCAGAGGATGCGCTTGTCGGCCAGCCAGATGTAGATGGCGCTGGGCAGCAGGGCGTAGACGATCAGGAAGTGGGTCCACAGCCCCACCCCGGCAGTGAGGCCGTAGGCGAAGTAGAGCCAGCCCGCGGGCCGGCGGTGTACGATGCGAAAGGCCAGCCAGACCAATAAGAGGCTCAGGGTGGGAATCTCGATGTAGGCCGCCCGGGGCAGCACGCTGGCCCAGGCGAAGTAAAAGGGCGGCACCGCGGCCAGCAGCATGGCCACCAGCCCGGCCCGGCGGCCCCACATATCCCTGGTGACCAGGTAGGTGAGCCACACGAACACCAGGGAGACCAGCACCGGGGCCAGCATCAGGGCCCGCTCCGAGGGGCCGAACACGGCGAAGATGGGCGCGGCGACGAAGGCCTCGATGGAGCCGCAGTAGGGCTGGCCCCAGAAGAACACCGGCAACTCGCCCTTGAGGATGTGCATGGCCATGAGCCCGGTGAGGGCCATGTCCGAGTCCAGGATGGGGTGCAGCAGGTAGGTCAGGCGCAGGGCCGCGGCCAGGAGCAGGATGGCCAGCGGCCAGAGCCAGGGCCTGCCCAGCCAGGCGCGGCTCATGGCCTCTTCTGCCGGCGCAGGGCCAGGCCGCTCTTGGTGTACTGGGGCAGCAGGCCCAGGAGGTTGGTCTTGCTGCGGCCGCCCTGGCGGTGGTCGTACACCACGGGCAGCTCCCGGATGCGCAGGCCGCGCTGCTGGGCCTCATACAAGAGCCGGATGGCGTAGTCGCCGTAGCCGAAGAATATCTGGGCGGGGTCGAAGGACAGCAGCGTCTCCCGGCTGGCCACCAGGAAGCCCGAGAGGTTATCGCGGGTGTGCAGACCCAACAGCCAGCGCAAATACAGGTTGAAGGCGTAGCTGCCCAGCCAGCGCAGGCGCGAGGTTTTCATGCCGCCGCCGGGCACGTAGCGCGAGCCCAGGACCATGTCCCAGCCGGGCAGGGACTCCAGCAGCCGCATCAGGTCGCGGGGGTGGTGGTTGAAGTCCGAGTCCATCAGGGCCACCACCGGCATCCCGGCCTCGCGGATGCCGCGCAGCACCGCGCTGGCCAGGCCCCGCTCGCCCCGGCGCACCACCAGCTTCACGCGGGGGTCGCCGGCAAACGCCTCGGCCACGGCCTGGGCAGTGCCGTCGGGCGAGTCGTCGTCCACCACCACCACTTGCAGCTCATGGCCGGCGGCCTGGCCGGCGCGCAGAACCTCGGCGATCAGGGGCGTGATGCCCTCCCGCTCGTTGTAGGTGGGCAGCACCACCGAGGCCCGCTGGCCGCCTGGGGAGGGCTGCGCGGGGCTCATGCCTTGGTTTCCGCGGCCTTGACCAGGGCCCGGCAGACCTGATCGATCTCGGCCGGGGTGATGGCCGGGCCGCTGGGCAGGCTGATGCCCCGCCGGGCCAGGTCCTCGGCCACGGGCAGGGACTGGCCGCTGTGGTAGGGCGGCAGCAGGTGCAGGGGCGTGAAGAAGGGCCGGCTGTCCACGCCCTGGCTCAAGAGGAACAGGCGCAGGTCGTCGCGGGACAGGGGGAACTCCGGCTCCACCAGCAGGCTGTAGAGCCAGTTCACCGGCCGGGCCCAGGGCTCGGCCGGGGGACGCCGCAGGCCGTCCTGGCCGGCCAGGCGCTCGTTGTACTGGGCCGCGATGGCCGCCTTGTGGGCCAGGATGTCCTCGATGCGCTCCATCTGGGCCACGCCCAGGGCGGCCTGCAGGTTGGTCATGCGGTAGTTGTAGCCCACTACCGGGTGCCAGTAGGGCCGCTTGGGGTCCATGCCGTGGTCCCGCAGCAGGCGCAGCCGGGCCACCAGGGCCTCGTCGTCGGTGAGCACCATGCCGCCTTCCCCGGTGGTGATGATCTTGTTGCCGTAGAAGGAGAAGCAGGCTGCCTTGGCCAGACCGCCCACCCGCCGCCAGCCCCGGCCGGGCATGTCCACCCAGGCCCCGTGGGCCTCGGCCGCGTCCTCCACCACCCACAGGCCGTGGGCCTCGGCTGCCTCCAGGATGGGGGCCATGTTGGCCGGGTGGCCGTAGACGTGCACCGCGATGATCCCCTTGGTGCGGGGGGTTACGGCCTGGTCGATCAAGGCGGGGTCCAGGTTGTAGGTGGCCCGCTCGCTGTCCAGGAACACGGGCCGGGCGCCGGTGTAGGCCACCGAGGCGGCCGTGGCCACGAAGGTCAGCGACGGCACCAGCACCTCGTCGCCCGGACCCACCCCCAGGGCGGCCAGGGCCAGGTGCAGGGCGGTGGTGCCGTTGCTGGTGGCCACTCCGTAGCCGGCTCCGCAGAACTGGGCAAAGGATCGCTCGAACTCCAGAATGTGCCGGCCCAGGGATGAGATCCAGGCCGAGTCCACGCAATCCAGGACCAGCTCCCGCTCGCGGGCGGAAAGCTGGGGCCTGGCCACGGGTATGTTGGGCGTCTGGGCCATGCGCTCCTGCCAAGGCTAAGGGGTTAGCTGCGCTGCTCAATCCTGGCACAGCCGACCCGCCTTGGCAAGACCCCCGCCCCCAAAGGGGGCCGTCCTAGTAACAGGCCGTGTTGCTGGCCGAGAGCAGCTCGCTGACCAGGGTGGCCCCGGCGATGATCTGGGCCTGGGGAATTAACTGCTCCGGGTCTATCTTGCGGGCCTGCAGGCAGGGGGAGCAGACCATGAGCTTGCCGCCGGCCTCGAAGAACAGGTCCATCAGCTCGGCCAGGGGCGGGAAGCCCGGCGCGTGCACGTGGTCGGCGTAGCCCTTGGTGGCCAGGAACACGCCGGTGACCTGCAGGATGACGGTGGCCTGGCAGTCCATGGCCAGGGCGGCGTTGGCGGTAACAAAGGGAATGGTGGCCCTGTCCACGCTCTCCTCGGCGTGGGTGGCGATGATCACCAGCTTGTCAGCCTTATCCGTGGACATGACCCCTCCTCTGCTCTAGGGTGGGCATATGCAATAGAGGCATCTCTATGCATTTTATGATACTCGCAAAGCGGCCGTTGGCCAGACGGCGCCCAGAGGGGTCGCATACCGCCCGGCGGGCTCATCTAGGCGTAGACGCCGCCGCGGTTCATCGGCTAAAGTAAAAGGGCACGGGACGCTGTAGCGTCCTGATTTGCTATACGCCCGTAGAGTGGGCCGGCCGGCTGCAGCGCGGCCGCGGGGGTGAGCGGCGGGCAGAAAATTACCTGTACAGGGTGTGTCAGGAGTGCTATATGTCACACCTGATAAAAACCCGTGGGCCGAGGGTGTCAAGGTTTCTTTGTCCCAGGCCTATTCAGCACTTGCAGCTATCATCAGGAGCGGACCATGTCCTCCCCCAGTCTGACCATTGACGGCAAACAATACGAGTTCAGCCCCGGCGAGACCATCTTGCAGGTGGCCTGGCGCAACGGGGTGAAGATACCCACCCTGTGCTACCTGAAAGACGCCACGCCCACCGGCGCCTGCCGCATCTGTTTGGTGGAGGTCAAGGGCGCGCGCACCCTGGTGGCCTCCTGCGCCATGCCGGCGGCCAACGGCATGGAGGTTTCCACGGACACCGAGAAGGTGCACGCGGCCCGGCGCTTGAACGTGGAACTGCTGCTGTCTAGCGGCGACCACAACTGCCTGCTCTGCGAGGCCAACGGCCGCTGCGGCCTGCAGGCCCTGGCCTACCAGTATGGGGTGGAGGCGGGCCGCTTCGTGGGCCAGACCCAGAAGTACCCCATCGAGGACGACAACCCGCTGATCGTGCGCGACTTCAGCAAGTGCATCCTCTGCGGCCGCTGCGTGCAGGCCTGCAACGAGGTGCAGGTGAACCGGGCCATTGGCTTCGGCTACCGCGGCGCGCAGGCCAAGATCGTCACCAGCGGCGACCGGGCCTACCATCTGTCGGACTGCGTGTTCTGCGGCCAGTGCGTGGAGTCCTGCCCGGTGGGCGCGCTGACCGAGAAGAAGGCCCGGGGCCAGGGGCGGCCCTGGGAGGTCAAGAAGGTGCGCACCACCTGCCCCTACTGCGGGGTGGGCTGCCAACTCTGGCTGCACGTCAAGGGCGGCCGCGTGATCAAGGTCACGGCGGTGGAGAACGCCCAGCCCAACCGGGGCCGCCTGTGCGTCAAGGGCCGCTTCGGCTACGACTTCATTCACTCGCCCGAGCGCCTGACCACGCCCCTGATCAAGGAGAACGGCACCTTCCGCGAGGCCTCCTGGGGTGAGGCCCTGGACCTGGTGGCCAACAAGTTCCGCGAGATCAAGGAAAAGCACGGGCCGGACGCCATCGCCGGCGTCAGCTGCGCCCGCAGCGTCAACGAAGACTCCTATAACATGCAGAAACTCTTCCGCGCGGTGATCGGGACCAATAACATCGATCACTGCGCACGAACCTGACACGCCCCCACTGTCGCCGGTCTGGCGACTTCCTTTGGTTCCGGGGCCATGACCAACAGCTTTGCCGACTTCGCCAAGGCCAAGATGCTCTTTGTGATCGGCTCCAACATGACCGAGGCGCACCCCGTGGCCGCCACCTTCGTCAAGAACGCGGCCCTGGCCGGCGCCCACCTGATCGTGGCCGACCCCCGGCGCACCGCCCTGGTGGACTTCGCCCAAACCCACCTGCCGCTCAAGGTGGGCACGGACGTGGCCCTCTTGAACGGCCTGATGAACGTGCTGGTGACCGAGGACCTTTACGACAAGCAGTACGTGGCCTCCTGCACCAACGGCTTTGATAAGGTGCGCGAGACGGTGCTGGCCTACACCCCGGAGCGAGCGGCGGAGATAACCGGCGTGCCGGCCGACACCATCCGCAGCGTGGCCCGCGCCCTGGCCGCCACCAAACCGGCCATGCTCATCTACACCCTGGGCATCACCGAGCACACCTGCGGGGTCAACAACGTGATCTCCTGCGCCAACCTGCAGATGATGCTGGGCAACGTGGGCTTCGAGTGCGGCGGGGTGAACCCCCTGCGCGGCCAGAACAACGTGCAGGGGGCCTGCGACATGGGTGCCCTGCCCAACGTCTACCCCGGCTACCAGAAGGTCACCGACCCCGAGATTCGGGCCAAGTTCGAAAAGGCCTGGGGCGTGAAGCTGCCGGATAAGAACGGCCTGATGATCCCCCAGATGATGGAGGGCCTGGTCGACGGCAGCATAAAGGCCTTCTATATCTTCGGCGAGAACCTGGCCAACACCGAACCGGACATCCGCCACGTGGAGCACTGCCTGGAGTCGGCGGAGTTCGTGGTGGCCAACGATATCTTCCCCACCGAGACCACCCGCTTCGCGGACGTGATCTTCCCGGCTGCGGCCTGGAGCGAAGACGACGGCACCTTCACCAACAGCGAGCGCCGGGTGAACCGGGTGCGCAAGGCGGTGAACCCTCCGGGCCAGGCCCGGCCCAACTGGTGGGTGTTCAAGGAGCTGGCCAAGCGCCTGGGCCAAGATTGGGCCAGTAACAGCGGCCAGGAGATTTGGGATAACGAGGTGTCGGTGCTGGCCCCGCAGATGGCGGGCATCAAGTTTGCGCGCATCGAGCAGGACGGCCTGCAGTGGCCGGTGCCCACCCTGGACCACCTGGGCACGCCGACCTTGCACAAGGACGGCTGCTTCACCTGTGGCCTGGGCAACTTCGTGTCCGTGGAGTGGACGCCGCCGGCCGAGCAGCCGGACGCCGAGTACCCCCTGGTGCTCAGCACCGGCCGCCGGCTCTACCACTACCACACTCGCACCCAGACCGGGCGCAGTGGCGGCCTCAACGACCTGCTGGGCGAGGAGACCGCCGACATCTCCCAGGAAGACGCCCAGCGCCTGGGCGTGAAGCACGGCGAGAAGGTGCGGCTCAAGAGCCGCCGGGGCCAGGTGGAGCTTACCGCGCGCGTCACGCGGGAGGTGCCGCCGGGCATGGTATGGATGGCCTTCCACTTCCGGGAGGCCTGCGCCAACTGGCTGACCAACCCGGTGTATGACCCTGTCTCGCAGACCGCCGAGTACAAGGCCTGCGCCGTGCGCCTGGAAAAAATCTAGGCGCCTGTAGTAGATATCCCGCGGGCGGGCGGCCAAGGCCGCCCGCCCTTGGCCTGCCCGCCGTCAAGGATTCATCAGCGCCCTGGGGAGGGCACTGTCCGTGCAGGCTCCCGACTACACCTTGTTGGACGTCCTGATCTGGGCCGCGCTGGCCGCCTACGCCGGTGCCTTGGCCCTGTCCCTGGCTGGCCGGCGCTGGTGGGCCCTGGTCCTGAGCCTGGCCGGCGTCCTGGCTGGGGCCGCCCTGCTAGGCCTGTTGATCTGGTACGGCCGGCGGCCGCCCCTGAGGGGCCCCCTGGAGGGCATCGGCGAGATAGTCTTCCTGCTGGGGGGGCTGGCCGCCTGGGACTGGCTGCGCGGAGGGACGGGCGCGCGGGCCGCCCAATGGACTTGGGCTGCCTGCCTGGCCTTGCTGGCGGTGCAGCTGCTGCTCACCCGCAGCATGATCCCCGACTCGTTCATGTTCGACTACCCGGCCCTGCTGCTCTTTTTCCAACTGCGCCTGGCGGCCATCGCCCTGCTGCTGCACGCCTCGTCTCGCCACCTGGCGGCCCTGGGCGGCGGCCGGCTGGCCGGCGGGCAGCTCACGCCCGGACGGCTACTGATCCTGGCCGGCCTCTGCGCTTTCCTGGGCAGCGAGTTCTCCGGGGCCTACTGGAGCTTTTGCTGGACCGGCGAGTTCTGGCACTGGAACCGGGGCTTCCTGGAGTCCTCGGCCCTGTTCCTGGTCATGGCCCTGCCCCTGCACCTGCCGCCCCGCTGGGGGGCGCGCGCCGGCCTGGCCTGCGCCGCCGGGGTGCTGCCGGGGGTGGTCATCGCCGGCGTGACCATCCTGCACCAGGTGGGTTCCTCATGAGCCTGTGGTCTTCGCTGCGGCTGTCCCTGGCGGCCCTGGTGGGCATGGCCCTCTGGCTGGGCCTGGGCGCGGTCATGGTGGGGCAGAAGGCCCTGCTGGCCGCCTTCCGCGGCCTGGAGGGGGTCAGCCTGTGGATCTGGGCCCTGGGGCCGGGGCAGCAGCAGCCGGAGCTGCTGACCTGGCTGCTCATCCTGTTCATTCTGGCCGGCCTGCTACTGACCAACCTGGCGGTGTGCACCTGGACCCGGCTGCTCACCGGCCCGGCCGGCCGCAGCCTGCGCCGCTACCTGGCCCTGACCATGCACATCCTGGCCCTGGTGGTGATCGGGCTGCAGGGGGCGTCGTTTTTCCTGGCCGCGCACAAGACCCAGGTGCGCCTGCTGCCCGGCCAGACCGCTGAGCTAGCCGGCGGCCTGGCGCTGCGCCTGGAGCAGGTGCGCTTCACCAGCGATCCGGCCCTGCTCAAGCTAAAATACGCCCAGGCCCGGCGGCACATGAGTCGGACGAGCTATAACCGCCAGCGCAACGTCGCCCAGGTGGCCTTTGTGCGCGATGAGCGGGTGCTGGCTAGCAGCCCCCTGCGCTACTTCGAGCCCCAGGAGCAAGACGGTTGGCGGGTTTTTCTAGTGGGCTTCTTCCAAAAGGGTCAGGACGGCCAGGCCGCCATCGGGGCGGTGCTGAACTTGGTGCGGAGCCCCCTGTGGCCGCCGTTCGCCCTGGCCTACCTGGGGCTCATCGCGGCCTTCGGGCTGCTGCTGATATGGGAGATGGCCACGGCCCGCCGGCCTGCGCGGGCCTGAACCGGCGGTAGGAGGAACCACGATGACGGCATTGCTGCGAGTGGTATTGATGGCCTTGGCGCTGGCATTGGCCCTGGCGGGCGCGGCGCCGGCGGCGGGGCACTGCAAGGCGGTCTATGGTCAGGGCGCGGTGCAGGTGCGGGTGGCCACCGGCAGCCCCGGCGAGCTGGGCCTGCTGGCGGCCCTGTCCCAGCCCTTCCTGTCCCAGCATCAGGTCTCTCTCTGCTGGCGCAAGGCCGGCTCCGGGGCCTCGCTGCGCCTGCTCAAGGAGGGGCAGGTGGACCTGGCCCTGGTGCACGCCCCGGCCGCGGAGCGCCAGGCCCTGGCCCAGGGCTGGGCCGAGCAGCACACCCTGATCGGCGGCAACGAGTTCTTCATCGTGGGCCCGGCCGCGGACCCGGCCCGCATCGCCGGGTCGGCCTCGGCGGCCCAGGCCTACGCCCGCATCGCCAAGGCCCGGGCCAAGTTCATCACTCGGGCGGACAACTCCGGCACCCACAAGCGGGAGCTGGCCCTCTGGCGCGCGGCCAAAATCCAGCCCGCCGGCGCCTGGTACGTCATCAACCGGGACTTCATGCTGGCCTCCCTCCGCCGGGCCGCGGAGATCGGGGCCTACTTCATGACCGACTCCAGCACCTGGTACGTGGGCCGGGCCCGCTACGGCCTGAAGAGCTTGGCCCTGCTGTACAAGGGCGACCCGGTGCTGCTGAACACCTACCACGGCCTGGTGCGCGCGGGCGACGCGTCCCCGTCCGCGGCCCTGGCCCGCCAGTTCCTGGCCTTCGCGGCCTCGCCGGCCGGCCAGGAGATCATCCGCGGCTTCGGCGCCGAAAAGTACGGCCAGGCCCTGTACCTGCCCGCGGCTGGCGTGGCCCGGCGGCCGCACTGAACCGGCGTCTGAGGAGAGACACAAGGAGTTAATCATGCGCATAGGCAAGCGCGCGCTGGTCCTGCTGCTGGCCACGGCCCTAGCCGTCCTGGCCGCGGCCCCGTCCCAGAGCGCCCCCCGGGGCAAGCTGTACGTGATCGGCATGGGCCCGGCCGGCCCCCAGACCGCCACCCTGCAAGCCCTGCAGACCGTGGCCAGAATGGACTACATCATCGCCAGCGCCCTGGTGCGCTCGCTGTTCCCCCAGCAGTTGGCCGGGAAGAAAATCCTCTTCGACCACTTGAGCGGCCTCTGGGACTACCAGGGCAAGTTCTTCACCCAGCTGGACCCCAAGCTGCTGCCGGCGTTCAAGAAGGAGAGGGCCCGCCTGACCGCCGAGCGCCTGGGCCAGATAGAAGGGCTGCTGGCCCAGGGCAAGAACGTGGGCCTGCTGGAGGGCGGCAACCCCTGCGTGTTCAGCTCGGCCCACTGGTACGTGGACCGCATGCAGGCCCGCGACGTGGTGATCATCCCGGGCATGGGCAGCGCGGCGGCGGGCATGGCCGCCCTGGGCAAGAGCATCATCCCGGCCTACGGCAGCCGCTTCCTGCTGCAGTCGGCGCCGTTCATCATGAGCGACGACCTGCTCAAGGACGACGAGGTATTCCGCAGCCTGGCCAAGTATCAGCCGGCCATGGTACTTTATATGGCACTGAAGCAACCGGGCCCTCTGGTGGCGGCCCTGCGCAAGGCCTACCCGGCGGACACCCCCTGCGCGGTGGTCTACTGGGCAGGCTACCCGGACAAACAGCGGGTGCTGCGCTGCAAGCTGGCCGAGCTGCCGGACCGGTTGGCCAAGGAAAAGGAGCGCTACCTGGGGCTGTTGTTCGTGGGGCGTTTCCTGGAAGGCAAACCCTACCTAGCCGCTGAGGACAAACCCTAGCCGAGCGCTGGCTGGGGCGAGGAGCAGCCGGGCGCCGAGGCCCGGCCTCTTGCGGCGCGGTTTTTTGACAATTGCTCGGCGCGCGTGTATTTTCAAGCTTATTTCAGGCAGAGAAGCCTCCAGACCGCAGGGAGAAGGGCATGTACAAGATAGCCTTCAAGATCAACGGACGCCCCCATGAGTTCGTGGTTAGTGGGCAGAAGGTGCTTTTACAGCTTCTGCGCGAGGACCTGGACTTGATCGGGGCCAAGCAATCCTGCGACCGCAAGGGTCAGTGCGGCGCCTGCACGGTGATCGTGAACAACAAGGCTGTACGCTCCTGCCTGGTAAAGGCCAAGGACCTGGACGGAGCCGAGGTCATTACGGTAGAAGGGCTGGGCACGCCGGACAACCCTCACCTGATCCAGGAGGCCTTCGTGCTGACCGGGGCCATCCAGTGCGGGTTCTGTACCCCGGGCATGATCATGGCCGCCAAGGCCCTGCTGGACCAGAACCTGAACCCCAGCAAGGAGCAGATCAAGCAGGCCCTGCGCCACAACCTCTGCCGCTGCACCGGCTACGTGAAGATCATCGAGGCGGTGCAGCTGGCGGCGCGCTTCCTCAAGGGCGAGACCACCCCGGAGCAGGTGCGGCCCAAGCCATCCGACGGCTACATCGGCGTCAGCCACCCCCGGCCCACCTCCATGCTCAAGGCCTGCGGCGTGGCCCGCTACACGGCCGACTACAAGATCGAGGGCGCCCTGGATCTGGCCGTGGTGCGCAGCCAGGTGCCCCACGCCCTGGTCAAGTCCATCGACGCCTCGGCGGCTCAGGCCATGCCTGGCGTCGCGGGCGTGATGACCGCGGCGGATATCAAGGGCACCAACATCCTCAAGTACATGGTGGTGGACCGGCCGGTGCTGTGCGGGGAACGGGTGCGCTACATCGGCGACCCCATCGCAATAGTGGCAGCCGAGACCCAGGAGCAGGCCCTGGCCGCGGCGGCGGCGGTGAAGGTGGCGCTGGAGGAGCAGCCGGTGCTAGCCACCCCGGCCGACTCCCTGGCCGAGGGTGCGGTGCAGCTGCACGCGGAGCGGCCCAACCTGTGCTACGAGCATCCGGTGCTCAAGGGCGACCCCGAGGCCGCCGAGCGTGACGCCGCTGCGGTGATCGAAGCCCGCTTCAGCACCCAGCTCAACCACCAGGCCCCCCTGGAGACCGAGGCCACCGTGGCCTATTGGGAGGACGAGGACGACGACCCGCGGCTGGTGGTGGTGGGCCGCTCCATCAACATCCACCATCACCTGAAGATGCTGCAAGAGGCCCTGAACTGGGAGAACATGCGCTACCAGGAGGCCTTCAGCGGCGGCCAGTTCGGCATCAAGATCGACGTGATCAGCGAGGGCATCGCCGCCGCCGCGGCCATCCACTTCCGCCGGGCGGTGCGCTACATCCCCAGCCTGGCCGAGACCCTGCTTATGACCTCCAAGCGGCACCCCTTCTACATGCAGGTGAAGATGGGGGCCGACGCCCAGGGCAAGATCACCTTCTACGACAACGACATCATCGTGGACAACGGCGCCTACCACTCCATGGGCCACCTGGTGGCCCGGCGCTCGATGTTCATGCTATCGGGCTCCTACCACATCCCCAACGTCAAGGCGCGCGCGCGCCTGGTCTACACCAACAATCCCTGGGGCAGCGCGGCCCGGGGCGCGGGGCCGCCGCAGGGCAACTTCGCCCTGGAGTGCGCCGTGGACATGCTGGCCGAGAAGCTGGGCCAGGACCCCTTCGAGTTCCGCTTGCGGAACTCCCTGCAGCCCGGCCAGAGCAAGGCCACCGGCGAGGTGGTGGAGCAGTGGCCCTTCCCCAACCTGATGGAGGCCATGCGGCCCCACTATGAGCGGGCGGTCAAGGAGGCCAAGGCCAACAGCAATGCCAAGGTGCGCCGCGGCGTGGGCCTGGGCACCGGCGCCTTCAGCATCGGCGGGGCGGGCGATGCCTCGGTGGTGGCGGTGGAGCTGGAGCCGGACGGCGGCGTGGCGGTATTCGCGGCCGCGGCCGACCCCGGCGAGGGCAACGACTCCATGCTGGCCCAGATCGCCGCCCATGTGATGGGGCTGCCCCTGGAGAAGGTGCGCCTGCACACCCGCGACACCGACGAGACCACGGCCACCGGCCCGGCCGCCGGCAGCCGCATGACCTACATGATCGGCGGCGCGCTGGTGGACGGCCTGGAGCAGCTCAAGCAGGCCATGGCCGAGACCGGCGCCAAGACCTCCACGGAACTGGAGGCGGCGGGCAAGCCCAAGCGCTACATGGGCCGCCGCAAGAACAAGGAGGCGGTGCTGGACGAGGCCACGGGCCAGGGCTCCACCTTCGAGACCCAGGTGCACGCGGTGCAGATGGCCGAGGTGGAGGTGGACCTGGAGAGCGGCGAGACGCGCATCCTCAAGATGACCACTGCCGTGGACGCGGGCACCGTGATTCACCCCCAGAACCTCACCGGCCAGCTGGAAGGCGGCATGGACATGGGCGCCGGCTTCGCCCTGCGCGAGGAGTACCGCCCAGGCTACACCAAGGATTGGCGCACCTTCAAGTTCCCCACCATGAGCCAGTCCTTTGACATGGAGGTGATCGTCCAGGAGACCCCGCGCATTGGCGGCACCCTGGGGGCCACCGGCGTGGGCGAGATGTGCATGGTGCCCACCGCCCCGGCGGTGACCAACGCCATCCACAACGCCACCGGCGTCTGGATCTGCGATCTGCCGGCCACGCCGGAGCGGGTGAAGGCGGCCCTGGCCGCAGCCAAGGATTAGTGGTGGGCGACCCGGCCGCCAGTCAGGGCGATGCCTATGACCCCAAGCCCCAGGTGCGACGGGTCGCCGGGCGGGACATAGTATTCGACCAGGAGGGCTTTTTTCAGGATGCGGACGACTGGAGCCGCGAGGCGGCCCAGGAACTGGCCCAGGAGAGCGGCCTGGCCGAGTTGCAAGATAGGCACTGGCAGGTGCTGAAGTTCCTGCGGGAGTTCTATCAGTACAACGGCCGGGCGCCCCTGAACCGCCAGCTCAAGCAGGGCACTGGCATGAGCCTGCTGGAGCTGGAGGGTCTGTTCCCCGGCGGGCTGAAGCAAGGCGCCCGCCGGCTGGCCGGCTTGCCCAACCCCAAGAGCTGCGCCTGAGCCGCGAGGAGGCAAGCGCCCCGGGGCAGAGCATGATCTACCTGGACAACGCCGCCACCAGCTTCCCCAAGCCGGCCGGACCCTTGCAGCGGGCCCTGGCGGCCTACCTTGCGCGCGGAGCCTCGCCGGGGCGGGGCGGCTACGACCTGGCAGTGGAGGCCGAGCAAACGGTGGATGAGGTGCGGCGCCGCCTGGGGCGCTTCTTCGGCGGCGGCGACGACCACCGGGTCTGCTTCACCTACAACGCCACCGACGCCCTGAACCTCTTGATCCAAGGCCTGGCCCAGAGTGGCGGCCGGGTGGTGAGCAGCCGGCTGGAGCACAACTCGGTGCTCAGGCCTCTGTACCACCTGCAGCAGGCCGGGGTCATTGCGCTGGAGCTGCTGCCCTTCAACCCACAAGGCTTCCTGGAACCCGAGGCCCTGGACCGGGCTTTGGAGGCCCGCACCAGCTTCGTGATCCTCACCCACGCCTCCAACGTCCTGGGCACCATCCAACCCCTGCCGGAGCTGGCCGAAGTCTGCGGGGAGCGCGGCGTGCCGCTATTGGTGGACGCCTCCCAGAGCGCGGGCCTGACGCCCGTACGCATGCAGGACTGGGGCCTGGCCGCGGTGGCCTTCACCGGGCACAAGTCCCTGCTGGGGCCCACGGGCATCGGCGGGCTGGTGCTGAGCCCAGGCATCGACCCGCGGCCCACCCGCTTCGGCGGCACCGGCATGGACTCCAGCAGCCTGCTGCACACCATGGAGTACCCCTACCGCCTGGAGGCCGGCACCATCAACCTGCTGGGCATCCTGGCCCTGGGCGAGTGCCTGGACTACCTGGCCACGCCCGAGCATCAGGAGGCCCTGCGCCGTGAGATGCGCCTCTGGTCCCGGCTGCGCCAGGGCTTGAGCGATACGCCCGGCGTGGAGTTGTACGGCTGCCAGGACGAGACCAACCACCTGCCCCTGCTGAGCTGCAACCTGCGCGGGATGCCCGCCGGCGACGCGGCCGACATCCTGGACGGCGACTTCGGGATCGCGGTGCGCGCCGGCCTGCACTGCGCGCCCCTGTTGCACCAGGACCTGGGCACCGCCGAGCGCGGGGCCCTGCGCTTCAGCCTGGGCCCCTTCAACACCCAAGAGCACGTACAGTCGGTCTTGGAGGCCATGTCCCTGCTGGCTCGGAAAAGGGCCTAGGCTTGCCATCACGGCTTGGGGAAGGCGCCCCAGGGAAGACAAGCCGATCTGTCTGCTGCTGTAGGAATCTCTGGAGGCGACCCTGCGGGGCGGCGATTTCCAGGGGCCGCCGGAGATAGGGGCCTGGGGCCGAGAGGTGGCGCGGATGCTGGCCGAGGGCTGCCCCAGCTACGCCGGCCAGCCGGAGCGGGTCCTGGCCGCGGCCTACCAGGCCATGGTCAGCATCATGAAGAGCGAAAGCTGAGACCGGTTGATCATCGGGGCCCTGGGTAATCCCCAGGGCTTCCTGCACGCCGTGTTTCTGAGCATGAAGGTCAGCGCCCCGGCGGATGCCGACCAGGGGCCGGGCAAGGCCGCCATCCACTGACCAGGGCCGGCTAGATCACCCCCGCCTTTTTCAGCTCGTCGATCTGGGCCTGGTCGTAGCCCAGGACGTCCGCCAACACCTGTTGGGTGTGCTCGCCCAGCTCCGGGCTGCGCCGGTCAAAGGCCCCCGGCGTCCGCGACAGCTTCACGGCTAGGCCCGGCAACGGGACCTTGCCCACCTGGGGGTAGTCCAGCTCCACGATCATCTCCCGCTGACGGATGTGCTCGTCTTGCAGCACCTGGGGTATGGAGTACACCGGACCCGCCGGGATGCCCGCGGCGGCAAAAGTCTCCACCACCTCGGACACGGTGCGTGTGGCTATCCACTCCCGGGCCAGGCCGTTCAAAAACTCCTGGTGCTGGTAGCGGGTGCGGTTGGAGCTGTAGCGGGGGTCGTTTTTGTACTCTTCATTGCCGGTCAACTCGCAGAACTTTTCCCAGAAACGGTCGGTGCTCACCGAGATGTTCACGTAGCCGTCCTTGGTGGCGAACATGTCCGTGGGGGCGGTGTAGGGCCGGCGGTTGCCCATGCCCTTGCGATCCAGGCCCAACACCGTGTATTCGGCGAAGGCGGTCTCCATGAAGGAGACGGCGGTGTCCAGCAGGGAGACGTCCACGGCCTGGCCGCGGCCGGTCTTCTGGCGGTGGAACAGGGCCAGCATGGCGCCCAGGGCGCCGTAGAGGCCGGTGCCGTAGTCAATGACCGCCGCGCCGCTCTTCAGGGGCGGTTCGCCCGGGTAGCCGGTGACCGCCATCATGCCGGCCATGCCCTGGGCGATGGCGTCGAAGCTTCCCCGGTTGGCGTAGGGCCCGGTCTGACCGTGGCCGGACACTGAGACCAGGATCAGGCCGGGGTCGATGGCCTGCAGCGACTCAAAATCCAGCCCCAGCTTTTTCTTGACCGGCGGCATGAAGGCCTCGATGACCACGTCGCTCTTGGCCAACAGCTCCCTTATGATTTGGCGTCCCTTTTCGCTGCGGGTGTCCAGGGTGATGCCTTTTTTGTTGCAGCAGTAGTGCCAGGGATACATGGCCCGGCCGTCGGGGGCAAAGGGGCCGATCTCCCGGTCCAGGCTGCCCTGGGGCGGTTCGATGCGGATCACCTCAGCGCCCATGGCCCCCAGGAGCATGCCGCAGAAGGGGCCGGCGATGAAGTGGGAGAAGTCCAGTACCCGGATTCCGTCCAATGCTTTTTCCATGGAGCTTTGTCCCCTCGCGGACGCACCCGTCCGGCCGCCTGACAACGGGCCGGCTGATGGCGCGGGACCGCTACTGAGGGCCGCCAGCCAGGGCCAGGGCCATTTTTTTCTTGCGGAGCAGGTTCAGCGTCACCACCGCTGCGCCCAGGATAAGGGCAGCGATCAGGTAAGGGAAGCTGAATTTGACCGCGAAGATGATCAGGCCTATGCCGCTCAGGATGGCCATGATCCTCTCAATTATGGTCAGGCGCTCCACCAGGCAGCCCACGAAGCCCACCTGGAAGATGCCCAGCCCCAGCAGCACGGCGCAGATGGTCAGGAACACCTGCAGCAGGGAGCTCTCGGGCAGCAGCAGCAGGGCGCCGTTGTAGGCGAAGACGAAGGGGATCAGGAAGCCGGCGATGGCTGCATTGATGGAGTGCAGGGCGGTCTTGATGTAGGGCGCGCCGGCTATGCGACTGGCCACGATGGCCGCCATGCCCACGGGAGGGGTGAGGGCGGAAAAGGCGCCGAAGTAAAAGGCGAACATATGGGCCTGCATCGGCTCCAGGCCCATGCGCACCAGGGCCGGGATAGCCATCATGGCCGCTATCAGGTAGGCGGCCACGGTGGGGACCTCCAGGCCCAGGATGATCACCGCCCCGGCCAGGATCAAGAGGCCCAGGAACAGGCTGCCGTGGGCCCAGGCCTCCACCGAGTAGCCCACGGTGAGGCCCAGGCCGGTCTTGGTGACCAGGGCGATGATGGGGCCCAAGGTGGCGCAGGCCACGGCCACCTTGGCACCGGTGGTGGCGCCCACCACGCAGCCCTTGAGCAGATCGCCCAGGGTGGGGCGGCCTTGCTTGCGCAGGAAGCTCAGGATGACCAGCGAGCCCACGCCCCAGAAGGCGGCCAGCATGGCCGGGAAGCCCAGGTAGAACAGGGTCAGGATGATCACGATGGGCACGATGAACAGGGGGCCGGTAGCGATCAGACGGGGCAGGTCCACCTGCTCAGGCAGGGGCTGCACCTTGGAGCGGACCGCGTGGAAGTGCACGAAAAAGGCCACCGAGCAGAAGTACAGGACGCCCGGTATGGCGGCCATCATGATGATGGTGGCGTAGGGCACGCCCAGCAGGTCGGCCATCACGAAGGCGCCGGCGCCCATAATGGGCGGCATGATCTGCGAGCCGCCCGAGGCGGCCGCCTCGATGGAGGCGGCCACCTCGGGTTTGTATCCCACCCGCTTCATCAAGGGGATGGTGAAGGCGCCGGTCACGGCGATGTTGGGCGTGGCCTGACCGGTGGTCATGCCCATCATCAGGCTGCTGACCACGGCGGTCATGGCCGGGCCGCTGCGCGAGTACTTGCCCACCACCTTGCCCAGCTCCACGAAGAAGTCGGTGGCCTTCAAGCTGCTCAGCAGCCCCCCGAAGAACACGAAGAGGAAGATGACGTTGGCGGATATGACCAGGATGGTGCCCCAGAGATCATAGCTGCCGAAGGTCAAGGCCACGGTGGTGATGATCTCGTTGGTGGACAGGACCGGGCCTCCCAGGTAGTGGCCGAAGAAGCCGTAGAGAAGCAGGAGCAAGGCCATCAGGGGCAGGATGTAGCCGAAGCTGAGCCAGCAGGCGGTGAACACCACGAACAGGGTCAGGAAGCCCACCACCACGTCCGGCGGCAAGGGGAAGCCCATGTCGAACAGCAGCCGCTCCAGATTGAGCCACAGGTAGCCTATGGCCCCCAAAGAGGCTGCGATCAACAGGGCGTAGACCCAGGCCGTCTTCTTGGGCTTGATGGCTGCCAGGAATATCAGGGTGAGGGCAAAAGCCAGATGGATCATGCGGTGCTGAATGGTGCCGACGATGGAGTAGTAGCAGTTGATCATGTGGTACAGACCCATGGCGATCGCCACCACCGCGATGGCCAGGTCCAGCTTCTGCATCCTCATGGGGTGCTCCTGCCTAGACGCCTCAGTCTACGGGGTAGAGTTTGAAGAAGTACTTGTCGCCGTAAGGGATGCCCTTCTCTTCGTAGAACTTGCGGGCGCCGGGGTGGAAGTCCTCCTTGGGCACCGGATAGGCGCCGTACTTGGCCCGCAGCCAGCCCTTGCCGGCGCTGTGGTAGGTCTTCACCTGGCCGCTTTGCTCATCCATGATCTTGAGAATCTCGTAGACCACCTCCGCAGGCATCTCCGGATACACGCCCCAGCCCAGCACCATGTTCATGCCCAGCACCTTCTGGGCCGGCACGCCCTGGCCCAGGACGCCCGCTGGCATGGTGGAGGTAAGGCCGTACATGACGCCGTAGAGCTTTTCCGACAGGCGGCGCATCTTGCCGGTGGCGGTGACGAAGTACACCTTGCGCTTGGACATCAACTCCTTGAGCTTGGGCACGGTGGTGAAGACGCCGGGGCCGGTCTCGGGGCAGAAGGTGAAGGCAGCATCGGTCTTGCCCAGGATCATGTCGTTGTAGCCGGCGTAGCCGGTGAACTGCCACTTGATGGAGTCCAGGACCTCTTTGCCCGCCCCGCCGATCAGGTTATAGGTGGCCTCGAACTTCTGGGTGCCGCGGGGCCAGGTGGCCACCCGCTTGCCCTTGAGGTCAGCCAGGGTCTTGATCTTGGGGTCCAGGGTGATCAGGGTGCCGATCAACTGCTGCTGGTTGGCCATGATCATCAGCTTCTTGTAGGCCTGAGCGTTCTGCTGGAAGGGCGGCAGGCCTTTGCGCGCCCGCTCGAACAGCTCCGCAGTGCAGGTGAAGAAGGTCCGCGTCCTCTTCTTGGGGTCTTGGCCCACCAGCTTGATGTTCTCGGCCGAGCCGGTGGACTCCAGCACCGCGCCGCGCACCCAGGTGGAGTGCTTATTAAGCAGGTCGCAGAAGGCGAACCCCAGGATATAGCTGGAGCCGCCGAAGGTAGTGGTGCGGGCCTCCACGCGATAGATCTTTTTGGCGGCCGCGTTGCCCGGCGCCGCCGTAAAGGCCACGGCCAGCGACGCCACCATTAATCCCACTAAAAATCCCAACCAAGCTTTTCTGGCCACCGAGCTCCTCCTTCCCTCTGAATTACGGGTTTTATGTTTGCTTAAGGGTTACCCATTTTAATCCGAGGCCGCGCTCCGGTGGAGTTAATGATGCACGGGCGTGGAGAAGGTCAATGGGGTAGATGCTCAGCCCGCCGGAAACCGGCTTGCGTCCCTGGGCGGCGGCGCGGCCGGGGGCATTCTATTACGGCGCCTGTGCATCAAAGCGGGTATTCGGCCATGGCATCCCCACTGGCCACGACCTGGCCCTTCTGGTTCTTCAGCTTCACCTCCAACTGCACCCAACGGCCTTTGGGGGTTTGGTATTTGTTGGTCACGGTGAGATGAGCGGTTATGGTGTCGCCGTCGTAGACCGGGTTGAGGTGCCGGGTCTCCAGGCGGCGGTGCAGGGCCCCCTGGGGCCACAGCCAGTCGGTCAGGGTCTTGGTGATGCGGGAGAAGTTGAACAGGCCGTGGGCGATCACGCCCTCGAACTGGGTCTTGCCGAACTTGGTGCTCTCCATGAAGGCGTCGTCGAGGTGCAGGGCGTTGAAATCGTGCGAGGCCTCGGCAAAGTCCTTTATCATCGCGGCGGTGACGGTCAAGGCTTCGCCCGCGACCTGGTCCCCGATCTGCACGGCAGCGTAGGCGTCCGAATTCATGATTCTCTTCGCTCCTGTTAGCGGGGTCTGATGGTCCAGCCGCGCCCCTCGCAGATCACCTGGTCGTGCTGGTTGTAGAAGGTGTTCTCGTGCACGATGAAAAGGCGCTCTTTCCTGATGAATTTGTCCACCGCCTTGCAGACCAGGCGGATGGTGTCGCCGGGCCGGGCCGGCACATTGTAGTACCAGGATTGGCCCGCGTTGATGGTGCCCGGCTCGCGCATCCAGTCGTCGTTGTCCGTGCAGGCGAACAGCAGAAAGGAGTGGATGCTGGGCGGGGAGATGAGGCCCTTGAAGGGCGATTTCTTGGCGTACTCCTCGTCAAAGTATAATGGGTTCAGGTCGCCGATAGCGCGGGCGAAGCGCTGGATCATCTCTTGGGTAAGGGTCAGGGGGTTGGTGGGTCTGACTACGCCGGGTATGATCTCATCCCAGGTCTTGCGGCGCTCCCACCCCTTCCAGAAATCTTTTTCAAAGTTTTTCAGGCGATCGGTGGTCATGACTCCCTCATTAAGACACAGGTAGGTTGATGATTCGCATGCTGATGACCCTGTCCGGGGCGACGACCGGCCTGCGGATAGGCGGCCGCCACCTATTACCGGCCGGGCTCGCTTTTCAATATGTCATGGTTGGGAAAAGAGATGTTTCGTGATGAATACGTAGGCAATACTAGAAAAAAACAAGTATTAAGATAAGGAATCCAAATAAGTACGCAAATTTATCTTTTTCTGGCGCAGCCCCAGTTTCTTGCGGATGTGGTCCCGGTGGAACTCCACGCTGCGCACGGACAGGTTGAGCACCTCGGCGATCTCTTTGTTGGTCTTGCCCCTGGCCACCAGATTGGCTACCTCGATCTCGCGCGGGGTGAAGTTTATCAGGGTGGTGGCTAGGTTGGGGATGAAGGAGGAGGTGACCTCCTTGAGGTTGGTCCAGGCGATGTCCAAGAGCATCTTCTGGTCATCGTCCAGCCGAGTGGACTGCAGCTTTTCCAGGTAGGGATAGACCAGCTTGGTGAGGTTGGTGACGATCTTGGCCTCGATCTCGCCCCGGTCCTTTTCCCGCTGCTCCAGGAGCACCTTGAGGGCCGCGTTGAGTTCGGCCAGCTTGTGGGCCTGGGTGGTCAGCTCCTGGTTCTTCTGCTGCAGCTCGGCCGTGCGCTGCCTGACCAGCTCCTCCAGCTGATTGCGGTGCTTCTTCAGCTCCTCCTCGGCCTCTTTTCTCTCGCTGACGTCGGTGTGAGTGCCCACCATGCGCCAGGGCACGCCCTCGGCGTTTTTTATGACGCTGCCGCTGGTCTGGAACCAGCGCACCCCGCCGTCCTTGTGGCACATGCGGTGCACCGCCTCGAAGCGGGGCGCCCCCCCGGACAGATGGGCCTGGGCGGCCTGGCGCACGGCCGCGCGGTCCTCCGGGTGCACCAGCCGGGACCAGGCGTCTATGTGGTTGGCTATCTCCTGGTCCGCGTAGCCCAGCAATGCCTTGAGCAGCGGGTCCAGGTAGATCGCGCCGCTCTGCAGGTCCCAGTCCCAGACGCCCACCTTGCCCGCCTCCACGGCCAGGGCGTAGCGCTGCTCGCTCTCGCGCAGGGCCTTCTCGGCCATCTTGCGCTTGGTGATGTCCTCCAGCACCGAGATGAAGTATTTGGGGCGGCCGTTTTTGTCCCGCACCAGGGACACGGTGCGGTTGACCCAGACCTCGGCGCCGGTCTTGTTCAGGTAGCGCTTTTCCGAGCAGTAGCTGTCGATCTCGCCCGAGAGCAGCCGGCCGGTGAGGCGCACGCCCTCCTCCAGGTCGTCCGGGTGCACCACCTTTTGGAAGCTGAGCTTTAAGAGCTCCTCGCGGGTGAAGCCCAGCATCTCGCACATGCGCTGGTTAACCCGCAGATAGTTGCCCCAGGGGTCGGTGTGGCAGATGCCGGCCGCGGCCTGCTCGAAGGTGGCCCGGAACAGCTCCTCGCTGTCGCGCAGGGCCAGTTCCGCCTGGCGCCGCCGCTCCTCGGCGGCCTCGGCGTGCACCAGCCGGCGGCGCAGCTCCTGAAGCTCGTCCAGTAATTGCGCCTGGTCCTGCTCTTGCGTCACTTGCCTCACACCTTGCGCGCGCGCCCCGCCCAGTGCCGGTCCCTCAGCTCCCGCTTGAGTACCTTGCCCGCCGAGGACCGCGGCAGCGCCTGCGCGAACTCCACGGACTTGGGTTTCTTGTAGCTGGCCAGCCTTTGCTTGCAGAACTCGATCAGCTCCGGCTCGCTGGCCTGCTGGCCCTGCTTGAGCACCACCACCGCCTTCACCGCCTCGCCCCAGGTGTCGTCGGGCACCCCGAACACGGCCGCCTCGGCTACGGCCGGGTGGGTGAACAGCACGTTCTCCACCTCCTTGGGGTAGATGTTCTCGCCGCCGGAGACGATCAGGTCTTTCTTGCGGTCCACGATGTACAGGTAGGCCAGCTCGTCCATGCGGCCCATGTCGCCAGTGTGGTACCAGCCGTCTTTGATCGCCTGGGCGGTCAGTTCGGGCTGCTTCCAGTAGCCCTTCATGACGTTGTGCCCCTTGACCGTCACTTCGCCCACCTGGCCCGGCTGCACCTCGCGGCCGTCTTCGTCCACGATCCGGACCCGCACGCCGGCCACCTCGCGGCCAGCCGAGCTCATGCGCCGGAAGTCCTCCTCGCTGCCCTCCAGCACGTGGTCCTCGGGTTGCAGGATGCTGACCGTGACGAAGGTCTCGGTGGCGCCGTAGGTCTGGGAAAAGCCGCAGCCGAACTTGACCATGGCCTGCTTGAGGGGCTCCAGGGGCATGGGCGCAGTGCCGTAGTAGAGCATCTGCAGGCTGCTCAGGTCGAAGCAATGGAAGTCGGGGAACTGCAGCATGAAAAGGATCATGGCCGGCACCACCAGGGCGTGGGTGACCTTATGGTCCTGGATCTGGCGCAGGATGTCTTCGGGGGAGAAGGAGTTCATCACCACGTTGGTGCAGCCCACCAGGGAAAAGGCGAGCATGCTGTTGGCGTCGCCGGCATGGAACAGGGGAGGGGCGTTGAGGAACACGCCCCCCGGCCGCAGCCGCCGACCCACGGCGGTGTTGAAGCTGCTGGTGAGCACGTTGCGATGGGTGGACATCACACCCTTGGGCAGGCCAGTGGTGCCGCCGGTGTAGCCCAGGATGGCCAGGTCGTTCTCGTCCAGGGCGACGTAGGGGTCGGCGGAGGAGGCGTTGGCCAGTAGCTCCTCGTAGTTGGGGACGCCGGTCAGCTTCTGGTCTATGCACACCAGGTGCCGGATGCCGTTCACCTCCCGGCGGACCTCTTCCACCAGGGGCAGATACTTTTGGCCGAACAGGAAGATGGTGGCCTGGGAGTCGTTGAGGGCGTAGACCAGCTCGTCCTTGGCGTAGCGGAAGTTCAGGGGCACGATGGGCAGGCCGGCCTTGGCCGCGGCAAAGTAGAGCTCCACATATTGGAAGCAGTTGTGGTTAAGCACCGCCACCTTGTCCTGAGCGTCGCGGCGCAGACCCAGGAAAAGGTTGGCCAGCCGGTTCACCCGGTCGTCCAGTTGCCGGAAGGTCAGGGAGTACGCCCCTTCCTCCACCGCAATCCGGTGGGGGTAGAGCTTGGCGTTGCGGCGGGGTATGTCACCGATCAGCAAGGGGCACCTTCTCCGGGTTAGGCGTCAGGCAGGCCCTGTGCCGGCGCCTATTTTGTAAGCTAAGACCATTTAACCATGCGAATTAATATGCCATGAAAAAGACCCGTTTTGGTACTGAACCTTTTCATTAATATTACTAGCAATAATCACGTAGTATAATTCGTCGTTTTAATTTGATTAACTGCTCTTAAAATCAATGTTTTTCCCATAAGCAAGCATTGGTTGCGCTTCGAGGCCAGTTCTCGATACGATGAGTATCACAGTGTTTATACCCGCTCATCTTGAAATGCCTGGGCCCTGAAGGACTGGCCGCTGTCTTTTTCGTCAAGCATCGGCCAACGATGAGGCTCGATCAGCGGTTGCATGGTCCCCCACAAAAACAGGGTCAGGCTAAGAAGCCTGACCCTTTGCATTTCTGGCTCCCCGGGACGGACTCGAACCATCGGCCCGGTGGTTAACAGCCACCTGCTCTGCCAACTGAGCTACCGGGGAAAATTGTAAGTGCGGTTTTTACCATAGCCGCGGAGGGCAGTCAATAAGCCTGCGCACCCTCAGGCGGTGCGGGCGTTTTGCCTTGCCGTCCCGGCCCTTGGCGGCTATATTACGGGCCGCAGGTTATGTCCAGGCCTCCGGCCATCCCGATCTGCTCGGGGTGGCCGTTTTTTTATGGGGAGAGATGCTCATGCTGATCAAGGTCCTGGTCCTGGCGATCTACTTCGCGGTGCTCTTATTGCTGGGCTTCCTGGCCAAGAGCCGCCTGCAGGACAGTCCCAGCCAGTACTTCCTGGCCGGCCGCGGGCTGTCCAGCTTCGTGCTCATCGGCACCATGGCCGCCACCAACTTCAGCGCCTTCACCGTGTTCGGGGCCTCGGGCGCCGGCTATCGCGACGGCCTGGCCTTCTTTCCCATCATGGCCTTTGGCACAGGGTTCATGGCCCTGACCTTCTGGTTGCTGGGCCGGCGCATCTGGCGCCTGGGCCGGCAGCACGAGCTGGTCACCCCGGCCGAGTTGGTGGGGCGGCTCTACGGCAGCCGGGCCCTGGCCGCCCTGTTCGCCCTGGTGATGGTGGTGTTCACGGTGCCCTACCTGGCCCTGCAGCCCCTGGCCGGGGCCAAGGTGCTGGGCCAGCTCTTCGGCCTGCCGCCCTGGGCCGGGGCCAGCCTGGTCACCCTGATCATCGCGGCCTACACCCTGCGCGGCGGCATGCGGGCCGTGGCCTGGACCGACGTGTTCCAGGGCCTGCTGATGCTGGGCCTGCTGCTGCTGGCCCTGGGGCTGGTGGCCGCGCACCTGGGCGGCTGGCAGGCGGCCTTTGGCCAGGCCCTGGCCTCTAACCCCGAGCTGTTCAGCCGGCCCGGCCCCCGGGGGGTGTACTCGCCGGAGGTGTGGTTCTCCTTCCTGGCCCTGTGGTTTTTCTGCGACCCCATGTTCCCCCAACTCTTCCAACGCTTCTACTCGGCCAAGAGCGAGCGCGCCCTGGCGCGCACCATGCTCTGGTACCCGGCCATCTGCACGGTGGTCTTCGCCCTGCCCGTGGCCATGGGCTTGCTGGGACGGCTGTACTTCCCAGGCCTGAGCGGGCCGGCGGCGGACAACATCGTGCCCCTGCTCATGGGCCGGGTGGCCGGCGACTTCATGGGCACCCTGGTGCTGGCCGCGGGCCTGGCCGCCCTGATGTCCACCATGGACTCCCAGCTCCTCACCCTGGCCTCCATCTTCAGCCGGGACCTGTTCCCCCTGCTCAGCGGCCGCCCGGCCACCAGCGGCTTGGTGGGGCGGGTCTTCGTGCTCTGCCTGGCCCTGGCCGGCCTGCTGGTGGCCCTGTGGTCCGACGCCACCATCCTGCAACTGGGCCTGAGCGCCTTCACCGGCCTGGCGGTGCTGTTCCCTACCGTATTCTTCGGCCTGTATTTGCCCCGTCCGCGGCCGGCCGCGGGCCTGGCCTCCATCCTGGTTGGCGAGGCCCTGGTCATCGCCTACCACTTGAAGCTGCTGCCGGCCTTCGGCTTCCTGCCGGCCATGCCGGTCATGGCCGCCTCGGCCCTGGCTTATCTGCTGGTGCAGGCCCCGGCTGGCGGCCTCAGCCTGCCCCAGTTCAGCGGCCGGGGCCTGCTGGGGCTGACGGCCTTCGGGGCCGTGTTCGCGGCGGCCCAGGATTACTGGGGCTGGGGCCAGGTGGGCGGGCTGGCCTGGGGCTGGCCTTGGTGGGCCTGGTACTTCGTGGGGCTCAGCGCGGTGCAGACCCTGCTGGCCATCTGGTGGCTGCGCACGGAGCGGGCATAGGCGAGGCGACAAGAAGGAAGAGGGTAGGGAAGGAGAAAAGAGAGTCGGCGGCGAGGTTAGGCGGCGCCTGGTTCGGGTTGGAGGCCACGCAGCAAATAGGCGGCGCACCGGCGCGGGCGGCCGTGCCATGCTCAAGCCTGATGCTGAACTCGCGCGCTGCCTGGTCTCGCAACCGGGGCGGCTGAGACCGTCGGCTGCACAACTGGCTCCCTCATACGGAAGGCTTTCTACCTTCCCAACCTCTTTATCCTTCGCGCGCGTCACCTCCGCCACGCGCCCTGCCACTGGATGCTTCCCAAAATTCATTGCTCGCGCTAAGCTGCCTTGCGGAGGAGGTGGAGATGCAAGCCTTTATCATCAACGCCAGCGCCCGTGGCAGCCGCGGGGTCACCCAGCGCCTGGCCCAGACCCTGAGCCAGGGCTTAGAGGACGGCGGCGCCACGGTGGAGCAGGTGCTGCTCAAGGACCTGGAGATCACGCCCTGCCTGGCCTGCCTGTCCTGCATGCACAAGCACCCTGGCCGCTGCGTGCAGCGCGACGGCATGGACGAGATCTACCCCCGCCTGCAGCGGGCCGACCTGCTGGTGCTGGGCGCGCCGGTATACACGGACAGCATGCCGTCCAAGCTCAAGGCGGTGATAGACCGCTGCATCTGCGCCATGCAGCCCTTCTGGGAGCGGGGCGAGGATGGCCGCATGCGCCATCCCCTGGCCTGGCCCCTGCCCAAGCACTTCCTGCTGCTGTCCGTGGCCGGCTTTCCGGAGCCGGTCACCTTCGAGCCCCTGATCGCCACCTTCCGGGCCCAGGCCTACAACTTCCGCAGCACGCCCCTGGCCGAGTTCTGCATCCCCGGGGCCATCGCCCTGCAGTTCGAGCCCACGGCCCTGGAGGGGCACCTGGCCCTACTGCGCCAGGCCGGCCGCGAGATCGCCCATGAGGGCCGGCCCAACCCGGTGACCGCGGCCCGCATCAACCGGCCGCCCTTGAGCCAGGACCGCTGCCGGGAGCTGAACCTGCGCTACGAGGACTGGTGCCGTAAGCAGCAGGCCAAGGCCAGCAGGAAGCAGGGCGGGGGAGAATAAAGAAGAAGAGGTTTTGAAAAAGGAGCCGGCCGACTGCGGGATGGAGCCGGCTTAAGTGCGGGCCCGGTGCGGGCTGGGAGGCATGGCCGGGCCTTCAATTTTATAGCGGCCGCGGTAGCAAGGCGGCGAGGCGACGCAGGCACCGCAGCGCCCTCGGCCTCATTCTTTCCATTACTAAACTCTTGGTTCTTGACTCCACCCGGCTCGGCTCAGGCCACGGGCCAGGAGCGGGCCCAGTCACGGGCCCAATCCCGGGCCCGGTCGCGGGCCCGGGCCAGCAGCTCGTCGGCCTCGGCCTCCTGGCCGGCCAGCAGGTGCTTGGTCACGGCCACCTTCAGGGCTAGGGCCGGCTGCCGCCCCAGTATCAGGGCGGCCACGGCATAGGCCAGGTCGCCGCCCCAGGGCGCCAGCATCTCGGCGCCGGGCATGTCTTGGCCCAGGTCCAGGGCGCGCTGCTCCAGGGCCTCCAGTTCCGCGTCGCTGGGCGCGGGGCCGGCTGCCACCTGCACCCGGCCGCAGTAGGCCGGGCCGGGAGCCGTCACCGCGGCTGGCAGGGTCACGCCCAGGCCGGCCCAGGCCGCCTGCACCTGCCCCTGGGCATCCCCGGCCGCGGCCTGGCGCTGGGCATAGGCCCGCGGCGACCAGAGGCCGTAGGTGCGGCAGCCCAGGAAGCGGCGGGGGTAGATGGCGCAGGCGTCGCGCCGGGACCAGGGGCAGGGCAGGCGCCGGGCCGCGTTGCAGAGAAAGTGCTCCAGCAGCCGCCGGGCCGCGCCGGCCCGCTCCTTGGCCGTGTTGGCGCGCTGGCCGGCCAGCCACCAGCCCATCTCCACGGGCAGCAGGGGCGGCAGCAGGCCGCAGCAGTCCTGCCGGCGTTGGCAGGTGGTCTCGGGCAGCTCCTGGTAGAGCTGCTGCAGGCGGGTGAAGAAGCCCTGGTCCTGGGCCGTCTCCAGGGCGCGCAGCAAAGGGCGCGTGAGGCCGGCGCGATTCAACGCCGGCCCCCACGGTCCCTGACCGAGGTCATGCTAGGGAAGGGGTGGGCGACTAGGCTTTGTCGGCCTGGTGGGCGGCCTGCTGATAGGAGGCCAGGAGGCTGTCCAGGTCGGCCTGGCGCACCATGACCTGACCACACTGGTCGCAGATGACGGTGTGGTCGTCGAGACCGCCGATACGGAATTCCTTAGCTTCACACTGGCTGCACATATATTCGTATGCGGGCATCTTCCGTCTCCCTCGTCCGGCTCGGGGCCGGGAGAACAGTTGGTCTGTTAAATTTGATAGCAACATATGTGCCACTAAGTGCAAAGAGACGGAGGTTGATGGTTTTGCAAGTATAACTAGTTGATTTGCAAAAAATATTAAGTTTTAGCCAAGTCCAAAGCTAATTGTTCATTAAATTTCACAAGTTAACTTCTGGGGCCTGATTTGGAGCAGATTTGCCCAAGCTGGGGTATTTTACCCCATCGGCCTACAATGGCAAGGCTGATGGTGGGTTACAAACGGTAATTCATAGAGGGGGATTATGTTTTTGGGCCCTGGTAGCTAAGCCAGGCCGGGCAAATCCAGGCTCCGCCGGCGCAGGTCTTCCAGCAGGCGGTGGCGGGTCAGGTCCGCCCCCACGGGGGTGATGGTCACGTAGCCCTGTTTGAGGGCCGGGTAGTCGGTCAGCTCGTCGCCCTCCAGGCCCATCTTCTCGCCGGCCTGCCAGTAGTAGACGTGGCCGCGGGGGTCGGTGCGCCGCAGGAACTTCTCCTCCAGGCGGGCGGTGGATTGGCGGCAGAAGCGCAGGCCCAGAATTTTTTCCGGCGGCAGGGCCGGCACGTTGACATTGAGCGACACGCCCGCCGGCACCTGCAGCTCAGGGTAGGCCTCCACCAGCCGGACGGCCAGCGAGGCGGCGTAGCTGAAGTCGAAGGGGGCGTGGCTGGCCAGGGAGATGGACAGGGCGGGCAGGCCCAGGAGGGCGCCCTCGGTGGCCGCGCTCACGGTGCCCGAGTACAGGATGTTCACTCCCACGTTGGCGCCCAGGTTGATGCCGCTGAGCACCATCTCCGGCGGCCGGGGCAGCAGCTCGTGCAGGCCCAGCTTCACGCAGTCGGCCGGGGTGCCGGCCACGGCCCAGCCCTGCATGCCCGACTCCGGGGTCAGGGGGTGCACCCGGATGGGGTCGGCCAGGGTGATGGCGTGGCCCACCGCCGACTGCTCGGTCTCCGGGGCCACCACCCACACCTCGTGGCGCACAGCCAGGGCGCGGTGCAGGGCCTTGATGCCCGCCGCGTAGGCCCCGTCGTCGTTGGTGATCAGCAGCCGCATAACGCGGCGAAGTCTACCCCGACTGCGGCGGGGGTGTCAAACTAGGCGCGGCGTTGACAGGCCCGCGCCGCGCTTCTAAGGTTTTGGGCGTAAAGGCTGTCCGCCTCATGGCCAGAAAGGGAGTGGTGTGGAAGGGACCAAGATGGATTTCCGGCTGTTGGAATCCGGTCAGGAGGCCGAGGCCAGCCGCCTGGTGGGCCGGGTGTTCCACCGATCCGTAGCCCCGCTGTTCCCCTCCGAAGGGGTGGAGGAATTTCTGAGCTATGCCACCGCCGAAGCCATGGCCGAGCGGCGGGAGCAGGGCAACCTGCAGCTGGCCGCCTGGGCTGGAGCAAAGATGGCGGCCTATCTGGAGATGCGCGCGGGGCCCCACCTGGCCATGCTGTTCATTGACTCTCCCTGGCAGCGGCAGGGGGTGGGCCGGCGGCTATTGGCCCACGCCCTGGAGCTGCTGCGCCGGCGCGAGCCTGGGTTCAGCCGGGTCACGGTCAACTCCTCGCCCAACTCGGTGGAGGCCTATCGCCGCATGGGTTTCAGGGCCAGCGGGGAGTCGCAGACCAAGAACGGCATCAGCTTCGTACCCATGTACCTGGAAATTGCCCAGAGTAAGGTTCATACTTAAGCAGCCGGGGCCAGGCTCCGGCTGCTTTTGCCAATTGAGCCAGGAAATACCATGATCCGCATTGCGCCCAGATTCATCGCTACCGCTCTAATCATGCTTCTGGCCCTGCTGCTGACCTTGCCGGCCGGGGCGGCGCCGGCCAAGCACAACGGCCGCGTCACGCCGGTGGTGCAAGTGGTGCGCCGGGCCGGCCCGGCGGTGGTGAACATCTCCAGCACCGGCCGGGTGCGGGTGAACCCCTTCCGCAGCGGCGACGAGATGCTGGACCGCTTTTTCCAGGAGTTTTTCCAGCCCCTGGAGCGCGAGCAAACCAACCTGGGCTCCGGGGTCATCGTAGACGGCAAGCGCGGCCTGATCGTTACCAACAGCCACGTGGTGGCCGGCGGCCGCGATATCCGGGTGCAGCTGGCCGACCGCCGGGTGTTCAAGGCCCGGATCCTGGGCGCCGACCCGGCCAGCGACCTGGCCGTGCTGCAGATAACGCCCCAAGGCGCCCTGCCCCAGGTGAAGATGGGCAACTCCTCCAGCCTGATGATCGGCGAGAGCCTCATCGCCATCGGCAACCCCTTCGGCCTGCAGCACACGGTGACCACCGGCGTGGTCAGCGCCCTCAACCGCCGGGTGCCCACCGGCCAGGGCGAGTGGATGGGCGGTCTGATCCAGACCGACGCCAGCATCAACCCGGGCAACTCCGGCGGCCCGCTGTTGAACCTGGACGGCGAAGTGGTGGGCATCAACACCGCCATCTTCCAGCGCGCCCAGGGCATCGGCTTCGCCATCCCGGTCAACCGCCTGCGCCGGGTGGTGGATGATCTCTTGGCCCACGGCCAGGTACGGCCGGTCTGGCTGGGCCTGACCCTGCAGGACCTCAACCCCCGCCTGGCCTCCCACTTTGGCCTGAGCAGCACCTCGGGGGTGCTGGTGCTGGGGGTGCACCCCCAGAGCCCAGCCGCCAAGACCGGCCTGTCCCGGGGGGCGGTGATCTTCTCCCTGGACGGCCTGCCCCTGGAGGACGCGGCCGACTTCCAGTCCCGCCTGGAAAGCATCGCGCCGGGGGACAGCGTGCGCCTGCTGGTGCTCAGCCAGGGCCGCCGCCGCGAGATCAGCCTGCGCGCCCAGCACTATCCCCTGGAGATGGGGCCCGATCTGGCCTGGGAGATGCTGGGCTTCACCGCCGCCCCCCTGGACCCGGAGACCGCCCAGCGCCACCAGGTGCCGCCTGGCACCGCCCTGATGATCGGCAAGCTGCGCGCCGGCTCCCGGGCCGCCCGCCTGGGCCTGCAGCCCGGGGACCTGATCCGGCGGGTGAACGGCGAGGCGGTGCAGAAGGTATCGGATTTCTATCTGCTTCTGGCCCGAGCCCGCCATCTGCCCCAGGTGGCCCTGACCCTGCAGCGGGGCCACACCAGCCGGGTGTTCCGCTTCGGCCGCTGAGGCCGCCGCCCCTGAACCGGCGGGCCTTGCCAGCCCCGGCTCAGGGCGCTATGCTTTCCCAACGTCATCATTAACGGGAGCTGAGCCCATGGACATCGGACCCTTACCTCCGGACCTCCAATCGGTGGTCAGGTTCCACGGCCACCTCTGCCCCGGACTGTTGATCGGCTATCGGGCGGCCAAGGCCGCCGCGCACTACCTGGGCCTGGGCCCCAGCCGCGACGAGGAGCTGGTGGCGGTGGTGGAGAACAACTCCTGCAGCGTGGACGCCTTCCAGTACCTGCTCTCCACCACCTTCGGCAAGGGCAACCTGATTTGGCACGACCACGGCAAACAGGTCTTCACGGTCATCGACCGCCAGCGCCAGCGCGCGGTGCGGGTGTCGTTCATCGGGGACGCGCTCAAGCAAAAGGGCCCCGACGGCAAGCTGGACCGCGAGGCCTTTGCCCGCGCTCTCTTGCACGCGCCCGAGGAGCAGGTGGTGGCGCTCTCGGAGGTGCCGCCCGAGCCGCCGGCCGAGGCGGTGATCGAGCCCAGCCTGTTCTGCGCCCGCTGCGGCGAGCCGGTGCAGGCCAGCCGCACGGTGAAGATCGGCGACCGGGTACTGTGCAAGCCCTGCGCAATGCAGGAGACCTCGTGAAGGGGCTGGCCAAGTTCCTGTTCGAGGCGGGCATGCTCAAGAAGATGCGCCGCACCGGCTACCCCTTCTTGGGCAGTGGTGGCGAGTCGGTGGCCGACCACTGCTTCCGCGCCGCCCTCATCGGCTACATGCTGGCCCTGGAGCTGGAGGGGGTGGACGAAGCCCGGGTGGCGCTGCTCCTGTTGCACCACGACTTGGCCGAGGCCCGCACCGGCGACCTGAACTACATGAACAAACGCTACTGCAAGGCCGACGAGGCCAAGGCCCTGGAGCACGCCACCCGCGAGCTGCCCCCGGCCCTGGCCGGGCGGGTGCAGGAGCTGACCAGCGAGTTCAACCAGGCCCAGACCATGGAGGCCAAGCTGGCCCACGACGCGGACCAACTGGACCTGATCGTGGAGCTGAAGGAGCAGCAGGACCTGGGCAACCCTTACGCCAAGCACTGGCTGCATTACGCCCTCAAGCGCCTGGTCACAGAGCCGGGCCGGGAGCTGGCCCACACCATTCTCACCACCGACTGGACCGACTGGTGGTTCGAGAAGCGCGACGACTTGTGGGTGCACAACAACCATAACCATTAGGCGAGATGTAGCGCCTGCCCGCAAACGTTTAGGTTTCTCTTTGCCGCGGCCGCCGGTGCCGGTCTCAGCGCCGGAGGCGCCAGGCGGCCCGAGCCCGTGACGAACACAACCAGGAGAGGTCATGGCGGCGTACGCAAAGCTCTTCAGCCCCCTCACGGTGAGCGGCCACCAGCTGCCCAACCGAGTGATCATGCCCTCCATGGGCACCAACCTGGCCGACGGCCAGGGGCGGGTGACCCAGGCCATGATCGACTATTATCGGGCCCGGGCCGCCGGCGGACCGGGCCTGATGGTGGTGGAGGCGGCTTGCGTGCACCCCTCGGGCAAGATCATCGACCGCAACTTCATGGTGCACGACGACGAGTCCATGGAGGGCCTGTTCCGCCTGGCCGCGGCCATCCACGAGTACGGCACGCCCGTGCTGCTGCAGCTCATCCACGGCGGCCGCAACTCCCACCCCCGCCTGGTGGGCGAGGCCCTGGCCCCCAGCGCCCTGCGCGGCCCCACCAGCCACACCACGCCCCGGGCCATGACCGTGATCGAGATCGAGGCCATGGTGGAGGCCTTTGCCCGGGCGGCTAAGCGCGCGGTGGCCGCCGGCTTCGACGGGGTGGAGGTGCACGGCGGCCATGAGTACCTGGTGCACGAGTTCCTGACCCCCTACGCCAACAAGCGCCAGGACGCCTACGGCGGCGACCTGGAGCGGCGCTGCCGCTTCGCCCGCGAGGTGATCACCGCGGTGCGCCGGGCCGCGGGCCCCGAGGCCCTGGTCTGCTTCCGCCTCTCGGGCGACGACCACGTGAGCGGCGGCCTGGATACGGCCCAGGCGGTGGATATCGCCCGCCTGCTGGAGCCCTGCGGGGTGAGCCTGTTCTCGGTCACCGGCGGGGTGTACGAGACGCCGCACATGGTGGTGCCGCCCACGCCCATGCCCACGGGCACCCACGTGGAGGCGGCCAAGCTGATCAAGGAGGCGGTGGGCGTGCCGGTGGCCGGCGTGGGTCGCATTCGCACCGCGGCCGAGGCCGAGGCGGCCCTGGAGGGGCTGGACCTGGTGGCCGCCGGCCGCGCCTTCCTGGCCGACCCCCTGTGGCTGCGCAACGCGGCCGAGGGCCGCGAGGCCTACACCCGGCCCTGCATCGGCTGCAACCAGGGTTGCATCGACCGCGTGCTGCAGGGCGCGCCGGTGAGCTGCGTGGCCAACCCTTGGGTGGGCATGGAGGGCCTGGCCGGGGCCCTGCGGTCGGCCGAGGAACCGGTGTCGGTGGTGGTGGTGGGCGCCGGCCTGGCCGGGTTGGAGGCAGCGCGCACCCTGGGCGCCCTGGGGCACCAGGTGGTGCTGTTCGAGTCCGCGCCGGAGCTGGGCGGGCAGCTGCGCCTGGCCTCCCTGCCGCCGGGCAAGGAGGAGTTCCGGCGGCTGATCGACTACTACGGCAACGCCCTGGGCGAGCTGCCGGGCGTGGAGGTGCGCCTAGGCACCGAGGCCACGGTGAGCGCCGTGTGCCAGATCAAGCCCCAGGCGGTGGTGATCGCCACCGGCAGCGAGCCCATGTTGCCGGACCTGCCCGGCGTGAGCCAGGCGCCCCTGGTTACCGCCCGGCAGGTGCTCTCCGGCGAGGCCAAGGTGGGGGCCCGGGTGGCGGTGCTGGGCGGCGGCAACCTGGGCAGCGAGGTGGCCCACTTCCTGGCCCAGCGCGGCCACGAGGTGTGCATCATCGAGCTGGGCCTGGGCATCGGCAACGACCTGGGCCCAGCCCGGCGCTACCACCTACGCCGCGAGCTAATGAAGTACAAGGTGCGGCGCTACGTGCGGGCCAAGGTGCGGCGGCTGTTCGCCAACAAGGTGAGCTTCCTGCACACCGCCCCGGACGGCACCCGCGAGCTGACCTACGTGGAGCCGGTGGACACCTTTGTCTCGGCCATGGGCGCCAAACCCAACGAGAAGCTGTTCCTGGCCCTGGAGCCCAAGGTGAGCGCCATCTACCTGATCGGCGACGCCCTGAGCCCGGCGGGCATGGCCCAGGCCACCAGCGAGGGGGCCCGGGCGGCCCTGACCATCCACGATCTGGCCGACAAAGGCGGACTGCCCCGGCCCCAGGGCCAGACCTGCTAGCCTTGGTCCCGCCCGCCACCCTGGCGCTGCACCTGGGGGCCCTGGGCGACTTCGTGCTCTCCTGGCCGGCCCTGGGCCTGCTGGCCGCCGACCCGCCGGGGGCGGCCCTGCACCTGTGGGGCCGGCCGGACTGGGCCGGCCTGATCCTGCCCCCCGAGCAGGTGCATGACCGCGAGGCGGCCTGCTTCGCCGGTCTGTTTAGTCTTCAACCCGACCCCGCCCTGGACCGCTGGCTCACAGGCTTCGGCCGGGCGGTGGTGTTCGCGGCCGCGCCGCCGCCGGAGCTGCCGGCCCACCTGGAGCAAGTGGTGCCCCAGGTCTGGTGCCTGAGCACCCGGCCGCCCGCGGGCAAGCGGCTGCACGTGGCCGACTGGCAGGTGGGCCAACTGCGCAAGCGCGGCCTGGGCGGCCCGACCCAGCCCTTGCCGGTCCGCCTGGAGCTGCCCGCCGGCGGGCAGGGGGCGGTGTTGGCGCCGGGCAGCGGCGGCCGGGCCAAGCGCCTGTCGCCCGACCTGGCCGCCACCCTGGCCCGCCGGCTGCGGGCCGAGGGGCACCAGCTGACCCTGCTGCTGGGCCCGGCCGAGGAGCCGGCCTATGCTAGGGCCCTGCAGGAGGAGCTGCGCGGAGTGGACTACGCCCTGGTGCGCGAGCCGGCCATACCGGAGCTGGCCCGGCGGCTGGCCGGCGCGGACCTGTACCTGGGTGCGGACAGCGGGGTGAGCCACCTGGCCGCGGCCCTGGGCGCGCCCTGCCTGGTGGTGTTCCAGGCCAGCGACCCGCGGGTGTGGGGGCCGCGCGGCCCGCGGGCCCGGGTGGTCATATCCTGGGAGGCGGCCTACGTGGACCTGGCGCCGCCCCGCGCGAGGGTATGATATCCTTTAACGATGCGTCTGGCGGTGCTCAGCGACATACACGGCAACCTGGAGGCCTTCCAGGCGGTGCTGGCCGACCTGGAGCAGGCCGGCGCGGACCGGCTGGCCTCCCTGGGCGACCTGGTGGGCTACGGCCCGGACCCCGAGGCGTGCGTGCGCCTGGCCCAGGACATCGGCCTGCAGGGGGTCATGGGCAACCACGAGTTGGGTCTGGCCGAGGCCGCTAGCCTGGGCTGGTTCAATCCCACGGCCCGCCGCTCCCTGTTGCAGACCCGGCAGATGCTCACCCCCCAGAGCCTAGCCTACCTCATCGGCCTGCCGCGCTTCCTGGTGCTGGACAAGGTGCGCCTGGTGCACGGCGCCCCGCCGGATTCGGCCACCCTCTACTTCTTTGAGCTGAGCGACCAGGACATCCGCGACCGCCTGGGTAACATCGACGAAGCGATGTGCCTGGTGGGTCACACCCACGAGCTGCGCCTGGCCCGCCTGTCCGGCCAGAAGGTGGAGCGCCTGCCCCTGGGGGAGGGCACGCACTCGCTGGAGCCGGCCTGGCGGCACCTGATTAACGCGGGGGCGGTGGGCCAGCCCCGTGACGGCGACAACCGGGCCAAGTACGTGATCTTCGACGACCAGGCCGCTACCCTGGAGGTGCGTTGCGTGCGCTACGACATCCCCACCACCATGCGCAAGATCGTCGAGCGCGGCCTGCCCGAGTTCAACGCCACCCGCCTGCTGTAGCCAGGGGCCATGCGCACCATCGGCCAATACCGCGTGCTGGGGCTGCTGGGCCGGGGCGGCATGGCCTCGGTGTACCGGGTGCAGGGGCCAGGCCAACCGGTGCGGGCCCTGAAGCTGCTGCGGCCCCGGCCCGAGCTGGCGGCCCTGCTGGGCGGCGAGGAGGTCCGCCGCCGCTTCTTGGCCGAGGCCGAGGTCCTGGCCGGCCTGCGCCACTCCCACCTGGTGCGGGTGCGCGAGCTGCACCGAGAGCCGCCCGCGTTCTACGTCATGGACTACTTCTGCCAGAGCCTGGCCGGGCTCATGGGCCAGGGGCCACGGCTCGAGGACCCCACCCGGAGCCTGGGGCTGGACCTGGTGCTGGACTACGCGGCCCAGACCCTGAGCGGCCTTGCCGCCCTGCACCGGGCGGGCATCGTGCACCGGGACCTGAAGCCGGCCAACCTGCTGCTGGGCGACGACGGCCGGGTGCAGATCAGCGACCTGGGCCTGTCGCGGCTGCGGGGCGAGGCCCGGCCCGAGCCGCCCAACCTGCTGCTGGGCTCGCCGGACTACGCCGCGCCCGAGCAGATGGCCGACCCCGAGGCCGTGGACGGCCGGGCCGATCTTTATTCCCTGGGCGTGAGCCTGCACCAGATGCTCTGCGGCAGCCTGCCCCGGCCAGGCGCGGCGGCCTTGTCCCTGAACCCGGACCTGGACCCGGCCTGGGATGAGTTCTTCAGCCGCGCCTTGGCCCCGCAGCCGGCCGGCCGCTTCGCTGACGCCGGGGACATGGCCGCGGCCCTGAAGGAGCTGGCCGCGGACTGGCAAAGGCGGCGGGAACAGGTCTGCGCCCAGGAGCCAAAGCGGCCCTTGGCCTCACCGGCCGCGGCGCCCCTGCGCAGCCAGCCGCTGCGCCTGCCCCTGGCCCAGGTCCGGGTGTCCCTGGACCTGGACCCGCTCTGGCGGCCGCGCAGCCCTTGGCCGCGGCGCTTCCGAGAGCTGGGCAACGGCGCGGTGCAGGACCCGGACGCAGGGCTGCTCTGGCAGCGCGGCGGCTCGCCCCAGCCCCTGACCTGGGATCAGGCCCCAGCCTATGTGCAGGCCCTTAACCAGCGGGGCCTGGCCGGCCGCCGGGACTGGCGGCTGCCCACCCTGGCCGAGCTGCTGACCCTGCTGGGCCCGCCGGGCGCGCATGACTTCTGCGGCCACCAGGCCTTCGACCCCCTGCAGGACCGCCTGTGGTCCGCGGATCGGGCCACCTTTTGCGCCGCCTGGTACCTGAGCCTGGCCGTGGGCTTCGTGGGGCGCCTGGATTTTTCCTGCCACAACTTCGTGCGCGCCGTGTGCCCCGCCTGAGCCAGGGGTCTTTGGCTGGCGTTGGCGCACCCACCGGTCAGGCCGCATAATTTAAAAAGAAGCGATGCGTTCGTGGCGACGGGCCGTCCGCGAGTTGGCGGCAGAAAGAAGAGGTAGGGAAGGAGGCCGCTGGTTCTCTCCAGACGGGCAGATCAGCAGGGGAGTCTTTTGCTGCGGCCAGGCAGGCGGGCGGGGTTGGTAAACATATTTTTCAAAACCAGGATTTTGGTTTCTGGGGGTTCTTAGGGCCCTGATGGCAAGCTAAAGGAGTCGCCATGAAACGCTGCATCCTCGCCCTGGCTCTGCTGGCGGTCATGGCCGCTGCCCTGGCCGCGGCCGCGCCCCAGTGGAAGCTGGACCCGCCCCACTGCCAGGTGGTGTTCACCGTGCGCCACATCTTCGCGCCGGTGACCGGCCGCTTCCGCCAGTTCAGCGGCACGGTGTCCTTCGACCCCCAGGACCTGGCCCACAGCCGGGCCGAGCTGGCGATCCAGACCGCCAGCATCGACACCGACGTGCAGGCCCGCGATGAGCACTTGCGCAGCCCCGAGTTTTTCGATGTCAAGCACTTTCCCCAGATGCGCTTCGTGAGCCAGCGCATGGTGCACAAGGGCGGCAACCAATACGTGGCCATCGGCACCCTGACCATGCGCGACGTGAGCCGGCAGGTGGAGCTGCCCTTCACCCACCTGGGCACCCGATTGCACCCCCAGGACCCCAAGCTGATGGTGGCCGGCTTCGAGGCCAACTTTACCCTGGACCGTCTGCAGTACCAGGTGGGCAACGGCCGCTTCTACAAGTCCGGCATGCTGGACAAGGAGGTGCAGGTCAGCATCCACCTGGAGCTGCTGCGGCCGCGCTAAGGACTGGCCTAGTCCCGCGGCAGGCGCAGGCGCAGCAGGGCCGGGTCGGCCGGGTCGCCCAGGCCCTCCACGGCGCCGAAGGCCCGGCGCATATCCCGGTGCTGCAGCCATAGTCCCAGGCGGCGGGACGAGTCAGCCGCGATGAAATCATTCACCAGCTCCTCGGCCCGGCGCGCCGTAGGCTCGGCCAGCCAGGGACCCTCTATCAGCTCGCCCCGCGGAGCCGGACGGCATCCGCTCCATGCCTTCTTGATTGCGCGCAACATAGCGTGTATCTACACCTTTCTCCTTAAAAAAATTACTTGGCGGCCCGGGCCAGGGCGCGCAGGTCCTGCTGCACCGCGGCCCATTTGTCCGGTCCCAGGGCGCTGATGACCTTAGTCTGGGCCTGCTGCCAGTAGGGCGCCGCCTTCTCAAAGGCGCGGGCGCCCCGCTTGGTCACCTTGACCCGCTGCTCGCGCCGATCCTCGGCCGGCTCCAAGGTGACGAGCCCCTTTGAGGCCAGCAGCTTGAGGTTGCGGCTGAGGGTGGTGCGGTCCATGCCCAGACCCTTGGCCATCTTGCCGATGCCCAGGTCGCCGGTCATGTGGTAGGCGGCCAGCACCGAGAACTGGGTGATGCGCAGGCCTGTGGGCTTCAGGGCCTGGTCAAAGGCCTGGCTCACCAGGCGGGCGGCCCGGCGCAGGCTGAAGCAGGCGCAGGTATGGGCCATGAGCAGGCATTGTTGTTTGTCTAGGACCATGGGCCTTCCTGTTTGGCGGGGCAACTCTGCCCCGGCTGATATGAGTATATACACGCTTTTTGAAAGCTGTCAAGCAAAAGGGCGGGGCGCAAAGAAAGGCCGGCCGGGCGTGGGAGCCCGGCTGGCCGGTAACCGCGAAGTTAGCGCGGGCTAAGGCAGCATCTCCAGGAATGCCTCCACGCGGGTCTTGAGCTGCTCTACGTCGGCCATGCTGTAGTCGGTCTCCATGCGCAGGCAGGGGATGTCCTTCTGCTTCAAGGCCTTCTCCAGGGGAATGGACTCCATCTGGTAGGGCTGGCAGAACTGCAGGCAGTAGTGGATCACGCCCTGGGCCCGGTAGTCCCGGTACATCTGCTGCACGTGCTTCCGGCGGTCGGGGTTGGGGGTGAAGATGGCGCAGTCTATGTCCCAGTAGCGCTCCACGATGGCCGTCATCAGCTCCTCCACGCTCTGGCCGCTGTTGTCCACTAGGTTGCGGGTGCCGCGCTCGCCCACGCAGGACTCCTCGCCCACGATGACCGCGCCGGCGCTCTCCACCACCCAGGGCACCTTCCAGTTGGGCACGGCCATGGGGCAGCCCGAGAACAAGATGCGCGGCGCGCCGGCGGCGGCCACTCCCTGGCCCTGGGCCACGCGCTGCTCCAGCTCGTCGCAGATTTTGTGCACCGAAGCCGTGAAGCGCATTGGTTCGTCGTAGAAGCAGACCTGGTTGATTAAGAGGGCGTCCAGGCCGGAGATGGGCGCTGGGTCGTGCTTGCGTAGCTGGTAAAGGCGGTGCAGGGCCCGGCGTTTGTCGTTGACGATCTGGATGCCTTTCTTGAGGCGCTGGGCGTCAATCTTCACTCCGGTCAGCTCCTCCACCGCCTCCTTGAAGCGCTGGTACTCGGCGGCCAGCAGGGCCTTGCCCGAGGCGAACTTCACCTGGGGCAGGTCCATGACGTAGAGGTTGGGCACCAGGGTGTCCAGGGTCTCGTAGGACTTCTTCTTGCCGTCGCAGGTGTTCTCGCCCACGATCATGTCCGCGGACTCGATGTAGGGGCAGACCTTGCCCAGCTTGAAGCCGAAGGCGCTCTTGATCAGGGCGCAGGTGTTGCGGGGCAGCAGCTTGTCCACCTCGTCGGGGGCGAACTCCGCGCCGGTGCAAAGGCCCACCAGGGTGGCGTCGGCCGCTCGCACGATCTCCTCGGGCACGAACACGCAGAAGGAGCCGATTACCTTCTTGCCCTGGGCCTGCTCATCCAACAGCTCCTTAATGCGCAGGCCGTGCACCTCGCTCATCACGAAGTTGAAGTACTCCATGCCCTGGGGGCGGTTGTTCTGGGAAAGAAATATCTGCTGGTAGCCCTGGCCCAGCACTGCCAACAACTGGTCGTGGGCGGCCAGGTCCAGGCCCAGGCTCTTCCACATTTCTCGGTATTGCTCAGACATCAGCGTCTCCTTGGTACGAACCATGATTGCGCAGGCCTTGCTGCCTAAATGCAAGGGATGGTCAAAATGAAAAGGCTCTGGGCTCAGGGGCGAACGCGCCTCATCGCGCTGAGGGGGAGAAAAGGGCGATCAAGAGCGGACGCGGGCCCACCTGCCTCGCAGCCCCGGGCAGGGCTTCTCTGAGCGGGTTCAGGTGAAGCCGGACGAGATGGCCATAAAAGCAAAATCCTTTGCCTGGGGCCAACTATATGCCCGGCCTTGTGGGAGGCGCCAATATAAATATTTGATTATTAAGCAGTAAATCTATAGGCCCTGCCTTTGGGCGGGCAGGAGCCGACGGGGCTCAGTAGAGCTTTTCCAGCTCGGCGATGCGCTCGGCCAGGCCCTGGGCCTGGCGCTTGAGCTCCTGCACCAGCTGGTGGGGGCGGCCGGCCGCGGTCTGGCCCTGGGGCCGGGCCAGGTAGCCCTGCTCCAGGAGGGTGATGAAGTGCTCGCTGATTACCTCGGGGTCAAAGCCCTCGGCTCCGGGCTGGTACCACTTGTAGACCCAGTTGCACATGCCGATGAGGGCGAAGGCGGTGAGGCGGGGATCGCTGGGCCGGAAATGGCCCTGTTCCACGCCTTGGGCCAAAATGCCCTCCACCACCTGGGTGTACTTGGCCTTCTCGCGGCGTATCTGGTGGCGGTCGGCCTCGGGCAGCTGGTTCTCTTCGGCGAAGAACACCGCGAACATGGCCAGGTTGTCGATGATCACCTGCTGGATGTGGTGCCGGATGAAGCGGCGCAGCTTTTCGGGCGGGGCCAGGTCCAGGCGGCCGATCTCGTAGGCGCTGGCAAAGAAGGCCTCCAGGGCCTGCAGATAGATGTGGGAGAGCAGGTCCTCCTTGGAGGACACGTAGTGGTACAGGGCGGCCTTGCTCAGGCCCAGCTCGGCGGCCACGTCCTCCAGGGTGGCGGTGCGGTAGCCCTTCTGGTGAAAGACCCGGGTGGCCGCGTCGATCACCTGCTGCTTGCGCAGGCTCTTGTCCAGGGCCTTGAAGTCGCTGGGCTGGCTCATGCTCCCCCGATCTGGGCCCGATTAACCCCATTTGTTAATTACTTAGCAGAACGGGCCAGATTAGGCAAATATTTGGTTGACACCCCGAGCCCGCCCAGGTCAAATTACTAACCGGTCGGTAACATAATCTGACTGGTTGGTAACATAGCGCGGGCCGCCTGTCAAGCCGTGGCCCAGGAGGAAAGGTCCATGGCCCCTTCGTCCAATAGACCAGCGCCGCCCGCCGCGGCCTGGGCCGGGCTGGAGCCCCTGCGCACCAGCTCGGGCCTGGAGGTGCGGCCCCTGTATGGCCCCCAGGACGTGGCCGACCAGGACTGGAACCGTGAACTGGGCCTGCCGGGTCAGTTCCCCTACGTGCGCGGGGTGTACCCCACCATGTACCGCGGCCGCACCTGGACCCAGCGCCAGCTGGCCGGCTTCGGCCACGCCCAGGCCACCAACCAGCGCTACCGCTTCCTGCTGGAGGCCGGGGCCGAGGCCATCAACGGCATCTTCGACTTTCCCACCCTGCGCGGCCTGGACAGCACCCACCCCCAGGCCCAGGCCGACGCGGGCCGGGGCGGGGTGGCCATCGACACCCTGGCAGACATGGTGCAGCTCTTCGAGGGCCTCCCCATCCAGGACATCTCGGTCTCCCTGGTCTCCTGCAACCCCACCTGCAACATCGTGGTGCAGTCCATGTACTTCGCCGTTGCCCGGCAGCGGGGCCTGGACCTGAACCAACTGGCCGGCACCAACCAGAACGACTTCCTCATGGAGACGGCCGTCACCACCGCGCCCGAGGTGCTCGAACCGTGGGCCTCCTTCAAGCTCTGCTGCGACGCCATCGAGTTCTGCGCGCGCCGGGCCCGGCGCTGGAACCCGGTGAGCTTCGCGGGCTACAACTACCGCGAGGCCGGCTGCACCGCCGTGCAGGAGGTGGCCTTTGTGCTGGCCAACGCCCTGGCCTGCAGCCAGGAGCTGCTGCGCCGGGGTCTGGCCTTCGACGACTTCGCCCCCCGCCTGAGTTTCTTCCTCTCGGCACACAATGACTTCTTCGAGGAGATCGCCAAGTACCGCGCCGCTCGCCGCATCTGGGCCCGGCTGGTGCGCCAGCGCTTCGGCCCGTCCGACCCGCGCTCGGAGCGCTTCCGCTTCCACGTACAGACCGCGGGCGCGGCGCTGACCGCCCAGCAGCCCCTGAACAACATCACCCGCGCCGCCTACCACGCCTTGGCCGCGGTGCTGGGCGGGGCCCAGTCCGTGCACGTGGACGGCTACGACGAGGCCCTGTGCATACCCACCGAGCTGGCCTCGCTCACCGCCCTGCGCAGCCAGCAGATACTGCAATTGGAGACCGGCGTCACCCGCAGCATCGATCCCCTGGGCGGCTCGTTCATGGTGGAGAGCCTGACCAACCAGATGGAGGCGGCGGTGCTGGCCAAGCTGGCCCAGATAGAGGAGCGCGGCGGTATCCTGCGGGCGGTGGAGGAGGGCTGGCTGCACCAGGAGATCGCCGACGCGGCCTACCAGCACCAGCAGGGGGTGGAGTCCGGGGACGTCGCCATGGTGGGCGTGAACTGCTTCCGTATGGACGAGGAGCCGCACCAGATCGAGATCTTCGCGGTGCCCGAGACCTTGTCCGTGCAGCGGGCCAAGCTGGAGCGCATCCTGGCCCAGCGCGACCCGGCCGCGGCCCGGCGCGCCCTGGAGAGCGTGCGCCGCTGCTGCCGGGAGGAGGGCAATCTCATGGAGACGCTGCTGGAGGCGGTCCCGGCTATGCTGACCCAGGGCGAGATCACCAAGGTGCTGCAGGAGCACTACGGCACCTGGACGCCGCCGCTGTTCTAGGAGGGCAGGTCATGCGCAAGATCAGGGTGGTGTTGGCCCGGCTGGGCCTGGACGCGCACTGGCGGGGCAGCATCGTGGTGGCCCGGGCCCTGCGCGACGCGGGCATGGAGGTGATCTACCTGGGCAACCAGATGCCCGAGGCCATCGCAGCCACGGCCATTGACGAGGACGCGGACGTGGTGGGCCTGAGCAGCCTCTCGGGCAACCATCTCGAGCTGGCTCCGCGGGTCAAGGAGCTGCTGCACCGGGCCGGCGCGGACGACATCTGCGTGGTGGTGGGCGGCACCGTACCGCCGGCCGACGCGGCCCGGCTCAGGGCCGCGGGCGTGGCCCAGGTGTTCGGGCCGGGCTCCTCGCTCAAGGACATCGTGGCCTTCGTCAATCAGGCCGCGGTGTGAGGGAGCCAGACGCGGGGCGGGTAATGGACGGCGCGAAGAGAAGAAAAGAGGTTGTCTAATCGGGTGCAGGCGCCGGGCCGCGTCTCGGCGGCCTCCATACCTGCTCATGCCGGCTCCCTGGAATCAACGTAGCGCGACGCCTAGGTGTTGTTAGCAAGGACGTTGTTCACAGTTTGCCAGTCTTGAGACAGGCGGTTTGTAGTTAAGAACAGTGTGGGGTCTTGTTTGGTTGTAGTAATCCAGCCACGGACCCAGCTGCTCGATTC
>JBFMFU010000055.1:0-29215 GCA_040751985.1 Thermodesulfobacteriota bacterium | reverse complement strand
GCCTCAGCCTTACGCCTTCTTCCCCCTAGGCTCCAAGCGCAAGTCGTTCCTGGGCACCGCCAAGTCCCGCCTGGCCTCCATGCGCCTGTTCCTGGACGAAAAAACCGTCACCGCCCGCTGGGTGTAGGTAGCGGGTCCCTGCCAGAAGAAGGTTTTCGCAAAGTTCAGCCGAGAAAATAGCTAGGGCGCCGTCGCATTTACCTCCGACAGAAGGCGGGGGCGCCCTAGTTTATTGGCTCGAGTAGGACTTATTGAAAAAGGGGGCCAGGAAGTTGATATATACAAATTTAAAGTCCAATGTTGCATAAGGGAAATTTTTAACTTGATATTCCCTGGGGCTTGCCCCAGGGACCATTTGCTGGGGTTCCAAGGGGGCGCTTAGCAGCCCCTTGGTCAAGGGCGGGGTCAATACCCCGCCCGCGAAGTGGCTTCGTTTATTAGGTCCTGCAAGAGCCAAAATAAACGCATTCGTTAACTTTATATAGAGTGCTAAGGAAGGTTCACTGGTTAGCTGTGATCGCCCGTGAGGTTCTTATCTCCTCGCTGGCCCACCACGCCCTGGCCCATCAGGGGCGCGAGGGACTTGTCCTTTGCTCACCCGCCCGGCTCTATGTTTCGGTGGGATACTCCCAGGACCCGGCCCAGGAGCTGGACCTGGAACACTGCATGATCTTTTGTAAGCATCGCGTCTTATAAAGATTAAGTCTGCCATAGTCCCTTCATGGCGGCGCCTTGGGCAGGGGCCGCGCGCACTGCCCCGCAGGCAAAAAACATCTAGGGCTAAGCGGTTTTTCCCAAAAAGTAACAAAATCTTAACCTTAGCGTGACAAACACCGGCGGCCTGCTTGATATAAGGAGGTGCTTAACTTGGCTATTCAGCGGCGCCTTTACGCCCCAGCGCGTTGAGGGCGCAGAGGTTACGACTGCCCGATGTCCAAGAACAAGCCCATTCTCACCGCCTGCGCCCCCATCACCGCGGACCTGAGCCAATTTGACCTGGAAAGAGCCACCAAGGACATATCCGAGCAGGACCAGCAGATATACGACCAGATCGTCTCCACCGAGCTGAGCCCGGCCCAGGAAAAGCTGGTGGCCGCCCCGGACCGAGTCTTCCCCAAGCAGACCGAGCTGCTGGCCATCCATTGGCACCCGGAGTGGATTCCCTTGGCCCTGGTGGCCAAGCGCCTGCAAGCCATGTTCCCCAACGCGGACAGCCAACTGGTCATCCCCACCCAGCACAACCAGATCATGTCCTTCGGTAAGTACGCCGGAGTGGAGGTGGACTGCTTTGCCTCGGGCTTCAACCGCAAGGTGCAGCTCCTGCTGCACTTCAACGCGGCCAAGGTGGAAAAGGCCGAGGTGCTCAAGTCCATGCTGGCCCACACCTTCAAATACCGCTCCAGCCAGCTATTCCAGTTCATGGAGACGGTGGTGAACCCGGCTTACGGCGAGGACCTGGAGGAGGCGGCCGTGGCCACGGGTGCGGGCGAGGACGTGGTGGCCTTCGTGCGCTTCTACACCGCCCGTCTGGACCGGCTCATAGACCTCAACGAGAGCCGCACCCCGGCCATGATGATCAAGAACAAGCTGCTGTCGGATTACATCGCCGCCCAGCGGCAAGGCCACCCCGGCATCAACCTGCGCCGGGCCCTGCTGCTCTTGCAGGCCATCAAGGCCATCGTGAAGCGCAAGTTCTCCCTGGACTACTTCTACCGCGCCTCGGAAGTGATCGAGGAGGCCCGCTCCCTGGGCGGCGGGGTGGTGATCCCCCACCCCGAGCAGTTCTGGCCCATCCTCCTGGCCGACTACGACGTGGACGGCTACGAGGTCTGGAACCCCCAGTCCCGCGAGTACACCGAGTTTCTGATCAAGGTGCTGACCCAGAAGAACCGCGGGGGAGCCCGGGGCCGCCGGGGGCTCTTGATCTTCATGGGCGACGACTGCCACCTGTCGGTCAAGGTGCAGGACCCGGCACTGGTGGAGCCCGCCAAGCTGGAGCGCGAGGTGGGGCTGCAGCCGGCCTGGGACGAGTTGGCCATCAGCAAGACCCTTAGCCTGGCCAACGCCAGCCGGGGGCAGATCATCCATGAGTACCGCAAACGCCTGGACTAGCCAGGTCAGCCGCCCCGCACAAAGGTGAGGACCATGTCTGATCAGTCGGGACGCTTCAAGCACCAATCCATCGAAGACCCCCACTCCATCGTCAAGTACCTCAAGGCCCTGACCAACGGCTTTGAGAGCGGGGTGTTGGTCTTTTCCACCAACGGCAAGAGCCTGGTGGTCAAGCCCCAGGGTCTGGTCAACCTGGAGGTGGAGGCCAAGCGCAAGGGCGTGGACATCAAGCTGGGTCTCAAGTTCCGCTGGAGCGAAGAGGGGCCGGAGCACCAGGAAGGCGGCCAGCCCCTTTTCATCGAAACCGTGAAGAAGGACTAGCCCCGGCCGTCTGCGGGGGGCGACGCCGCTATGAGCATACTGGCTGAGGTGCGGGAAAACTTCCGCTTTATGGTGACCGAGGTCATCACCCAGACCGAGCGGACCCAGAGGTTCGTGCAGGCGCCCTCCATGCAGGGTATGGAAAAGATCATCTCCGGCGACGACTACATCGACACCCTCAAGAGCCTCATCGAGGAAAAGACCTTCAAGCTCTTAATGGCGCCCCAGCGCATGGCTAAGAAAGAAGTGGACCAGTTGCGCTCCATCAACACCATCACCTCCAACCTGGAACGCATGGCCGACTTCGCGGTGAACATAACCCGCCAGATGAGTCATCTGGACTACCCCTCTTTCGTGCTGCGCTTTGAGTTCGAGGAGCTGTTCGCCGAGGTGCTCACCGGCCTGGGCAACATCGTCAAGGCGGTGGAAAAGCGCGACGCCGGCCTGGCCTTCCGCATCTGCCAATGCGAGTTCAACCTGGACAGCCAGCACCAGGACCGCTTCGCGCGGGTGCTGGCGGAGCTGCGTTCCGGGGGCGAGGCCGGCAGCCTGGTGACGGTGCTGTTCATCTCCAACTACCTGGAGCGCATGGGCGACAGCCTGCTGAACATCGGCGAGGCCATCCTCTTCGCGGTGGTGGGCGAGAAGATGAAGATCCACCAATACCGCGCCCTGACCGACGGCCTGGGGCTGGCCGGGGCCAAGGGCCACATCTCCCAGGTGGAGTTCGAGTCCATCTGGGGCACCCGCTCGGGCTGCCGCATCGGCGTCACCCGCGAGGTCAACGAGGATGCGGCCCGGCCGGTGATCTTCAAACACGGCAACTACCAGAAGCTGCAGGACGAAAAAAAGAACACCGAACTGTGGGACCAGATCGTGCCCGGTCTCACCCCCAAGGTCTGGGAGTTCCAGCCCGACGGCGAGGGCAACGGCTCGCTGTTGATGGAGTACCTCACCGGCTGTACCCTGCAGGACATGGTGCTCACCGCCCAGGAGACGGACCTGGAAAACGCGCTGTTCCTGCTGGAGGAGACCCTCAGCCGCGCCTGGGGCAAGACCAGGCAGCCCGGGCAGGTGGTCACGGACTTCGTGGACCAGATGCGCCGGCGGCGGGAGGCGGTCTTTCGCATCCACCCCGAGTTCGACACCGGCCAGCTGGGCATCGGCGAGCTGAGCCTGCCCTCCTTCGAGAGCCTGCTGAGCCGGCTGGAGACGGCGGTAAAAGACCTGCCGGCCCCCTTCACGGTGCTGGTGCACGGCGACCTGAACCTGAACAACATCATCTACAGCGGGGACGAGGAGAAGATACACTTCATCGACCTGCACCGCTCGGCCCAGACCGACTACATGCAGGACGCCTCGGTGTTTCTGGTCTCCAACTTCCGGCTGCCGGTGTTCGAGCGCAAGATCAGAAAGCGCCTGGAGTCGGCCATCGACACCTTCCTGTGCTTCCTCGAGCAGTTCGCCCAGGTAGCCGGGGACGAGACCTACCAGGCCCGCCTGACCCTGGGCCTGGCCCGCTCGCTGTTCAGCTCCACCCGCTTCGAGATGAACAAGAACTTCGCGCGCAGCATGTTCCTGCGCTCGGTCTATCTGATGGAAAAGCTGTTGGGACACCAGGGCCGGCCTTGGCAGGAGTTCAAGGCCCCCACCAACGCTCTCACCTATTGAGCACGAGCAGATCAAGGAGGGTCCCAGGTGAGCAAAGGGTTGCGAATCGCGGTGGTGGGGGTGCCGGGCGGCTGGTCCAGCGAGCGCCTGGCCGACGCCCTGGAGCGGCGCACCGGCTTCCGCCTGCTGGTGGACATGGGCCAGGTCTCCTGCGACCTGGAGTCCGGCAAGGCCTTTTGCCAGGGGGCGGAGCTGACCGCCCTGGACGGCCTGGCCATCAAGAAGGTGGGGCTGGCCTATTCTCCGGAGCTGCTGGACCGCCTGGAGCTGCTGCGCTTCATCCAGGCCCAGGGGGTGCGCATCTTCTCCCGGCCCGAGCGCATCATCGCGGTGCTCAACCGGCTGTCCTGCACGGTGAGCCTGGCCCAGGCCGGGGTGCCCCTGCCCCCCACCGTGGTCACCGAGGACGTGGACCAGGCCGCCCGGGCCATCGAGTCCTTCGGGCCCAGCGTGCTCAAGCCCCTGTACACCTCCAAGGCCCGGGGCATGGTGCTGATCGACCCCAATAACGGCCTGCGCGAGGACCTGGCCAACTTCAAGGCCTCGGGCAACACGGTGATCTACGCCCAGAAGCGCCTGGAGCTGCCGGGCCAGGACCTGGGCCTGACCTTCCTAGGGGGCGAGTATGTGGCCACCTACGCCAGGGTGGCCAACCAGCATTCCTGGAACACCACCCACCGCGCCGGCGGCAGGTATGCCTCTTACCAGCCGCCCCCCGAGACCCTGGAGATCGCCCACCGGGCCCAGGCGGTGTTCGGCCTGGACTTCACCGGCGTGGACATCGCCGAGACCAGCGAGGGACCGGTGGTCTTCGAGGTCTCGGCCTTCGGGGGCTTCCGGGGGCTCATGGAGGGCTGCAACCTGGACGCCGCGGCCATCTACGCCGAACACATCATCACGGAGCTGGGGGGATGAGCCGCAAGCCCTCGGTGGCCGAGCTGGCCCAACGCCTGCGCGCCGAGCACGGCGTCTCCCGGGAGCTGGCCCTGTCCCTGGCCGGCTGGGAGATCAAGGTGGCCTCCAACAGCGACCGGCTGATCCAGGAGCTGGAGTCCTACTTCGCGCCCTTCGTCACCCAGGCCAAGGACCCCCATCTTACGATCAACGCCCTGGAGGCCCCGGCCCTGGACCTGGGCCTGGACTACACCATCAAGGAGCCTGACCCCGGCAAGCGCAAGATCAAGGAGGAGTATGCCCACCTGCCCGACGGCCGGGTGGTGCGCAAGCGGCTCACCGGCCTGGTTTTCGCCTTCGGCTCGGACCACCACCTGGTGGCCGGGCCCTGCCTGGACAACCACAACCAGGTGGTGAACTTCATCAACAACCGGCTCATCCAGTTGGAGCTGAACCGGGGCTGCCTGCTGGCCCACGCGGCCGGGGTCAAGCTCGGCCAGGCGGGGATGGCCCTGGCCGGCTTCTCGGGCGCGGGCAAGTCCACCCTGGCCCTGCACCTGATGAGCCTGGGCGCCACCTTCATCTCCAACGACCGCCTGCTGGTGCGCCGCCAGGGGGGCCGGCCCCAGATGACCGGGGTGCCCAAGCTGCCCCGCATCAACCCCGGCACCGCCCTGAACAACCCGCAACTGCAAGGGGTGATGTCCCCCGAGGAACAGGAGCGCTTCGCCGAGCTGGACGCCGAGCAGATCTGGGACCTGGAGCACAAGTACGACGTGGACATCGTGCAATGCTTCGGCCCGGGCCGCTTCGAGCTGCAAAGCTCCCTGGACGCCCTGACCATCCTCAACTGGCAGCGGGACGCCTCGGAGATGGTGATGAAGGAGGTGGACCTGAGCCAGCGGCCGGACCTGCTGGGCGCCTTCAAGAAGGACTGGGGCCTGTTCTTCCTCTGCGGCCAGGAGGGGCCGGACCGCTCAAACGAGGCCTATTTGCGCGAGCTGAAGGGGGTGCGGGTCTTCGAGCTCTCCGGCGGCGTGGACTTCCTGGGCGCGGCCCAGCGGCTGCGCAAAGAGCTGGGGTGGCCCAAGTGAGCCAGGGACTGAGCATCCGTCTCAGCCGCACGGTGCGGCTGCCCGACCCGCGCAAGCTGGCCCGCCTGGCCCGGGCCCCGGAGCTGGGGCCCAACATTCTGTTCTTCAGTGGGGGCAGCGCCTTGAACCCCCTGTGCCGGGTGCTGGTGCGCTACACGCACAACTCCACCCATCTGATCACGCCCTTTGACTCGGGCGGCTCCTCGGCCAGCCTGCGCCGGAGCTTCCACATGCCGGCGGTGGGCGACCTGCGCAACCGCATGATGGCCCTGGCCGACCGCACCGTGCAGGGCAATCCCGAGGTGGTGCGACTGTTCGCCACCCGCTTGGACAAAACCGCCGACCCCGGCCTGCTCCGGCGGCGGTTCCAGGATATGCTGGACGGCCGCGACCCCCTGGTGCTGGAGGTGCCCGACCCCCTGCGCAAGATCATCCGCACCCACCTGAGCTTCGCGGCCGAGGCCCTGCCCCCGGAGTTCGACCTGCGCGGGGCCAGCATCGGCAACCTGGTCCTGGTGGGCGGCTATCTGAACCAGGGACGCCACCTGGACCCGGTGATCTTTATGTTCTCCAAGCTGGCCGCGGTGCGGGGCACGGTGCGGCCGGTGGTGAGCGACGACCTGAACCTGGCCGCCAGGCTGGGCAACGGCCAGACCGTAGTGGGCCAGCACCGGCTCACCGGCCGCGAGGCCCCGGACCTAGCCTCGCCCATCGCCCAGCTCTACCTCTGCCAGAATGGCCAGGGCCAGCCGATGACGCCGCCGCGCATCCGCGAAAAGCTGCGCCGGCTCATAGAGCGGGCCGAGTTGATCTGCTACCCCATGGGCAGCTTCTATTCCAGCATCGTGGCCAACCTGCTGCCCCGTGGGGTGACGGCGGCCATCCGGGCCAACCAATGCCCCAAGGTCTTCATCCCCAACACCGGCCAGGACAAGGAGGTGCTGGGCGGGGACGTAGCCTTTCAGGTGCAGGAGCTGCTGCGCTATCTGCGCGCCAGCGACCCGCAGGCGCCCACGGCCGATCTCCTGCACTACGTCATGGTGGACTCCCGGCGCGGGAGCTACCCCCAGGGGCTGGACAAGCCGGCTATGGCGGCCCTGGGCGTGCAGGTGGTGGATGCACCCCTGGCCGGCGGCGAGGACCCGGAGCGTCTGGACCCCGAGGCCCTGGCCGCCATGCTGCTGTCCCTGGTTTGAGCAAGCCAGGGCGGTGCTGGGGCCAGGGACCGGGCTGACAACACTAATCGAGGAGGCGAAATGGAAAACGATTCGGGCAACAAGAGAAAAGCCAAGCACACCTTCACCAGCCAGGAGGCGGTGAGCTACCTGCGCCGCCTGGCCGACCAGTTGGAGGCCGGCACCATCCAGATCAGCGACGAGGAGCTGGAGTTCGGCGGCCAGGTGAAGGTCAAGGAGTCCTTCAAGTCCGCCAAAGGCACTACCGTGGTCAAGGTGCAGTTCAAGTTCTCCTCGCCCGAGGCAGCTTCCGAGGCCAGCGAGGAAATGGCGGAGGAGGCCGAGGCAGAGCCCGCGGCCGCCGCCCCCGCGCCCCCGGCCCCCAAAAAGACGGCCGCGGTCCGCCGGAAAGCGCCAGCCAAGCCCAAGCTGCGCGCCAAGGCCAAGCCCGCCGCCAAGAAGGCAAGCGCCAAGAAGAAGACCCCGACCGCCAAGGTCCAGTGAGAGAGCAGATGGAAAAAGACTCGGGCAACAAGAAGAAGGCCAAGCTCACCTTCTCCAGTAAGGAGGCGGTGCGCTATCTGCGCCGCCTGGCCGACCAGTTGGAGGCCGGCGCCATCCAAATCAGCAACCAGGAGATGGAGTTCGGGGAGGAGGTGAAGGTCAAGGAGTCCTTCAAGTCGGCCAAGGGCAACACCGTGGTCAAGGTGCAGTTCAAGTTCTCCTCGCCGGAGACGCCCGCGGCGGCTGACCAGACCTCGCCGGACACGGCCGAGAAGGAGCCGGTCGCTCCCATGGCCGCGGCCAAGGCCTCGTCCTACAAGAAGCTCAAGAAGCTCATGGCCAAGCAGCTGGGGGAGCTGGACGATGTCCTGAAAGCGGGCGGAGAACCGGGCCCGGCCGCGCTGGCCTTCGCCGACAGCTGTCTGCAGATGGTGGCCTTCGCGGACCCGGACAAGGGCGCGGCCCATTACCCGGAATTTCAGGCCCAGGCCCAGGCCCTGCGCGCGGCCGGGCGAGCCGGCGACCTGGAGGCCCTGCGTCAGGCGGTCATGGATTTGAAGGCCCTTAAAAAGACCTGCCACGGCCAGTACAAATAGGCCGCCGGTCCGGGGAGCGGCCCCAGCGACCCGCGGCCGCGCCACAGGGCCCGGCCCGCCGCCGGCGCGTTCGACAGCCAGCGACGCCCTGCTCGCTCACCAAAAGGCGGCGGGGTGCATCCGCCGCCTACCCTCGCGCCGTCGCCGGCCGGGCTCCCTGTGCCCCCCGCCCTCAGCGCAGGATGAGCACCGAGGACTTGCGCCTGGTCGCCAGATCGCCCAGCCGCTTCTTGGGGAGCAGGGTGGTCAGGGCCGAGGCGTCAAGCATACGGGCCGGATCCGGCCCCTGTTTGGGCGCGCCGTCGGGTTTAATCAACCAGCACGGGGCAGAGGTAGGGGCCCTCGGGCATCACCGCCACCCGCGGGTGCGCGGCCAGCAGGCGGGGCCAGGCCGCGGCCAGGTCGCCCAGCGCCTCCAGGCCAAAGGACGCGGCCTGCTCAGCCTGAATTCCGGGCGAGTGGAGCAGCACCCGGCCCAGGTGATCCAGGCACTGGAAGTAGACCTGGGCCCCCCATTGATCCACCACGAAGTTGTCCGGGTCGCCGTGCACGGCCTGGAAGCCCTGGGGGGTGGCGCAGGCGGTCACCATGCGCTGGTATTCCCGGCCGCCCAGGCCCTCGGCGCAGCCGGCCACCCAGAGCACCGCGCCGCCCCGGCGGGTCACGGCTCGAGCGGCCAGCAGGCCCTTGCTGGCCTGGTACAGGGTGGCGTCCAGGGGGTGGCCGCCGCCGCTGGTCACCACCAGGTCAAAGGGCCGTTCCACCTTGACCACCGCCTGGCGGGCGGCCAGATCACAGCCCTGCCGGAAGGCCTCGGGAAAGGCGCCGGCGAAGACTCCCAGGGGCCGGCGCTGGCGGTCTATGACCACGTTGAGCAGAAAGTCCAGGCCCGCCAGCCGGCCCACCCGCTGCACCTGCTCCTGGAAGGGGTTGTCGTCCAGGCGGGCGGCGGCCAGGCGGGGGTCGGCCACCATGGCGTAGGAGTGCAGGTGCTTCATGCTCTCCAGGCCGGCCAGACCGGGCAGGATGGACTTGGCCCCGCCCGAGAAGCCGGCGAAGGGGTGCGGCTCGATGAGGCCGGTAGTGATCTTGAGCTGGGCCTGCAGATAGAGCCGGTTGATGGCCATGGGCGTGCCGGCGATGGTGTCCAGCACCTCCAGGGAGGCGGCGTTACGGCAGTCATGGTTCACCACCCGCCAGGCGCCGGCCACCCCAGGCCCCAGCAGTTCGTCTAGCTCCGGGCCGGTGGCGGCCCGGTGCATGCCGGTGGCGATGAGGATGGTCACCCCCGGCCGGGGCACCCCGGCCCGCTCCAGGGCGGCCAAGAGCGGCGGCAGCAGCAGATGGTTGGGCACCGGCCGGGTGACGTCGCTGACCACGATGCAGGCGCTGGTCTTGCCCTGGGCCAGTTCGGCCAGGGGCGGTCCAGCCAGGGGCGCGGCCAGGGCCTGGGCCACGGCCGCGACCGGGTCGGCCAAAGGGCGCAGGGTGGGCGCTTCCAGCAGGGTGACCCGCCCCGGATGGCCGGGGGTCAGGGCCAGCTCCACGCTGGAGCGGCCGCAGGGGATGATGAGGCGGGACAATCTCTCCTCCGGCCCAAAGCCCACCAGAATCGGGCTGTTAGGCCATCAACCCAACCAAGGCCTTGCCTAAACTTCGGCAAATTCGAAACCAGCACGAAAATATCGAATCTAGTTCATTTTAAAAAATGCTCGGGCAGGTGTCAAGATTGCAGGCGGCCTGGGAGGAACAGTCATCACTTGGAGTGCCTGGCGGGCCGGGCCCTAGCGCATTGGTCCTTGACAGGGCCGGGCGCGATGTATTATCAAGGCATAAAGCAGAAGCTATTCGTTTATATCGAAAGTGCTTCCTGAATGGCGAATCAGTCAATCCAGCGAGCCGCGCGGATTCTCTCCTTGTTTTCCTACTCCCGCCCCCAGATGGGGGTGAGCGAGATCGCCAAGGAAGTGGACATGCCCGTGGGCACGGTACACGGCCTGGTGCGCACCCTGGAGGAGGAGGGCTTCCTTTCCCAGGACCCCAAGACCCGCAAATACCGCCTGGGCATGCGCCTGCACGAGCTGGGCTCCATCCACATGGCCACCCTGGAGATAAACCAGAAGGCCACCATCCCCCTGAGCTACCTGGCCCGGGACACCGGCCTGGTGGGCCGCCTGGGGGTGCTGGAGCGCGACGTGCTGGTGGTCACCCTGGACACCATGCCCATGGGCGGCAGCCTGGCCGCACCCTACATCGGGGCGGCGGCCCCGGCCTACTGCACCTCCATGGGCCGGGCCATCCTGGCCTTCCTGCCCCTGGAGGAGGTGGAGGGCTATCTGGAGCGGGTGGAGCTGGTGAAATACACCCCCCACACCATCACCGACCCCGCCGAGCTGCGGGCCGAGCTGGCGCGCACCCGCGAACGGGGCTATTCCCTGTCGCGCCAGGAGTTCCTGCTTAACCTGGAAAGCCTGGGGGTGCCCATCTTCCAGGAGGGAGGCCAGGTCTGCTGCGCCCTGAGCCTCAACGGCGAGCCCGAGCGCCTGAGCCAGGCCGAATTGGCCCACCTGGCCCGCAAGGCCATGGACACCGCGGGAGAGATCTCGCGCTACTTGGGGCACTATCAGTATCTAGACCCGCGCCGCCGCCGGGCCTGAGCCGCGGCACAGGCGGTCGCGGAGTTATATGGGCAAAAAGCACTTCCAAACCAAGGGGAGGACTGTGATGAAAGGCAAACTTTGGCTGATCCTGGCCCTCACGGCGGCCCTGGGCCTGGCCCTGGGCGGAGCGGCAATGGCCAAAACCATCAAAATCGGCATGGTGGACTGCTACAGCGGCCCGCCCAGCACCTACACCAATGACGTGCGCGACGCCTTCCAACTCTACCTGAACAAAGTCAACGCGACCGGCGGCGTGATGGGCGCCAAGTTCAAGGTGCTCACCCGCGACAGCAAGTTCAAGGTGGACCTGGGCTTGGCCGCGGCCAAGGAGCTGATCATGCGCGAGCGGGTGTCCATGCTGGTGGGCACCATCAACAGCGCCCTGGCCCTGGCCCTGAGCGACCTGTGCCAGCGGGAGAAGATTCCCTTCTTCGTCACCTTCAGCAAGAGCGACAAGATCAGCGGGGCCAAGGGCCACCGCTACGTGTTCCAGATCACCGAGAACACGGCCATGATCGGCAAGGCCGCGGCGGCGGGCCTGGCCAAGAAGCCCTTCGTCAAGTACTGGATCGCCGGTGACGACTACGAGTACGGCCACGCGGTGGCCCAGGGCGTCTGGGACAACCTGAAGAAGCTCAAGCCGGGCGTGAAGCTGCTGGGCCAGAGCTGGTGGAAGGTGGGCGAGCCGGACTTCACGCCCTACATCACCGCCATCCTGGCGGCCAAGCCCGACGCGGTGATCGTGGCCACTGGCGGACGCGACTGCGTGCCCTTCCTCAAGGCGGCCCAGGCCACCGGCTTCAACAGCAAGGTGCCCTTCTATATGCACACCGCCACCGAGCTGGCCACCCTGCGCCCGGTGGGCAAGAACGCCCCTGAGGGCGTGTTGGGCACCAGCAACTACCACTTCTATTACCCGGACAGCCCGGCCAACAAGGCCTTCGTGGCCGAGTTCCAGAAGGCCTACAAGCGGCTGCCCGCGGTGGGCGCCCTCTACGGCTACATCACCGCCCAGCTGGTGGTGCAGGGCTACCAGAAGGCCAAGGGCTTCGACACCGAGAAGTTCATCAGCGCCGTGGAAGGCCTGACCGTGGACACGCCGGTGGGGCCGGTGCAGCTGCGGCCCGATGACCACCAGGCCCTGCTGCCCATGTACCTGGGCGTGACCAAGAAGTCCCCCAAGTACGAGTTCCTGATCGCCGACGGCATCGTCACCATTCCGCCGGCCGACGCGGCCCCGGACCTGGCCGCCATCAAGAAGGCCCGCGGCAAGTAGGCCGCCGGCCCAGGAGCCAACGCCGAACCCGCCGGCGCGGGGTGCCCTGCCTCGCGTCGGCGGCCAACGATCCCGGAGACCGAGAGAGGGGCCATGGAGATAGCCAGCAACGTAAACCTGGCATCCCTGGGCCAGCAGGTGCTGGTGGGGCTGAGCCGCACCACCATCCTGTTCATCGTGTCCTCGGGCCTCAGCCTGATCCTGGGGGTGCTCCGGATACCCAACGTATCCCACGGCTCCCTGTACATGATCGGGGCCTTCTTCACCTACAGCGTGGCCAGCTTCATCGGCGGCCAGACTGGCTTCTGGCTGGCCCTGATCCTGGCCCCCCTGGCGGTGGGGCTACTCAGCCTGGCCGTGGAGCGAGGCATCTTCTGCCACCTCTACGACCGTGAGCACCTGATGCTGCTGTTGTTCACCTTCTCCCTGATGCTGGTGCTGGGCGACCTGGTCAAGCTGACCTACGGCTCCAACTACCGCTCCCTGGCCGCCCCGCTGATGCTGCAGGGATCGTTTTCCCTGTCCGGCCTGCCCTTCCCCCGCTACAACCTGTTCCTGCTCGTCGCCGGGCCCCTGGTGGCCCTGGGCCTGTGGCTGCTGACCAACAAGACCAAGATCGGCAAGATCGCCCGGGCCGCGGCGGTGGACCGGGAGATGGTGGCGGCCATGGGCATCAACGTGAGCTGGGTTTTCGCCTTCGTGTTCTGCATCGGCTGCCTGCTGGCCGGCCTGGGCGGGGCCTTGGTGGCCCCCACCCAGAACATCACCCAGGGCATGGACCACGCCATCATCATGGAGACCTTCCTCATCATCATCATCGGCGGCCTGGGCAACATCTGGGGCGCCCTGCTGGGCGCGGCCATCTTCGGGCTCACCGACGCCATCGGCATCCTGGTGTGGCCCCAGTTCGCCATCGTCTTCCCCTACGTGGCGGTGGTGATCGTGCTGCTTTTCCGGCCCAAGGGCCTCTTGAAATCCACCTGGTGAGGGAGGGCCGGCGGTGCAAGACCAGGGCATGAACTCGCGCGGCCTGATCCTGGCCGGGGTGGTGCTGGCGGGGCTGGCCTTCCTGCCCGCCTTTGCCGAGCGCTACTACATCTATCTGGCGGCCCTGATCCTGGTCACCGGGCTCTTGGCCTCCAGCCTGAATATGGTGCTGGGCTTCGGGGGCATGTACCAGTTCCACCACGCGGTGTTCTTCGGCGCCGGGGCCTACGCCGCCGCCCTCTTGACGGTGCGCGGCGGGGCCAACCCCTGGTGGGGCTATTTGCTGGGGCCCGTGGTGGCCGCGGCCCTGAGCCTGGTCATGGGGCTGATCTGCGTGCGCCTGAGCAAGCTGTACTTCGGCATGCTGCAGATATCCCTGGGCAGCCTGGTGTGGGCCATCGTCTTCCGCTGGTACTCCTTCACCGGCGGCGACGACGGCCTGCACGGGGTGCCGGTGCCGCCGCTCATCGGCTCGGTGCGGGGCGCCTTTTACTTCACCCTCATCGTCACCGCGGTGTGCCTGGGGCTGATGTACCTCATCGTCAACTCGCCCTTCGGCCGGGTCTTCCAGAGCATCCGCGACAACCCGGAGCGGGCCGAGGCGGTGGGGGTGGACGTGGTACGCCACCAGCTCATCGGCCTGGTCATCGCCGGCTTCTTCGGCGGCGTGGCCGGCACCCTCTTCGTCACCGTGGAGGGCACCGTCTTCCCGGACCTGATGTTCTGGACCCTGTCCCTGGAGATCCTCATCATGTGCCTGCTGGGAGGCTGGTTCACCTTCCTGGGGCCCATGCTGGGAGCGGCCATCATCGTCAGCCTGCGCACCGTGGTGGGCATCTACACCGAGTACTGGACCCTGGTGCTGGGCGTCATCTTGATGCTACTCATCTTCTTCCTGCCCGAGGGCGTGCTGGGCTTTTTCACCGCCCGCCTGGGCCGCCGGCGCGCGGCCGGGGAGGACGGCTAGCCATGCTCTCGGTGCAGGGCCTGCAGAAATCCTTCGGCGACTTCATGGCCGTGGCTGACGCCAACCTGGAGGTGGCGGCGGGCCAGGTGGTGGCGGTGATCGGCCCCAACGGCGCGGGCAAGACCACCCTGTTCAAGCTCATCACCGGCCAGCTCAAGCCCGACGCGGGGCGCATCCTGTTCAAGGGCCGGGACATCGCGGGCCTGAAGCCCCACCGGGTCTGCCAGCGGGGCATCAGCCTGTCCTATCAGGTGGTCAACCTCTTCGGCCGCATGAGCGTGCTGCAAAACGTGCAGGTGGCGGTGCTGGCCCGGCGGCGCCAGGTGCTCCGGCTGTTCACCCCGGCCGCCCGCCTGGCCATGGACGAATGCTGGGAGATACTCGACAGCGTGGGCCTGACCGAGAAGGCCCACCGCATCAGCGGCACCCTCTCCCACGGCGACAGCAAGGTGCTGGAGATGGCCATCGCCCTGGGCAACCGGCCCGAGCTGTTGATTATGGACGAGCCCACCGCGGGCATGAGCCCGGAGGAGACCCGGGCCGCCATGACCTTGATCAAGCGCCTCACCGGCGAGCTGGGTCTGACCATCCTGTTCTGCGAGCACGACATGGAGCTGGTCTTCGGCCTGGCCGAGAGCATCATGGTCCTGCAGCAGGGCCGCACCATCGCCCAGGGCACCTGCGAGGAGGTGCGCTGCGACGAGCAGGTGCAGCTGGCCTATCTGGGAGGCCCCGGCGATGCTTGAGGTCAAGGGCATCCACACCTACTACGGGCTCAGCCACATCCTGTTCGACGTGAGCCTGAACGTTGAGCGGGGCGAGGTGGTGTGCATCCTGGGGCGCAACGGCGCCGGCAAGAGCACCACCATGCGCTCCATCATGGGCCTGACCCCGCCCCGGAAGGGCCAGATCAGCTTCAAGGGCAGCGACGTGACCCGCCTGAAGCCCCACCTGCGGGCCCGCCTGGGCATGGGCTACGTGCCCGACGACCGCCGGGTCTTCGCCGACCTGACCGTAGGGGAGAACCTGGAAATCGTGGCCCGGCCCCCCCGCGCGGGCGAGGCCTGGGACAAGGAGCGGGTCTACCGCTTCTTCCCGCTCCTGGCCGACATCGACGGCCGCCGGGCCGGCTTTTTGAGCGGCGGCGAGCAGCAGATGCTCACCATCGCCCGGGCCCTGATGACCAACCCCGACTTCCTGCTCCTGGACGAGCCCACCGAGGGCCTGGCTCCGTTGGTGGTGCGCATGCTGGCCGAGCAGATCGCGGCCCTGAAGCAGACCGGCCTCACGGTGCTCTTGGCCGAGCAGAACCAGGAGGTGGCCCTGAGCCTGGCCGACCGGGGCTACATCATCGACAACGGCGTGATCCGCTACTCCGGCTCCATCCGAGAGCTCAAGGACAACGAAGAGGTCCGGCGCAAGTACCTGCTGGTCTAGGGGCGGCCCATAAAAATGCGGTCCGCCGGGGGCGGACCGCCGTTCCTAATTTTTACCGGTAAAATCTCTCGTCCGCGGCGTGACCAACACCGGGGGCACTTTGGCTGTAGTTGGTCTAAACGCCCAGGTAGGCCTCGCGCACGTGGGGGTTGTCCAGCAGCTCCCGGCCGCTGCCCGAGAGCACGATACGCCCGTTCTCCAGCACGTAGGCCCGATTGCACATAGTCAGGGTGTGGTGCACGTTCTGCTCCACCAGCAGCACGGTCACCCCCTCTTGGTTGATCTTTTTGATGATGTGGAAGATGTCCTGCACCAGGATGGGGGCCAGGCCCAGGGAGGGCTCGTCGAACATCAGGAGCTTGGGCAGGGCCATCAGCCCGCGGCCCACGGCCACCATCTGCTGCTCGCCGCCGGACAGGGTGCCAGCCGGCTGCTTGAAGCGCTCCTTGAGCCGGGGGAAGAGGTCGTAGACCCACTCCAGGGTCTGGGCCCGCTTGGCCTTGGCGTGAGCGGTCAGGGAGCCCATGATGAGGTTTTCCTCGACGGTCATCTCGGCGAAGAGGCGCCGGCCCTCGGGCACGTGCACCACGCCCATTTCGATGATCTCGTAAGGCTTCCTGGCGTTGATCAGCTCCTCGCCGAAGATGATGCGGCCCTGACTGGGGCGCAGCAGGGCCGAGATGGTCTTCAGCGTGGTGGACTTGCCGGCGCCGTTGGCCCCCACCAGGACCAGTATCTCACCTTCCTTGACCTCGAAGCTGACATCCCACAGCACCTGCAGGTCGGCGTAGGATACGTTTATCCCTTCCACCTTAAGCATGGACTTCCTCGCCCAGGTAGGCCTCGATGACCTTGGGGTTGGCCGCCACCTCCTTAGGGGTCCCTTCGGCAATGGTGCGGCCGTAGTTGATGGCATGGATGCGGTCGGAGATGCTCATGATCACCTTCATGATGTGCTCCACGATGATGATGGTTACCCCCGAGTCGCGTATGTCCTTGATCAACTGGATGGCCTCGTCCAACTCGCCTGGGTTCAGGCCGGCCGCGGTCTCGTCCAACAGCAGCAGTTTGGGGCGGGTGGCCAGGGCCCGGGTTATCTCCAGGCGCTTGCGCGAGGCGATGGGCAGGCTTTTGGCCAGGTGGTTGGCGTAGACACTCAGACCGCAGAACTCGATGGTCTCCTCGGCTGCCTGGCGGGCCTGGCCCATGTGTTTGGTGTGCAGAAAGGTCGAAGCGATGACGTTGTCCAGCACGGTCATGCGAGCCAGGGGCTTGACCACCTGGAAGGTGCGGCCGATACCCAGCCTGCAGATCTGGAAGGTCTTCAGGCGGGTGATATCCCGACCATGAAAGACGATCTTGCCGTCGGTGACCGGATAGTAGTGGTTGATGAGGTTGAAGATGGTGGTCTTACCCGAGCCGTTGGGACCGATGAGACCGAAGATCTCGCCCTCCTGCACCGCAAAGCTGACCTCGTCCACCGCGCGCAGTCCGCCGAAGTTCTTGCCTACGTCTTGCAGTTCCAAAATAGCCACGATCTAAAGGCCTCCCTACCTGGCCCGGCTGACCAGCCGCCTGAGCTTGGGCCAATCGCCCACCACACCATTGGGCATGAGCAGGATGACCAGCACCACCAGCACCCCGAAGGTGAGCACATGGGCCTCGCTGACATACTTGGTGACCAGGTTCATGAAGCCCCAGCCGGTGGCCTGGCTCAGGTACTTCAGGAAACCGAAGCCGGCGGTGCGGAAGATCTCGGAAACGGCCACCATCACGAAGGCGCCCACCGCTGGCCCATAGATGGTGCCCACCCCGCCCACGATGCCCACTAGGATGGCCATGATGGAGATGTCGTGCAGGGAAAAGACCACCTCCGGGTCGATGAAGCCCATGTAGTTCATGTACAGCGAGCCAGCCAAGCCGGTCAGAAAAGCGGCGAAGGACAAGGAGACCATCTTATAGTAGTGGGTGTCTATTCCCAGGCTCTCGGCCGCGTCCTGATCCTCCCGGATGGAGATGAAGTAATAGCCCAGGCGGCTGTGCACGATCCACTCCACACAGAGCACCGAGAGCACCGCCAGGGCCAGGGCGATGTAGTAATAGGGAATCTTGGAGACAAAGGTCTGCATGACCAGAATACCCACCATGCCATCGGTCAAGGACTCCCAAACCGTGGCCAGGTGGCGGCAGATCTCGTTCAGGGCCAGGGTGGCCAGGGCGAAATAGGCCCCTCGCAGCCGGAAGCAGATCCAGCCGAAGGGGAAGGCGATGGCCAGGGCCACCAACCCGCCCAGGCCCAGGCCCCACCAGGCGGAAAAGCCCAGCTTGTGGGCCAGCAGCCCGGCGGTGTAGGCGCCGGAGCCGAAAAAGGCCGCGTCGCCAAAGGAGACCTGGCCTGTGTAACCGGCGATGATGTTCCACCCCGAGCCGATGGTTACCCACATCAGGACCAAGATCATCAGATGCTGGTAGTAGGAGTCCCTGACCACCAGGGGAAAGAGGATCAGCACTCCGAGATAGATCAAGGGTCCGGTGCGCGATTTGAGCATGGCTAAACCTTAGTCAAGCGTTTGAAGCCCTGGGGCAGGAACAGCAGCACCAGGATGAATATGAGCAGGCCGATCATGTCCTCGTAGTCCATGCCTATGTAGGTGGCGCCGAAGGCCTCGGCCAACCCCAGGGTGATGCCGCCGAAGATGGCGCCCACCGTGGAGCCCAGGCCGCCCAGGATGGTGATGACAAAGGCCTTGCGCGTAAAGGGGCCCCCGATGTCAGGGAAAAGGTAATAGACCGGCAATAGCAAGGTGCCGGCCGCCGCCACCAGGGCCGCGCCGATGCCCATGGTGTAGTTGCGGATGCGTTCGGCGTTGACTCCCATCAGGCTGGCTGCCTCGGTGTCCTGAGCCACCGCCCGGATGGAGCGGCCCACGTCGGTCTTGATCAGGAAGAAGAACATGGCCGTGGTCAGGGCGGAGGCGAAGATAAAAGCAATGCACAGAGCCACCGAAAAGGAAATGCCGCCTATGAAGAAGGTGGCGTCGGAGTACTGGGTCTTGGCCGAGAGGTAATTGGAGGTGAAGATGAAGCGGGCCACCTCGGTGAGGACCATGCCGATGCCCACGGTCATCAGCACCTGATTCTCGGGCAATATGGTCTCGGTCTTCAGCAAGGGGTTCAGGAAGTACTTCTGGATGATCACGCCCAGAAAAAACAGGCTGGGCATGGAGATCAACAGGGTCACGTAGGGGTCCAAGCCCATGTAGTGGAAAAATACATAGGTGAGATACATGGCCACCATCATCATCTGGCCGTGGGCCAGGTTGATGATGCGCATCACCCCCATGATCAGGGTCATGCCGATGCCGATGAGGGCGTACAGCCCTCCCTTGAGCACGCCGGCCACTAAGGTCTGGAAAAAGACATCCATGTTCGCCCCGAGTACGCGAAGGGCCCCCCATGGGCGGGGGGCCCTAGGCTGTTAATTACCGTTTGTCCCAGGCGGGAACGGGGTAGATGTACTTCTTGGTGGCCACGTTCTTGGGCCACACCGTCTCCAGCTTGCCGTTGATCCACTGCACCAGATAGGTGGGCAGCTTGTTCTGCAGCTTCTTCTTGCCGTAGGAGATGAACTTCACCGGCCCGAAGGCGGTCTTCATGTCGGTCTTCAACAGGGCCTCGCGCACGCCGTCCGGGGTCAGGCTCTTGGCCCGCTTCAGGGCGTCGGCGATGACGTACAGACAGGCATAGGCCTCGGCGCCGTGGTACTCGGTGGGGCCGCCGAACTTCTTCACGTAGTTGTCATAGTAGGCCTTGGCGCCGGGGTAAGGCACCTCGGGCACCCACAGGGTGGCCGAGTACACGTACTGGGCCGCCGGGCCGGCGTTCTTGACGAACTCGGGCAGGGTGAAGCCGGCCGCGCCGCCCACGAACAGCTTGGGATTGAAGTTCAGCTCCTTGGACTGACGCATGAGCAGGGAGGCGTCCATCACGTAGGATATCATGTAGACCAGGTCGGGCTTGGCTGCTTTGGCCTTGATCAACAGGGGCTTGAAGTCCACCGCGCCGGCCTCGTAGCCCTCTTTCATGAGGACCTTCATGCCCATGGCCTGGGCCTGCTGGGCGAACTTCTTGGAGCCGGACTGGCCGAAGAGGCTGTTCTCATAGAGGATGGCCACGGTCTTGGGCTTGGCCACCTCCTTCAGGAAGCTGTTGAGTCCCTCGGAGTACTCGCTCACCGGGGGGTTGAGGCGGAACACGTAGTTCCAGCCCTGCTCGGTGATCTTGTCCGCCGCGCCGGTGTTGACCACGAAGGGTACCTTGTGCTGCTGGGCCACCGCGGCCATGGCAAAGGTGACCGAGCTGGAGTAGCCGCCGCCCACCACGATGACCTTGTTCTGGCTGACCAGCTTCTCGATCGCCGAACGGCCCACGTCGGGCTTGGAGGTGTCGTCCTCGATCAACAGCTCGATCTTCTTGCCGTTGACGCCGCCCTTCTTGTTGATCTCATCCAGGGCCAGTAGGAACGAGTTCTTCTCGATCTCGCCGAATTTGGCCTGTTTGCCGGTCAAGGGCAGCACCACGCCCACCTTGATGGTGCCGGCGGCCTGCGCCACCGAGCCCATGGGCAGGATCAGGGCCGCGGCCATGACCAATGCCAAGAGGACAAGGATCTTTTTCATCAGAACATCCCTCCCTTGTTTGGATAATGGATTCTCCTCGGGGCCTCGATACTGGGCGCTCCCAGCTTCCCTGGCCAAAGGATGTCGCAAAAGGGCTCAACCTCGCGGCGCAAGCTAAACCAGGGTGGCCGGCGTGCCGTCCGGGTCTCAGATGTATTCAGGCCGTTACTCTTTTGCTGTAACACGATCATAGCCTAGCCCAGCGACATAAGTTAAGTAAATTCGGGGAATCTTGATTTTGTTGTAAGTCTTTTTCTTACAACGCCGGCGGCCCGCGGTTCGGGCAACACACTAAAAAAGCTACATAATAGGCGAGACCGCCTGGGCAGAGATCCGGGCGGGACGCGGCCGAGGCCGGGCGCGTCCGGCCTCGGCGGGCGCGGCCGCCTGTCCTTCCTGCGCGGCTTCGGGAGACCGGGCCCGGACGACGCCCTGCTCTATCATCTGGCGATCAATACCTCCCTGGTCAGCCACGAAAAGGCCGCCGACTTCATCTGCCGCCTGGCCATGTCCCGGGACTACGCCGCGGCCTGAGCCGCCATCCGCGCCCAGCCGCCCCGCCGCCCTGCTGGGGCGGCTCGGCCGTCTTCGGCCCCGCTTTATCCTCCACTTCTTCGCACACCCGTCACCCAGCGGTAACCCAGTCCGTTTACTCTGCAGTTACTCAGGCCAGATAACTTGACTGACCCGCATAATGACCAAGGCAGGTATGGCCTATGCTGCAGCAGCCGTTTGCCGCCGAAGTGCATTGGAAGCAGCCGCGCGACTCAGAGCGCGAGCCGACCGACCTGGCGCCGTTGGCCACCGCCGCGGGCAAGGAAGCCCTGCCCAAACGCATCGTCTCCCGCTGGAAGCCCGGAGGGAGCCTGGGCGTGTTCTGGGTGAATGTACGCCTGTTCGGCCTGTTCACGCGCATGTTCGGCCACGAGGCAGCCGAGCAGGTGCTGGTGGAGCTGGCCGAGGTGCTCAAGTCCGCGGCCCGGGAGCTGCTGCCCAGCCACCGCTTCCTGATCGTGGAGCGCATGGACCTGGGCTCGCTGGCCATCATCTTCCAGGACGGGCCCATCGAGTTGGTGCGGCTCATGGACCACACCCTCAAGATGCGGGCGACGGCGCGCTACCGGCTGAACCAGAACCTGGTGCCGGTGACCGGCCAGAGCCTGTATCTGGACATGGGCTGTTCCCTGATGCCGCCCTGCCCGGAGCACGATCTGGCGGTGCGGCTCTGGCAGGCCCTGGACGACGCCCGGCAGATGGCCGAGGGACCCCTGGAGGTTGAACGCCTGGCCCTGATGGACGAGTTCCGCCAGCTCCTGGGTGGGCCGCAGCTCCGCTGCCTGTACCAGCCCATCGTGGACCTGAAGAACGGCGTCACCCTGGGCTGGGAGGCCCTGGCCCGGGGTCCGCGCGAAGGGGCCTTCTGCTCGCCCAAGGCCATGTTCGAGTTCGCCGAGGAGGCGGGGACCCTGTTCCAGTTGGAGCGCTGCTGCCGCGAGCAGGCCGTGCAGGGCCTGGACGGCCTGGCCGCCAAGCAAAAGCTATTCATCAACATCCACCCCCAGACCCTGGGCGACCCCCACTTCCGCTCCGGCGAGACCCGCCGCCTGCTGGCCCACCGCGGCCTGAGCCCCACCAACGTGGTCTTCGAGATCACCGAGCGCCACTCCATAAAGGACTTCGCCCTGTTCCACCGCACCCTGGACCACTACCGCGACCAGGGCTTCCTGGTGGGCATCGACGACGTGGGCACCGGCTTTTCCGGCTTGACCCGCATCGCCAGCCTGCGGCCCCACTTCATCAAGGTGGACATGAGCCTGGTGCAGGGCTGCCACAGCAACCCGGTGCAGCGGGCCCTGCTGGAGACCATGGTGGTCTTCGCCGAGAAGATCGGCTGCGCGGTGATCGCCGAGGGCATTGAGGACCGCAGCGACCTCTCCTGCCTGGTGTCCATGGGCATGCACTACGGCCAGGGCTATCTGCTGGCCCGGCCCGCGGTGCCCAAGCCCTCCTGCGATCCGCAGCTGATCCTGGTCACCCAGCCCCTGCCCAAGGGCGAGTTCAAGTGGCGCTGCTCCTTCCCCATCCGGCAGGTGACCGACAAGCCGCTGTTCGTGCCGCCGCACACCACGGTGCGCGAGGTCAAGGCGCTGCTGGACAAGAACCCCATCAGCGGCGTGGTGGTGACCAAGAAGCGCCGCCCCCTGGGCCTGGTGATGAGCCACCACCTGGACCGGCAGCTGGGCACCCAGTACGGCAGCGCCCTGTATTACGGCCGCAGCGTGAACCTGGTCATGGACCCCGCGCCTCTGATCGTGGACGCCGACACGCCGGTGGAGCAGGTGGCCCGCCAATCGGCCAACCGGGAGCGCTTCAAGCTCTACGACCACATCGTGGTCACCGAGGACGGCCTCTGCCTGGGTACGGTCAGCGTGCAGAAAATGCTGGACGCCATGGCCCAGGTGCAGTTGGAGATGGCCAAGGGCGCCAACCCCCTCACCGGCCTACCCGGCGGCGTCTCGCTGGAGGTGGAACTGGAGCGGCGCTGCAACGGCGGCCAGCCCAGCACCATCATCTACGCCGATCTGGACAACTTCAAGGTGTACAACGACCTCTACGGCTTCCAGGCCGGCGACAACATGATCCGGCTCACGGCCCAGATCCTAGGTTGGGCCTGCCGGCGCCACGGCAAGGGCTCGGCCTTCCTGGGCCACGTGGGCGGCGACGACTTTCTCCTGTTCTGCGCGCCCCAGCAGGCCGAGCGCCTCTGCCTGGCCGTGGTGCGCTGCTTCCGCCGCTTGGTGCCGGGCATGTACAACCAGACCGACGCCGCCAACGGCTACGTGGAGGCCACGGACCGCGACGGCAAGCCGCGGCGCTTCCCCCTGGTCTCCGTGTCCCTGGGCATGGTGGACTGCACCGGCCAGGGCTGCGATTTGCAGCAGCTGGCCCTGCGCGCGGCCGAGGTGAAGCGCTACGCCAAGTCCCAGCCGGGCAACGTATTCGTGCGCGACCGGCGCCAACCCCTGGGGGCGGCCCCGGAGGCGCCAGAGGCAAAGGAGGCCTGAGGCCCAGCGATGGACGCTGCTTTGCGGCGGGATTTTATCTCTAGCTATGCGCCAAAATCCGCCCTCCGTTAAAACTCCCCGAGGCTCAAAAAAACCAGTTTAAGGTTAGCCGCCGGGGAGTTTAGGGTAATTGTTGTCACTAATAATTCATATCTTAGTCACACGTCTGCAACTCAATTTACCTCGCTTTTAGGTAACTTTAACCAAGTGTTAAGGCCGCGCCCTGGGCGGGAGCCCCGGCGCCAAGGCCGCCAAGAAAGACAGCGTCCCGGCCCGCCGGGTGAGGAGAATAGCCAGATGAATGCCGTGCTCCTACACGGATTGCCCCACGATCAAAAGCAGACGGCGGTGCGCATGCTGCGCCAAGCGGGGGTGGAGGATGCCAACCTGGGCGCCCTGTTGGGCAGCCTGCCTTTCGGCCCTGGCGACGCCACCTGCGGCTGCGAAAACGAGCTGCAGGCGGTGGTGGTGGGCGACCAGCAATCCGTGGACCTGCCCTGCCAGGTCTTCTCCTCCAATTACTTCCGCAACTTGCTCAAGCGCCACCACCGGGGCGAGATGCCGCGCCAGGCGGTCAGCGACCTGGAGCGCTGGCTGACCCAGAACCACGACGGGGTCTGGGAGAACTCCTGGGTGCGCATCCCGAGAGAGCTGCTCAGCCCCCTGGCCCTGGAGGTCTTCGAGCGCGATCTCTTGGCCGACAAGTCCCGGCCCCAGGACGGCCGCCGCGGCGACTGGCAGAAGTTCATCCTGGAGCAGGACGGCCGCAGCCTGCTGCGGGTGCCGGTCAGCTACCTGCTAAAGCTGTCCTTGGTGCAGGCTCTGGGCTGCCAGCCCGAGCTGCCCGCCGCCCTGCGTGCACACGGGCTTTCCCTGGCCGAGCACTTCCTCAGCGACAACACCTCGCCGGAGACCTACTCCTTCTCAGTGGCCGAAGCGGGCCCGGAAGCGGGCCTGGGCCGCCAGGTGAGCCGCGAGACCGCCCGCCGCTTCCTGCTCACCCAGCTACTCACCCAGTTCGCCGAGCGCGGCATGGGCCTGCTGGAGACCGGGCAGCGGGTGCTGGTGTACTTCGCGCCCCATCCGCCGGTGCGCCAGAAGCAGCTGGCCGCCTGCATCTCCGACGCCTTCTACCGCGAGCTGTTCATGAACCCCTGTCTGTCGGGCTGGGAGCGCGGCGGCGACAAGCAGCGCTACATGCACCTGTGCCACGAGGTGTTGACCCGTGCCCAGTTCAACGCCCTGGGCCGGCTCAAAGAGGCGGGCATCATCCTCAACGACCTGGTGGCACTGCCCTCGGCCTCCAACATCAGCCTGGCCAACAACGGCACCCACGTCAGCCTGGGCAGCCGCCGCCTGAGCGCCGCCCTGGCCGACCCGGCCGCGGGCCTGGGCGCGCCCCAGGAGAAGTACCTGGGCGACCTGGTCATCAAGTTCGTGGAGCACTTCCTGCCCCTGTTCGTGGGCAGCTACAGCGCGGCCCCCTACCGCCTGGCCTTCCGCGACTTCCACCCCGAGAAGGTGCTCAGCTTCCTGCCCTACCAGCTGGACTACACCCACCTGCGCATGCTCTGGCGGCGCTGGAAGAAGAAGGCCTCGCTCAACCTGCGGCCCCTGGGCCTGCGCCTGACCCCCTTCGGCCCGCCTTGGCTGGACCAGGCCCTGAGCCGGCTGTTTGGCCTGCGCGGCGACCTGGTGCCCGACTTCCGGCTGCTGGACTACCTGGTGGCGGTGCTGAGCACCGACCAGTGCCCGGCCCTGGACGGGACTATGGGCAACCAGGAGCGGCTCAAGCAGGACCTGGCCGACCAGGGCGTGTTCAACCCCAGCATGCCCATCTACCTGCTCTATCGGCAGCGGGCATGGGCCGAGCGGGGCTTCGCCGGCTTCGAGGGCCGCCACTACAGCCTGTTCCCCAGTCTGGAGCACGACCTGGGCCGGGCCAGCGATCTGCAGCTTCTGCTCACGGCCCTGGCCTTTCAGCTCATCGCCAGCGGTCGCCTGGCCCACGCCCACCTGCCCGACGACCCGGAGACCGAGAGCGAGCGGCGTCAGATATTCTTCGGCACCGCGGTGGGGCTGCCCACCTTCTTCGTGCGCGAGGACAGCCGCAACCGGGTGCTGCGCAGCATCCTGCAGGACACCCAGCAGACCCGCCATAGCCGCCGCTACGCCGGCTACCTGCGCGTGAAGCACGACGACTACCGCAGCGCCGCGGCCCGCTTTATCTGCCGCGAGGGCCGCGAGCTGATCCAGGCCCTGGTCCTGGAGGACACCATGCTGGACCTGCTGCAGCGCCTGGAGCGGCCCCAGCACCGCTCGGCCGCGGCCCGGCTCAGCCGGGGGGTGCTGGAGCAGATGGGACAGCGCGACCCCCTGCGGGCTCGGGCCGAGGAGTTCAACCGGGCGGCCGAAGCCTATTACCGCGACAGCCTGCGCACCGTCAATCTGCGCGAGGCCTGGGAGGTGCTGGCCGCGGACCTGCGCGGGCCGCTCATGGCCCGGGCCCAGGCCCACCCCGAGCTGCGCGATTGCCTGCGCCGGGTCCTGGGCGACCTGGAGCCCGGCGTCCTGCTGGACCGCAGCCGGGGCGCGGTGTTGGCCGGCCGGGCCTCGGCTTCGGAGCTAACCAAGCTGATCAATCTCATCTTGATCGTCACCCGTCTGCTGGCCCTGGAGGCGGCAGGCGTAGACAAAGGAGAACAACATGGGACTGGCGACGCACCAGTACCTAGAACGGCATACCGGTAAGGTCTGCACCGAGCGGCTCTTCGGCGACCGCCTGGTCAGGCTGCTCTACTCCGAGGTGCGCGAGAACGCGCCCTTCCTCTTCCGGGCCGTGACCAGCGCCCGCGGCTCCCGCCTGCTGAGCCTCTTAAACTTCGAGACCCTGCTGGGCGCCCGCCTGCGCAACCCCCGCGACCTGATCCGCTCCTGGGGGGTGGACTTGAGCGAGTGCTTGGAGGACATAGACGAACTGGACACCCCGCAGAAGCTCTTCACCCGCCGCATCCGCTACGAGCAGTGCCGGCCCATGCCCGCCGACCCCCGGGCCGTGGTCTCCCCGGCCGACTCCCGCCTGCTGTTGGGCTCGTTCAACCATGAATCGCTCTTATTCATCAAGAACAAGTTCTTCGACTTCACCGAGCTGATCGGCGGCGGCAAGACCCGCTGGCTCAGGGCCTTTGCCCAGGGGCCCTACGCCCTGTTCCGCCTGACTCCGGAGAAGTACCACTACCTGCACGCGCCGGTGACCGGCCGGGTGGTGGACATCTACGAGATCAACGGACAGTACCACTCCTGCAACCCCACCGCGGCGCTTAGCCCGGTGCAGCCCTTTTCCAAGAACAAGCGGGTGGTGACGGTGGTGGACACCGACGTGCCCGGCGGCAGCCGCGCAGGCCTGGTGGCCATGGCGGAGGTGGTGGCCTTGATGGTGGGGGAGATCGAGCAGTGCTACAGCAGCGCGGGCTACGAGGACCCGCAGCCGGTGCTGCCGGGCCTGCTGGTGCAAAAGGGCCAGCCCAAGAGCGTGTTCAAGCCGGGCAGCAGCACGGTGGTGCTCTTGTTCCAGCCCGGCCGCGTCACCTTTGACCAGGACCTGGTGGACAACCAGCGCCACAGCCGGGCCGCCAGCCGCTTTTCCCTGGGCCTGGGCCGGCCCCTGGTGGAGACGGAGCTGAAGGTGCGCGAGCAGATCGGCTGGGCTAATCCTCAGGTTTAGGAGGTGGGCATGGTGAATACTCTGATGTTCCTGGCCGCCCTGGCCCTGCTCTATGGCGGCCTGCTTTGGTGGGGCGTGCGCCGCCTGCCCGCCGAACGCTGGCAGATCGCGGCCTCCATCCCCGTGGGCCAGCCCCAGGGCGGGCACTGGCGGGGCGTGAACCTGACCTTCTACGGCCTGTTCACGGCCAACGCGGTCTTGATCGCGGCTCTGGTCACCCTGACCATGCTGGGTTCCCTGGGCCTGAGCCCCTTCGAGAGCCTGGTGCTGGTGATGCCCCTGCTGTCCCTCAGCGCCCCAGGCGCGCGCCTGGTGGCCCGCTGGGTGGAAAAGAAGTCAGCCACCCTCACCGTGGCCGGCGCCAGCTTCATCGCCCTGCTGCTGGCCCCCTGGGCCATCCTGCTGGGCCGCGCCTGCCTGGGTTGGGACACCCACCCGCAGGTGCAGGTGGTCCCGGTGATGGCGGCCCTGGTGGTGGGCTGGACCCTGGGCGAAGGCCTGGGGCGGCTGGCCTGCCTGAGCTTCGGCTGCTGCTACGGCAAGCGCCTGGACCAGTGCCCGGCCTGGGCTCGGCGGTTGCTGGGCCGCTGGCCGCTGGTGTTCACCGGCCCCACCAAGAAGATCGCCTACGAGGCCGGCCTGGAGGGCCAGGCGGTGCTGCCGGTGCAGGCCTTGACCTCGCTGGTCTACGGCGCGGCCGGTCTGGCGGCCCTGTACCTGTTCCTGCAGGGCCACTTCCGCCTCAGCCTGAGCCTGGGCATCATCCTGGCCGGCGGCTGGCGGGTCTTTTCCGAGACCCTGCGCGCCGACTACCGCGGCGGAGGCAGGCTGAGCGCCTATCAGTGGATGTTCCTGGCCGCCATGCCCTATTGCCTGCTGATGATCCTCCTGTTCCCCGCCGCCGCCGCGCCCAGCCCCGCCCTAGCCGCCGGGCTACAGGTGCTCTGGAGTCCGGCGGTGGTGCTGGTGCTGCAGGGCCTATGGTTGGCCACCCTGCTCTACACCGGCACCAGCCGGGTCACCGCGGCCACCATCGAGTTCCACGTGGTGCGCGAGCGCATCTAGGTGCTGGTTAAGGGGGCTCAGATGGCCGGCGCCACCATCCTGGTGATCGACGACGAGAGGGACATCCAGGAGGTGGTGCGCTTCAACCTGGAGGCGGCCGGCTACCGGGTGCTCCTGGCCTTGGACGCCGGCGAGGGGCTGGCCAAAGCTCGGCGCGAGCGGCCGGAGCTGGTAGTGCTGGACCTCTTGCTGCCGGGCATGAGCGGCCGGGAGGTCTGCCGGCAGCTCAAGCAGGTGGAGTCCACCCGCCACATCCCGGTGCTGATGCTCACCGCCCTGTCCAGCGAGGACGACCGCATCCGCGGCTTCGAGGCCGGCGCCGACGACTACCTGGTCAAGCCCTTCAGCCCCCGGGAGCTGGTGCTCAGGATCAAGGCCATCCTGCGCACGGTGGGCGAGCCCCGGCCAGTCACCAGCACCCTGAAGCTGGGCCGGCTGGTGGTGGACCCCCTGCGCCACCAGGCCCTGCTGGACGACCAGCCCCTGGAGCTCACCGTGACCGAGTTCAAGCTGCTGCACCACCTGGCCGCGCGCAACGGCCTGGTGCAGACCCGTCAGGTTCTGCTGGAAAAGGTGTGGGGCTACTCTTACGAGGGCTACTCCCGCACCGTGGATACCCACGTGCGGCGCCTGCGCAACAAGCTGGGCCCCGTCGGTCCCAGCATCCAGACCGTGCGGGGCATCGGCTACCGCTTCCAGGCTGAGCAGCCATGAGCGCCGACGGCGCCGCCCCTAGCGAACAAACCATAGCTCCGCGGCCCGGCCCGCCTGCCCGGAGCATGTGATGTCCGCCCTCATGGGCTGGGGTTATCTGGCCGTGATTTTGGGCGTCTTCTGCGAAGGCGAGACCTGTCTGTTCCTGGCCATGTACGCCGCCCGGCAGGGGGCCCTGGACCCCCTGGCCGTGTTCCTGTGCGCCGGCGCGGCCGCCCTGGCCAGCGACCTGCTGTTCTTCTGGCTGGGCCGGCGCTGGGGGGTGCGGCTGCTG
>JBFMFU010000054.1:0-75400 GCA_040751985.1 Thermodesulfobacteriota bacterium | reverse complement strand
AGCTCCACCCCGTCGCTCAACGACACCTTCTCGAACGGCCGCTCGAAGACGTTGATCACCTTGACCCCGTAGCGGTCCCGCAGGGTGTGGTAGCCCAGGCTGGCAAAGGCGTGGGCCGGGGTCTCCAGGTCCTTGGGGTTGGCGGTGACGATGCCCTCGCCGATGGTGATGTCGTCCACGCCGTGCTCCTTGAGGAGCTTCACCATGTCCTCCACCACCCGGCTGGTGGTGATGACGCCCCACTTGGGGAAGTCCACGCTGCGGGTCCAGAACACCACGTTGGGCTTGATGAAGGCCTTGGCGCCGGCCTTGAGCATGGACAGACCTCCGCACATCTCCACTGCCCGGCGCACCGACTCCCCACCTCGCTCGAAGCGCACCAGGGATACCTTATGCTCGCTCATCTCTGCTCCTTGTGGGCCCAACTAAACAATAAGCATCAGCGGGATGGGTTGCCGGCGCTGGGCCGGGACAGGGTCCGGCATCCGTGTCCAAGGCATAAGGCTGCAGGATAAAAGCAAAAAACCCTCTCACCCTCCCCGCAAACTCCATGTTTTACTCAACTTGCATACTAATTGAAGTCGATTCTAATTTATTAGGCAGGCTGCCGGCTGTCAATAAAATAGTTAAATATCGCATAAAATAAATATGTTATGTTTGACAACCTGCCTGTAAGCCAATTGATTTGCCTCTAGAAATCTATTCAGAGAGGCGCCTAGCTTTGCCTGCCTTGGGCCGGCCCGGCAGACCGGGCCAGCCCAATGCAGGCTCAGACCTTGATGACGCAGGCGTCGGCCTGGGCCAGGCCGCCGCAGATGGCGCCCATGGCGTAGCCGCCGCCGCGGCGGCGCAGTTCGTACATCAGGTTCATGACGATGCGTGCGCCGGAAGCGGTATTGGGATGGCCGATGGCGATGGCGCTGCCGTTGACGTTGGTGCGCTCCTCCAGGGCCTGAGCCCGGGCCTGGTCCCGGTCGCAGAGCACCCGCAGGCTCACCAGGGGCACGGCCGCGAAGGCCTCGTTGATCTCGATGAGCTCGATATCCTCCAGGCCCAGGCCGGCCAGGCCCAGGACCTTTTTCATGGCCAAGCCCGGCGCCTCGGGCATGCGCGAGGCATCCATGGCGATGGAGGTCATGGCCACGATGCTGGCCAGGGGCTCCAGGCCCAGCTCAATCGCCCGCGCCCGGGTCATGAACAGCACCGCGGTGGCCCCGTCGTTCAGGCCCGGCGCGTTGCCAGCGGTGATGGCCCGGCAGCCGTAGATGGTGGGCAGCTTGGCCAGGCGCTCCAGGGATATGTCGGCCCGGTACTGCTCGTCGATCTCCAGTACCGCCGGTTCCGGGGAGCCCTTGCCGGCCGCCGGCAGGGTCAGGGGGATCATCTCGTCCTTGAACTTGCCCGCCTGCCAGGCCTGGCCGTAGCGCTGGTGGCTGCGGAAGGCCCATTGGTCCTGGTCCTGGCGGGTCAGGCCGTACTCCTGGGCCACGGTGTCCGTGTCTACGGACACCGGGTTGAAGTCCTTGTAGCCCAGGGCGAACAGGGGGTCCTCCATCTTCACGTCGCCGATGCGGAAGCCGCCGAAGCGCAGGTTGCGCACGATCAGCGGCTCCTGGCTGAAGGAGGTGGCGCCGCCGCCGATGGCCGCCTGGATCTCGCCGGCCTTCATGGCCATACAACCCAGGTGAATGGCGCTCATGGCCGAGACGCAGGCCTTGTCCAGGGACAGGGAGACCGTCTCCGGGGGCAGGCCGGCCTTGAGCAGGGTCTGGCGGGCGGCCACCGGCGTGAACACGTCCTTGCAGGGCGCGGTGTCGCCCACGCCCCAGAACACCTGCTCCACGGTCTCCGGCGGCAGGTTGACCCTTTTCAGCACCTCGGCCATGGGGATGGCCCCCAGGTCGAAGTAGTCCAGGCCCTTGAGGCTGCCGCCGTAGCGGCCGAAGGGCGTGCGGGCGGCGCTGACGATCACGATCTCCTGATCCGGCATGCTTGGCTCCTTCATGGCTGTGGCCCGCCAGCGGCGGGCCGGTTCAAATCTCGGCGGCGGCCAGGGGCAGGTCGGGGTGCATTGCCGTGCGCACCAGCAACTTCACCACCCCGTTGATCTCTTCCATCTTGCGCTGGTCGTCCTTGCCCGGGGAGATATACCAACGCAGGGTTACGTGGCTGAAGCCGCCGAAGAGGATGCTCTTGAACACCTCGTTGTCCAGCCCGTCCCAGAGGGTGCCGTCGGCCTTGCCCTCGCTCAGGATCTGATCCACGATGCCGGTGTACTCCCGGTACATGGCGTAGGACTCCGAGCCGTAGAAGTGGGGGTTTAGCTGGATGTTGAGCAGGAACACCCGCAGGAAGTCGGGCTGGGTGAGATAGAGCAGGAAGTGGTGGCGTATGAAGCGGCCCAGCTTGCGGGGCGTGGACTTGATGACGAACAGCTCCTTGAGCTTGTCGATGTGCTCGGCAAAGCGGGCCTTGGGTATGGACATGAGCAGGTCTTGCTTGTTGGTGAAGTACTCGTATATGGTGCCCTCGGCCACCCCAGCCAGGCGGGCGATGTCGGAGATGGTGGCGGATGCGAAGCCCTTGGCCGAAAAAGCCCGCTCGGCCGCCTCCAGGATGCGGGCGTGCTTGTCCAGGGCCTGGGCCGTCGGCAGGGACCGGGCCTGCACCAGGAGGCGGATGAATGCCATGAGCCGCTGGGTCTGGCCCACCGCCTCGCCAATGTCCTCGCCGGTGATGCGCTTGACGGCAAACCAGTCCAGGGCGCCCAGGATCAGGTCGCGCACCAGGCGCAGGTCCAGGTCTTGGCGGAAGGCGCCGCTGGCCACGCCCTGGCGCAGGATGTCCAACAGGATGCCGGCATAGCGCTGGATCAAACCGTAAGCCGGGTGCTGATAGAACTTGATGTTGGAGCGGCACTCGAACAAGAGCAGGAGCACGTAGTCCAGGTTGCTCTGGTTGTAGTGCAGGTGGAACCAGACCATCTTGCTCAGGCGGCTCAGGGCCTCGGGGATGCCGGCCAGCTGCTCGTTGACCCGCTGGATCACCTGGGCCATGTGGGCGCCCTCAAGAGAGAAGAGCAGGTCACGCTTGTTGCGGAAGTGGTGATAGATCAGCGACTCGTTGATGCCAGCCACGCGGGCGATCTCGGCCACGGTGGAGGCCTTGAGCCCCTTGCGGGACATCACCTTCTCCGCCGCGGCCATGATCTGGTTCCTGGTCTCTGCGCTGGTCCTCATGCTGCGTCTCTGGCCGGCCGTCTATAGGGCGCGCGGCCAACGGGGCAGAGGAGGCGCCTCGGGGCTCTCTGAACGGCCCCTGGCTACTGAATGCTGGCTAAAAACAGGCGCCGACTGAGCCTTGTTTGTCGGAACAACGTCCGTAAGCGACCGCCAAGCCGGCAGGTGGCCGAAGACCGGCCGACCGCGGGCCGCCATGATTTTCCCTTTATCTACGAGCCTAGTAGGGCAGTGGTCCTGGGCTAGCAACCTAGCAGAACGCGCCCCAGAACCCTCCCCCACCCAGTATGCTTTTTCTGACCTAATATTCAAACCAAGATAGGATTGAACAGTATTATAAGGACCATGTCAAGGGCAAAAGATCGCGCCCTGCAGGTAACATTGCATAATTAATTGAAATATAAAATTATTATTCCTGATATCGATTTGACTTGACAGGGCTATGCGGCATATCAATAATAGAATAGTACTCAGTTTGAAGCGCCAAGCTAATGGCGGTGCTATTCCCAGGCTGCCCGCCTCGGCAGGCCGGCCTGAGTCAATAAACCAAAAGCGGCGCGGGCAAGGGCTGCGCTCCCATGGGGCCTCGGCGGTCCGGGTTGCGTCCGAGCCCCAAAGCAGCCGCGCCGGTACTGGCAGCCGCCGCCGAACCAAGAGATAGGCCGAACCAAGAGATAGGTGGAGTAGAGTTCGTGTCGGTCATTCCCAAGGATTTCCTGCCCCCAACGGAGTACCTGCCCCAGACCGTCAAGCTTATCCCCGGCCTGGACTATCCCGAGCGCCTGAACCTGGCGGAGCTACTGCTGGACCGCAACGTGGAGCAGCGCGGCGACAAGACCGCCATCCTCTTCCAGGGCCAGCGCATCTCCTACGCCGAGCTGCGGGCCCGGGTGAACCGCTGCGCCAACGCCCTGCGCGCGCTGGGGGTGGAGAAAAACGACCGGGTGATGCTGCGCTCGCCCAACCACCCGGAGTACCTGGTCTGGAACTTCGCCTGCTGGCGCATCGGGGCCATCCCAGTACTGGTCAACCACCTCAACCGGGCCGAGGAGGTAGCCTACAAGGCCAACGACTCCCAGGCGGTGGCCGTGCTGGTGCACCAGGCGGCCTATGACCAAGTGGCCCTGGCCCGGCCCCACTGCGAATCGCTCCGGCACGTCATCCTGCTGGGCGAGCCGCAGGAGGGCGCCCTGAACTACCAAGACTTGGTGGCCGGCCAGTCCCAGGAGGCGGCCAGCCAGGACACCTCCCGCGACGACTACGGCCGCCTGATCTACAGCTCGGGCACCACCGGCATGCCCAAGGGCATCCTGATGACCCTGGGCGGCCTGCTGGCGGTGGCCGACACCCACGGCCGCCACGTGCTGGGCCTGCGGGAGAACGACGTGCTGGGCGGCCACCCCTACTTCACCTTTGCCTTTGGTTCGGTGAACTTCACGGTCTATCCATGGCGCTTCGGGGCCACCCTGTCGGTCATCGACGCCTTCAAGCCCGAAGAGCAGTTCCGCCTGGTAGAGGAGCACCGCATCAGTGTCCTGTGCTGCGTGCCCACCGCCTTCCGCATGATGCTCAGCGTGGAGGGGGCCGAGAAGCAGTACGACTTCAGCTCCCTGCGCTTGTGCCAGAGCGCCGGGGAGTGGCTGTCGGACGCCACGGCCCTGGAGTGGAAGCGGCGCATGGGCTCCACCATCCTGGACTCCCTGGGCTCGGGCGACCTCAACTACTGGTTGTCCACCTATCCGGGCATGCCCGAGGACAAGTACGGCTCCAGCGGCGTGTCGGTGCCCGGCTACGAGAACCTGGTGGTGGACGAGCACTTCCAGGAGGTGCCGCCGGGCACCCTGGGCGAGCTGATCGTGCGCGGGCCGGTGGGCCAGACCTACTGGCGCCGGCCGGAGAAGCAGGTGGAGGGCGTCTGCCCCCTGGACAGCCCCTTCCGGGGCTGGAACCGGCCGGGCCTGTTGTTCGTGCGCGATCGGGACGGCTTCTTCTGGTACAAGAGCCGCTCCGACGACATGATCGTGACCTCGGGCTACAAGATTCCGGCCGGCGAGGTGGAGGGCGCGCTGAACAACCACCCGGCGGTGCTGGAGTCGGCGGTGGTGGACACCCCGGACCCGGAGCGCAGCAGCCTGATCAAGGCCTTCGTGGTGCTCAACCCGGGCTATGAGCCCTCGCCGGAGCTGGTCAAAGAGCTGCAGGATTTCGTCAAGCAGAACATCGAGCCTTACAAATACCCCCGCATTATCGAGTTCCGCCGGGCGGAGGAGCTGCCGCGCACCGCCACCGGCAAGATACAGCGCCGCGTCCTGCGGGAGCAGGAACGCCAGCAGGCAGAAGGGGTCTGACGCGAAGCAACCCGGCCGCGGCCGGGCGTACAAGGGATTGGCCTCGCGGGCCGCCAAGCCGCTCCAGGCGGGAGCCGGCCGCCGGCCCGGAGGCGGGCGCATTGGATAACACAAGGGGAAGGAGTGAAACCATGGTGCGAAAAAGGCTCTTGCTGCCATTGTTGGTAACCGGCTGCGTCTTGACGGCCCTGTGCCTGGCCCTGGTCAGCGGGCCGGCCCAGGCCGCCGGTGAGGTGAAGATCGGCATCATCTACCCCAAGACGGGCATCTACTCCAGCCTGGGGCCCCTGCACTTCGACGGCCTGATGATGGCCATCGAGGACCACGGCCTGCTGCTGGGCAAGAAGCCCAAGCTGTTCATCCGCGACAGCGGCACCAAGGCGGCCCTGGCCATGTCCGCGGCCCAGGAGCTGATCAACAAGGAGCGCGTGAACATCCTGCTGGGGGCCATCAACACGCCCATCAACAACTCCCTGGCCACCCTGGCCGACCAGCACAAGATCCCCTTCCTCTATCCCTCCGGCGGCTCCATCCTGATGTCGGGCATCGGCAAGGACACTCCGCATCCCCAGGGCGTGATCAAGGCCAACCCGCATCCCTATATGGTCTACACCTGGCTCAACAGCGTGCAGCGCGGCTACGCCTGCCTGGACGTGGCCGAGCTGTACGGCAAGCGCTGGTACTTCGTGGCCACGGACTACGAGCACGGCCGCGAGGCGGTGGGCTACGCCCAGAAGGCGCTCAAGGACAAGTACGGCAAGGCCTTCGTGGACCTGGGCATCTCCTGGGCCAAGCAGGGCGAGGTGGACTACACCTCGGCCATCACCAAGGCCATGGCCCTGAAGCCGGACGTGGTCTTCGTCTGCGTGCCGGGACGCTTCGTGCAGTTCCAGAAGCAGGCCGCCAGCATGGGCCTGAAGGACAAGGCGCACATCCACTGGTCCTACGGCGAGCGCATCTCGGCCTCGGCGGCCGGGGCGGCGGCCTACGGCGTGACGGCCACCGTGGACTACTCGGTGGTCAACCCCAAGTGGCCCCTGTCCAACCAGTTCGCCCAGCGCTTCTTCAAGAAGTACAAGTACTGGCCCGGCTGGCCGGCTTCCAGCACCTACGCCGGCGTGCAGATCTTCCTGATGGGCGTGGAGAAGGCCAAGAGCACCTCGGGGCCCAAGATCATGCGGGCCCTGCAGGGGCTGTCCAACCCCAAGGCTATCACCGGTCTGCCCTACTTCATCCGGGCCTGCGACCAGAAGTCAGTGCAGCCTCTGTACACCGTGCAGTGGACCAAGTCCGACACCTACAAGCCCGGCTACTGGAAGATCCTCAAGGCCTATGCCAAGCCCGAGGACGCCTTGCTGCCCTGCAGCGTGAAGGCCGGCTACGACAAGATGAAATACTAACCCCCTCCCCGGGTGTTAGGGGCCGCTTGGCGGGTGGGCGCGCTTCTCCCTACGCCGCCCGCCGAGCGGCCCAAGCTTGACGAATTCGAGCGCTGGGCAGGATTATGTAACTGGCCGGGGGGCCCCGGGCGGGATAGCTTGCCCCGCCCCCGCCCGCGCCCGGCAGAGGCCAGCCGGCGAGGAGATACGCCTGTGTCCGCCGCCCCAGACGCCCCCATCCTGGAGACCAGGGACCTGCTGCTGCACTTCGGCGGCGTGGTGGCCACCGACCACGTGTCCTTTGTGCTGCCCGCCGGCCAGGTGCGCGCCCTGATCGGCCCCAACGGCGCGGGCAAGACCAGCTTCTTCAACCTGCTCACCGGCGTGCTCAAGCCCCAGGGGGGCCAGATATTCTTCAAGGGCCGCGATATTACCCGCCTGCCGCCCTATCAGCGGGTGAAGCTGGGCATCGGCCGCTCGTTCCAGGTGGTCAACCTGTTCCCCCAGCTGACGGTCAAGGAGAACGTGCAGATCGCGGTGCAGGCCTCCCTGAAGAAGAAGAACCACTTGTTCGAGCGGGTGGAGCGGGAGGAGATAACCCGGCGCACCGAGGAGCTGCTGTCCCGCTACGAGTGGATCCCCGACCCCGACCAGGAGGCCGGGGCCCTGATCTACCCCGAGCAGAAGAAGCTGGAGACGATCCTGGCCCTGGCCCTGGAGCCGGAACTGGTGCTCTTGGACGAGCCCACCGCCGGCGTGGACGAGAACGACATCGGCCTGATCACCGAGATGATCCACGCCCTGTCCCAGAACCGCACCATCCTGCTCACCGACCACGACATCAAGTTCGTGATGAAGATCGCCCAGCGCATCACGGTGATGGACCAGGGGCGCATCATCTCCGAGGGCACGCCCAGCGAGGTGGCGGGCGACTCCCGGGTAGATGAATGCTATTTTGGAGGGTTGGTGGAATGTCCGACTACCTACTCCAGCTAGAGGACGTTCATACCTACATCGGCCTGGCCCACATCCTGCGCGGCCTGTCCCTGGCCCTGAGGCCCGGGGAGGCGGTGGCGCTGCTGGGCCGCAACGGCGAAGGCAAGACCCCCACCATCAAGACCATCATGTCCCTGCTGCCGCCCAGGCAGGGCAGGGTGCGCTTCCGAGGCGAGGACATCACCGGCGCCCCCACCCACCAGGTGGCCGGCATGGGCATCTGCGTGGTGCCCAAGGGCCGGCACATCTTCCCGGCCCTGACCGTGATGGAGCACCTGCGGGTGCCGGTGGTGAAAAAGCCGCACCGCCGCGAGGACCTGCTCAAGCAGGCCTTCGCCATCTTCCCGGAGCTGGCCGAGCGCAAGAACCAGCCGGCCCGCTCACTCAGCGGCGGCCAGCAGCAGATGCTGGTCATCGCCCGGGCCCTGATGACCAAGCCGCGCCTGCTGCTGCTGGACGAGCCCATGGAAGGTCTGGCCCCGGTGGCGGTCAAGCGGGTCATCGAGTCCATGAAGGCGGTCAAGGACGAGGGCATAACCGTGTTCTTCGCCTCGGCCAGCTGCGAGCGGGCCCTGGCCGTGGCGGGCCGGGTCTATATCATCGAAAAGGGCCGCATCGTCTACCAAGGCAGCAGCGCCGAGCTGATGGCCGCGCCGGAGGTGCAGCAGAGGCACCTGGGCGTGCGGGAGTAGAACCGTGACCTCCCTGATCATCACCCAGATCCTCAACGGAGTGACCATCGGGCTGATCTTCGCCCTGGTGGCCATCGGCCTGACCATCGTCATGGGCCTGATGGAGGTGGTCAACTTCGCCCACGGCTCCTTCTACATGTTCGGGGGCTACATCACTTTCTTCGTCTTCAGCGCCGTGGGCAGCTTCTGGCTGGGGCTGGTGGTGGCGCCGGTGGTCTGCGCCGTGCTGGGGCTGGGGCTGTACTACGCCATCATCCGGCCCCTGCGCAAGCGCCACCCCCTGGAGCCCCTGGTGGCCCTGGTGGGCGTGGCCATGATCTGCCGCCAGCTCATCCGCAACATATGGGGCGCGGACCCCAAGCTGCTGCCCATCCCCTTCGGCCGGGTGCAGTTCTCCGTGGCCGGAGTGGAGTTAACCTACCCCATCTACTTTTTCGTGGTCATGGGTGTGGCCGTGGCGGCGCTGCTGGGCCTGTACATCCTATTCCGCAAGTCCGACGTGGGCATCCGCTGCCTGGCCGCCATCCAGGACCGCGACACCGCCATGTCCATGGGGGTCAACGTGGACCGCATCGGCAGCCTGATGCTGGTCATCGTCATGGGCGTGGCCGGGCTGGCCGGCGGCTTGGTGGGGCCCATCTTTTCGGTCTACCCCACCATGGGTTTGGAGCTGATCGGCCTGTTGTTCGTCATCGCCATCGTGGGCGGGCTGGGCAGCATCGGCGGGGCGGTCATCGCCGGGGTGACCATCGCCATGACCAAGTCCATATCCAGCATATTCGTCTCAGGCAACGTATCCGACATCCTGGCCTACTGCGTGCTGCTGGTGATCCTGCTGATCCGGCCTCGGGGCATCATGGGGCTGGCCACGGTGATGGAGTAGTAATCGATGAGCCTGTCGCCCCGCTTCCGGCTGTTGCTGGGGGCCGTCATCCTGGCCATGATCCTGCTGCCCTGGCTGGGACAGCCCTATCTGGTGTACCTGCTCACCCTGTCCATGATCTTCGGCATCTTCGCCCTGGCCTATGACCTGCTCTACGGTTTCACGGGCCTGGTCTCCTTCGGTCACAGCGTGTTCTACGGCATGCCGGCCTACGCAGTGGGCATGGTGGCGGTGACGGTGTTCAAGTACCCCAACCCCGTGGTGATGATCGCGGCGGCCATGTTCTCCGGCCTGCTGCTGGGCTGCCTGATCGGCTTCGTGTGCACCTTTGCCCGGGGCATCTACATGGCCTTGATCACCTTCGCCTTCGCCCAGATCTGCGAGCTACTGGTGATGCACGACCCCTGGGGCATCACCCAGGGCGAGAACGGCATTATGGGGGTGCGCGCCGCACCCATCACCCTGGGCGGGCTCAAGCTGGACCTGTTCGCGGGCGTGGGGCTGTACTACCTGGTGCTGGGCCTGATCATCGTCAGCTACCTGGTCATCCGCCTGTTGGTGAACTCGCCCCTGGGCGACGTGCTCAAGGGCATCAAGCAGAACGAACATCGCCTGCTGAGCCTGGGTTACAACCCGCGGCCCTACAAGGTGGCCGCCTTCGGCCTGTCGGGCATGTTCGCGGGCCTGGCCGGGGCCATGGCGGTGTTCCTCAACAACAGCGTGGTGCCCTCCCTGGTGGATTGGTCGGTGGGCGCGGAGATTTTGCTCATCACCATCATGGGCGGGGCCGGCACCCTCATCGGCCCCGTGGCCGCCGCCTTCCTGATCATCTTCGCCGAGTCCTACGCCTCCGCCTACCTGGGCGGCGGCAATTGGGTGTACGTCATGGGCGGCCTGTACATCGCGGTGGTGATGTTCCTGCCCGGCGGCATATTCCGCACCAAGTATCTCAAGAAGGCCTTTGCCTGAGGGCCTCGCCTGCCCCAAAGGAGCCCCGACATGGATCAGTCATTGCAGACGTTGCAGACGATGGGCGACGCCCTCAGCCAGTCCCTGGTGCTGGAGGGCTTCCCGGTGGGGGTGAAGATGCTGGCCCAGGACAGCGACCTGGACCAGGTGCAGTACAAGGGCCGGCCGGTGCGCCGCCTGTCCAAGCGCCTGGTGATCTGCCAGCTGGTGGCCCTGGCCCGCTACTACGGCACCGTGATCGGCGGCACGGCCCCGGAGCTGAGCGTCTGCCGGCTGGGGGCCACCTCCCTGGGCTTCCCGGTGGAGGACTGCGTGGGGGTGTACACCGACACCTACTTCAAGGGCCAGGCCGCGGCCCGTAAGATGATAGACACCACGCCCAAGTTCGCGGTGGGCCGCTACCGGGCCATGCTGGTGGGGCCCCTGGGCAAGCTGCCCCTGGAACCGGACGTGGTGGTGGTGCACGGCAACGTGGCCCAGCTTTTGCGCATCATCAACGGCTACCTGTACGACAAGGGGGGCCGCATGGAGTTCAGCGTGTCCGGCGACGCCGGCCTGTGCGCGGACACCATCGTGCTGCCCATGCTCAGCCACAGGCCGCACCTGGCCATCCCCTGCAACGGCGGCCGCCTGCTGAGCATGCCCAGCCTGACCGACCTGGCCTGCGGCATCCCCTTTGACCTGCTGCCGGGCATCCTGGAGGGCATCGCTTACACCGGCAAGAACGTGCCCATAATGTATCCGCCGGCCTGGCAGCACATCAACTGGGAGCTCAAGGACGACGCCCCAGTCAAGGCCTTCCTGGAGCGGGGCAGCGCGTAGGCGCCCGCTGCGCCAGGCCGCCCGGCTGCGGCCGGGGAAGGGAAGACGCCATGCCCGCTTATTATCGCCGCGTGTGGGGCGTGCTGTTGCTGGGCTGGCTGAGCCTGTACATGGTCCGGGTGGGCATGTCGCCCCTGCTGGCCCCCGTCATGAAAGAGTTCCAGCTTAGCTACGCCCAGGCCGGCCTGCTGTCCAGCGCCGTGTTCTGGGCCTACACGGCCATGCAGCTTCCCTCGGGCTTCCTGGGCGACCGCTGGGGGCACCGGCGTTTCCTTTTGGTGGGCACCTTGTGCTGGACCGTGCTCAGCCTGCTCACCTCCCTAGCCGGCTCCTTCATGGCCCTGTTGGCGGTGCGCTTCTTCACGGGCATGGCCGAGGGCACCTACTTCGGCAACGACCGGCCCCTGGTCAGCCACTACACCCCACCAGAGAAGAAGGCCCTGGGCCAGGGCATCTCGGCCCTGGGCATGGGCCTGGGCATGGGCCTGGGCATCCTCTGTGCCGGCTGGATCGCCGAGCTGTGGGGCTGGCGCTGGGTCTTCGTACTCTACGCGGCGCCCTCGTTGCTGGCCTTTGTGCTCATCCGGCGGGTGATCCGGGAGCCGGAGGCGGCGGTCCACACCGGGCCGGCCCCGGCGGCCCGCTACTCCCAGGTGCTCACCAGCCCCCTGCTGTGGATGCTGTACCTGAGCCACTTCACGGTGATGTATCTGTTCTGGGTGCTGGGCACCTGGGCCCCCACCATCTTCCTGGAGCTGGGGGCGCCGGGGGTGGGCGGCTCCGGGCTCTACGCCAGCGTGCTGGGCCTGGTCAGCGTGCCGGCCCTGCTCATCTCCGGGGCGGTGAGCGACCGCCTGCGCCGGCGGCCGCGGGGGCCCTTCCTGCCCCTGGTGCTGTCCAGCCTGGTGATGGCCCTCTTAAGCCTGGTCATGGGCCTGGGCCTGGCGGCGCATATCAGCTATCAGTGGTTCGCGGTGCTGCTGTTAATCAACGGCGCCGCGGCCTGGAGCTACTTCCCGCCCTTCTACGCCCTGCTGGCCGACTCGGTGCCGCCGCGCATCATGGGCACCACCTACGGCGCTGCCAATACCGCCGGCTTCATGGCCTCGCTGGTGGCGCCCTGGGTGGCGGGGCTGCTGCGCGATTTGAGCGCCGGCTTCGCCAGCGGCTTTTACCTGTGCGCGGGGGTGGTGCTGGTGGGGGCGCTGTGCTGCCTGCTGGCCGCCCGGCTGCCCGCGCCGGTGGAGGCGGCGCGAGGGGCCTGAGCCGCGATGCCTGCCGCGGCCAGCGTGTTTACTACCGCGAACGCATAAAGCTTGTGGGGCGGCGGCCAATGGCGGCCGGGCCCGGGAAAGGATTCAGACATGTCCGATGGACAGGCTTACCGGGACCTGATCGCCTGGCTCAACCAGACCTGGTGGGGGCTGCCCGACTCGCCGGAGCTGCTGCCCCTGCTACAGATCACCTACACCCCGGACGAGGCGCGCCTGCTCAGGGGTCTGCCCTTCAAGGGCCTGCCCCTGGGCGAACTGGCGGCCATGAAGAATATGGACCCGGCCGTGCTGTGGCCCCAAATGGAGGCCCTGGCCCGCAAGGGCCTGGTCTTCGCCAGCCAGCGGGACGGCGAGCCCCGCTATGGGCTCAACGATTCCTTCTTCGTCCTGCTGCGCAGCGCCTTCTGGTCCGGGGCCGACGACGAGCGCACCCGCCAGATGGCCCCCAAGGTCAACCGCTACTTCCGCGACAGCTTCTTTGCCCAGTACGCCGACGCCCACACCAGGGGCCTGCGGGCCATCCCCATCCAGCGCACCATCGCCGACACCCGCCAGGTGCTGCCCTACGAGGACGTGGTGCAGGTGATAGAGGGCCAGGATTACCTCAGCGTGTCCCACTGCCCCTGCCGCCAGCGCAAGAACCTGGATGAGGACGCCCACACCTGCCAGCATCCCACCGAGGTCTGCCTGCACTTCGGCCGCCTGGGCCGCTACCTGGACGCCTACGGCCTGGGCCGGCCTGTCAGCCAGGAGGAGGCCCTGGGGATACTGACCCTGTCGGCGGACTCGGGCCTGATGCACAGCGTGTCCAACTGGCAGCAGGGCGTGGACACCATCTGCAACTGCTGCGCCTGCTGCTGCCTGTTCCTGGAGGGCTTCCATGCCCTGGGCCACCTGCGGGCCCACGATCCCTCCAACTACCTGGTGAGCGTCAACCCGGCCACCTGCAAGGCCTGCGGTCTGTGCGTGGAGCGCTGCCCCATGGACGCCCTGTCTCTGGAGCCGCACGAGCAGGTCACCAACCAGAAGGGCCTGGCCCCGCAGCTGAAGGCCGATCTGTGCCTGGGCTGCGGGGTCTGCGTGCACAAGTGCCCCACCAGCTCGTTGGTCCTCAGGCACCGGTCGGAGACAATGCACCCGCCCCAGGACGGCCGCGACAACGTCAAGCGCTTTTTGGCGGAAAAGGCGGCGGTCCAGCAGAAGCGCCAGGCCGGCGGCGGCCAGGAGTAAGGGCCGGGCTCAGGGGGCCCAGATCACGCGGCCCTCGCGCACGTCGAACACCCCCTGGTAGGTGATGCGCAGCCTGAGCACCGAGGTGAAGGGCAGGAACACGAAGCTCCACAGGGGGTAGTCCAGGGTGCAGCCCAGCTCGCGCAGGGCGGCGTGCATCGCCTCCACCCCACGGGCAGTTTCCTCCACCGAGCCCAGGGAGCAGATGCCGCCCAGGCCCAGGGGCAGGCGGGCCCGCACCTGGCCGCCCTGCACCAAGACGATACCGCCGCCCATGCCCACCACCTCGGCCGCGGCCTGGGCCATGTCCTCTGGGCTCTGGCCGGCCACCAGCAGGCCGTGCACCTCGTGGGCCGCGCTGGAGGCCAGGCCACCCAGGCCCGGGCAGAAGCCCTTGATCAGGGCCCGGCCGCGCTCAGCGCCGTCGCGGCTGAACAGGGAGGCGGCCATCACCTCGCCCTGGGGCGCATAGAAGCCGCCCTCCACCGGCACTGGCAGGTCCTCGCGCTGGGTAACGGTCTGGTCCACCACGCTGATCACCGGCGGGGTGGCGGGGCCGGCGGGGATGCGCAGGTCCTCGGCCCGGGGCGGCGTCAATGTGAAGGGGTGACTGCCCAGGTTGGCGGACGGCGGCCGGCCCAGGGGTTGGCGCAGGGCGCCGTCCACGGCGGCGATAGCGCCGCTGGCCATGACCAGGCGCGGGGTGGGCCGCTCCAGACTGGGGGCGATGAGTATGTGGGCCAGCCGCCCCGGCGCCAGGCCGCCCAGCAGGTGGTCCAACCGGAAGTAGCGGGCCGGGTTGAGGCTGGCCATCTGCACGGCCCGCACCGGCGGGATGCCCAGGGACACGGCCTGGGCCACCACCCAGTCCATGTTGCCCCAGGAGAGCAGGTGGTCCGGGAAGATGCCGTCGCTGACCAGCATCAGGCGGCTGAGGTCATAAGATTCCAGGCCGCGCACCGCCTCCATGAGGTGGGGCAGGTCCTGGCGGATGGAGCCCTGGCGCAGCATTACGTAGAAGCCCAGGCGCAGGCGGCGCAGCACGTCGGAGGAGCTAAGCGACTCGTGGCAGGAGCTGACCCCGGCCGCGGCTAGGCGGTTTAGCTTGGCCGGGCTGGCGCCGGTGGTGTGGCCCTCCACCAGGCGGCCGCGGCTGCGGGCCAGCTCCAGCTTGGCGGCCAGGTCCGGGGCGCCCCGGATCAGGCGCAGGAAGGGCGTCACCTCGCTCAAAGAGAGCACGTAGCCCCGGCTGAAGGCCTGCTCCAGGTCCGGGAGGCCCCAAATCTCGCCGCCCTCCACTTGGGGGTAGGGCGGGGCGGCGGCGGGCACGCCGGTGTAGATGCTGAAGGGAAGCTGGGCCAGGCCGTCGAACAGCTCCAGGAAGGCGGCCGGCCCCAAGGCGGCGGCCAGGTCGTGGCCGTCGTTGAAGATGCCGGTGGTGCCGCGGGCCAGGGCCCCCTCGCAGTAGGCCAGGGGGTTGGTGAACAGGTCGGCGTGGGCGTGGGCGTCGAAGAAGCCGGGCAGCAGGTAGTCGCCGGCGGCGTCGATCACCTTGCTGCGCGCCGTGGCCGACTCGGCACGCTCAGCCACCTCGATGATGCGCCGGCCGGCCACGGCCACCTCCTGCTCCAGCACCTCGCCGGAGTAGACATTGACCACGCGGCCGTTCTTGATCACATAGTCAGCCTGCATGCGCGCTCCCCCTGGGGCGGGCCCCTGAACCAGGCTCAAGGTATTCCATTTTGCCGGCCGGCGCAACCGCGGGCCGGGGCGGAAGGGCTTGGCGGAAATCTATGCGAGCCCCTGCCGGAGAAATTGACAGCAGCCGCAATATGGCCTAGATGATATCAGTCGGATGATCACCAGGGACAACACCAGGGGCGGGCCCGCACCCGCCGGCGAGGAAGAGAGCATGCCGCCAGCCTATGGTCCGGAGGTCAGCCTGCACAACCCGGCCTTCATCCACCCCAGCGCCCTGATCTTCGGCAAGGTGACCATCGCCGAGGGCGCCAGCCTGTGGCCGCATGCGGTGATCCGCTCCGAGACCAACGAGGTGCGCATCGGCCGCTACAGCAACATCCAGGACATGGTCATGATCCACGTAGCCCTGGACCATCCGGTGATCGTGGGCGAGTATTGCTCCATCGCCCACCACACCACCCTGCACGGCTGCCAGGTGGGCGACAACTGCCTCATCGGCATCAACTGCACCCTCATGAACGGCAGCAAGGTGGGGGCCAACTCCATCGTGGCCGGCGGCACCTTCCTGACCCAGAACACCGTCATCCCGCCCAACTCCATCGTCATGGGCACGCCGGGCAAGGTGGTGCGCAGGCAGAACAACTACGAGTTCAACCGCCACAACGCCATCATCTACCACCACAACGCCCTGGCCTATGCCCGCGGCGAGCACCGCGCCTGGCACGGGTCGGACTACCAGGCCTTTGAGGACCGGATCAAGCAGGAGATACGCGAGGAGTTCGCCCGGACGGCCCCGCCCCCCGAACAGGACTGAGCCAGGGATCGCCGAGCCACCTAACGCCGCGCAGGGGGCGCCACGCCATGACCGAAACGCCGAGCCGCCGGCCGCAGCCGCCACAAGCCATCGCCCAGGATGCCGACCACGCCCACCTAGGGGGCGTGCGGCAGGCCAAGCGTTACCGCTACTATGTCTGCGCGGTCATCTTTCTGTGCTACCTGCTGGTGTTCTTCCACCGCCTGTGCCCGGCGGTGATCGCCCTGGATATCCAGACCACCTTCGGCCTCAGCGACACGGTGCTGGGCCTGCTGGCCTCGGCCTACTTCTACCCCTACGCCCTGCTGCAGATGCCCACCGGCATCCTGGCCGACTCCTGGGGCAGCCGCAAGACCGTGGCCAGCTCCTTCGTGTTGGCCGGGGTGGGGGCGCTGCTCACCGGGCTGGCCCCCTCCCTGGGCTGGGCCGTGCTGGGCCGGGTGCTGGTGGGGGCTGGGGTGGCCACGGTGTTCGTGTGCAACTTCAAGCTGCTCTCGCAGTGGTTCTGCATACCGCGCTTCGTGATCATGGGCAGCCTGTTCATGGCCGTGGGCGGGGTGGGGGCCCTGTCGGCCGGGGTGCCCCTGGCCTGGCTGAGCAGCCTCATGGGCTGGCGGGCCACCATGGTGGTGGTGGCCGGCTTCACCCTGCTCATGGCCGTGGTGGCCTATCTGGTGGTGCGCGACGAGCCCCGGCAGATGGGCTGGCCGGCCATCAATCAGCAGCCCGGCCAGGGGAGCCGGCCCGCGCGGTCGCCCCGGCCGGCGGAGCTCTGGGCCGGCGTGCGGGAGGTGGTGGGCGCCCGCCGCTTCTGGCCGCCGTCGTTTTGGGCCTTCTGCGCCACGGGCCTGGCCTTCGCGGTCAGCGGGCTGTGGGGCGGACCCTACCTCATGGAGGTCTACGGCCTGTCCAAGGCCGCGGCCGGCGGGGTGCTGTCCACCTTCGCCCTGGCCCTGGTGGCGGGCACCCCGGTGCTGGGGGCCCTGGCCAACCGCCTGGGCCGCAAACCGGTGCTCACCGGCGGCAGCTGGCTGACCACGGCGGTGTTCCTGGTCCTGTTTTTGTTTCCGGGCGGCCTGCCCCTGTGGCTGCTCTACGTGCTGTTCTTCGCCATGTGCCTGGGCAGCGCGGCCACCGGGCCCATACTGGCCGCAGTCTCCAAGGAGCTCTTCCGCCTGGAGATCGCCGGCACCTCGGTGGGCCTGGTGAACATCTTCCCTTTCCTGGGCGCGGCGCTCTTGCAGGTGGCCATGGGCTACATCGTCTCTCATTACAAGGCCAGCTCCGGCGGGGACGTGGTGCTGGCCTACAAGATGATGTTCCTCTTTGCGGTGCTGGTGGCCGCGGCCTCCTTCGTGTTCGCCCGCCTGCTCACCGAGACCAAGCCCCGCGGCCTGCCGTGACCCAGGCTGCAGCCGGGCAATGATTGCAACCGGCGGGCCCGCTTGGTAAAGTTCCCCTAGCCTCTGGCAAGGGAAAACCGCCGCCATGAAGCCGAAAAATCCATATCCGCCCAACTGCGCGGCCGAGGGCAAGCCGCTGCCCGCCGGCCGGGAGGCCTGGCAAGGCCCGGCCTCCCCGGAGGAGGCCCCGGACCTGAGCGGCATGGTGGACTTCCTGTCCCTGGTGCTGGACAACGTGTACTCCGGCATCATCGTCTGCGACACCAACTGCCGCATCGTGTTCATGAACCGGGTCTACGCCGATCTCTTGGGCACCGATCCCCAGGAGGCGGTGGGCAAGCCCATTGAGGAGTACTTCGTGGCCTCGCGGCTGCCCAGCGTGCTGGCCTCGGGACGGCCGGAGCTGGGCCAGCGCTGCTCCCTGAAGACCGCCACGCCCATGCTGGTCAACCGCATACCCCTGCGCCAGCAGGGCCGCACCGTGGGGGTGATCCTGCAGACCATCTTCCGGGACTATCAGGCCTTCACGGACCTGATGGAGCGCATGCACCTGCTGGAGCGGGAGGTCAGCTACTACAAGAAGGGCCTGGACCGGGTGCTGTCGCCGCTGTACAGCTTTGACTCCATCGTGGGCCAGAGCCGGATCCTGGCCGAGGTCAAGGAGATGGCGGCCAAGTACGCGGCCACCGACGCCCCGGTCCTGATCCTGGGGGCCACCGGCACCGGCAAGGAGATGTTCGCCCACGCGGTGCACGCGGCCTCGCCCCGGTCCGGGGGGCCCTTTGTCTGCGTCAACTGCGCGGCCATCCCCCGCGACCTTTTAGAGAGCGAGCTGTTCGGCTACGAGTCCGGGGCCTTCACCGGCGCCAGCAAGAAGGGCAAGGTGGGGCAGATACAACTGGCTCACCAGGGTACCCTGTATCTGGACGAGATCGGCGAGCTGAGCCCCAAGGCCCAGGCCAAGCTGCTCAGGGTGCTGGAGACCAAGCGCCTGGAGCGCCTGGGCGGGGTGCAACCGGTGCAGATAGACTTCCGCCTGGTGGCGGCCACCAACCGCGACCTCAAGGCCATGATGCGCCAGGGCCAGTTCCGCGATGACCTGTACTACCGCCTGAGCACCATGAGCATCGAGATACCGCCCCTGATGAAGCGGGTGGAGGACATCGGCCCTCTGGTGGAGCACTTCCTCAGGTCCCTGGACCGGCCCGCGATGAGGCTCAGCCCGGCCGCGCGCCAGGCCCTGGAGAAATACGCCTGGCCGGGCAATGTGCGTGAGCTGAAAAACGTGCTGGAGCGGGCCCTTAGCCTGAGCGAGGGCGAGGTCATCGACCTGGAGCACCTGCCACCCGAGGTGCTGCGCAACAACCTGGCCCGAGGCCAGGTGTCCGAATTTCCGGACAACGGGCTGGCCAAGGAGCTGGCCCGCTGCGAGGCCAGCATCCTGGAGCAGACCCTGCGTCTGAACCAGGGTAATATGTCCAAGACAGCAAAAATATTGGGTATTTCCCGCTCGACCCTCTACGAGAAATGCCGCCGCTATCAGATGCTGAACGATGAGAAGTCTAGTTGAGGCCTGTATAGTTTATTCTTCATTGTCCGATTTTCTGCACATGTCCTGATTTCCGGACACAAAACGTGCCTTTTAACCTTCTCGAACGCTTATAAATAGTTCCCATTATCCCAAGTTACCCGAGCTAACCATTTGTTAATCCAGCCTTTTAGGCGTAATACTGCCTGGCTGGCCCTGCTTGGGGCCCCATGGCATGCTTCTTGATAGCCTTAGTCCTGATTCGGCGAAATACTGTATTCAGCCTCAGGAGGAAGAGAGACATGGGAACCTACCGGGTCAGCCGGAAGGACTTCATCATCCCCCGGTGCAGTGATGCCTGCCCGGCCGGGGTGGACGTGCCCCGCTACATCCGGGCGGTGCGCGACGGCAAGTTCGATCAGGCGGTGGCCGTGCTGCGCGAGCGCCTGCCCCTGCCAATGGTCTGCGCCGACGCCTGCTTCGCCCCCTGCGAGGATGTCTGCGCCTACAAGCAGTTCGGCGATCCCATCGCCATTAGGGCCCTGAAGCGGGCGGCCGTGGACCAGGGCGGCGACTGGTGGAAGCAGAACAAGAAGATGGTAGCCAAGACCGGCAAGAAGGTGGCCGTCGTGGGCGCAGGGCCGGCCGGCCTGACTGCGGCCTACTACCTGCTCAGCGTGGGCCACGAGGTGACCATCTACGACGCCTTTCCCGAGCCCGGCGGCATGATGCGCTACGGCATCCCTCAGTACCGCCTGCCCGCCGCGCGCCTGGAGCGGGACCTGGCCGAGATCGGGGAGTTGGGACTCAAGTTCTCGGGCTCCACGGTGGTGGGCAAGGACATCAGCCTGGCCGATTTGAAGAAGCAATTCGACGCGGTGTTCATCGCCAGCGGGGCCAACTCCTCGGCCCGCATCAGCCTGACCGGCGCGGACAAAAAGGGCGTCCTTTGGGGCTGGGAGTTCCTGCGCGACGTGGCCCTGGGCAAGTCTTTTGACCTGGGCCAGAAGGTGGTGGTGGTGGGCGGCGGCAACGTGGCCATCGACGTGGCCCTGACCGCCAAGCGCCTGGGCGCCAAGGACGTGCGGCTCTTCTGCCTGGAGAAGCGGGCGGAGATGCCGGCCCACCCCTGGGAGGTGAACCTGGCCGAGCAGGAGGGCGTGGTCATCAACAACTCCTGGGGGCCCCAGGCGGTCCTGGGCGAGGGCGCGGCCACGGGCGTGTCCTTCAAGGCCTGCACCGCGGTGTTCGACAAAAAGGGCGCCTTCAAGCCGGTCTATGACGAGGGAGTGACCACCCACGCCGCGGCCGACACCGTGATCCTGGCCATCGGCCAGACCCCGCAGCTAGAGTTCGTCAGCGGCCTGAAGGTTCAGACCCAGGGCAGCCGCATCCTGGCCGACGATGACCTGGCCATTGGCGAGCCGGGCCTGTTCGCCGGCGGCGACGTGGTCAGCGGCCCGGCCTCCATCATCGCCGGCGTGGCCCAGGGCCGCCGGGCGGCCGCGGCCATAGACAAGTACCTGGGCGGCTCCGGGGACATCAGCGAGACCCTGGCCGAGCCCGAGGAGGCGGTGGAGCTGACCCCGCTCGGCGGCGAGATCACGGCCCGCCAGGACCTGCCGCATCTGAAGGTCTGGGAGCGGGCGGGCAACTTCGATCAAGTGGAGCTGCCCATGCGCCCGGCGGCGGTGGCCGCCGAGGCCGCCCGCTGCCTGCAGTGCGACGCCCGCGCCTTCGAGGTGGTGCTCAACCTGGAGAGCTGCAAGGAGTGCGGCTACTGCGCCGAGGTCTGCGGCGTGGAGACCTTCGGACCGGCCGAGAGCTTCAACCTCAAGGGCTACCGCCCCATGGAGGTCAAGAGCCCCAAGTGGTGCGTAGGCTGCTTTAAGTGCTTCTTCTCCTGCCCGGACTTCGCCATCGATGTCCGGGAAAAGACCGCCTAGGCGCGGGAGGTTGGTGTCATGAAGAGATTTCTGGAAACTGGCAACTTCGCCATCACCGAGGGCGCCATCCTGGCCGGCTGCCGCTTCTTCTGCGGCTACCCCATCACGCCGGCCACTGAGCTGGCCGAGGCCATGAGCAAGCGCCTGCCCCAGGTGGGCGGGGTGTATCTGCAGGCCGAGGACGAGTGCGGGGCCATGCACCTGTGTATCGGGGCCTCCCTGGGTGGCATGAAGTCCATGACCGCCACCTCGGGCCCCGGCTATATCCTCTACGCCGATCCCTACGGCTGGGCCCTGGGCTGCGAGATGCCCCTGGTGGTGGTCAACTCCGGCCGGGTGGGCCCGGTCAGCGGCATCACCGGCGCGCCGGGCCAGGGCGAGTTCTACCTGACCCGCTACCCCACCCAGGGCGGCAACTTCGAGTGCATCACCCTGGCGCCCAACTCGGCCCAGGAGGCCATGGCCATGGTGGTGGAGGCCTTTTACCTGTCCGAGCGCTTCCGCATGCCCGTCACGGTGCTGGTGGACCAGCTCATCACCGACGGCTTCGAGGACATCACGGTGCCCGAGACCGAGGCCGAGATGAAGGAGATGGGCTTCAAGACCTGGCCGCGCACCTTCTGCGCGGGCCCGGAATTCTACCCCTTCAGTGATGACCTGGACATCCCCCCGGTGCAGATGGGATCGGGCGCCGGCGGCATGTGCTCGGACTGGACCCCCACCGTGGAGGGCTATGACATCGAGGAGGTGGACGCCCACCACAAGCACGCCTACCGCCTGATCTACAAGGTGCGCAACCACCGGGACATGTTCAACCACCTCTACGAGAAGAAGTTCATGGACGACGACCCGGAGCTGGTGGTGGTCTCCTACGGCACCCCCTCCCGGGTGGTGAACACCGCCGTAGAGCAAGCCCGGGCCAAGGGCCTGAAGGTGGGGGCCCTGCGGCTGATCAACCTCTGGCCCTTCCCGGACGAGCACTTCACCCGCAAGGCCAAGTACCTGTCGGTGGAGCTGAACTGGGACGGGCAGTTGGTACGCGAGGTGCAGCGGGCGGCGCCCAAGGACGCCGAGGTCCATTTCCTGGGCTCCTGCGGCGACCTGCCCACCATCCCGGACCTCATCGAGAACTTTGAAAAGCTACTCAAGAACCAGCCCCTGACGCGCAAGGGTTGGGAGTTGGAGGCCTGGTAATGCAGTACTCATCCAGCGCCCTGATACAGAAGTACCTGCGCAGCCGCAAGATCCCCAGCACCGCCTGCTCGGGATGCGGCCTGGGCATCAACCACAAGGTGGTGGTGCAGGCCGTAGACGAGCTGGGCCTGGGCCGCGACGACATCATCTGGGGCACCTCCATCGGCTGCGCCGGCCGGCAGACCTTCGGCACCTGGCAGGGCGACGGCTTCGCCGGCACCCACGGCCGGGTCTACGCCATCGCCCGCGGCCTGCGCATCGCCTTGCCGCCGGAGAAGAAGATCATCTGCACGGTGGGCGACGGCGACGCCTTCGGCATCGGCCTGCTGCACCTGATCCACTGCGCCCGCTCCAACGTGGACATGACGGTGATCGTCAACGACAACCTGGGCTACCAGTCCACCGGCGGCCAGTTCGGCTTCACCACCCCCCAGGGGGCCAAGACCGACTCCAGTCCCTACGGCATGTTCGAGCACAACCTGATGAGCGAGGGCATGGACGTAATGCACATCCTCAAGGGGGCCGGGGCCACCTTCCTGGCCCGCCACGTGGCCATGGACGGGCCGCGGGCGGTGGCCAGCGTGAAGAAGGCCATCGAAAACCGGGGCTTCTCCCTGGTGCACATGCCCTATCCCTGCCCCACCAACTTCGCCTCCCGGGAGCTGGGCTCCCGCAACCAGGTGAACATCTACCGCTGGATCAAACAGCGGGCCAAGCCCCTGGGCCAGGAGGACGCCAACACGGTATGGGCCACCGGCGTCTGGCACGACGCCTCCAACTCCCGGCCCGAGTTCAGCGAGCACGTCTGGGCTTCGGTGGGCAAGATCAGAAGGACGGGTGCGCTATGAAAGACAGAATGGAGATAGTGGCCAGCGGATTCGGCGGCCAGGGCGTGGTGCGCCTGGGGCAGGTGCTGGGCGAGGCGGCGGTCAAGGAAGGTCTCCGGGTCACCATGCTCAAGAGCCACGGCACCGAGATGCGCGGCGGCTACGTGCGCAGCCAGGTGGTGCTCTCGCCCAAGACCATAGACAGCCCCATGTGCGAGAACCCGGACTTTTTCATCGCCCTGTCCTCGGCGGCCTACAACCGCTTCAAGGGCACGGTGCCCAAGGAGGGCCTGATCCTGTTCGACCCGGCCTTCGTGGAGGAGATCGACGACAAGCTGCCCTGCACCCAGCGGGAGTTGCCAGCCAAGCAGTTGGCCATAGACAACTTCGGCCGGGTCATCTTCTCCAACTCCATCGCCCTGGGGGCCATGGCCCGGCTGCTGGAGGGCCAGCTAAAGAAGGAGGACATCCTGGAGAGCCTGCTGGAGATCATCCCCAAGTTCCACCAGGAGAACCGGGACGCCTTTGAGATCGGCTACAACTACATGAACTGAGTTTGGGGGCGGCGGCGGCCGTCCCCTTTTGCCTGGGCCTGGGCTCCAACGGCAACGGGAGATGGACATAAGCGGTTAGAAGACATACAGCGCGGCACAGATTTCATTGCCGCCGCGGCCCCGCGCCCGCACTGCATCTGGATCAGGGCGGTGTGGCGCTCCCCCTTGGGGGGCCGGCGGCAGGGTGCAAGAACCAATCTATGCGGCTTTACAGAGGCATTATTGGTCCGGACGGCCAAACCCGCTGCAGCGGGCCGGACGGCCGGGCCCCTAGAGCCGCGGCCGGTCCCTCCCCGGGAGGGGCGGCGCGGAGCGACCCATCAGGGTCCGGCAGGGCGGCCGCCGCCCGCCGGACCCTTTTTACGTCCAAGGCCAGCCAGCGAGGGAGATGATGCGCACGGTTAGATACTACGTTGATTTGCACGCAACAGAGCAGCCGAACAAGACCTTCCTGATCGCCCCGGAGCCCGGCCTGACGGTGAGCTACGCCCAACTGCAAAGTGAATCCCGGCGGCTGGCCCACTTCCTCTATGGCAAGGGGCTGGCCAAGGGCGACAAGGTCTCCTTCATGATGGGCAACAGCCTGCAGAGCACCATGCTGTTCTTGGGCGTAATGTACGCCGGCCTGGTGATCGCCCCGCTCAACCTGCAGTCCCAGCACGATCACCTCAAGTACGTGCTGGCGCACTCGGACACCAAGTTGGTCTTCGTGACCCCGGACCAGGACCAGCGCCTGCAAAAGGCTCTGGCCGAGGTGGAGCGCGACATAGAGGTCCTGGTCATCGACTGCGACGCGCCGGACATCCTGCCCGCCGAGGCCGGGGCCGACGCCCGGCTGTGCGAGGTGACGGAGGAGGACGCGGCCCTCTTGCTGTACACCTCGGGCACCACCGGCCTGCCCAAGGGCGTGATCCTGTCGCACAAGAACATGGTGGCCGGCGGCCAGTACGTGGTGGAGGCCCACGCGCTGACCAAGGATGACGTGGCCCTGTGCTCCCTGGTGCTGTTCCACATCAACGCCGAGGTTGTCTCCATCATGTCCACCCTGGTGCTGGGGGCCACGGTGGTGGTGCCGCACAAGTTCAGCGTGAACGAGTTCTGGCCCCTGATCAGCGAGCACGGCTGCACCTGGTTCTCGGTGGTGCCCACCATCATCTCCTATCTGATCAGCGGCAGCGAGATCAAGGACCAGGGCTTTCGCCTAGAGCAGTTGCGCTTCGGCCGCAGCGCCAGCGCGCCCCTGCCCGTGGCCCTGCACAAGGCCTTTGAGGAGAAGTTTAAGGTGGGCATCGTGGAGACCATGGGCCTGACCGAGACTGCGGCGCCGGTGTTCTCCAACCCCCTGGATCCTGCCAAGCGCAAGTACGGCTCGCCGGGGGTGGCCGTGGGCAACCAGGCCAAGGTCATAGACGACAAGGGCCGGGAGGCGCCCCGGGGCGTGGTGGGCGAGATCATGATTCGCGGCGACAATGTGATGAAGGAGTACTACAAGGCCCCGGACATCACGGCCAAGACCCTGGAGCCCGACGGCTGGCTGCACACCGGCGACCTGGGCTACATGGACCAGGACGGCTTCGTCTTCATCACTGGCCGCCTCAAGGAGCTGATCATCAAGGGCGGAGAGAACATCGCGCCCCGGGAGATAGACGAGGCGGCCTACAAGCACCCGGCGGTGCTGGACGCGGCGGCCTGCGGCATCCCCGACGAGCGCTACGGCGAGGACATCCTGCTCTGCGTGACCCTGAAGCCGGGGCGGGCCTGCAGCGAGGAGGATCTGCGCGCCCACTGCCTGGAGCACCTGGGCAAGTTCAAGACCCCCAAACTGATTCGGTTTCTGGAGGAGATGCCCAAGGGGCCCTCGGGCAAGATTCAGCGCCTGAAGCTGCCGGAGGTGGTGGGCCTGAAATAAGGCCCGGCCGTTCCGGACGGACGGGGGGTGAGTCTTAGCAAGGGAGGAGAGGCTTGCTGGAGTTTCTGCAGTATTTCCCCAACGCCCTGACGCCCATCAACCTGCTGGTGCTGGTGTTGGGCACCATCGGGGGGCTCTTTCTGGGGGCCACGCCGGGGCTGAGCCCCACCATGGCCGTGGCCCTGCTGGTCCCCTTCACTTTTCACATGGACCCGGCCACCGGCCTGATCCTGCTGGGAGCGGTGTACACCTCCACCGTGGCCGGCGGCGCCATATCCGCCATCCTGATCAACATCCCCGGTGCCCCGGCCAACATCGCCACCCTGCTGGACGGCCACCCCATGGCCAAGCTGGGCCAGGCCCAGAAGGCACTTTACTTCTGCTTCATCTCCTCGCTGGTGGGTGGGCTGTTCGGCATGGTGATAATGATCTTTTTCACCCCGCCCCTGGCCGAGATCGCCCTGGAGTTCGGCCCCTCGGAGATGTTCTGGGTGGCCCTGTTCGGCATCACGGTCATGGCCGGCCTCACCTCCGGCTCGGTGCTCAAGGGGCTTTTAGGCGGCATGTTCGGCCTGCTGGTTTCGGTGATCGGCTACAGCCCCATGCTGGGCACCCCCCGCTTCGTGTTCCTGGACGTGCTCACCGGCGGGGTGTCCATCGTGCCGGCCCTGATCGGCCTGTTCGCCGTGCCCCAGGTCTTTTCCCTGATGGAGACCGCCTTCCAGCAGCGCGACGAGGTGTCCTTCCAGCCCCAGAAGGGCATCCTCTGGCGAACCTTCGCCGAGAACCTCAAGAAGGTCAAGGCTCTGTCCATCGGGTCGGTGGTGGGCACCATCATCGGGGTCATCCCCGGGGCCGGGGGCCAGGTGGCCGGGTTGATCGCCTACGACCAGGTGCGCAAGTTCAGCAAGAACCCCCGCTCCTTCGGCACCGGCAATCCCGAGGGCGTGGTAGCCGCCGAGTCGGCCAACAACGCCATGGTGGGGCCCTCGCTGATACCCCTGCTCACCCTGAGCGTGCCCGGTTCGCCTACCGCGGCGGTGCTCTTAGGCGGGCTTTTGATCCACGGCCTGTTCCCCGGGCCGGACCTGTTCCGCTCCCACGCCGAGGTCACCTACACCTTCATCGCCAGCCTGGTGCTGGCCCAGATAGCCATGTGCATTTTCGGGCTGTTGATGTCGCGCTACTCCCACACGGTGATGAAGGTGCCAGACCTGGAGATGGCCGCGGCGGTGACGGTGCTGGCGGTGTACGGCACCTTCAGCGTGCAGAACAGCTTCGACGACGTGGTGGTGATGTTCTCCCTGGGCACCCTGATGTATCTGGGGCGCAAGGTGGGCTTTTCGGCGGCGCCGGTGGTGCTGGGCATCATCCTGGGGAGCATCGCCGAGGACAATTTCCTCAAGGGCAAGCTTATCGCCGACACCGACGTGGGCGTATTCAAGTATTTCTTCACCGGCCACCTGAATCTGATCATCATCGCCCTGTGCGCCGCCTCGGTGGGCTACAGCATCTACAGCGAGGTGCGCCAGTACCAGAAGGCCAAGGCCCAGGCCAGGGCCAAGGAGGCTAGCTCATGAACCGCGACGCTGTAGTGGGTCTGGTCTGCCTGGCGGGCTCGGTATTGCTCTACGCCACCCTGGGCCACATCGAGGAGGCGCGGGCGGCGGTGTTTCCCCGCACCATCATCGTTATCATGGGCGTGCTCTCGGCCCTATTGTTCCTGCAACACTTGATCTTTCCCAAGCCCCGGCCCCAGCAGCCGCCTTTCCCCTGGCTGCGGGTGGGCGGGCTGTTCGTGATCATCGTGGTCTATCTGCTGGTCTGCGAGGACCTGGGGTTCTACCTGTCGGCGTTCCTGTTCTTCCTGGCGGTCACCTACATCATGGGCCGGCGCAGGCTAAACCCCAAGCAGGCGGCCAAATGGCTGGTGGGCTCGGCCGTCTTTACGGGCATACTCTACGTGCTCTTCAAGGTGATCCTGGAGGTGCAGACCCCCCGCGGCCTGCTGGTGTAGCGGCCGCCCGGAGGGAGGGGAGAGGAATATAGTTCAGGGGTCGCCGGCTGGGGCGCACCGGCCGCGACCGCGAACAATCACTGCAGGAGGGAGAGAGTTATGGCAGGCAAGAGATTTTCTAGGCCATTGGCGGCGTTAGTGTTGGCGGCAGCCTTGCTGCTGACCCTGGGAGGGCCGGCCACGGCGGACAACTATCCGGACAAGCCCATCAGCATGATCGTCACCTACTCGCCGGGCGGAGCCACCGACTTTCAGGCCCGCATCGTGACCATGCTGGCCGGCGATAAGAAATACTTGGACCAGCCCATCGTGATCATCAACAAGCCCGGCGCCGGCGGCCAGGTGGGCTGGAACTGGTTCGTCAACAAAGGCAGCAAGGACGGCTACACCGTAGCCACCTACAACGTGCCCCACTTCATTGCCCAGTCCATCATGTACCCCACCAAGTACAACATCCACACCTTTGAGGCAGTGGCCAACTGGGGCGCCGACCCGGCGGTGCTGATCGTGCCCAAGGACAGTCCCTTCAACAACGTCAAGGACTTCGTGGCCTTTGCCAAGAAGAACCCGGGCAAGATCACCGTGACCGGCGCCGGCATGTACGTGGGCCACCACATCGCCACCCTGCAACTGGAGAAGGCCGCGGGCATCAAGCTGACCTACATCCCGGAAAAAGGCGGGGTGCCGGCCATGCAGTCGGTGGTGGCGGGCAAGGTCAAGGCCGGCTTCAATAACCTCTCCGACGCCTTCCGCAACCAGGACCGCCTCAAGATACTGGCCGTGGCCGACCTGGAGCGGCACGAGTTCCTGCCCAAGGTGCCCACCTTCAAGGAGGCAGGCATCAACGTGGACAACTCCAGCGTGAACTACCGCGGGGTGGTGCTGCCCAAGGGCGCCAAGCCGGAGATCGTCAAGAAACTAGCCGAGGTCTTCCCCAAGATGTTCGGCGATAAGAAGGTCCTGGGCAAGATGAAGGCCAGCGGCAGCCCGGTGAAGATCATGACCCGCGAGCAGGTCATCAAGATGTTCGCCGAGCGCGAGAAGTATCTGCAGGGGCTGCTCAAGCAGTTGAAGAAGAAAAAGTAGAGCGCGTCCCGCCCTTCCCCATGGCCCCTCCCCGTGGAGGGGCCCTTTTTTTCCAAAGACGCCGGTCCCTGACGCGAATCGCCCTGGCTGAACTGGCCAAAAGATGGCCTGAGACTATGTACATGTTTTTTACATAATACGTTTGGAAATGTATCTTTGGTGGACACAACCCAACCCCATACTAAGCCATATTTTTTAACTGCCTGTAATTATTAATTTTAAAAACCGGCACCTATTTTGCAGAAATTTATCCTGCTTTTGATTCCCGCAGCCGTCCTGGGAGTTGAAGGCCGCTGAGCAGGCAGGGGCCCTGGCATTATTCACCGGTCATCAACCGCTGTTGCAATGAGTTGACGTTGAAAGCGAGACCAGAATGAGCCTTACACAGGATGATGTGCTCAAGATCATGAAAATGCTGCACAACTCGCGCTTCAACGAGCTGCGCCTGGAGATGGACGGCATCAAGCTGTTCCTGAGCAAGAAGGGCCCTTCCTTCTGCGAGCCCACGGCCGAGCGCAACCTCGCTGCGCCGGCCTCGCTGACGGGCGCTGGCGCCAGCCCTGCGCCGGCCGCCCCGCAGAGCGAGCAGGCCATCCCCGAGGGCCTGGTGCCCATACGCTCGCCCATGCTGGGCGTGTTTTACCGGGCGCCCAAGCCGGGCGAGCGGCCCTTTGTGGAGGAGGGCGCGGCGGTGGAGAAGGGCACCACCCTGTGCATCATCGAGGTGATGAAGCTTTACAGCACCATCACCGCCGAACTCAGTGGCCGCATCGCCAGGGTCTGCGCCCAGGACGGGCAGATGGTGGAGTACGGCCAACCGCTTTTCTTGATCGAGCCCCGGGTGGACTGAGGCGGCGCGCGCCATCATGAGCCGCATCGGCCGGGTGTTCATAGCCAACCGCGGGGAGATAGCGGTCCGCATCATCAAGGCCTGCCGAGCCCTGGGCCTGGAGACGGTGGCCGCGGTGTCGGAGGCGGACCGCGACAGCCTGCCGGCCAGGATGGCCGACCGGGTGGTGTGCATCGGGCCCCACGCGCCGGCACTGAGCTACCTGAACATCGGGGCCATCGTCACCGCGGCTCTGGGCACCGGCTGCGACGCGGTGCACCCCGGCTACGGTTTTTTGGCCGAGCGGCCCGAGCTGGGCCGGGCCTGCGCGGAGCGCGGTCTGATCCTGGTGGGGCCCCGGCCAGAGCAGATCGCCTGGATGGGCGACAAGCTCTCGGCCCGCCGGACCGCCCAGGAGCTGGGCATACCGCTGATACCCGGCTCCAGCCTGGTGCAGGACCTGGCCTCGGCCCTGGCCGCGGCCGAGGAGGTGGGCTATCCGGTCCTGCTCAAGGCGGCGGCGGGCGGCGGCGGCAAGGGCATGAAGACAGCCATGGCGCCTGAGAACCTCAAAACCGTGTTCCTGGAGGCCTCGGCCGAGGCCAGGGCCGCCTTTGCCGACGAACGCCTGTATCTGGAGCGCTTCATACCCAACGCCCGGCACATAGAGGTGCAGGTCCTGGCCGACGCCCAGGGCAATGCCATCCATCTGTTCGAGCGGGACTGCTCGGTGCAGCGCCGCTACCAGAAGATGGTGGAGGAGTCCCTCTCGCCGGTGGTCACGGCCAAGCTGCGCGAGGAGATATGCCGGGCGGCCCTGAGCATAACCCGCCACATCGGCTACCAGAGCGCCGGCACTGTGGAGTTCGTACTGGATCAGGACAGCGGCAGGTTCTACTTCCTGGAGATGAACACCCGCATCCAGGTGGAGCACCCGGTGACCGAGATGATCACCGGCGTGGACCTGGTGCAGGAGCAGCTGCGCATTGCCGCGGGCGAGCCGCTGCGCCTGAGCCAGGAGCAGGTGCGCTACGCCGGGCACGCCGTGGAGTGCCGCATCAACGCCGAGCTGGCCGAGGCCGGCTTCCGGCCCTCGCCGGGCCGGATCGGGCAGTGGCGAGCGCCGGAGGTGGAGGGCGTGCGCGTGGACACCCACTGCCACTCCGGCTACGCGGTGCCGCCCTTCTACGACTCGCTGCTGGCCAAGGTCATCGCCGTGGGCCGCGACCGCGCCCAGGCCCTGGCGCGCATGCGGGCGGCCCTGGGCCAGTTCCAGGTGGCGGGCATAGACACCACCATCCCTTTCCTGGCCGCAGTGATGGACCACCCGGACTTCGTGGCCGGCCGGATCCACACCCGCTGGCTGGAAAACCAATTCTGCACCGGTGACTGAGGGACTTCTATGAAGAGCGTTTACTTCGTGGACACCTCCCTGCGCGACGGGCCCCAGAGCCTGTGGAACGGCAGAATCACCACCTCCATGATGCTGCCCATCGCGCCGGTCATCGACCAGGTGGGGTTCGAGGCCCTGGACTTCATGGCCCTGATCAGCATGGACTGGTGCGTGCGCAACCTGGGCGAGAACCCTTGGCAGCGCCTGCGCCTGATGGCCCAGGCCATGCCCCACACGCCCCTGATCGTGGGCGGGGTGCTGCGCAACTTCGGCAACGTGCCGGACTCGGTGACCGAGTACTGGGCGCTCAAAATCGCCGAGGCCGGCGCCCGCCGCATCCGTATCAACGACCCCTGCCACGACCTGACCCAGATAAAAAAGGCCATCAAGTGGTCCCAGGCCGCGGGCCTGACCACCATGGTGGCGCTGATCTTCTCGCACAGCCCGGTGCACACCAACCAATACTACGCCAAGAAGGCCAAGCAGATGGCCCAGGCCGGGGCGGAGCGCATCTTCATCAAGGACGTGGACGGCCTTCTGACCCCGGAGCGGACGCGCAGCTTGGTCAAGGCGGTGGCCAAGCAGGTGCCGGGCATCCCCCTGGAGATCCACGGCCACTGCACCACCGGCCTGGAGCCCCTGTGCTATTTGGAGGCGCTCAAGCTGGGCGTGGAGACGGTGCACACGGCCGTGGCCCCGCTGGCCAACGGCCCCTCGCAGCCCTCGGTGGACAACATCCTGCGCAACGCCCGCCGGCTGGGCTTCTCCTGCGACCTGAACCAGAAGGCCCTGGCCCAGATGAGCGACCACTTCCGCTACATCGCCCAGCGCGAGGGCCTGGCCACGGGCGCGCCGGTGGAGTTCGACCTGTTCCAGTACGAGCACCAGCTACCCGGCGGCATGATGTCCAACTACCAGACCGAGCTGGCCAAGCGGGGCCTGGCCGACAAGCTGCCCGAGCTGCTGCAGGAGATAGCCCTGATCCGGCGGGAGCTGGGCTACCCCATCATGGTCACGCCCTTGTCCCAGTACCTGGGCGCCCAGGCCATACTCAACTACACCACCGGCGAACGCTACAAGATCGTGACCGACGAGATCATCAAGTACGCCCTGGGGCACTTCGGCGAGCTGGCGGCCCCGGTGGAAAAAGAGGTGATGGCCAAGATCAAAAGGCTGCCCCGGGCCAAGGAGCTGGCCAACTGGCAGCCGCCGGAACGCTCCCTGGAGGAACTGCGGCAAGAGTTCGGGCCGGAGCTTTCCGGCGAGGAGTTCCTGCTGCGGGTGCTTTCCTCCAACCAGGAGGCGGTGGACAAGGTCCTGGCCTGCGGGGAGCCGCCAGAGGAGTACCCTCGCGGCGACAAGCCGGTGCTGGCCTTGATTCAAGAGCTGACCAGCCAGGACCAGGCGAACTATATTGAGATCGAAAAAAAGGGCCTGTCCCTGACGCTCCGCTAGGGCAGGGGCGGGCATTCGGGACAGCGCATTTCTGAGGACGGGCGGAAGAAGCACATGCCAGAGAAAAAGCTGATCATCACCGCCGCCATCACCGGCAGCCGCAACCTGCGCGACATCTCGCCCTACATCCCCTACACCCCGGCCGAGATCGTCCAGTCGTCCCTGGAGTGCTGGCGGGCCGGGGCCTCGGTGGTGCACATCCACGTGCGCGACCCCCAGACCGGCCTGGGCACCCAGGACGTGGAACTGTTCCGCCAGGTGGTGGAGCCCCTGCGGGCCCAGAGCGACTTGGTGCTCTGTCTGACCACCTCGGGCATCGCCGGCCGCAACCTACCGGTGCAGGAGCGGCTGGCTTCGTTGGAGCTGAGCCCGGAGTTGGCCTCCTTCGACGCCGGCTCCATCAACCTGGGCGGAGGGGTGTTCAGCAACCCGCCCGATTTCCTGGACCTGGCCGCGGCCCAGATGCTGGCCAAGGGGGTCAAGCCCGAGATCGAGATCTTCGACTCGGGCATGATCGTCACCGCCCTGCGCATGCGCGACCAGGGCAAGCTGCAGGGCCCCCTGCATTTCCAGTTTGTGCTGGGCACGCCCTGGGGCGCGCCGGCCACGCCCCAGACCCTGCTCTACCTGCACGGCATGCTCCCCGCCGACGCCACCTGGTCCGTCATCGGCATCGGCAAGGGGCACCTGCCCATGTCCATGATGGGCCTGATCATGGGTGGGCACATCAGGGTGGGCCTGGAGGACAACGTCTACTACCAGCAGGGAGTGCTGGCCCAAGATAACGCCCAGTTCGTGGAGCGCATAGTGCGCCTGTCCCGGGAGTACGGGCGGGAGGTGGCCTCGCCCCAGGAGGCCAGGGAGATTCTGGGCCTGCGGAAGATATAGTCCAAACGATGAGCACCAATCTCTAGATAGGGAGGCAAGGCAGATGCAGATCGCTCTGGAAGTTGCGCAGATGGAGAAGCTGATCATCACCGTGGCCCAGACCGGCGGCATCCATGGCAAGGATATGAACCCCGCGCTGCCGGAGCAGCCCGATGAGATCGCCCAGTCGGCCCTGGACTGCTACAACGCCGGCGCCTCGGTCTGCCATATCCACGCCCGGGACAAGAAGGGTCACACCACCGGCGACCTGAACGTCTACACCGAGATCATCAGCAAGATAAACGCCAAGTGCCCCATCATCACCCAGGTGGGCAACGGCATCGGCGGTGTCCCCCAGCCGGACGGGACCCTGCGGGCGGCCACCCTGGAGGAGCGCATGGAGCTGGTGGACATCCAGCCCAAGCCCGACATGCTCACCGTGAACATGGGCACCTTCGAGTTCAGCTACCTGGGCACCTTCGACAACCCCATCGCCTGGAACGCAGAGTTCATCAAGCGCAGCTACGCGAGAGACATCCCCATCGAGTGCGAATGCTACGACATGAGCCATATCTTCAACGCCCTGGAGCTGGTGCGCCGGGGAGTGCTCAGGCAGCCGGTGCATTTCAGCCTGGTGCTGGGCATCAAGGGCGGTATGCCCTTCACGCCCAAGCTGCTGTCCATGATGGTGGACCACATCCCCGACGGCTCCACCTGGCAGGTTATCACCATCAGCAAGTTCCAACTGCCGGCCACGGTGATGGCCATGTGCCAGGGGGCCAACATCCGCACCGGCCTGGAGGACAACATCTACTACGCCAAGAACCAGCTGGCCAAGAGCAACGCCCAGCTGGTGGAGCGCATGGTGCGCATCGCCCGGGAGGTGGGGCGCGAGATCGCCACCGTGCAGGAGGCCATGCAGATACTGGGGGTCAAGCGAAATTAATAGCAAGGGCTGGGTTGCACATTGACCGTATAACCGAGGCCTTTATAAGGGAGGAGCGAGATGAAACTCATTAAACTGGCGACGCTGATCGCGGCGGGCTGCCTGTTGCTGTCCATGACCGCCTTGAGCGGGGCGAGCGCGGCCGAGGTAATCGAGCTGAAGGTCGGCGTATGGCAGCCCCCCATGCACCCGGTGGTCCAGCAGGTCTATATCCCCTGGGGGAAGATGATCGAGGAGCGCACCAAGGGCCGGGTGAAATTCAAATGGTTCCTGGGCGGCACCCTGGTCAAGAACGAGCAGGGCCTCAGCGCCGTAAAAAGCGGCCTGGCCGACATCGTGATGCCCCTGAGCGTCTGGGCCTTCAACAAGCAGTTCCCCGTCACTTCGTCCCTGTTCCTGCCCTTCCAGTTGGAGAGCGAGCTGCACGCCTCCCAGTCGTATTACGAGTGCTATAAGCAAGTGCCGGCGCTGGCCGCCGAGTACAAGGACATGAAGGTCCTGGGGTTCTTTTCCTCGGGCATAGTCAACCTCCATATGAAGAACGTGCTCATAAAAAAACTGTCCGACATGAAGAACCAGAAGATATGGGCCGCCAACACCATGGGCGTCACCTGCTTTAAGATCTGGGGCGCCTCTCCCAGGGTGGTGAAGATGGCCGATATCTACATGTCCCTGCAAAGGGGAGCCCTGGACGGCGTCATGTTCCCCACGCCTCCCCTGCACTCCTTCCGGTTCACCGATTTGGTGAACAAGCACACCATCATCGGGTTCACTCCCGGTGCTCAGATCGCGGCCATGAACCTAAAGAAGTGGAACTCCCTGCCGCCGGACATCCAAAAGGTCTTCAACGACCTCAATTTGTCCTTGAGCATCGCGGTGGGCGCCAAGTTCATGGAGATGAACCAGTTCATCCTGGCCCAGTTGAAAAAGCGCGGCGACCAGATTTACGTCGTACCTCAAAAGCAGAGAGAGGAGTGGAAGGCGACTCTCAAGCCGGTCTATGATGACCACATCAAGGACATGGACAAGGTGGGCCTGAAAGGGAGGGCGCTCATGGCCAAGATCGAGGCCGTCGTGCAGAAGGCCTCCGCTCATCCTCTGAAGCGGGACGCGTTCTGGAAGCCCCTGGGCGCCAAATAAGTCACCTACGCTTTAAGCTGCCCGTGGGCCGGCCGCATGCTTAAGCGGCCGGTCCACGGACTAGACACATGCCCATGGCCGGCAGGGGTCATAGCTAGGTGGAAGACGCCGAGGGCCGCCTGAGCGCCTTGTCATATCCTGATGGGGCGGAGAGGCTTATGAGTAACCAAGAGTCAGCCATCATCCGGGCCAGCGGCCGGCTGCTGAGTTGGGCGGCGGCCCTGGACAAGGGCATAGGTTACGTGGCCCGGAAATGCGCCGCCCTGAGCGCCATCCTGGCCTTGGTCATGGCCGCTACCATCATCGTTGACTTGGCTCTGCGGAACTTCTTCGGGGTGGTCTTCGACTTCGTCATCGAGGGCGAGACCTTTTTATTGATCATCGTCACCTTTCTGAGCCTGGCCGAGACCCAGAGAAACGGCCGCCATATTTCGGTCGATATCCTGACCAACAAGCTACCCACCAAGACTCGCCTCTTTCTGGAAACTATGTTTTCCCTTTGCGGACTCTATCTTTTTTTGATCATCACCTGGCAGCTATACCGAAGGGGAATGACGGAGTACGCCGAGGGCAAGATCACCATGGTATCCGAGATGCCCTTCGCGCCTTTCACCTTCCTGGCCGCGCTCGGCTGCCTGCTGATGTGCGTGGTGCTTTTCCAGCAACTGCTGGCCAACCTGGGCCGCCTGCTCGCCGCGTATAAAAAACCCCTGGCGTTTCTGGCCTTGGCGCTGGCCATAGCGGCAGCCTTTATTACTCTGCCCTTTGTCTATCAGGCGTCGGGAGTCGCCCTGGGCAAGACCACCTTGGCCCTATTGATGCTGGGGCTGGCCCTGACGTTCATGTTCTTCGGCTTCCCGGTGGCCTTCGCCATGGGGTTCATCGGCATCCTGGGCACCTGGTGCCTCACGGGCATGGAGATCACCCTGGGGTCAGTGCGTCTGGCCTCTTATGACAGCGTGGCCGAATACTTCCTCTGCGTCATCCCCTTCTTCATCCTCATGGGCCTGTTCTGCCTGCATTCGGGCATCAGCAAGAACCTGTTCAAGGCTGCCCACACCTGGCTGGCCAGGATACCCGGCGGCCTGGCCATCGCCACCATCATGGGCTGCGGGGGCTTCGCGGCCATCTGCGGCGACAGCATGGCCAACGCCGCCACCATGGGCTCGGTGGCCCTGCCGGAGATGAGAAAATACAAATACCAGGACGCCCTGGCCACTGGCTCCGTGGCCGCCGGCGGCACCCTGGGCATCCTCATACCGCCCAGCATCGGCTTTATCGCCTACGGCATCATCACCGAGCAGTCGGTGGGCAAGCTTTTCATGGCCGGCATCCTGCCCGGCGCGCTGATGATCCTTTTGTTCTCGGTGCTGATCTTTATCCGCTGCAAGCTGAACCCCACCCTGGGCCCCACCACCGGGGGCTCCACCTGGCTGGAAAAGATCACTTCCCTGCAGGGCACTTGGCAGGTGGTGGTGCTCTTCGTGCTGGTCATGGGCGGCATTTACTCCGGCATAGTGACCCCCACCGAGGCCGGCGGGGTGGGCGTGATCGGCGCCCTGGTCCTGGCCGCGTTTTCGCCCGAGTTCACCTGGAAGACGCTCTTTGAATCCCTGACCCTGGGGATTCAGATGTCGGCCATGATCATCACCATGCTCATCGGCGTGGCCCTGCTGGGCAACTTCATCACCCTCACCGAGCTGCCCCTGAGCCTGTCCACCTGGCTGCAGTCCCTGAATCTGTCCCCCTACGTCTTCTTCGTCTGCATCCTGGTCCTTTATCTATTCCTAGGCATGGTGATGAACATCATCCCCATGATCATGGTCACCCTGCCCATCGTTTATCCCTCCATCCTGGCCATGGGCTTTGATCCCATCTGGTTCGGGGTGGTGATGGTCATCATGATGGAGATGGGGCAGGTCTCGCCGCCGGTGGGCATAAACGTGTTCGTCATCCACGCCACGGCGGGCAACGTGCCCATGGCCACCATCTTCCGCGGCATAGCCCCCTTTATTGCCATGCAGACCCTCACTATAATAATCCTCACCCTGTTCCCCATAATCGCTCTGTACCTGCCCAACCTGATGTCCGTGCTGCCTTCCATCGGCAAATGAGGCGGGGAGCGGCGGGGAGGCGGTTGTCAATTTTCGCGCGGCGCATTGGGTAGCCGGTCAAAGTCAGCGGGCCCGGCCCACAAAAGGAGGCGGAGGTTCATGGTTGAGAAGATCGAAAAGGTGGCGGTGGTGGGCCTGGGCATCCTGGGCGCCCAGATCGCCGTGCAGAGCGCCTGCTACGGCTACCAGGTCACTGGCTATGACCAGGTGGAGGGGACCTTCGCCAAGGCCAACCAGGGCCTATTGCAGGCCCTGGCCGCCAGCGGAGGCAAGGGCCCTATAACGGGTCTAGAGGCCTGGAAAGAGGGCATCAAGAAGGTGCGGCAGGCCGGCTCGCTGGAAGAGGCCCTGGCCGGGGCGGACCTGGTGATCGAGGCGGTGCCCGAGAACCTGGAGCTGAAGCGCAAGGTCTTCGCCCAGCTGGACGCCCTGGCCCCGGCCTCGGCCATCTTGGCCACCAACAGCTCGTCCATTCCCATCTCCAAGATAGAGAGCGCCACCAAGAGGCCCCAGCAGTGCCTGAATCTGCACTTCTACTTCCCTATCATGGGCATGTATCTGATTGACGTGATGGGCGGCAGCCAAACCAGCGAACAGACCATGCAGACCGGCATCGCCTGGGCCCGCTCCATCGGCTGCATTCCGCTGCTGGTGAAAAAGGAGATCTTCGGGTTCTGCTTCAACCGTGTCTGGCGGGCGGTGAAGCGGGAGGTGCTGCACATGTGGGCCGACGGCTACGTGGACCTGGAGGACGTGGACCGGGCCTGGATGGTGTTCACGGGCATGCCCTACGGCCCCTTCGGCCTCATGGACCAGGTGGGCCTGGACGTGATCTACAACGTGGAGCTGAGCTACTTCGGCGAATCCCAGGACCCTCGGGACCAGCCGCCCGCGGCCCTGAAGGAAATGGTGGAAAAGGGCCAACTGGGCTTCAAGGCCGGCAAGGGCTTCTATGACTATCCCAACCCCGCCTACAAGGCCTCCGGGTTTTTACCCCCCCCAGGCCCGGCGGACGCCGAATAGTCCGCGGTTGGCGCCAGGGCCGCCGGCGGCCGCCTATAGTGAGGGCGCCGGCGGCCCTGATTTTTGGCGGCCGGCCGGCTCAGTTCAGGCTGTAGCGCTCCATCTTGTTGTAGAGGGATGAGCGCGAGATGCCCAGCATCTTGGCCGCCCGGCTCTTGTTTCCCCGGCAATAGCTCAGGGCCCGCTTTATCAGCAGCACCTCGTCGTCGCTGAACTTGCGCTTCATGTTCAGGTGCTGGGCGCCGTCCTCGGCCTGGTCTGGGTTGTTCAGGCGGTTCAGGGCCGCGGCGGTGATGTGCGCGGGCAGCTCGTCCAGGTCGATGACGTTGCCGTGCTGGGCCAGGCAGACCGCACGGTCCAGGGCGTTCTTGAGCTCGCGCACGTTGCCCGGCCAGGAGTAGGCCATCAGGGCGCGCAGGGCCCGGTCGGTCATCTCCACGGGGCGGGTGGATATCTGCTTCAGGAAGTGCTGGCTCAGGATCAGGATGTCCTCCCGGCGTTCGCGCAGGGGCGGGATGTGCAGGCTCAGGGCCGAGAGACGGAAGTAGAGGTCCTGGCGGAAGTTGCCCTCGTCCAAGAGAAAGTCCATGTCCCGGTTGGTGGCCACCACCAGGCGGAAGTCCACCTCCTCGGGGATCACGGCGCCCACCTTCTCCACCCGCTTCTCTTCCAGCACACGCAGCAGCTTGGCCTGGGCGATCAGGGGCAGCTCGCCGATCTCGTCCAGGAAGAGGGTGCCGCCCCGGGCCATCTCGATCTTGCCGGTCTTGCCCTTGTGGTTGGCGCCGGTGAAGGCCCCGGCCTTGTAGCCGAACAGCTCCGACTCTAAGAGTTCGCTGGGGATGGAGGCGCAGTTCAGGCAGACGAAGGGGCCGTGGTGGCTGCTGCTGGCGTTGTGGATGGAGTGGGCCAGGAGCTCCTTGCCGGTGCCGGTCTCGCCGGTGATCAGGATGGGGCTCTCGGTCTGGGCGTACTTGCGGGCCATGTCCTTGACGTGGTTCAGGCCCTCGCTGACTCCCAGGATGTCGCGGAAGGTGTACTTGGGTTTGAGCAGGTCTGAGAGCTGGTTTTTGTAAGTGTGCACCTTCTCGCGCAGCAGGTCCAGGCTGCGGGCCATGTCCTTTAGCTCGGAGATGTCCCGGAAGATGCACTGGGTCAGGGCCCCGATCATCTTTTCGTCCCGGAAGATGGGTATGCGGTTCACCACCAGGGTGGTGCCGCCTGGGTAGTGGTACTTCCAGCCCAACTCGGCCTTGCCGGTCTGGATGACCACCGGCAGGCGGGAGTCGGGGAAGTACGCGGTGATGTGCTTGCCGTAGGCGCTGTCCCGGTCCACCCCGATCAGCTCCTCGTACTGCTTGTTCATGAAGCGGATGATGCCGTCGGTGTCCACGAACACCAGCCCCAGGTAGGCCTGGTCCAGGATCAGCTCCAGGGTGTTGAGGAAGTCGCGCAGCTCCCGGTAGTTGGCGTTCTGGTCGTGACTCAGGGAGGCCAGTCCCATGCTTTTTTTGCTCGGAGCCGCCATGATGAAATTCCCCAAATAAAATTAGGCAGGCTGCTTAGTTAACCGGGTTATATTCAATCGGGGCCCTAGCCGGACTGCCTGGGCGCAGGGGAAAACCTCGACTTCAGCGCCACCTATTAGTTGATAATTACTAATAAAAATAAACTTGTGCAGGTAGTATACATTTTTGCCCCCTGAAATGTCCAAACAAAAGACAGAGACTGGGATTTATTAAGTCGGTTTGTCGGCAACTTCCTGTTATCAAAGAAAATATTTCGTGGCCTGGTTCTTGCTAATAATGTAAGGAATCCTCGGCTCACCGACACGGAGCAACAGTCTGGATTTTCTAGCCAAAAACTCCTTCAATTTTTTGCCCGGCCTGGGGCGGGGCCGTCTGCCGCAGGAGAGGCCGCACCGCCTAGTCAAGGTGCGGACGCTGACTCACCCTGGCGCGGGGTCGGTTCATCAGCAATTCTTCAGGAGGTAGCCATGGCGGCGAAAAAGGTTCTGAAAGGCATCACCCGCTCCAAGGGCCAGGCTGCAGGCGAGGCCCTGGTCAGCGAGCAGCCCCTGAGCTGGGCCCCCTTCACCATACCCAACGAAACCGGCATCATCAGCATCTTCGGCCACAAGCTCTCGGGCCAGAGCGTCAAGGACAAGATCGTGGTCTATCCCACGGTGAGCGGCTCCACCACCGGCTCCATAGGGCTTTTCTTCAAGGTCAAGGAGTCCCAGGTGGGGCCCAAGGCCATCATCTGCCGCCAGGTGCACCCCATTGACCTGGGCGGGGCCATCGCGGCCGAGATCCCGGCCGTGGACGGCCTGGACAGGGACCCCATCCAGGAGATACAGACCGGGGATTGGGTCGAGATTCAGGCCGCGGAGGTAGGCAAGGAGGCCGTGGTCACCATCACCCGCAAGGACTAGCCTTGCACCCGTGCGAACCAAGGCAACGTATCCCGCAGGAGGGGCTCCCATGAAACTGACCAGGCACGAGCAGGAGATGCTCGACGGCAAGCAGGGCGAGGCCAGGCGCATCGCCATGGAGAAGCTGGTGGACTTCGGCGTGGCGGTGGGCGCGGAGGAGATGGCCACCCTGTCCAACGTACACTACGGCACCTGTTTGATAATGCCGCGCTCCACGCCCGAATACTCTAAGTATGAATTGGGGCAGTCTTCCATAATGAGGCAATTCATAGACATGGGGGCCAAGGTCACCGACAGCCCCAACTGCATCTGCTCCACGGACCCCCTGTTCCTGCAACTGGATAAGTACGAAGAGGAGGGCTATCCCTGGAATCATCGGCACTACAAGATGCCCCGGGTCATTTATGAGGCGGTGGTCAAGGGCTACCAGGAGTGCAAGAAGATGGGCATGGTGCTGCCCCAGTCCTGCACACCGCACTTCAACACCGTCATTCCCAAAAAGGACGAGTACGTGGTCTCGGTGGAGTCCAGCTACGCAGCCTACATCAACAGCATCCTGGGCGCCCGCGCCAACCGCGAGAACACGGTGACCCTGATCTACGCCGCCTTCACCGGTGTGCACCCCAAGTACGGCACCATGCTGGACGAGAACCGGCGGGCCCAGGTGATCTTCGAACTCAGCGACGAGGTGAAGCAGAACCTGGTGTACTCGGCCGACTGGGCGGCCCTGGGCGCGGCCATCGCCATGAAGTCCAACAACCGGGTGCCGGCCATCCTCAACCTGCCCAAGCCCATGAGCAACGAGGGCGCCAAGCTGCTCACCGGCTGCGCCTCGCCGGGCATGAACGACCCCATGCTGCACTTCATCGGCATAAGCCCCGAGTCGCCCACCCTGGAGGCCGCCTTCGGGGGCAAGGTGCCCAAGGACGTGGAGCGGATAACCGTCAAGCTGGACGACCTCAAGGAAATCTACCGGATGCTCTGCTCGGCCAAGAGCGACAAGGTGGATATCGTCCACGTGGGCTGCCCGCACCTGACCTACTACGAGATCCGCCAGATCGCCAAGCTGATCCAGGGCCGCAAGGTGAGCGACAACACCTATTTCTGGGTGCAGACTGACACCCCCACCTACTACATGGCCCATCACTTCGGCGAGGCAGCGATCATCGAGAAGGCCGGCGGCAAAATCTACCATTCCACCTGCTTCGGCCTGCTGCCCCTGCGGGACTGGGGCAACGACCTGAACATCGCCACCAACAGCTTCAAGGGCGTGAAGCTCTTCGGCGGTCAGGGGCAGGGCTGGATGTTCGGGGCCATGCCCGACCTCATCGACGCGGCCGTGAGCGGCAAGTTCACCTCCACCCGCTGGTCCTGATCTGCGGGGCCGGGGCGGCCCAGAGGAGGCGCAAGCGATGAAGGCCTTGGAGACTTTGATCCAGTACGGCCAAAGCAACCCCAACGCCGCGGTGGACCAGTGGAAGGCGGCGGGGGGCAAGGTGCTGGGCTACAGGTGTTCCTACGTTCCCATAGAGCTGATCTACGCGGCCGGCGCGCTGCCCTACCGGGTGCGGGGCGCCGGGGCCACGGGCACCGACCGGGCCGACCACGACATGTCCCCGGTGTGCAACTGCTCCTTCCCCCGCGCCGTCCTGGACCTGGCCCACCGGGGGGTCTATGACTTCCTGGACGGCATCATCGGCATGAACGAGTGCGACCACGGCCGCCGGGCCTTTGAGCTGTGGGTGGACCGGCTGCAGCCGCCCTTCCACCACTTCGTGTACGTGCCCCGCACCCGCAAGGCGGCCTCGGTCAAGCAGTACGCCGCCGAGTTGGGCAAGCTCAAGGCCAGCCTGGAGCGGTCTCTGGGCGTGGAGATCACGCCCGAGGCCCTGCAGCAGTCGGTGAACCTGTTCAACGAGAACCGGGCGCTCTTGAAGCAGCTGCAGGAGGTGTTTCAGGAGGACCGGCCGCCCCTCACCGGCACCCAGCGCCACCACATCATCAACGCCTCGGTGAGCCTGCCGCCGGAGCTGCTGAATCAGTTGCTGCGCGAGCTGCTGGCGGAGCTAGAGCATATGCCTCGCCCGGAGGAGCCGCGAGTGCGGGTGATGATCGCCGGCTGGGTGGGCGACGACACCCTGGTGCACCAGGCCATCGAGGACTCCGGCGGGCTGGTGGTGGTGGACAACTGCTGCTTCGGGTCGCGCTCCTTTTGGGACCCCATGGACTACGACCCTCAGGACCCCCTGGGCTCCCTGGCCCTGTCCTACCTGAGCCGGCTGAGCTGCCCGCGCATGTTCGCCACCTTCGGCGACCGCTTCGCCATGCTGGCGCAGACGGCTCGGGACTACCGCGTGGACGGCATCGTGCACACCCGCTTGCAGTTCTGCGACCTGCACGGCATAGAGAATGTGTTTTTAACCCAGCGCAAGCAGCAACTGGAGGCCCCGATCAGCGCCACCCTGGTGCTGGACTACATCGGACAGGACGAAGGCCGCGTCCGGACCCGCATGGAGGCATTCATCGAGCAACTGGGCAAGTAGGCGCCCCGCCGCGGCCCAGAGGAGAGACCCATGCCCAATCTCAGGGGAGTTCAGTTCAAGACCTACGATTTTTCCAAGCGGCTGGACACCAAGGTCGATCTCATAGATGTCATCAATAACACAGTGGCGGTGAACCTAAGGAACCAACCCGAGCCGGTGCGCTGGATTTTCGAACCCCTGCTGCAATATATAGATGAGCTCAACTACCTTCGGGAGCACCCGGAGAAGGTGGTGTACCGCCACTTCACCTTCGCGCCGGAAATGGTCTATGCCATGGACTGCGTGTCCTTCGTCCCCGAGGCGCTGACCTTCATCATGCCCACGGAGTATCTCTGCGCCCTGGTGGACGAGGGGCGGGACATGGGCATGCCAGACCACTGGTGCGGCTTCCTGGGCGGGGTGCTGGCGCCCCTACTGGCCGGCCGCCTGCCCAAGCCCAAGGCCATCCTGCACTGCAACCAGCCCTGCGACAACAGCGTGGCCCAGGGCACGGTGCTGGCCGAGAGCTTCCCGGGCACCGAGATGTTCATCCTGGACAACCCCTACACCGACGACGAGGAGGGGGTACAGTTCTGCGCCGAGCAGCTCCGCGAGGGCTTCAAGTACCTGGAGCGCATGACCGGCAAGAAGCTGGACCTGGACCGCTTCCGGCAGGTAATGAAGAACTCGGCCCGGGCCTACGAGCTGATCTACCAGATCAACGAATACAAGAAGGCCATACCCTGTCCCATACCCACCAGCGTCATCCTGCGCACCACCAGCGGGGCCTTTTACGGGCTCACGGGCACCGAGAAGCTGGTGCAGTGGTTGGAGAAGCACCTGGCCGACGCCAAGATGCGCTATGAGAAGGGCATCGGCGGCTTCCGCGAGGAAAAGTTGCGGGTGGTGTGGAACCTATCCTGGCCCGTTTTCGACTATGCGGTCTATGATTGGATGGAACAGGCCTTTGGCGCCATCGCCGTGGCCTACCACTCGGCGGAGCCGTTTTATCAGCCGCCGCCGGACCTGGACTACGGCAAGGCCTCCTTCGAGGTGCTGCTGCGCGAGCTGGCGCTGCGCAACAACAACCACGCCATGGGCCGCCAGGGCCGCGGGCATATGATGACCTTCGTGGAGGACTCGCTGAAGTGGTGCCGCGAGTTCAAGGCCGACGCGGTCATCTTCGCCGGCCACTGGCAGTGCCAGGCCAACTGGGCCGCGGCCCAGCTCACCAAGGAGAAGCTGATGGAAGAGCTGGGCATCCCCATGCTGGTCATGGTGGTGGACCAGTTGGACCCCAGGGTGGTGTCCGCCGAGCAGATGGCCTCGCGCATGGAGCCCTTCCTGGAGATGGTCACGGCCAGGAAAGAGGGCCGCGCGGGGTAGGGGCCGGCGCTGAGGGGCCGCCGCGCGGGGCAGGCAGCATGGTTCACGGAAAGGACGTGGGGCGGGCATGGCCCTAGTGGCGGGATGCGACATCGGCTCGGTATCCGGCAAGGCGGTCATCCTGGACGGCCGGCGCATTCTGGCCAGCGCGGTCATACCCTCCAAGCCCCTGCCGGCCGCCACCGCCGAGGAGGTGCTGAACCTGGCCGCGGGGCGGGCCGGCGTCTCCCGCGGCGACATCGCCTATCTGGTGGGCACCGGCTACGGCCGGGTGAAGGTGCCCGGCGCCCAGAAGGCGGTGTCGGAGATCACCTGCCACGCTCGAGGCGCGGCTTTCTCCAACCAGGACGCGGCCACCCTCATCGACGTGGGCGGCCAGGACTCCAAGGTCATCTCCCTGGCCCCGGACGGCAGCGGCCAAGTCCGAGAATTCTCCATGAACGACAAGTGCGCGGCCGGTACCGGGCGCTTCCTGGAAGTGATGGCCAAGGTCTTCGAGATGCCCATCGAGAGCTTCGGGGACGCGGCCCTGCGGGCGCGGCGCTGCCTGGCCATCTCCAGCCAGTGCACGGTCTTCGCTGAGAGCGAGGTGGTCTGCCTCATCGGCCAGGAGCAGGACAGGGACGAGATCATCGCGGGCATCTGCGACGCGGTGGCGGCCAGGGTGGCCACCTTGGTGGGCCGGGTCCGTCTGCGCGAGAAGGTCTACATGTCCGGCGGGGTGGCCCGCAACCAGGGAGTGCGCCAGAGGCTGGAGACGCGCCTGGGCGTTAAGATATGGGAGCTGTCCGGCGACCCGTTGGTGGCCGGGGCCCTGGGGGCGGCCCTGATCGCCGGGGAGGCCCTGCAGAAGCAGGCCGGCGGGAAGGTGTCATGAGCGCGGCGAGGGCGGAAGACGACTTTTTCCCCGGCTGCCAGCTGCGCCTGGCGGTCACCGGCAAGGGCGGGGTGGGCAAGACCATCCTCGCCGCCCTGATCGGCCGCCGCCTCACGGAGCAGGGCCAGCGGGTGCTCTTGGTGGACGGGGACCCGGCCATGGGTCTGGCCTATCTCTTCGGCGTTGACACCAACAAAACCATCGGCGGCTTCCGGGACCAGCTGCGCCGCAACCCTCAGCTCAAGCGGGAGATCGAGACCGCCTCCGTCAAGGACCTGCTGGTGCGCGAGAGCCTGATCCACCTGGATGAACGCACCGGCATGCTCATCATGGGCAAGGACGAGAGCGACGACTGCTTCTGCGGGGTCAACAACGTGCTTAAGTACGGCATCGGCAGCATCGCCCAGGACTACCAGGCCCTGATCCTGGACTGCGAGGCCGGCCTGGAGCAGGTCAAGCGCCGGGTGCTGAACACGGTGAACCTGCTGCTGGTAGTGTCGGACATGAGCGCCCGGGGCACCTGGACCGCCCGCCAGATCGCCGGGGTGCTGGCCCGCAAGGAAGCTGACGTGGCCCTGCCGGACCGGGCCGGGCTGGTGATCAACCGCTACCAAGGGGACCAGGACTTCCTGCAGCGGGCCCGGCAGCAGAGCGGCCTGGAGCTGTGGGCCGCGATCCCCGAGGACGGCCTGGTCGCGGAACTGGACCTGAGCGGCCAGAAGATAGGCGAGCTGCGCGCCGAGGCCCCCAGCTACCTGGGCGTGCAGAGGATGCTGGAGCGGCTGGGGCTTACTTAAAAGAGCGGAGAAGAACCATGGATGTTTACCAGCGCCTGGCCCAGAAGCTGGATCAGTTGCCCGAGGGCTTCCCGGCCACCGAAAGCGGCGTGGAGTTGAAGATTCTGCGCGCCATCTTCGAGCCTGCCGAGGCGGAGATGGCCCTCTACATGAGCCCCCAGCCCGAGACGGCCGCGGCCATGGCCCAGCGCCTGGGGCGGCCCCTCATGGAGGTGCAGGCCGCCCTAGACAACATGGCCCGCAAGGGGCAGATCGTCAGTTTCAAGATGGCTGGGCAACAGATGTATCGCGCCGCGCCCTTTGTGGTGGGCATATACGAGTTTCAGCGGCGGGAGCGGCTGACCAAGGAGCTGGCCGAGCTGGTGGAAGAGTACATGCCCTCGCTCAGCCAGAAGGTGGGCGGCTTCGGGCCGCACCTGACCCGGGTGATTCCGGTCAAGGCGCCGCTTAAGGCGGACCTGAACATCCTGCCCCGCGACGACATCCGCCAGATCATCACCAAGGCCAAATCCTTCCGGGTGCAGGACTGCATCTGCCGCCGGGAGCAGGGTCTCTTGGACAACCGCTGCCAGCACACCCTGCACTGCTGCCTGCAGTACTCCCTGGAGGAGAACGCCTACGCCTATTTCAACCTGGACGGCGAGGTGGTCAGCCGGGAGGAGGCCCTGCGCATCGTGGAGGCGGCCGAGCAGGAGGGCCTGGTGCACTGCACCTACAACGTGGAGGAGGCGCCGGGCGGCTTCTTGTGCAACTGCTGCCCCTGCTGCTGCGGCCTGCTGCGCAGCCTCAAGGAGTTCGAGGCGCCCTACATCCTGGCCCGCAGCGCCTACCTGGCCAGCATCGACCCGGAGGTCTGCCAGGCCTGCGGCCTGTGCAAGGACGAGCGTTGCCCCATGGAGGCCATCGCCGAGGAGGACGGGGTATACCGGGTGCTGGCCGAACGCTGCCTGGGCTGCGGTGTCTGCGCGGTCACCTGCCCCTCGGAGGCCATCACCCTGCTGGCGCGGCCCCAACCGGAGCGCCCGGAGCTGGCCAAGAACATGATGGACTGGGCCCAGCGCCGCCTGGCGCAGAGGAAGGGCTGACGTTCTCCCAAATTTTGTTCCCTGGGATGAGTCAGGATTTTGACCCATGCGCGATCGGGGGCATGGGTTCCGGGGCTACCAGCTCTGAGCAAAACCCTGGGGGCTGATTTTCGAGGGAAGGGCAGCAGGCCAACAAATCAGAGGCGGGGCAGGGCTCGCTCGCCCCTGCCTGCCGTCAGCCGTTGAGCAGCTCCCGTGCGATGACCAGCTTTTGAATCTCGCTGGTGCCCTCATAGATGCGGGTGACCCTGGCGTCGCGATAGATGCGCTCTATGGCGTACTCCTTCATGTAGCCCATGCCGCCGTGTATCTGCAGGGCCGAATCGGCCACCCGGCCCAACATCTCGCTGCAAAACAGCTTGCACATGGCCGCTTCCTTGCGCACGGAGCGGCCCTGGTCCTTTTGCCAGGCTATGCGGTAGACCATGCTCTGGCCGGCCAATACCTCGGTGGCCATCTGAGCCAGCATGCCCTGGATCAACTGGAATTCGCCGATGGGCCGCCCGAACTGCACCCTCTGTTTGGCGTAGAGCACCGCCAGCTCCAGGGCCCGGCGGGCCATGCCCACCGAGGCGGCGGCCAGGGTGAGGCGCCCCTTGTCCAGGACCCGCATGGCGGTCTGAAACCCTCGGCCGATCATGGCCTCACCTCCGATGATGTTGTCCAAGGGGACCCGGCAGTCCTCCATGATCAGCTCGGCCGTGCCCGAGCCCCGCAGCCCCATTTTTTTCTCCAGCTTGCCCACCGTGAAGCCGAGGGTCCCCTTCTCGACCACAAAGGCGGTGATGCCGCCGCGCGCCTTGCGCACCGGGTCGGTCACGGCCAGGACCGTGACCAAGTCGGCGATGGCCCCGTTGGTGATGAACATCTTGCGGCCGTTGAGGATGAAATGATCCCCCTGGCGCACGGCGCTGGTGCGAATGGCCGAGGCGTCGGAGCCGGCGTCGGGCTCGGTCAAGGCAAAGGCGATGGTTTTCTCTCCGCTGGCGATGGCGGGCAGCAGGCGCTCCTTTTGCTCGGGGGTGCCGTCGTACAGGATGCCCAGGGAGCCTATGCCGTTGTTGGTGCTGAAACGGGTGCGCACCGAGGCGTTGGCCCGCGATATCTCCTCGTAGACCAAGCACTCGCCCAGGGTGGACAGACCCAGGCCCCCGTATTGCTCCGGGATGGACATGCCGAACAGGCCCATCTCCCGCATCTGCTGCACCACGGGTTCGGGGACCGCGTCCTCCTCCTCTATCTGGGCGGCCACGGGGTCCAGCACCTGGTCCACGAATTTCCTGATGGCGGCCTGCATCAGGCGCAGCTCTTCCGGCAGATCGAAATCCATTTTGCTCATCCTCACGCTAGTCGGCTGGGTGGCTCGGCTCCTGCTCGCCCAACACGGCTTCCGTCTTTTTGCCGGCTCCAGGCAGTTGCTGCCCAGGGGCAGCGGTCAGGGGCTAGAGCGGGCTCATGGCCGGACCAGTTCGTAGACCACCGCGGTGCCCTGGCCCCCGCCCACACACATGGCGGCCAGGCCGTAGTGCACTCCCCGCCGCACCATCTCGTGCATCAGGGTCACGGTCAGGCGGGCCCCGGTGGCCCCTATGGGGTGGCCCAGGGCCAGTCCGCCGCCGTTGACGTTGACCTTGGCCTGATCCAGGCCCAGCTCGCGGTAGCAGGCCAGGGCCTGAGCGGCAAAGGCCTCGTTGAACTCCACCAGGCCCAGATCATCCACGCTCAGCCTGGCCAGCTGCAGGGCCTTTCGCACCGCCGGCACCGGGCCCAGGCCCATGCAGGCGGGCTCCACGCCGGCCGAGGCGCTGGCCACCACCCGGACCATGGGCTTGAGCCTCAACTGGGCGGCCTTGGCCGCGGACATCATCAGCACCGCCGCGGCGCCGTCGGTCACCGGCGAGGAGGTGGCGGCGGTCACCGTGCCTCCCGCGCGGAAGATGGCGGGCAGGCCGGCCATGCGCTCCAGCTGCGCCTCCTCGCGCACGGTTTCGTCGCGGGCGAAGAGCCTGGGGCCCCCCTTGGCCTGGGGCACGTTGATGGGGATGACCTCCCGATCGAAGATGCCCTCTTCCCAGGCCCGCCGGGCCCGCCGGTGGCTTTCCCGGGCCAGCTCCTCCTGCTCCTGGCGGGTGATGCCGAAGCGTGCGGCCACGTTTTCCGCGGTCTCGCCCATGCTGTCGCCGCCGTAGCTCGCGGGCGCGGTGGCGCGCCCCCCGGCCAACACCCGGGGCTCCAGGGGCCCGCGGGGAAACCCAATGGCCGGTTTTTCCACGTACCAGGGCTGGCGGGTCATGGAGTCGGCCCCGCCCGCCAGGATCATTGCCGCGTCGCCGCAGCGGATGGCCTGGGAGCCGGCCACGATGGCCTGCAGGCCGGAGGCGCAGTTGCGGTCGATGGTGTAGCCGGCCACCGATATGGGCAGGCCCGCCTCCAGCAGGCACAGGCGCGCGAAGCACAGGTAGGCGCCCATGACGTTGCCCATGATCACGTCGTCTATCTCCGCGGGATCCACCCCGCTGCGCGCCACCAGTTCGCGCAGCAGGTGGGCCCCGAACTTCTCCGCCGGCATCAGGCTCAAGGCGCCGCCCATGCCGCCGCGGGCCACGGGCAGCCGTGCACCGTCGATAATCCAGGCCTGGGGTTGGTTCATCTCCCTCTCCAGCTTCAGATGATCCCCTCGCTGCTGAGTTGCTGTATCTGCCGCGCATCGAAATGGAACTCGCGCAGTATCTGCTCGGTGTGCCGCCCCAGTATTGGCGCGGCCGGCCCTGGGGAGGCGGGGGAGGCGCTCAGGGCCAGGGGGTTGCTCAGGGTGCGCACCGCTCCCAGCACCTCGTGCGGCAGGTCGCGGATGAGGCCGTTGCAGGCCACCTGAGGGTCCTGCACCAAGGAGGCGTAGTCGTGCACCGGTCCGCAGGGAACGTCGGCCGCCTGCAGCTCCTGCAGCCACTGGGCGGATTCCTTTTGGGCCAGGCGCCGTCCCAAGAGCGCCTCCATCTCCTCGCGGTGGGCCATGCGCTGGTCGGGGTCGCGGAAGCGGGGGTCGTCCAGCAGCTCCTCCATCTGCAAAGTGCGGCACAGGCCGCGCCAGAACTTGTCGTTGAAGGCCGAGATGCTTAGGTTGCCGTCCCGGGTCCGGAAGACGCTGACCGGGCAGGCAAAGGGGCTGGAGTTGCCCAGGCGCGGGCTCTGGCGGCCCAACTGCAGAAACTCGGTGAGGGTGATCTGCTGCAGGGACATGGCCGCGTCCAGCAGGTTGACCTTCACCTCCTGGCCCTGGCCGGTGTGCTGGCGGTGGAGCAGGGCGGCCAGCACCCCCGCATAGGCTAAGTGGGCGGCGGTCATGTCCGCCACCGGGACCCCGCAGCGCAGGGGGCCGCCCTCCGCCTCGCCGGACACGCTCATCAGGCCGCTGAGCCCCTGAAAAACGTGGTCCGTGCCCGGCCGCAGGGCGTACGGCCCATCTTCGCCGAAGGCGGTGATTGACAGCAGCACCAGGTCGGGCTTGCTGCGCCGGAGCGGCTCGTATTCCAGGCCGTAGGCCCGGCGCACATCCGGCCGGAAGTTCTGCACCACCACGTCGGCCCGGGCCAGCAGCCGGTCCAGGACCCGGCGTCCTCGGGGCTTGCCCAGGTCCAGGGTCAGGGAGCGCTTGTTGCGGTTCACGGCCAGGAAGAGAACGCCCTGACCCTGCACCTTGGGGCCGATGTGGCGCAGGGCCTCGCCGGCGCCGGGGGGCTCGATCTTGATCACCTCGGCCCCCAGGTCGCCCAGAAGGCTGGCGCACCAGGGGCCGCTGATGAGTTGGGCCAGGTCCAGCACCAGCGTCCCCTTTAGCAGGCCCTGGCCCCCGGCAGGGTCGCTCATTTAACCACCATGGTCTGGGGCAGCCAAAGGATCAACTTCGGGAAGATGATCGCCAGGACCAGACATAGGGCCTGCAGGGCCACGTAGGGGATGATGGAGCGGTAGATGTCGCTCATGCTTATGTCCGGCGGGGCCACGCCCTTCATAATGAACAGGTTGAAGCCGAAGGGTGGGGTCAGGTAGGCCATCTCCATGTTGATGACGAACAGCACTCCGAACCACACCGGGTCGAAGCCCAGCTGGTTGACGATGGGCAGGAACACCGGAGTGGTGATCATGATCACCCCGGCCGGGTCCAGGAACATGCCCAGGATGAAAAAGGTCAGTTGCATGACGGCCAGGATCACCCAGGGCTCGGCCTTGACTTTGGAGATCAGGTTCAGGGTGTGAGTGTGCAGCCCGGCCAGGGACATGAGGTGCGAGAAGGCCACCGCGCCGATCATTATCCACAGCACCATGGCGTTGAGGCGCAGGGTCCGCATGCAGGCCTGATAGAGATTGCGAAGGGTGAGCTTGCCATAGATGAGGCTGCAGAGCAGGGCGCCGGCGGCGCCGATGGCCGCCGCCTCGGTAGGGGTGCAGACCCCGAAATAAATGACACCCAGCACGGAGGCGATGAGGAGGAGGGGCAGAACGATTCCCCGGACCGCCTTTACCTTGTCCACCAGGCTCAGGCGCTCGGTGTCCGGGGGGCCCAACTCAGGGCTGATCAAGCAGCGGACGCCGATGTAGACCACGAAGATCAGGGTGAGCAGAATGCCGGGGACGACTCCCCCCATGAATAGCTGACCGATGGATACCTCGGCGATGGAGCCGTAGATGATCATGATGATGCTGGGGGGGATGAGGATACCCAGGGCCCCGCCCGCCGAGATGCACCCCAGCGCCAGGTGCTTGTGGTAACCCCGCTTGAGCATGGAGGGCAGGGCGATGAGCCCCATGGCCACGGTGGCCACCGAGGAGATGCCGGCCATGGCGGCGAAGAGGGCGCAGATGACCACGGTGCCTATGGCCAGGCCGCCCCGCAGGCGGCCGAACCAGCTGTGCACCGCCTGGTAGAGGTCATCGGCCAGGTCGCTGACCCCCAGCATGTTGGCCATGAAGATGTACAGGGGAACCGCGATCAGCAGGTAGTTGGTCACCTCCCCATAGGCGGTGGCGAAGAGCATGTACAGCCCCTCGGGCCCCATGAGCAGCAAGACGCCCGCCACGGAAACCCCGCCCAGGGCGAAGCCAATGGGGATGCCCAGCCCCAGTAGGACCAGGACCAGGATCAGCAGCAGCAGTAAGGCGCTCAGGCTTAGCATGGCTACCTGCCCATTACTCCAGCAGGCCGACCACGGGCGGCTGCTGGTCGGTGCCGGTGATCAACTGCAGGACGTTGCGGATCATGCGCACGGTCAGCTGCAACAACATCAAAAAGGTGCCCAGGGCCACTGCCAGCAGCGAGGGCCAGAGGGGCAGGGCGAAAATGCTCATGGACCGCTTGTCCTCTATAAATGCCTCCCACGATTCCCCCACGCCCATCCAGAAAATCACCCCCAGGAAGGCCAGGGAAAACCCAAAGGCGGCCAACTCCACGGCGGCCTGCGTCCTGGCCCCGAACTTGCGCCAAAAGATGTCCACCCTGATGTGCGAGTCGGTGGAGATGCAATAGGCCCCGCCCAGCATGCTGAAGGCGCAGAGCAGATATTGATTCGTCTCGCCCACCCAGCCGGTCGGCGCGTTGAGCAGGTAGCGCCCGACGATTTCCCTGAGGAGCAGGGCCATCATCACCAGCGTCAGCCAGCAGGCCACCCTGGCGGTCCACAGGGATATCCGGTCGATGACCGACATCCAACGCGTCAGGTCGTTTTGCTGCACGCCATCTCCTTGCCGGCCTGCTCGCGCAGGCTCCTCTTGAGCACCTTGCCCGAGGCGGTGCGGGGCAGGCTGTCCACGAAGGCGAACCCGCCCTTGGGCAGCTTGAAGGGGGCCAGGCGGCCCCGCAGGAAGGCCATCAGCTCTTCCTCGGCGGGCGCCGGCGCCCCGGGCCGCAGCACCACATAGGCCCGAGGGGTCTCCCCCCACATTTCGTGGGGGATGCCCACCACCGCGCTCTCACTGACCGCGGGGTGCTCGGCCAGAGCTATCTCCACCTCCCGGGGATATACGTTGAACCCCCCGGTGATGATCATGTCCTTTTTGCGGTCAACGATGAAGATGTAGCCATCCTCGTCGATCATCCCCAGATCGCCGGTGTGGAACCAGCCGCCCCGCAGGGCCTCGGCCGTTTCCTGGGGCTTGTTCCAGTAGCCCTTCATGATGTGCGGTCCCCGCACCACGATCTCGCCCACCTGGCCGGAGGGCAGGGGGCGGTCCTGGTCGTCGAAGATGCGCACCTGGGCGTTTATGCCCTCCCGGCCCACCGAGGCCAGGCGGCGCTCCCTGCGGGGATCGCCGTTCAGGCGATGGTCCTCGCGGTCCAGGAAGGCGATGTAGGCCGGGCCGGTCTCGGTGGCCCCGCAGGCCCCCATCAGCTCCCAGCCGAAGCGGGCGATGACCTGTTTGAGCACCGGCACCGGCATGGGCGCGGCGCCGTAGATGACCGTGCGCATGCTGCTCAGGTCGAACCGGTCCAGCTCGGGGTATTGCAGCAGCTTGATGAGCATGGTGGGCACGAACAGGGCGTTGGTCACCCGCTGGCGCTCTATGGTCTCCAGCACCTGGCCCGGCGTGAACCCGTCCAGCAGCACCACGGTGTTGGCGCGCAGCACGTTGCCCAGCATGCTGCCCAGGGCCCCGGACTGATACAGGGGGGCGGTGACCAGGGACACCTCGTCCTGGGCCAGGCGGCGGGCCACGCAGGTGGCCCAGGCGTCGCAGAGCAGGTTGCGGTGGGTGAGCATGACCCCTTTGGGCCGGCCGGTGGTGCCGCTGGTGTAGATGAGCAGGGCCACATCGTCGTCGCTCACCGAAGGCTCCGGCGGCGCCTGGCCGGAGCCGGCCAATAGGCCTTCGTAGGCCGGCACCTCCGGGCCCTGCCCGCCGATGACCGCTACCTCCACGCCGCTTTGGCGCAGGCGGGGCAGGTCCAACTTGGCCAGATAGGGCGCGCCCGCGATGACCAGGGAGGGAGCGGCGTCCTGCAGGATGTTCTTGATCTCGGCGGGGCTCAGCATTATGTTGACCGGCGCGGCCACGCCGCCGGCCTTCATGACCCCGAAATAGACCTCCACCAGCTCGATGGAGTTGTGCTGGATCACCGCCACCCGCTGGCCGGGCCCCAGCCCTCGGGCCAGCAGGCCCGCGGCCAGGGCGTCGCTGCGCTGGTTGAACTCACGGAAGGAGCAGCGGCGGCCGGTCTCCACCAGGAACCACTTGTCCGGAGCGTAGAGGGCGTTCTTGACCGCCAGGGCTCCCAGCAGCATTTGATTGGCCGGAGGCATGCGCGCAGTCCCTCCCCGGCGCCTGGGCTACAGGCCGATCTGCTTGGCGATGATGTTGCGCTGAATCTCGGAGGTACCCTCCCCAATGGTGTAAACCAGGGCGTCGCGCAGATAGCGGAACACGGGGAACTCGCTCATGATGCCGTAGCCGCCGTGGATTTGGATGGCGTCGCGGGCGGCCTGCACCGCCACCTCGGAGGCGAAGAGCTTGCAGGTGCTGGCCTCCAGGATGCAGGATTTGCCCTGGTCGATGAGCCAGGCGGCCGAGAAGACCATCAGGCGCGCGGCCCGGATGTTGGTGGCCATGTTGGCCAGCAAATGGCTGACCGCCTGGAACTTGCCTATGGGGTGGCCGAACTGCACCCGCTCCCGGGCGTAGCGCAGGGCCGCCTCATAGGCCGCCTGGGCCACGCCCACCATGTTGGCCGCCACGCCCACGCGCCCCTCGCTCAGGGTCTCCATGATCAGGTTGAAGTTGCCCTCCTTGCCCCCCAAAAGGTTGTCGGCCTGCACCACGCAGTCGTCAAAGGACACCTCGCCGGTGTCCGAGGAGCGGATGCCTTCCTTGTCCAGTTTGTGCACGCTCAGGCCTGGCGTGTCGGCGTCCACCAGGAACAGGCTGATGCCGTGGTAGCCCAGGGACTTGTCGGTGTAAGCTGCCACCACGAAATAGTCGGCTATGGGCGCGTTGGTTATGAAGGTCTTGTTGCCGCGCAGCACGTATTGGCTGCCCTGGCGGGTGGCTGTGGACCGCAGGGACTTGGTGTCCGAGCCCGCGTCGGGTTCGGTGAGGGCGAAGGAGCCGATCTTTTCGCCCTGGATGGCGGGCACCAGGTATTTCTGCCGCTGCGCATCGCTTCCCAGGCGGAAGATGGGGTAGGTGGCCAGGTGGCTGTGGCCGGACCAGGAGCTGGCGATGCCTTGGCACACCCGGGAGAGCTCCTCCCGCAAGATCACCTCGGTCACCTTGTCCGCGCCCGCCCCGCCGTATTCCTCCGGGTAGCGGACGCACAGATAGCCCATCTTGCCCATCAGGGGGAACAGGTGGCGCGGGAAGGTCTGGGTCCGCTCAGCCTCCTCCACCAGCGGGGCAATCTCCTTGCTGCAGAAACGCTTGAATTGCTCCCGGAAAATCTCGTGATCCTGACTGGTGTAGGGTTCCACTGCTAACTCCTGTAGGTCTCTGTTCCATCAGCGCGAAGAAGAGGGCTGCCTGATTAACACTATTGCCATCTAAATTGTTAACACGCGTGGGCAAAAAAATATGCGCGCCCCTCAGGGACCATTCCGCCAGACTCCGACGGGGATGTTCTTTTTCAAAAATTCAATTAGATATTCCGAGGCTTCCAGGATGTGCTTCTCCACCATGTCCCTGGCCTGCTCGGTTTCCTTCTGGCGCAGGGCCTGCAGTATTTTTTGATGCTCCCGCACATTGGCGGTTATGCGCCCCGGAGCAGACAAGACAATGAACCAGTAGCTGGTGAAGCGGCTGTTCTCCCTTATCATTTGAATCAACTGGGCGTTGCCGCACCGGTAGTTGATGATTCTGTGGAACTGCCGGTTGAACTCCTGCCACTGCTGAATGTCCTGGACCTGCAACTGCCTTTGCTGCTCCAGGTTTTCTGCCAAGGCCTGGAAATCATCCGGGGTCAGGCGCTTGGTAGCCAGCTTGGCGGCGTAGCCCTCCAGCATGGCGGCAACCTGGTATTTTTCGCAGATTTTGGGCAGAGAGATCTCGGCCACCAGGGCCCCCCGGTAGGGCTCCTGGTGAACCAGGCCCTCCTGGGTGAGCTGGTTCAGGGCCTGGCGGGCCATCATCCGGCTGACCGCGTAGGCCTCGGCCAGCTCGGTCTCCACCAGGCGCTCCCGAGGCAGGCGCAGTCCCGAGTAAATTTCATAGCGCAGCCCCTTCAATATTTTTTGCAGCTCCTCGCGCGCGAGGGGCCGTTTGCTTCTGGTCGCCGGCATCGCTGCTATGCGGCCGGGCGCCGGCCCCGCGCGGCCGGCGCCCGTTAATCCCAACACTAGTCCGCCTTAAGATATTCCCGCAGGGTCTTGACTGCCTTGGCCGAGAGAGCGCTGCGGGAGGCCACCTGGTCCCACATGGGCTTAGTGGCGTTGCGCAGCCGCCGGACCTCCTGGTCCGAGAGCTTGATGACGTGGACCTTGTGCTGCTTGGTAACGGCCAGACCGTCCTGATCCCAGGCCCGGTTCTGGCTGGCGGCCCATTGCACGGTGTTGTAGGCGGCGCGGCTGATGGCCTGCTTTTCCTTGGCCGAGAGCCTCTGCCAGGACTTGGCGCCCATCATCAGGTCGATGACGCAGGGGGAGTAGACCCCCGGGGTGACGATGTAGTCTATTACTTCGTAGAACTTGTAGGCTCCCACCGTGTACCAGGGGTAGATGGTTCCCTCGATGGTGCCGCGCTGCAGGGCCGTGTACTGCTCGGCCGCGGCCAGGGAGACCGGCGTGGCGCCCAGCAGCTTGACCACCGACGCCTGCGGCCCAGAGGCCCTTATCTTCTGGCCCTTGAAATCGGCCAGGTTCTTGACCGGGAACTTGGTTAAAAAGCCCAGGGTGCCCATGGGGATGGCCCCCAAGTATTGCACCCCGTGGGCGGCCAGGGCCTGCTGCATTACCTGGAGCAGCCCCTTCTTGTAATAAAGCTCCACCACCTGCGCCGGGTCCTGCCAGGTGAAGGGCAGCCACTCCCAGCTGGCCTCCTTGACTATGCCGCCGTAGTAGAGCAGGGCCGAATAAAGGCCGTCGACCATCCCCTTTTGCAGGGCGGAAAAGGCCTCTTTGGTTTTGAGTATCTGCCCCTCGAAAAAGAGCTGGCATTTCAGCGCCCCTCCGCTTTCCTTGGCCACCTGCTCCGCGAAGTAGCGCATGCTGGCCCCGCCCTTGCTGGTGCCGGCATAGTTCACCTGGAAGCGCAGGGTCTTCTCCCGCGCCCAGGCCAAGTCACCCATCAGGGACACGGCCAGCACCAGGGCCAACCCCACCCACAACAGTCGCTTTAAGCCGAACAAACGCATGGAAGACCTCCTCCCACCGGTTCCCGGTGCGCCCTTACCGGGCGCCACCCTCACTAGCGAAAACCAGCCAGGCCGATCATGGGCCTGGCTTGAGTTAGGGGTACCGGACGCCTAACCTCCCTTGGTCTAAGGTTAATATTATTTATTTCAAATTAATCAATATGTTATCACGAAGAAGCAGCCCGCGAGAACCTCGAATGGCAGCATTAAAGTACACCCCCGCACCATTGTCAACAAAAAAACTATATTTAAACAATTATTTTGTTGACAATCTTGTTCATCAAAATTAAAAGCGTTAAAGACACCCGGTTATCTTTGCCCGCAGCACGGGCAACCCAGGGAGGAAGAAGCGAGCATGGCCTTACCGGCGAAGGTGGAAATCTGTGAATGTTGGGCGCGGGACGGCATCCAGGGGGAGGAGCTTTTCATCCCCACGGACATCAAGATACAGATGATCGAGCAGATGGCGAACCTGGGCTTTCGCCGCCTGGAGGCGACCTCCTTTTCCCATCCCAAGCTGGTCAAGCAGTTCGCCGACTCGCTGGAGGTGCTCAAGGGCATCCCCCGCAGGGATGATCTGACCTACATAGCCATCATCCCCAACCAGAAGGCCTTGGAGCGCCTGCTGGATTGCTGCCAGGCCGGCTACGGGGTCCAGGAGATCACCGCCATCATCTCCGCCAGCGAGGACCACCTGCTGGCCAACCTGGAGCGCACCATGGCCGAGGCCAAGCCGCCCCTGGCCCAGATAGTGCGCCAGGCGCGCGCCGAGGGGCTGAAGGTCATCGGCTGCATCGGCACGGCCTTCGGCTGTCCCCTCTCCGGCGAGGTGCCCCTGCCGCAGGTCAAGGAGCTCACCGACTGGTACCTGGAGCAGGGGGCGGACTACATCATGCTGGGCGACACCACCGGCGAGGCCAACCCCCTGCAGGTGCGCCGGGTCTATCAAGAGATGCTGGACCAGTTCCCGGGCGTAAAGTTCATCGGCCACTTCCACGACACCCGCGGCATGGGCCTGGCCAACACCCTGGCCGCTTTGGAGCAGGGCGTGGTGTACCACGACGGCTCCCTGGGCGGCATCGGCGGCCAGCCCTCCACCAAGCGGCCCAAGTATCACTCCGGGCTCTCGGGCAACACCTGCACCGAGGACATGCTGGTCATGCTGGACGAGTTGGGCGTGGCCACCGGCGTGGACACCATGGGCACCATCGAGCTTTCCCGCCGCGTGGAGCAGGTCTGCGGCCGGGAGCTGCTGGGCCACACCACCCGCAGCGGGCCGGTGCGCCACCGCTCCCGCCAGGTGCTGGACACCCAGGCCCTGCAGCCGGGGCGGGAGGTGTCCCCCGCCCTCTACCTTTGGCAGCCCGAGGCGGCCGGTTCCGGCCTCACGGCCGCTCAGAAGGCCGAGCAGGTCATCCGCCAGGCCCTGGGAAACAACTGGCCCCTGCCATCAGGCCTGAAGTTGGGCCTGGGCGAGCTGGAGATCAAAACCTGGCCCCAGCAGCGGGCGGTCCTCTTGACCAGGTTCAAGGTGCTGGCGGCCGGAGACCGGGCCCGCCTGGAGGCCCTTTGCCAGAAGTCCGACGGAGAGGTCGTGTTCCAGGGGCCGGTGACCGTTTCCATCGCCGCCTGAACCCGGCACCCCCAAACGAGGCGTTTGTCATGAGCGTTCCCAAGCCTGAACTGGTTTTCGCCGATCTTCCCCAGGGGCGCCGCTTCACCCCGCTGCGCTACGAGGTGACCCCCAAGCTGGTGGACGACTACATGGCCGTGGTGGGCGACCGCAACCCGCTCTACTGGGACCAGGCCCAGGCCGGCGCCGGCGGCTCCCTGCTGGCTCCGCCCGGCCTGGCCGCCATCTACGCCCGCTCGTCCTATCTGCAAGACAACGCCATGCCCTCCGGCGGCGTGCTGGCCGGCCAGGAGTTTGATTTCCTCAAGCCGGTGGCCGTGGGCGAGGTGCTGACCGTGCAGGCCGAGGTGATGGAAAGCTACCTGGACCCCAAGGGGCGCAAGCGGGTGAACTTTTTGATCGCGGCGCGCGACGGCCAAGGGGACCAGGTCTGCCTGGTCCGCCTGTACGCCATCTGGCCCAAGTAGGCCCAAGGAGATAGCGGTGCGCAAAGACTATGCGGCCGGGGACCGCCTGCCGGCCATAAACAAGGACATAGACCAAAAGCGGATCAACGGCTGGGCCGCCCTGTCCGGCGACTTCAACCGGCTGCACGTGGACCCGGACTACGCCCGGGAGACCAGCTTCGGCGGCACCATCGCCCACGGGCCCTTGTCCCTGGCCTTTCTCAACGAGCTGATGATGGCCTGCTTCGGCCAGGCCTGGGCCCGCGGGGGCCGCCTGCGGGAGGTGCGTTTCCTGGCCCCCATCCGCCCCGGCGACCACATCAACATCAACGGCACCGTGGAGGCGGCCTCCCAGGAGGGACCCCGCCGGACCCTGCAGTGCCGCCTGGGCATAAACAAGCAGGGCGAGGGCAAGGCGGCGGTGACCGGCCTGGCCGAGCTGACCCTGACTGGAGAAGAGTCATGAGCCGCCAGAGGGGCGCGTGCTGGACCAGCCCCCAGCAGGCAATGGCCGCCCTGCAGGTGGGGCAGCGGGTCAGCCTTCCCCTGTGCTGCGGTCTGCCCCAGTCCCTGATGGAGGCCCTGGTGGCCGACCGCGAGCGCCTGCGGGGGCTGGAGCTGGTCAGCGGCCTACAGGTGGCCTACCCTTTCCTGGACGACGCGCTGGAGGGCGCCTTCACCCTGCGCACCTGGCAGTGCGCCCCGCCCATCCGCAAGCACCTGGCCACCGGCCGCGTCAAGTACATACCCATGCGCCAGGGGGACGCGGTGCGGGTCTTCGGGCCCCAGGGGCCCTGGCCGGTGGAGGCGGTGATGCTGCAGGTGTCCCCGCCGGACAGCCAGGGCAACTGCTCCCTGGGGGTTTCCGTGGGCCACTCGCTGCCCCTGGCCCTGCAGGCCAGGCTGGTCATAGCCGAGGTCAATGAGCGCATGCCGCGCCTCCTGGGCCCCTGCTCGCTCCATGTCTCCCAGATCGACTACCTGGTGGGATCGGACCGGGACCTGCTGGTGTTCCCCGCCGGAGAAGCCCCCGGCCCCAAGGAGCGCGAGATCGGCCGCCTGGCCGCGGAGCTCATCCCCGACGGCGCCACCATCCAGGTGGGTCTGGGGGCCATACCCGAGGCGATCCTGGATTCCCTGCTCCACAAGCAGGGCCTCAAGTTCTGGGCCATGGGCGGGGACAAGATGGTGGACCTGGCCCAGAGCGGCGCCCTGGCCCAGGACCAGGGGCCGGCGGTCACGGTCACCGAGACCCTGGGCAGCTCCAGGGTGTTCGACTTTCTGCACCAGAACCCGCAGTGCGAGGGCCGGGACCTGACCGAGGTGATCAACCCCCGCACCATCGCCGCCATCCCTTGCTTCTGCTCCATCCTGTCGGCCCTGGAGATAGACCTGACCGGCCAGGTGAACGCCGAAACCATCAAAGGCCAGCAGTTCAGCGCGGTGGGCGGCAGCTTCGACTTCCTGCTGGGGGCCTCCTTTTCGCAAGGCGGGGTGTCCATCATCGCCATGCCCTCTACCACGCCGGGGGACAAGATCTCGCGCATCGTCAGCCAACTGCCGGCGGGCTCGGCGGTGACCACGCCCCGGCACTCGGTGCACTACGTGATAACCGAATACGGAGTGGCCAACCTCTGGGGCCGTTCCCTGGGGGAGCGGGCCCGGGCCCTGGCGGCCATAGCCCACCCCGCCTTCCGGGAAGACCTGCAGCGCCAAGCGGCCCAACTGGCCTAGGGGAAATGCCATGGATCACGCAGAGGACAAACGCCTGCAAGAGGCCCTGGAGCAGTGGGGGCAGCAGTGCCAGGTGCAAAAGCTGCCCCTGGTGGAAAGCGACCTGGGCGAACCGGTCAAGGTGGTATACACACCGCTGGACACGGCCGGCCGGAGCTACCTGGACAACATCGGGTTCCCCGGCCAGTACCCCTTCACCCGCGGGGTCTACCCGGCCATGTACCGGGTCCGGCCCTGGGCCATGCGCCTGTATTCGGGCTTCGGCACGGCCGAGGACACCAACCGCCGCTGGAAGTTCCTCCTGGAGCAGGGCAATAACGGGGTGGCCTGCGCCTTCGACCTGCCCACCCAGGCGGGCCTGGACTCCGACGACCCCCTGGCCGAGGACGAGGTGGGGCGCCTGGGCGTGTCCATAGACACCCTGGCGGACATGGAGCTGCTCTATGACCATCTGCCCCTGGAGAACCTGATCAGCTCCTTCAACATCAACGCGCCCGCCGCGGTGATCCTGGCCATGTACGTGGCCCTGGGCCGCAAGCGGGGCCTGCCGCCGGAGCAATTGGGCGGCACCCTTTCCAACGACATGCTGTGCGAGTACGTGTCCCGCGGCATGTGGGTGCTGGGGGTGGAAGGGGCCCTGAAGCTGACCGTGGACATCGTCGAGTTCTGCACCCGCCACATGCCCAAATTTTATCCCTTCAACATCAGGGGCATCATCATGCGCGAGGCGGGCGCCTCCATGGTGCAGGAGGCGGCCTTCGCCTTTGCCAACGCCCTGGCCTACATCGGCAAAACCCTGGAGCGGGGCCTGGCCATCGACCAGTTCGCGCCGCGCATCAGCTTCTTTTTCTCCACCGGCACCCAGATATTCGAGGAGGCGGCCCGCTACCGCGCGGCCCGCCGCCTGTGGGCCCGCCTGCTGAAGGAGCGCCTGGGCGCCCGCAAGCCGGCCTCCATGCTTTTCCGCTTCACCGGCACCGTGGGCGGCAGCTTCTACCGGGCCCAGGAGCCCATGAACAACCTGATCCGGGGGGCCTACGGCCTGCTGGCCAACATTCTGGGCGGGGCCCAGGGCATGCTGCACCCGGCCCTGGACGAGCCCTTCGCAATCCCCACCGAGGAGACCGCCCGGCTGGCCCTGCGCACCCAGCAGATATGCGCCTATGAGACCGGGGTGTGCAAGACCGCCGATCCCCTGGGCGGCTCCTATTTCGTGGAGGCCCTCACCAACGAGCTGGAGGAAAAGATCCAGAAGGTGATGGCCGAGGTCGAGGCCCAGGGCGGTGCGGCCCGGGCCATCGAGGCCGGCTTCATGCAGCGGGCCATCGCCTCCGAGGCCTACCGGGTGGCCCAAGAGGAGCGGGACGGCCAGCGGGTGGTGGTGGGGGTGAACAAGTTTGTTGACCCCGGCCTGGAGCGGCCCGCCCTGCAGGTGCACCGCCACGATCCCGCCGGCGCCCAGAGGCAGGTGCAGCGCCTGCGCGAGGTGCGCAGCCAGCGCAGCAGCGCGGCGGTGCAAAAGGCCATGGACCGGATCAGGCGCGAGGCCGACGCGGGCCAGAACCTTATCCCCGCCCTGGTGGAGGCGGTGAGCGCCTACGCCAGCTTGGGGGAGATCATGCGCCTCCTGCGCGACACCTACGGGGCCTACCAGGAGCCGGTGGTCATTTAAGTGATTGCTTAGGAGTACGAACCATGAGTCGCAGGTTGCGCATCCTGATGGCCAAGCCGGGGCTGGACGGCCACGACCGGGGGGCCAAGGTCATCGCCCGCACCTTCCGGGACGCGGGCATGGAGGTGATCTACACCGGCCTGCACCAGACCCCGGAGCAGATCGTCAGCGGGGCCCTGCAAGAGGGCGTGGACGTGATCGCCCTGAGCATCCTCTCCGGCGCCCACCTGAGCGCCTGCCGCAAGGTCATGCAGGGCCTGGCCCAAAAGGGCGCCGAGGACATAACCGTCATCGTGGGGGGCACCATACTGGATCAGGACGTTCCGGAACTCAAAAAAATGGGCATCGCCGAGGTGTTCACACCGGGCGCTCCGCTGGAGGCGGGCCTGGACTTCCTGCGCGGGCGCTTCCCACAGCAGCCCGCTGATTAGGGCGCCCCTCAGGCCGCCACCGCGTTATGGACCACGTCACCCTACCTCGCCTCCTGGAATGTTGCGCCAGCAAATTCTCCGGCAAGGTAGGCCTGGTTTGGGAGGAGGGGCGCGCCCGCCGCCGCCCTAGGACAGGCGAACCAGTTTCTGCTCATACTCCTGCGCGAAGCGCTCGTACACGTCCTTGGACCACTGCCAGTACTCCCGGTTGGCGGGCTTGAGGCGGCCGATGGGCTTGGCCGGTATGCCGGCTACGATGGTTTCGTCCTCCACCTGATATCCCCGGGGCACCACGCAGCCCTCGGCCACGATGGCCCAGGCGCCCACCCGGCTCTCGCGGCCCACCACCGCCCCCATGCCCACCACGCAGTTGGCCCCCAAGAAGTCGCCGTGGATGATGGCCCCGTGGCCCAGGGTCACCCGCTGCTCCAGGATGCACTCCTGCTGGTGACGGACGTGGATGACCACGTTCTCCTCCACCGCGCAGCCCCGGCCCAATTTGATGCGGCCGTGGTCGCCCCGGATTATGGCCCCATGGCCCACGTAGCAATTCTCCTCCAGAACCACGTCGCCGATCACCCGCGCCGAATCGCTGACATAACACCCCGCCGCGATGGCCGGCTCCCACTGGTCATACCTGTAGATCGCCATGATTCATGCTCCAGATTGCAGATGCGGCCCAAAGGGAAGCGCCCGGGGAACCGTCAGTGTATCAGCCGGTCCCGGCCGGCCCAGTACTTCTGGCGGATCACCTTTTTCATGATCTTGCCGCCGGCGTTTTTGGGCAGGCCCGGCACGAAGTCCACTGACTTGGGCTTTTTATAGCTGGCCAGATGGGATTTGCAATAGTCGATCAGCTCGGCCTCGCTCAGGGTGGCCGACTCCCGCAGGACCACCACCGCCTTCACCGATTCCCCCCAATATTCGTCGGGCACGCCGATGACGCAGGCCTCCTTAACCGCCGGATGGCCGTAGATGACCTCCTCCACCTCGCGGGGGTAGATGTTGCGCGCCCCGCTGACGATCATGTCCTTCTCGCGGTCCACCAGGTAGAAGTAGCCCTCCTCGTCGAACTGGGCGATGTCGCCCAGCCGCAGCCAGCCATCCACCAACACCTTGGCCGTCTCCTGGCTGTCGCGCCAATAGCCCTGCATGGCCGCGGGAAGCTTGGCCAGCAGCGCCCCTGGCTGCCAGGGTCGGGTGATGACTTGATCGTTGAGGTCCAGCAGCTTCACCTTGGTGCCCAGGCTGGGCTTGCCCGCGGTGAGCAATCGGCGCCGGTCCACGTTGGGGTTGGCCAGCATCTCCCGGTGGTCCTCGGGCGGAAGGATGAGAATGGCGGCCCCGCAGCATTCGGTGGCGCCGTAGCGCTGCAGGAAGTCGCAGTTGAACAATTCATAGGCCGCGCGCAGGGTCGTTTCCGAAATGGGGGAGCCGCCGTAGACCACCAGCTTCAGGGAGGACAGGTCCAGGCGCCCGCCCTCGGGGACGTGCACCATGGCGTTGATCATGGTGGGGTAGGCGTAGAGTATGGTTATCTTCTCGGCGGCGATGGTCTGCAGGTAGTCCAAGGGGTCGAACTTGTTTTTCAGGTAAAAGGTGTTGGACATCAGGAAAATTCGCAGCAAGGTGCCGAAGCCCCCGATGTGATACATGGGGATCGGGCCGATCCACCTTTCGGTGTAGGACTGCTTGTAGGTGTCGATGACGGTCAGCAGCAGGTTCTGCCAAAAGGCGGCGTGGGTGTAGACCGCGCCCTTGGGCTCGCCGGTGGTGCCCGCGGTGTACAAAATCATGAAGGCCTGCTCCTCGGGTATCTCCAGGCTCAGCCGGTCCACCGGCATTCCGGCCATCTCCCCATTCAGGTCGAGGCCGAAGGCGCATTCCCCCAGGCAGAAAAAATGCTCCACCCCGGGCAGTTGGTCCTTGATCTGGGCCACCTTTTTCCGGTGGTCAGGGCCGACGATCAGGGCGCTGGAGTCGCAGTCCCCTAGGATCTTTATAAGCTCCCGAGGGCCGTAAAGGTTGTTGACGTTTATCAGCACCGCCCCGGCCTTGATGACCCCCAGGGAACACACAATGCAATCGATGTTAGTGTCCTCGATCACCGCCACCCGGCTGCCCGGTCCCAGGCCCCGGCCGGCCAGCACCCGCGACAATTGGTTGGAACGCTCCTCGAGTTCCCGATAGGTGATCTTTTGCTCGCCGTCCACCAAGGCCAATTTTTGGGGGTAGCGCTCGGAGTTGTAGGTAATGATGTCACCGATAAGCATTATTCATCTCGCAGTTCAAGCTGGGGACGGTCGATTTTGCTCAGGCTGCGGCCGAGGAACATGGGCTAGGCCCGCCCGGCGGCTGGGGCCGCGGGCCTACATTTTCGAGGGCAGCCATAGCACCAGTCCCGGGAAGAGGATGAGCAGTATGAGCAACACCAGGTCGACGATCAGGAAGGGCATCACGCCCTTGACGATATGGCTCATGGATACATCCGACGGCGCCACGCCCTTGAGTACGAACAGGTTAAAGCCAAAGGGAGGGGTGCAGTAGCCTATCTCGGACAAAAGCGTGGCCAAGACGCCGAACCAGATGAGGTCCACCTTGGCCGCCACCAGGGCGGGCAGGAAAAAGGGTATGGTCAGGGTCAGCATGCCCGCCGGGTCTATGAAGCAGCCCATCACCAGATAAAGCGCCATCATCACCAGCACCAAGGCCGTGGGGCCCAGCCCCAGGCCGGTGATGCCGTGGGTGATCAGGTCCGAGACGCCGGTGGCGGAAACCGTGAAGGTGAAGAACTTGGCCCCCGCGATTATGAACAACACAAAGGCCGTGGTGAGCCCGGCCCGCTTGGTGGCCTCGAAGAGCTTGGCCAGATTCAGCCGCCCCATGGCCAGGCCGATGATCACCGAGGCCAGGACTCCCATGGCCGCCACCTCGGTGGGCGTGGCGATGCCGGTGTAAAAGGCGAAGAACATGACCAGGAAGATCAGCACAAAGGGAACCACCGACCGCGACAGCCTTACCTTCTGCGCAAAAGTGAGGCTCTCGGTGGAAATGGGGGCGCTGGCGGGGCGCAGATAGCCCTGGATCAGGGTCACGATCACAAATCCCAGGGTCATCAGGATTCCGGGCACCACTCCAGCGACGAACAGCTTGCCGATGGATTCGTCGGCCAGGGCCCCGTAGAGAATCATGATGATGCTGGGAGGTATCATCACCCCCAGGGTGCCACTGACCCCCACGGTTCCGCTGGCAAAGGATTTCTTATATCCCAGGCGCAGCATCTCCATCAGGGCGATGACCCCCACCGCCGCAATGGTGGCGGTGCTCGAGCCGCTCACCGCGGCGAACATGCCGCAGCCGATCACGGTGGCCGCGGCTACGCCGCCCCGCACGCGGCCGGTCCAAATCTTGACGGAGTTGAACAGGTCCTTGCCTATGCCCGCGACCACCACCACCTCGGCCATGAACAGGAACAAGGGCAGGCAGAGCAGGATATCCGAGGTGCAGGTGTCGTAGAAGGTCTGCACGATCTGGATGATGGCCCCGCTGCTGATCCAGAGGAAGCAGGCCGCGATGCCTAGAAAGCACAGGGCAAAGGCAATGGGCACCCCCAAGAGCAGCAGGACCAGAAGGAAGCCGCTGAGGATCAGGGACGGGTAGATGCTAGCGTCCATGGTTCTTTCCCCTGAAGGCCGCGAGGTAGCTCCATATCTTGTAGCCGGTGACCAAAATCAGATAATAGGACCCCAGGGCCATGAGCCCGTAGAGGGCGCACTTGGGCATGGCAAGCTCCCCCGAGGTCTTCCAGCCGAAGTCCCAGGCCTCCCAGGCCATCTTGCCCGCGAAAATCCCCAGATAGGTGCTGGGCACCAGGATCACCGCATTTATCACGATCCCGATGGTGGCGTCGGCGGCTCCCCGGAAGCGGTTCTTCAAAAGCTCCATCCCGATGTGACGGTCCTCGTACAAGGCCTGGCCGGTCTTGATGAAGGCGCACCAGAGCATGGCAAAATAGGCCAGCTCCATGGCCGCCGGCAGGGGATAGCGGAATAGATACCGCCCGAAAACCGCCGCCAGCACGCTGATGGTTATTACGGCAAAGAGGGCGGCGTTAAGGTAATCAGCGACGCGATTGATGCCTTGGATGATGTTGTGCATGTCTTTTTTCCGATCCTCTGGGGATGGGAAAGGCCGTGGGCGGCATGATGGGCTCGGGTCGCCAACGGTGGAACATGTTTTGTCCCCGTTGCTTTGGGTACATGTCCGGCCCTACGGGTTCATGGGTTTCAAGTCAGGCGGCCGGCAGGCCCGGGCGCCGAGCCCGCCGGCCGTGAACCCATCAGCGAACCCCCAGGATTTTGGCCAGCTCCAGGCCGACCTTGCCGTTCTTTTGGATGACCGGACCCCAGGTGGGCGCCAGCTTCTTGAGCAGCTCCTCATTGACCGCCTGGGACATGATCTTGGGTTGGATCTTCAGGGCGGGGAGCGCCTTGTCCAGGACGGCCTTGTCCGAGGCCGCGGAATCGTCGTTGGTGAAGGCCACCACCTGGCTGCCCACCGACATGATCGCCTGGCGGTTCTTGGCCGAGAGGCTCTCCCAGACCTTCTTGTTGATAATGAAGTACTGGCCGCAGATGATCATGCCCTTGGGGATGATGACCACGTGGGGCGCCACCTCATAAAGCTTGGCCCCCACGTAGCGGCTGTAGATGTTCCAGCCGCTGTCGATGGTGCCCTTTTGCAGGGCCATGTAGGTCTCGCTGGCGGGTATCTTGACCGGCGCGCAGCCCAGGGCCTTGAAAGAGGCGTCATAGGCTCCGCCGGCGCTGCGCACCAAGCTGTTATGGAAGTCCTTGAGGGTGCCGGTGACAGGCGCCTTGGCGTAGAACAGATACTGCAGCACGTGGGGCATGCTCACGATGACCACGTTGATGTTGAGATGCTTGTTCATGATGTCCCGGATGGGGTCGTGGATGGTGCGCCATTTGGCATAGGTGATGTTGGGGGCGCCGAAGGTCATGAGCATGCCCGTGAGGGGCCAGAGGGACTGCTCGTAGGCGCCGGGCACGAAGGCGGCTTCGATCACCCCGTTGTGCACGCTGGACAGGGCCTGTTTGGCTGGCACCAGCGAGTTGCCGGGGAAGATTTTCATCTTCACCTCGCCCTTGGTCCTCTTGGCGACCTCATCGACGAAGTACTGGACCGTCTTGTACAGGTCCTGGCCCGGGGAATACAGGGTGGCTAGCTTCAGGGTGCGCGACTGGGCCCAGGCCTCGCCGCTCATCGGGTTGGTAATGCAGAGCAGGAAGACGCAAACCCCTACCAACGGTGCGGCCAGCGCGAGCTTTTTCATGGCCTGACTCTCCTCCGACATAATTAACAAGGCATCCAAGTGATTCTAAGCCAGCGGCATGGCTCCCGCGGTCCGGCGGCCCAGCGGCGGGGCAGTCATGGACTCTCAGCCGTAAGGCCACCTGTTTTCTAAACCAGTTGCCCCGGAAGCCAGTCCTCCTTTAACCATCCGCTGTAATGCCAAGTTGCGATATGTTGTCTCGCGGGCGCCTATGGCCCCGAGAGTGCACCCGCAGGCATGCAGGGAGAGCGCCCCTGGAAGCCAACCGAGTCTGCAGGGTCACGCCATGGCCCCCTTGGGCCGGCAAGGGGTACGGAGGGGTCTCGCCAGGTGGGTTCCGGCCCAAGGTTGTTCTTCGGTTGCTGTCCGCGTCCACAGTCCGTATTGATAATATTATGGTAAACATTATTGTCAACACTTTTTTTGCATATAGTCGTGCCCCACCCTAGACACCCCGGCCTGAGCCCAGTTTATGAAAAAGAACGCCTACTTAGGCATACATTTGTATGGTTAACTGTGCCGGGGATGACGGTCCCGCAACTTTATTCTGAGCCGCTCCCGCCGAACTTAGTGCAATAATAATGAAGTATTATTGTTAAGTTATCGACAAGGGCTTGTTTTAGGATGGGATAGAAAGAGCCGGCGGACAGGCATAAACATGTTTGACAACAATTGTGTTTGCAATAATATCATGCCGTGTTGCAGGCCCGAAGTAGGTCGATTATAAATATGGTTGCTTCGCTCGGCGAGAGGTCACAGGTAAAGAGGGCGGATGCCGGGCCCGGGGATGCTGCTCAAGCAAGCCCAGGCATCTGGCCATATTATCCAAGGCAGCTACACACCAAAGCGCTACATGACAAGGGGCCGTATGGCTGAACAATCTTCAAAAATATCAACTTTCCAGACCGACCTTGACTTGGTGACCAGGTCCCTACGCAAGGAGATATACTCGGGGCAGCGTCTGCCGCGGGAGCGCCTGGTGGAGAAAGACCTAGCGGACACCTATAAGGTTAACCGCATGGTGGTGCGCCAGGGTCTCAGCAAGCTTGAGTCAGAGGGTTTGGTGTTTATCGAGCCTTACAAGGGGGCCTCGGTCGCCGAGATTTCCCTGGAGGATGTTCACGAAAAATACCAAATTATCGCCATGCTGGAAGGTTATGCCGCTGGGCTGGCCACGGAGAGGCTCGCCCCGAGCGATATAGAGAGCCTGGAAGCAAACCTGGCCGACCAGGACGCGATTCAGTTGGAAGACGTGGCCAAGTGGCAGCACCTGAACATCGTCTTCCACAAGATCATCAATCTGCACTGCGGCAACCGCCGGCTGATCAACTTGATCCGGCAACACTCCCAGTTCAGGAGCTACTGGTTTATCGTCCTGTCGGTGCCGGGCAGAATCTCCATCAACATCAAGGAACATCACGAGCTGTTGCAATTCATCAAGGATAAGAAGCCGGTGGAAGCCAGGATGCTCATGGAAGCCCACGTGCTGAACGCAGGGGAGTATATGATAGAGTTCCTAAGAAAAAATGTGCCCATTGGATTGTGGAGGGAGCCCGCCTGATAGTTTTACGAAGTCAACTGATCGCTTGAGCGTTGGGCAAAGGTGAATAAATTTTTTCGCCGATGGATATACCCGCAAGCTCGTCTCGCAAAGGGGAGGTTCGAATTAGTGCTCCGCCTCCTCAGTTTTTAATTTCTTAAAACATATGCACTTGGCATAGGCTTGAGTCCTCTGAGCATGCCTGAAAAACAGGCTTCCCCTGTCCTGAACGCATTTGTAAGCTGGCACAAAATGCACCGGCTAGATGGCACTTTTTACTGTAACGCTCAGATCCATTGAATCGCACATCCGCTTGCATTCGAAAAAAAAAGCACAAAACGTCTGCCAGCATAAGCATGAGTTCACCAGCTTCATCATAAGGCCAGTTCCGACATTCTCATTATTTGCGCAACTGCTCCAGAAGAGACTTGATCTTATCTATCACCGTCTGCTTCAAGCCGTGCTTGTCGCAGCGCTCCTTGGGCTCGGTGCCGGCGATGTAGACTTCCTCTTGAACATCGGGGCAATATGTGTTCGCCAACATTCCGGTAGTATGGCAAACCGACGCCTTTGCTATACCCTCCGGTTGGGTGAAATCCTTTTTCGGCCGACCCCGGTTGGCCTGCATCATAAAATCCGCCCAAATGGGTAATGCTATCGATGAGGCGGCCCTGCCCAGCGAGCGGCCATCGTCATAGCCGACCCAGACCAAGGTGAGAAGGTCAGGTGTGTAGCCCACAAGCCAGGCGTCGCGATAGTCGTTGGTGGTGCCGGTTTTGCAGGCCACCGGAAAATCCACACCAAGTTTACTCAGCCTCCTGGCGGTGCCATGCAAGGCCACGCCCTTAAGCAAGCTTGTCATCAAAAAAGCTTTCTGGGCGCTCATCACCTGGACTTTCTGCGGAATCTGCAAGGTGATCTTTTTGCCGTGCGGGCCCGAAACCGAGGCCAGGGTCGAAGGAACAACCCTGAAGCCGCCGTTGGCGAAGCTGCAGTAGGCTACGGCCAATTCCAGCGGGGTGACCTCCACGCCGCCGATCAGCAAGGCGGGTACTTTCTTTAGGCCGGATTTTATTCCGTCCGCTTTGGTGGTTTGGATCACTCTGTCGATGCCCACAGCCAGTCCCAGGCGCACCGTGGCTGCGTTCCTGGATTCCTCCAGCGCGGTGCGAAGGGTGATCCGCCCTTTGTAGCGCCGATCATAGTTGACAGGCTCCCACCTGCCCGGATGAAGATCAACCACCACGGGCGTGTCCGCAATAAAGCTGCTCAGAGTGTATTTATCCAAGGCCGCCTGGAATACAAATGGTTTGAATGCCGACCCAGGCTGCCTCCTTGCCTGTACCGCCCGGTTAAATCCGCCTCGCACGTCTTCCCGCCCCCCGACCAGTGCCTTCACCACGCCACTTTGAGGGTCCATGGCGATCAGCACGCCTTGTAATGGCTTATATGGAGCATCCCCTCTTGGACGAATTTGCTTCTCCACCCTGGCCAGGCCTTTTCGGAGTGCCTCCTCCGCCAAATGCTGAAGGTGAGTGTCCAGGGTGGTGCGGACACGAAGCCCTGACTCACGGAGTACCTTATCGGAAAACTCCTCCCGCAACTGACGGGTTACCAGGTCCAGGAAATACGGTGCCAAGTGCGCCCGGCTACTCTCGCGGTGCACAACAATAGGAGTCTGCTCGGCCCTCATGTATTCTTCCGGCGATATCCAGCGCATCTGCAGCATGCGTTGCAGTACGCGATCCCTTTGCTTCTTGGCCAATGCCAAGTTCTTGAATGGTGAATACAGGTTTGGACCCTTAACCATGCCGGCCAGCAGCGCGCTTTCAGCCAGACTCAGGTCCTGACAGTCCTTCTTGAAGTAGTAGCGCGCCGCCTCGCCCACGCCGTGTATGGCCGCGGGGCCATCCTGGCCGAGGTATATCTCGTTCAGGTACATCTCCAGAATTTCGTTTTTCTTAAACCGCCATTCAGTGACCAGAGAGATTACCGCCTCCTCCAGCTTTCTCCTAAATGTTCTCTCGGGGCTGAGGAAATAGTTTTTCACCAACTGCTGGGTGATGGTACTGCCACCCTCCCTCAGGCTCTTGCTCCTGAAGTTTGACCACATTGCGCGTGCCAGGCCCGATATATCCAGACCGTGATGCTGATAGAAACGGCTGTCCTCAGCCGCCAGGATAGCGAGGCAGAGCTGGCGGGGCATCCTGTCCAATGAAACCAGGGTACGTAGCTCACCGCTGCTGCCCATAACGGCTGAGAGATGCTGTGGCGCCAAGTCAAGCCGTGCCAGATGCTGCCGCTCCTTGAGGTTCCCGATGGTGGACATGCACCCTGACTTCCAGGTGAGCAGCACAGGAAAGCCCTGTAGGCCATCATCTTGAGCCTTCAGCCACACGTACAGGTTTCCCCCTGAGAGCCTGTACTCACCTGGCCTGCTTATTTTGCCGGCAGACCGGTAACCCAACGCGCCCAACCGCTCCAAGACCTCTTTCTTTGTAATGCACAGTCCGGGCTCCAGCGTCATTACGTCGCTGCTGATGCGGGAGGCAGATTGCCAGCGCAGGGAGGCGTAACGTTGGTCTATGTCGCTGGCCACGTACATGCCGTAGATGAAGAAGAAGATGCAGACCAACGCCAGCGCCACGGGCACGGTGAGCCCCAGGGCCCAGACCAGCCTGCGCCTGGGCCTGCGCTTGGGCGCCTTTATGGCGATGCACTGAATGGGTTCAGGAGGGCCGTAATCTCTGGGGGAGATATCCAGCATTGTTCCTCTTCGGCTGGTTTTGGCCACAGAGAGTTGCCTGGGCCGCCTTATTGAACCAGACGAAAAGGGATAAAAAATTCTGCGCTGGCTAAGATGGCTTAGCGCTTAAAAAGGGATGATTTCGTAACCAGTTCATGTTGATATATGCCGTAATCCAGCCCAAAAAATTTTCGGCCGGTCGGCTACGCCGACCGGCAAGAGCAAGGGGTAAAGGGGTAAAGGGTCAAGGGGTAAGAATCCTGGCGACACGAAAGCCTACGTTGAGGTTGCGGTTCGAAGGGTCGCTCCTGAGGCGGTCCGCAGAGCGCAGGAGCCTGGGAAAGTAGTTCCAGGACCCGCCGCGGATCACCCGGGCGCTCCCGGACGACGGCCCCTGGGGATCGCGGGTAGGGGAGGCACTATAGGAACCGTACCAGTCGCTCACCCACTCCCACACGTTCCCGTGCATGTCGTACAACCCCCAGGCATTCGCCTTCTTCCGGGCCACAGGGTGGGTCCCCATGCCTGAATTGCTCCTGTACCAGCCATAATCCCCAAGCGCAGACTCGCTGTCCCCAAAACTGTACCGGGTGCTGCTGCCCGCTCGGCACGCGTACTCCCACTCCCCCTCCGTAGGCAACCGGTATAACTCCTTCCCCTCCCTCCGGTTCAATCGCCGGATAAACTCCTGCGCATCAGACCAGCTAACCCCCTCCACAGGACAGTCATCCCCGCACTGCTTAAAATAATATGATGGGTTATTCCCCATCACCGCCTTCCACTGCCCCTGCGTCACCTCAGTAACACCAAGATAAAATGGCTTGGTTATTTCCACTCGGTGCTGAGGTCGCTCACCCTCGTAACCATCCTCATCGCTCTCGGGACTCCCCATCATAAAACTACCAGCAGGGATAAGCGCAAACTCCATCCCCACGCTGTTGGTAAAACGCGGCGATATCTTGCGTGCCTGTTCTGTCGCAGCCTTTTTGGCTTGCTCCTGCTTCTCCCGTTCGGCGGTCTTTCTGCGCTCCTCCTCCTGACGCCGAGCCTCCGCCTCGCGCCTGCGGGTTTCTTCCTGCTGTTTCCGAATGGCTGCTATCCGCGCCTGCCCCTCGGCAGCCCGCCTCGCTCCCTCCTGCCGCTCACGCTCTCTCGCTATCCGCGCCTGCTCCGCTGCTTGCTGCCTATGGTAAAAACTGATCCCGGCCCCAACCCCGATCGCAACCAGCACTAAAAAAGCCAAGACTATCAGCACTGCACTCTTTTTCTTTTTTAAGGTAACAACTCCCTCAAGCCTCGCTGCCTCGGCTCGCCTCGCAGCCTCCGCCGCCTCCTCCCGCTCGCGACGCTCCGCCTCGGCCCCCTCCTTTGCCTCTCGCTCCCTACGCTCCCGCTCCAGACGCTCGGCCTCCTGCCTCTCCTTTTGCTCACGTTCCCTGCGCTGTCTTTCCCTGCGGGTGGCCTCGGCCCGGGCCTCCCTGTCTCTCCTCTCCTGCTCTTTGCGCTCCGCCTCGGCCCGCTCCTGCTCCTCCAACCGCTTCTTTGCAACTTCCAATACATGCACGAGCGCCGCAGACAACTCTCCCGCCGTCTGGTAACGGTCACCAGCCTTGGGCTGCAATGCCTTGTCAACTACCTCATCAAGTTCAGCCGGCAAACCAGGCACCAACTCGCCAGGCAGCCTGAAACGTCCCTGCGGTATTTCGCCCGTCAGCAGCTCATAGAGAACCACTCCCACCGAGTATATGTCGCTGGCAGGGCCAACATCCCGCGACGCTGACAACTGCTCCGGAGACATGTAGTACGCCGTACCCATCGAAAGAGCGCTGCTGG
>JBFMFU010000053.1:0-10970 GCA_040751985.1 Thermodesulfobacteriota bacterium | reverse complement strand
AACCGTTCGGGTTATGATGGGAAGTGCGTGACGGCCCACGCTACACTACGGGCTCAAACCCAAGGGGCGGACGGCCTGTCACGCACTGATACATGCTTCCCTTCTAACATACAAGGGGCGGGGTTTATCCCCGCCTATTGCCTAGCTCCCTCTACCCCAGCCCCATGCCCTGCACCACCGAGAGCATGATCCCCGCGGCCATCACCGAGCCGATCTGGCCGCCGGTGTTGGCGCCCATGGCGTGCATGAGCAGGTAATTGCGCTTGTTGTACTTCTGGCCCTGCACCTGGGCCACGCGCGCGGCCATGGGGTAGGCCGAGATGCCCGCGGCGCCGATCAGGGGATTGATGGCCCCGCGGCTGAGCCAGCACATCAGCTTGCCGAACAGCACCCCCACGGCCGTGTCCAGGACGATGGCCACCAGGCCCAGGCCCAGCACCAAGAGGGTGTTCAGCTTGAGGAACTGGCCGGCGGCCATGGTGGCGCCGATGGAGATGCCCAAGAGCAGGGTGACCACGTTGGGTATCTCGTTCTCGGCCGCCTGCAATAGCCGGCCCACCACGCCCGACTCGCGCAGCAGGTTGCCCAGCATGATCATGCCCATGAGCGGGGCGCCCTTGGGCGCGATGAGGCAGGTGATCACCGTGACCACGATGGGGAACAGGATCAGCACCCGCTTGCTCACCTGCTGCTTGGTGGTCTTCATCACGATGGCCCGCTCGCGCTGGGTGGTGAGCAGGCGCATGATGGGCGGCTGCACCAGGGGCACCAGGGACATGTAAGAGTAGGCCGCCACCGACACCGGGCCCAGCAGGTGGGGGGCGTACTTGCTGGTCACGTAGATGGCCGTGGGGCCATCGCAGGCGCCGATGATGCCCACGGCCATGGCCTCCAACTGGTCGAAGCCCAGGCCCAGGGCCAAGAGCAGGGTCAGGAAGATGCCGAACTGCCCGGCCGCGCCCAAGAGCAGGATCACCGGCCGGTGCAGCAGGGGCCCGAAGTCGGTCATGGCCCCGATGCCCACGAAGATCAGGCAGGGGAAGACCTCGGTGAGCACCCCGTGCTTGTAGAAGAAGTGCAAGAGCCCGCCGGGCTCCATCAGATCGGCCAGGGGCAGGTTGACCAGGATGGCCCCGAAGCCGATGGGCAAGAGCAGCAGGGGCTCGTAGCCCTTGGCAATGCCCAGGTAGATCAAGAACCCGCCCACCAGCATCATCACGGCCTGGCCCCAGGTCAGGGCCTGGAAGCCGGTGACCAAAAACGACAGGGAGTTGAGCAGCGTCTCGGCCATGGCTAGGTCCTCGGCTCAGGGCCGTGGTGCGCCGCGTTCCGCACCGGGAACACCTTCTTGAGCGCCCGCATGACCAGGGTGAGCACCCACAGCGACAGCAGGGTGCCGCCCATGCCCACCAGACACATGGTCAGCCCGAAATCCAGCTTGCTCACGCGATCCTCCTCTCAGGGCCGCCGATCCGATGGGGCGGCCTCCCCATTCATAATGCAGGAGGGCGGGCAATGCAATGATTCTCGGAGGGCCGGGGGTCAGTTCTCGGCCGGCCGGCCCCGGTAGCCGGCGATGGCCGCCTGGGCCTGCTGGAACAGCTGGGGGCTGGGGCAGTAGAGGTGGATCACCGGCCGCCAGGAGTTGTACAGGGATATCACCCGCCGGCCGGGGCGCAGCCGCACCCGGGCCACCTGGGGCCAGGCCAGGTGCTTGACCAGGGAGGAGCGCAGCAGGGCGGCCTGGCCCGGCCGGCCCGCGGCCAACAGGGCCATTGCGGCCGCCTGGCCGGTGCGGCCGCTGCGCCGGCCGCTGAAGTAGTGCGCGCCCTCCTCGTCCAGCACGAACACCGCGTCGTAGCGGTTGCCCAGCAGCAGACCGCAGACCAGAACCGCCACCAGGGCGAAGAAGGCGCCTATGCCCAGCAGGACCAGGGGCAGGGTGAGCAGGAAGAAGGCGGCCGGACGGCTGGGCCCGGCGGCCAGGGCGATGACCAGGTACAGCAGAACCAAAGGCAGGCCCAGGGCCAGGCCCAGGGACCGCAGCACCAAGGGGTTGTTCAAGAGGGGTATCTCCACCTCCCAGCGCAGGCCGTCCTGGCCTGGGGGCGGCGCACCGGCGTCCGGCGCGGGGTCGGCTTGGCTTGGCATGCCCGCTCCTCGCGGCAGGGGGTGCAGCAGCGGTCCCGGCTGGCCCCATGATAACCAAGCGCCCCTTATAAAAACCAGCGCCCTGGGGTAAGCTAGAGCCAGGCGATTGTCTGAGCGGGGGCGGCGATGAAATCCGGCTTCGTGGCCATAGCGGGCGCGCCCAACGTGGGCAAGTCCACCTTCCTCAACCAGGTGCTGGGCTTCAAGCTGGCCATCACCAGCGACAAGCCCCAGACCACCCGCCACCGGCTCCTGGGCGTGCACCACGCGCCCGGCCTGCAGATGGTCTTCCTGGACACCCCCGGCCTGCACCAGGCCCAGAGCCCCCTCAACCGCCGCCTGGTGGCCACGACCGAGCAGGCCCTGACCGAGGTGGACGCGGTGCTGTTCATGGCCGAGGCCACCGCGGCTGGCCTGGCCGCGGCCGAAGCCCTGGCCCCGCGCCTGGCCCGCCTGAAGCTGCCGGTGGTGCTGGCCCTGAACAAGATCGATCTCTTGCCCAAGAAGCAGGCCCTGCTGCCCTTGTTGCAGCGGGCCGCGGCCTGGGGCCCCTGGCGGGCCCTGGTGCCGGTGTGCGCCCTGAGCGGCGACGGCTGCGCCGAGCTGGTGGCCGAGCTGGCCGCGCTCCTGTCCGAGGGCCCGCCCCTGTTCGGCGAGGACGTGCTCACCGACCTGCCCCTCCGGTTCCTGGCCGCGGAGCTGATCCGGGAAAAGGTCTTCCGCCTCACCGGCCAGGAGGTGCCCTACGGCGCGGCGGTGACCGTGGACCAGTACCTGGAGCCTGAGGACGATCAGCACCCGGTGGCCATCACCGCCACCATCCACGTGGAGCGGGCCGGGCAGAAGGGCATCCTCATCGGCAAGGGCGGGGAGATGATCAAGAAGATCGGCTCCCAGGCCCGCCGGGACCTGGAGCGGCTCGTGGGCCAGAAGGTGTTCCTGGACCTGCTGGTGCGGGTGGAGCCCAAGTGGTCGCGCCAGGAGGCGGGGCTGAAGAAGATGGGGTACTAGCCCGGCTTCGCCAGCCGCCAAGGACCCTGTGCTATCCTAGCCGCAAGGAGGCCAGCCATGCACGAGGCCATGCTCTACGACAAGCTGGACAAGGACCAGCAGGTGCGCTGCCACCTCTGCGCGCACAACTGCCTGATCGACGATGGCAAGCGCGGGGTGTGCATGGTGCGCCAAAACCAGGGCGGCACCCTGTACTCCCTGGTCTACGGCAAGCCCATCTCCGGCAACGTGGACCCCATCGAGAAGAAGCCCCTGTTCCATTTCCTGCCCGGCAGCAGCTCCTACTCCATCGCCACCATCGGCTGCAACTTCCGCTGCGCCTTCTGCCAGAACTGGGACATCAGCCAGTATCTGCGCGAGGGCGGGGAGCAGATCCCCGGCGGCGGGCCGGGCGGGGCCGAGGTGGCGCCCAAGCAGATCGTGGCCGCGGCCAAGCAGGCCGGCTGCGCCAGCATCTCCTACACCTACACCGAGCCCACCATATACTTTGAGTACGCCTATGACTGCATGAAGCTGGCCCACGAGGCGGGGCTGAAGAACGTGTTCGTGACCAACGGCTATGAGTCCGCCTCCTGCGTGGAGGCCAGCCAGGGCCTGTTGGACGCGGCCAACGTGGACCTCAAGGCCATGAGCGACAAGTTCTACCGCTCGGAGTGCAAGGCCAAGCTGCAGCCGGTGCTGGATACCCTCAAGCGCATGCACCGGGCCGGCATCTGGCTGGAGGTGACCACGCTACTGATCCCCGGCAAGAACGACGACCCCGGCGAGCTGAAGGAGCTGGCCCAGTTTTTGGTGAGCGAGCTGTCGCCCGAGGTGCCCTGGCACCTGAGCGCCTACACCCCGCGCTACAAGTACGCCGAGGAGGGCGGGCCGGGGCGCACGCCGCTGGCCACCCTGGAGATGGCCATGCAGATCGGCCATGAGGCGGGCCTGAGCTTTGTGTATCCGGGCAACGTCTTCGGCCACGACGGCGAGAGCACCCTCTGCCCGGGCTGCGGCGAAAAGGTCGTGAGCCGGCGGGGCTACATGGTCAACGACCAGGTGCTCAAGACCGGCCTCTGCCCCCAGTGCCAGCGGCCCGTGGCCGGGGTGTGGCGCTAGTGCCGGCGGACAAGCCCCATCCCGGCGCCGGCCACCGCGGCCGCCTGCGCGACAAGTTCCTGACCCACGGCCTGGGCAAGTTCACCGACGAGGAGGCCCTGGAGCTGCTACTCACCCTGGCCACCCCGCGCCGGGACTGCAAGCAGCAGGCCCGGGCCTTGCTGGGGAGGCTGGGCAGTCTGCGGGCGGTCCTGGAGGCCGAGCCCAGGGAGCTGGCCGCGGTGGAGGGCGTGGGCCCCAAGAACATCCTGGGCCTGAAGCTGGTGCCGGCCGTGGCCCGGCGCTACCTGGAGGACCGCCTGACCAGCGGGGCCAGCCTGGAGGACCCGGCCAAGGCCGCCGACTACCTGCAACTGACCATGGGCCCCCTGAAGCAGGAGGTGTTTAGGGTGCTCCTCTTGGACGGCCGGCGGCGGGTGTTGGCCGTGGAGGACCTGTTTCGTGGCACCCTGGACCAGGCCGCGGTCTACCCCCGGGAGGTGGTGGGCCGGGCCCTGGCCGCCGGGGCCAGCGCCCTGGTGGCCGCGCACAACCACCCCGGCGGCGAGCTGCGCCCCAGCGCCGACGACCGCCGCCTGACCCGCCAGCTCTACTTCGCCTGCGCCGGCGTGGGCCTGGAGCTGGTGGACCATCTCATCGTCACCGCCCAGGGCCTGTACAGCTTCGCCGCCGCCGGCGAGCTGGCCGCCCTGGGCCGCGAGCACCGGGCCCTGCGACTGGAGGCGTGAGCATGACCCCCCGCTCCCCCCGCGAGAGACTGATCCTGGCCCTGGACGTGGACACCGCCGAGCAGGCCGAGTCCCTGGTGCGGCTGCTGGCCCCGGAGGTGGGGGTGTTCAAGGTGGGGCTGGAGCTGTTCGTCTCGGCCGGGCCCGAGGTGGTGGGCCGCCTCAAGCGGGCCGGGGCCCGGGCCATCTTCCTGGACCTGAAGCTGCACGACATCCCGGCCACCATGCGCGGGGCGGCCCGGGCGGCCAGCCGCCTGGGCGTGGAGCTTTTGACCTGCCACGCCGAGCAGGCCGGCATCTTCAGCGGCCTGGACCTGGGGCCCACCCGGCTGCTGGGGGTGACCGTGCTCACCAGCCTGGGGCCCGAGGACCTGGCCGCCCTGGGCTACCCGCCGGCCCTCTGCGACCCCCAGGCCCTGGTGCTGCGCCGGGCCCGCCTGGCCCTGGCCGCCGGCTGCCAGGGCGTGGTCTGCTCGGGCCGGGAGGCGGCGGCCATGCGCGCGGCCCTGGGACCGGACGCCCTGATCGTCTGCCCAGGCATCCGCCTGGCCGAGGGCAGCGCGGACGACCAGAAGCGCATCGTCACCCCCTCGGCGGCCATGGCCGCCGGGGCCAACCACATCGTGGTGGGCCGGCCCATCAAGGACGCCCCGGACCCGGTGGCCGCGGCCCGGCGGGTGGTGGCCGAGCTGGCGGCCGGGGCGGGGCCGGGGGCCTGATTAGCCCTAAGCACAACAGGTTATGCAGCTTGACTGCCCGCGGGGCCGCTGGTAAGGTTTATTCGCAACTACAGAAGGAAAGAGGGGCCCATGGCAGAGGTCATCGACCTCTCCCAGCGCCAAGGCAAACAAGGGCGCATAGAACAGGCCCGGGCCCGGCGGCGGGCCCAGGCAGTGGCCAGCGTGCTGAGCTGCGGGTGCTGCCCGCGCCGCTGCGCCCACTGCGGCCAGCCCGTGGAGCACTACGCGCCGCCCCCGGCCCAGGCCCCCTATCCCTTCTGCGAGGTGTGCCAGGAGGAGTACGAGGCCTATCGCCGCCGCGAGCAGGGCACCCAGGCCCGCGAGGCCTTCTGGCACACCGACGAGTGGGCCGCGTGCTGGCGCACCTGGCTGGCCCATATGCAGGCCGGCCAGGCCTTCCGGGCCTCGGCCGCCTTCCTAAGGCTCATGGAGGAAAACCTGGATTAGGCCGGCGGGGCCGACTCCGGGGGAGGGAAGTCACATGCTAGGCGGGATCGGCGTTCCCGAGCTGTTGATCATCCTGGTGATCGTCCTGGTGATCTTTGGGGCGGGCAAGCTGCCCCAGATCGGGGGGAACCTGGGCAAGGCCATCAAGAACTTCAAGGGCGGCGTCAAGGACAAGGAAGCCGAGGAGGTAACCGCCCAGGCCGAGCAGATCGAGGCCAAGCCCAAGATGGCCGAGAAGACCCCGGCTCCGGAAAAGACCGCGGAAAAAGTCTAGCCCCCGCGAGCTACGCCAGGGCCGCCGCGCTCCCAGAGGGGAGGGCGGCGGTCTTGTCTTTTTTGTCAGCCCCGCCAGCCGCCGCCGAACACCGGCAGGTTCAGGTTCCAGTGGATGGCCGCCAGGCGCAGGCCCACCACCAGCACCAGGCAGGCCAGCATTCCCCCCAGCCCCACTGGCGCGGCCGGCGACAGGAGCACCAATAAGGCGCCGCCGGCCAGGGCGGCGGTGATGTAGATCTCCTTGCGCAGGATCAGGGGTATCTCGCCGCAGAGCACGTCGCGCAGGAAGCCGCCGCCCACGCCGGTGAGCGCGCCCATGAGCACGGCGATGGCCGGGTGCAGGCCCAGGGCCAGGGCCTTGTCCACCCCGATCACGGTGAAGGTGCCCAGGCCCAGGGCGTCGGCGGTCAGGAAGAGATGATAGGGCGGCTGCCAGCGCCGGCCCACCACGAAGAAGACCGCGCCGGTGGCGGCCGCGATGCCCAGCCAGAGCGGCTCCTGCACCCAGAACACCGGGGTCAGGCCCAAGAGTAGGTCGCGCAGGGTGCCGCCGCCCACCCCCACCACGCAGGCCACCAGCACCACGCCGGAGAGATCGAAGCGCCGGCGGGCGGCGCTCATGGCCCCGCTGAGGGCGAAGACCACGGTGCCCGACAGGTTGAGATAAAACAGCAGGCTCTCCAGCATGGCCGGCCTCGGCAAGCGTGGGGGAGGTTTGCGCCCCTAGCCTAGCATCGGCGGCGTGGGCTTACAAGCTGGGATGGCGCTGGTGAAAAGCGGGGTTAATCGCGAAAGACATGCGCAGACCGGCGGTGGAAAACGAATCTAACGCTCCGAGTTGCTTGAAAATGCCGCGGTGGAAAAATGGTGGAACAGCAGGTGGAAAAGCAATGTCAAGGCGGTGAGGCGGCGGTGGACAAGGCGGCCATAACCAGAGGAGAGCCGGTGATGAAAAGTGGGAAACTAAACGCCGGCCACCATATGCGCGGTGGATAAGGCATGGAAAAGGCCGCGTTGGCGGTGGGGAGAGGTGGGAAATATAGAGGGCCGCTGGTGGGAAAAGGTGGGAAGTGGGCCGCGGGGGCGGTGGAAAAACCCGCCCGCGCGGCGGGGGCCTTGTGGCCGCGGCCGGCCTCGGCTAGCATCAAGATAGAGGCTGGGCCAGGGAGCAACTTCACTGAAGGCCCGCGCCAGGGGCCGGGAGCGTAGCGTGATGCTGGTGGGAGTGCCCAAGGAGATCAAGGCCGAGGAGTACCGCGTGGCCTGCGTGCCGGCCGGGGCCCGGGCCCTGGTGGCGGCCGGCCACCGGGTGCTGGTGGAGGCCGGCGCCGGCCTGGGCGCGGGCATCAGGGACCAGCAGTACAGCCAGGCCGGGGCCGAGCTGACCGACGCGGCCGGGGCCTGGGGCGCCCAGATGGTCCTCAAGGTCAAGGAGCCCCTGCCCAGCGAGTTCGCCTATTTCCGGCCGGGGCTCCTGTTGTTCACCTACCTGCACCTGGCCGCCCAGCCCGAGCTGACCCAGCGCCTCTTGGCCGACCGGGTGGACGCGGTGGCCTACGAGACCATCCAACTGGCCGACGGCAGCCTGCCCCTACTCACGCCCATGAGCGAGGTGGCCGGCCGCATGGCCGTGCAGGCCGGAGCCCACTACCTGGAGCGGCCCCAGGGCGGCCGGGGGGTGCTCCTGGGCGGGGTGCCGGGAGTGCGCCAGGCCCAGGTGACCATCCTGGGGGCCGGGGTGGTGGGCGCGGCGGCCCTGAAGATGGCCGTGGGCCTGGGGGCTCGGGTCACGGTGCTCAACCGCAGCCTGCGGCGCCTGTCCTATCTGGACGACCTCTACGGCGGCCGCATCACCACCCTGATGTCCCTGCCCGAGACCATCGCCGCCGCCGTGGCCCACAGCGACCTGCTCATCGGCGCGGTGCTGGTGCCCGGCGCCCGGGCCCCCCGCCTGGTCAGCGAGCAGATGGTGGCCAGCATGGACCCAGGCAGCGTGATCGTGGACGTGTCCATTGACCAGGGCGGCTGCGTGGAGACCATGCGCCCCACCACCCACGCCGACCCGGTGTTCACGGTGCACGACGTGGTGCACTACGGCGTGGCCAACATGCCCGGCGCCGTGGCCCGCACCTCCACCTTTGCCCTGACCAATGAGACCCTGGCCTACGCCCTGAAGCTGGCCCAGGGCGGCCTGGCCGCGGCCGCCGCGGACCCGGCCCTGGCCCTGGGCGTGAACACGGCCCGCGGCGCCCTGACCCACCCCGGCGTGGCCCAGGCCCTGGAGCTGCCGCTCAGCACCCTGGCCCAGGCCCTGCGCCGGCGCAGCCAGCCCGGCCGGCCCGGCCGGGCCCAGAAGCGCCGCAAATAGCGGCCGGCGCGCGGCCGGCGCCTGCCCGTTTCCGGTCAACCTCGGGCCTGTTTTCAGGCTTTCCGGGCAGCCCCGCCCGCCCTTGCTCCCGGCCGAAAGGCCGGGGAAATTTTTTGGGGAAAGGGCTTCCAAGACAGCGGCGGGCGCTTTGGTCATATTTTTAGGCGGTTACCCTTGAGCGGCTTTTCGGGGAATGAAAAAGAGAGAAAAAAGCTAAAAAAGGCCAAAATTTGATGAAATCGAGAGATTGCCTTTGTGGACGAAAAGAGCCACAGTTGTGACTTGGGCTATAATTTCAAGCGTGCAAGGCAGTTAGGCCGCCGGGCCGCAGCAGGCATCAGACCTGAGTTTTCAGGGAGCATCCCATAAAAAGCACATGAAATCGCAATATTATAATTGTGGCCATTTTGTAACGTCTCCGGCAGCAACCAGCCCCGGGCGGGGATTGACCGGACCCCCCTGGTTTGGCGAAGATGGGGGCCACACTGGGACAAGCCGGGCGCATCTGCAAAAACGTATGGAAATGGCTTTTATAGCCGTGTTCCCACGGCAAACGGGGGTCCTTTTGTTCCAAATCCCGCCAGCCGCCAGCCTCGGCAATCAGCAACAACCAGGAGCAAAGACCAAACCAGGCAGGGGCATTAGCCGTGGCTGAGACCCTCTGGGCAAACCTGTTGGAAGAGGCCCAGGCCGAGTGGGACCGCGAGGAGGTCCGCCTGTGGCTGGAGCCCCTGCGGCCCCGCGCCGAGGCCGGCGGCCTGGTCCTGCGCTGCCCCAACGACTTCCACCGCAACTGGGTGCGCGAGCACTACCTGCCCCGCCTCAAGGCCCTGCTGGCCGCCCAGGGCGGCGCGGCGGAACTGCGCCTGGATCTGACCCCGGCCGCCGCCCCCCGCAGCGGCCCGCCCCGCCAGATGGAGCTGCCCCGCCTGGGCCCCAGCCTGCCCGGCCTGAACCGGCGCTTCGTCTTCGAAAGCTTCGTCTGCGGGGCCGGCAACGAGTTCGCCTGCGCCGCGGCCAAGGCCATGGCCGGCGGCAAGGGCCTGTACTGCGACAGCCTGTTTTTGGTCTCGGGCACCGGCCTGGGCAAGACCCACCTGACCCAGGCCGTGGCCCACATGGTCCTGGGCGGCGACCCCGCCCTGCGCGTGGTCTACCTCAGCGCCGAGGAGTTCGCCAACCAGATGATCGCCGCCCTCCGGCGCAAGCGCATCCACGAGTTCAAGGAGCGCTTCCGCCGCGGCTGCGACCTGCTCTTGCTGGAGGAAGTGCAGTTCCTGGCCGGCAAGGACAAGACCCAGGAGGAGCTGGTCTACACCCTGGACGCCTTGAACGACGCGGGCAAGCGGGTGGTCTTCACCGGCCGCCAGGCGCCGGGCCAGGTCAAGGGCCTCAAGCCGGCCCTGGCCAGCCGCCTGGGCGAGAGCGTCACCGTGGGCATCGAGCCGCCGGACCAGTCCACCCGCCGGCGCATCCTGCAGCGCCTGGCCGCCGAAGAGGGCGTGGCCGTGCCTGAGACCGTGCTGGAGCACCTGGCCCAGGAGCTGAGCGGCGACGTGCGCCGCCTGCGCTCGGCCCTGGTGGGGCTCCTGGCCCGGCACAGCCTCACCGGCCAGCCTATGGACCTCAGCCTGGCGGCCCTGGTCCTGGGCCAGTTGGCCAGCGAACTGCGGCGCATCAGCCCCGAGCAGATCCGGGACCTGGTGGCCTCCCTGTTCGGCCTGGAGCCGACCCTCATTACGGGCAAGAGCCGCAAGAAGACCGTCACCGGGCCGCGCAACCTGGCCATGTACCTCTGCCGCCGCCACACCGAGGCCTCCTACGCGGCCATCGGCCGGGTTTTTAACCGCGACCACGCCACGGTCATGTACGGCGTGGAGCAGATAGACCTGCGCCTGACCCGGGAGCCCAAGCTGGCCGCCGAGCTGGCCTTCCTGGAGCAGCGCCTGGGCGTGGCCGCCGCCTGAGGGGGCTGGAGATTAGGGGGCAGGGGGGGAAGAGGGTGTTTTTGTTTGTGGTGTAGCAACTGTGTTCCTTGTCAAGCGGGAAACGGCTGCCAGGGTTTATTGTCGCGCACCATGGCGTTGAGTATGACCAACAGCTTTCGCATGCATGCGACCATGGCGACTTTGAATTTCTTGTTTTGCC
>JBFMFU010000052.1:0-17015 GCA_040751985.1 Thermodesulfobacteriota bacterium | reverse complement strand
CAAGAAATTCAAAGTCGCCATGGTCGCATGCATGCGAAAGCTGTTGGTCATACTCAACGCCATGGTGCGCGACAATAAACCCTGGCAGCCGTTTCCCGCTTGACAAGGAACACAGTTGCTTCCATTTCCTGCGATGCCTTGAGGAGGGCAAATTCTTTAATCGGAAAGCGTCGGGTGAGGTGCCCGGTCTCGAGCTCTGCAATCATTTTTTATTTTTTAACAACCCATCGAGAGAGGGAGGATTGCCACGTCGCGGCGGGAGAAGCCGTTGTGCCGCGGCGGACCGGCGAAGCCGCCGCGCCTCGCAAGGACGGCTATGCTTGATAAGGGCTGGGAAGAAAGAACCGCTTGTCGCCTGCGGCGACCCGGACAATAAATTGTCCGGGCCACCCCATGAACAGGGCGGGGGCAAACCCCGCTCCTACACATCAAGACCGTTAATCCGCGCCGCCCCTCTCACTCGATCTTCTTGAACTGCTCCGGGCCGCTGCGGCAGACCGGGCACTCGCCGGGCAGGGCGCCGTCGAACACGTAGCCGCAGACCTCGCACACGTGGTAAGTAACCTCGCGGTCGCCGGCTAGGGCCGACAGGGCCCGCTTGTACAGCTCGGCGTGGCGGCCCTCCACGTCCCGGGCCCGGATCAGGGCCCACTCCAGGTCCGGCCGCCGGGCCTTGATGGCCGCGGCGATGATGGGCGGATAGTGCTCCTGCTTGGCGGCCATCTCGCTCTCGAAGGCGGCGCGCAGGTTGTCCTGGGTGCTACCCACCACGCCTTCCAGATAGCGCAGGTACTCGGCCGCGTGCACCCGCTCGGCCTCGGCCACGGCCTTGAACAGGGCCGCCACCTGGGGCAGGTTTTCGGCCTGGGCCTGGCGGGCAAAGGTCTGGTTGCGGGCCTGGGCCTTGGACTCGCCGGCAAAGGCCGCCCTGACCAGGCCCTCCAGGGACGGGGGCAGGGGCTCCAGGAGGATGAAGCGGTTCAGGTCCGCCCGGCACTGGGGGCATTTGTCCGGCGGCCGCTGGCCCTGGTGCACATAGCCGCAGACCGTGCACTTCCACTGACGCATCTCAGGCCTCCTCCCAGGCGATGGCGCCGGCCGGGCAGTCGGCCATGGCCTCCTGCACGCGCTCCTCTGGGTAGCGCTCCAGTTCGGCCACCTCGATGTAGCCGCCGGCCGGATTGAGGCGGAAAACCTCCGGCGCCAGCTCCAGGCAGCCCTCGCACAGGGTGCACAGGGCCATGTCCACCACGGGTCGCTTGCTCATGTCCTAATCATAACCAGGGGCCGGCCCCAGGCAAGGGACCGGCCCCGCATCGTCTCACGTCCGGCCTACAGGTCGACCAGTATTTCCTTCCTCAGCGCGTCGTGTTGATCCGCACTTCAACCAAGCAACGCGAAAAAGGAAGATAACAGATAATTTATTTCATGACTTACCATTTTGTCCCAACTACTCTTTTCTTTTTTTTAAAAAAAATATGCCACCGGTGGTTAGGGACCCCACCAAAAAGGAAAGCAAAACAAAGCCAATCATCCCATTAAGGCTTTGTCCTAGATACCCTACATTATGCATGCCCCAAATAACTAAAAACAGCGCCATGACCAAAGAGGAAATGCCCAGGATAGTAATAATAAATTTTTTTAAGTTATATTTTTCAGTAACAATTCGGTATCTTCTCCTTTTTACTAAATTGATAATAATCATCGTTAAAACGGCGAACAATGCCGAGAGAGCAGCCATTAATGCCGCAGTCAATATAATTCTTTTTATTTTTTTGTAGGGGGTTGCGGGGGCTAGTGGCGGCAAAGGCGCATCGGATTGCTTGGAAGAATCTAGGCTTGGGGGGAGTTCCAAAGGGCGCTTCGTATCTACATACTTGTCTTGCTGGAGGGGTACCGGCCTAGTCGGCGGCCGGTCTGTAGCCGACGCGAAAGCCGGGACGCACCAAGTCCCCAGCAATAAAAAGATCAGCATCCACCAACTCATCTTAATGACTCCTCAAACTTTAAACTATAATCCTAAATATCAAATACCTCCGGTGTTGATGCAGTTTTCTGATTTGTCAGGCCGCAATCTTCTTACTGGTCCAAGTGTTTCTTGAGCATCTTCTGGGCCGTGGCCTTCCACTCCTTGTCCTCGGGCTCGTAGCCGGGGTCGGCCGGCCCGCTGACCACCATCTGCAGATACTTCTTGGCCTCGGCCTTCTGGCCCTCGTCGATGAGCACCTCGGCCAGGTAGATGTGGCTCAGGTAGCGCTGCGGGCCCTTGGCCACCGAGGTCTTGAGGTTTTTGATGGCCAGGGCGTTGTCGCCGCCGAACAGGCCGGGCAGCTTGAAGTAGAGCCGGCCCAGCACCCGGTAGGCCCCGCCGGCCTCGTAGTTGGGGTCCATCTGGATGACCAGGGCCATCTCCTGCTTGATGGGGTTGACCAGGGACAGGCTCTTCATCACGCCCTTGGCATTGCCGTAGACCCCGTAGGCCACCCCCAGCCAGTAGTGGCCGGGCAGGCTTTTGGGGTTGATGGCCACGGCCTGCTGGCCGGCCTTGACCGCGCGGTCGAAGATGTCCACCTGCTGGTCCTTGGCCGCGTGGCTGCCCACCCAGTACAGGGTGCGGGCCAGCTTCCAGGCCGCCTCCTCGCTCTTGGGGTCGGCCTTAAGCACCTGCTGGTACTGGTCGGCCGCCTGCTGGGCCTTGGCCAGGTCGGCCCGCTGGGCGTACAGGGCGTCGGCCTGCTTGATCTGCTCGGCCGGGCCGGCAAAGGCCGCTGTGGCCAGGGCCAGGCACAACGCGAGGCCCAACAGGCACAGGCATTTTTTGGGCGCGTTCATATATCCACCCCTCCTCTTGGGCGCGGTGCGTGCGGGCGTCGCGGGCACAGTCACTTTAACCTGGGGGGAGGGGAGGGGGCAAGGGAGGAGGGGAGCCTAGCGATGGAGCCGGCGCACGTTGCTTATTGGTAGTAGGAGGCGAAGTAGGAGAAGGGAGGGAGGTCCTTCTGGGCCTCCGGGTCCATCTTACCGTAGTACAGGTCCATAAGGCCGCGAGGCCGGTACTCACCGCTGACCAAGCGCTTGATCCGGCGCACCCGCTCGGCGTTGCGGGCGGGGTGCTTGTGCAGGTCGAACACCTGGGGCGCGATGATCATGGCCACCAGGGCGATGTACTGGTCCTCGCTGAGTTCCCGGAAGGGCTTGCCGAAGTGGGTGCGCGCGGCCTGGGCGAACCCCCGCGCTCCGCGGCCCAGGTAGACGGTGTTGAGGAACAGGCGCAACTGCTCCTCTTTGGGCATCAGCGGGTCAAGCACGTAGAAGGCAATGAGGGTCTGCTTGTACTTGGCAATGCCGGGCTGGAAATGCTCGAAGTACAGGTCCTTGACCAAACCCTGCGTGATGGTGGTGATGCCCGCGCCGGGCGTGGAGAGATCGACGCCGCCATGATGGAAGAAGTTGGAGTCTTCCACCTTGAGCAGGATGTCGAGTTGGCGGGGGGTGAGGTCCGAAGGCGCGAGTGCGTAATGCGCTGCCCGGAGTTGGGGCAGCAGGGTCTCCTCCGTGTACGTCCGTGCGGAGTAAACCACCCACACCGAGTAGAGCGCCACGCCGAGGACGCCCGCGGCCAGGGCAACGAGGAGCCACTTGAGCGCGCGGGCAAATGTCATGGGTTTATGAGGCAAGGCAAATATGTCAGGCATCCTGACCGCCATTTTCGGTAGGGGTTTTCGCTTTCTGCCGGTATAAACCGGCGATCTCAGCAAAACCTAGCCCTTGCAGACGCTTCTCCTGACAGAAGGCTTGCCATGCGGTCAGCTTCTTCTCTGTCTTGATCTGATTGTCTATCTGTTCGGCGTCTCCAAGCAGTGTTGAAAGCTCTATGATCTCGATCTCATTAGGGCACGCAGGCCAATTGTGCTTCCAACACACGATCACATCGACACCCGCTGGGTCGTGGCCGTGGGTCACAAAAGATCGACTGTCATATTCAAACTCAATTCGTACTTCTTCCCATCGGTTCCGGCCTATTCGTCTTCTGGCAAGGCAGTCAGGGAATCCAGCCTGAATGGACTCGATCTTGAAGTCGAAGGTGTCGTGCAAGACGCCGAACAGATATACAACGCCGAGTTCGTTGACTGGTGCACACGACAGAGACTTGAATTGCACCTTGTCGCCAAAAATCCGTCTCCGATTGGCACTCGGCATATTATCTCCTTCAGAGGGTGTGTCTTTGGTCTTTGCCGCTCCCCCTCAACCTCACGGCCCCTTGAGAAACGAGCGCACGAAGTTCTCATAGGAGAACTGGCCCTGGGTCAGCTCGTACATGGGGCTCTCGCGGCCGTAGAGCTTCTGGACGATCTCCTTGGGCTCCAGCCCGGCCTCGGCCAGGTCCACGATCTGGTTGCGCTGCTCCTCCAGCCAGGCGATGGTGTCGGCCAGGGCCGCCACGGCGTCGGTTTCGATGTCGCCTAGGCCGGTGAACAGCACCCGGGGCTTGAGGGCCTTGAGCCGCTGCAGGGAGGTGAGGGTCTGCAGGTTGTTTTCGAAGTCGCGGCTGGTCTTGGGCCTGCGCACCAGCCACAGGTCGCTGACGAATGCCCAGCGCTGCTTGGGCTCCCAGAGCACCACCAGCTCGGCGCTGTGGCCGGGCATGGGCAGGGCCTGGAAGCGGTGGCTGGCGGTCTTTATCTCCTCGCCCAGGGGCCGGGGCCGGCTGCGCGGGGCCACGCCCCAGGTGAGCAACTGGTAGGGGTAGAGTTCGGGCTGCTCGGCGATGAGGGGTATGGCCTCCAGGGGCGCGTACAGCTCCAGGCCCAGCTTTTTGGCCAGCAGGGCGTTGGCGCCGATGTGGTCCTCGTGGTGGTGGGTGTTGACCACCCGGCGCACACCGCGGCCGGCCAGGGCGGCCAGCAGCTCCTCGGCGGTGTGGGCGCAGCCCGAGTCTATGAGCAGGTCCTCCACCAGATAGGCCGCGCACCAATAGAGCACCTGGCCCCCCAGCTCCCGGCCCATCCTGAACTGGGTGACGCCTTCGAACTGCCTGGTTTCCAGCACGTTGCCCTCCCGGCCCTGATTTGCCCCCGTGGCGGGGTGTCTGCTAAGATTTCAGTCAACCATCATGCCCTGGGAGCCGCCGTGAGAAAAGCCCTAATCTGCATCCTGGCCCTGTGCCTGTCCCTGCTGGCCGCGCCCGCGGCCCAGGCCCTGGTCAAGCCGGGCAAGGCCCTGCCCGCCCTGACCCTGCCCGACCACAAGGGCCGCTCGTTTCCCCTGGCCCACCTGGTCAAGGACAAGGTGGCGCTCATCGTGTACTGGTCGGTGAGCTGCCCCCACTGCCGGGAGGAGATTCCCCACATCCTGAAAATGACCCGCTCCCTGGCGGGCAACCCCTTCGTGGTCCTGTTCGTCAACACCGACGGCAAGGCCATGACCCCGGCGGTGGAGAGCTTCGCCAAGCAGGAGGGCCTGCCCGAGCCCTGGCTCATGGACCTGGGCCCCCAGGACTCGCTGCCCCTGGCCGACGCCTACGACATCATGGCCACCCCCGCGGTGATGGTGCTCGACCGCAAGGGGGTGCTGGTGCTGGCCCAGGAGCTGCAGCCAAACCTGAAGCAGGTCAAGAAGGCCATCGAGGACTCCTTCTAACCCCGGTTCCGGCTACCCGCGCCTCGCCCCGCTGGCTTGACCAAGCCCGGCGGCCCGGTCACACTGGAGGCACACCCCAGGCAAAGGAGCCGCCTTGGACCTGAACCGCATCATCAACCAGGCCCGGGCCCTGGCCCAGCGCTTCCAGGGCGCCGGCCGACAGGAGGTGCGCCTGCCGGTGTTCGCCTACGAGGACTGGCGCCGCATCTATTGCCAGCCCCAGACCGGCCAGAGCGTGAGCGAGCACCACGCCCAGACCAAGCAGAGCTGGTATTTGATGCACTTTTTGCGCTGCGCGGGGGTGGTGGTGCAGCCGGTGCCGGTGGCGGCGGCGCCCTTTGCCCAGTGGGCCGCCGGCAGCGGCCACGACCTGAAAAACCCGCACGACCTGGCCCACGCGGTGGGCGAGTACGCCAACGACCCGGCCACGCCCCCGGCCCACTGCCGCCACGGATCCCTGAACCCGGCCTATGACGGCCTGGGCGGGCTGGTGACCATCACCGTGCTGGGCGAAAGCGAGGAGCAGCCCGAGGTGATGACCGTGGTGCAGCACAGCCGCGAGGGCCAGGTGCTGCAGTCGCTGCAGTTGCCGGCGGTGGACTACAGCCCCCAGGAGGCCTGGGAAAAGGCCCAGGAGTTCCTGGTCCGGGTCAAGCCCAGCCAGGTCTTCCACGACCAGCAGGTGCGCAGGCCCTCGTATTGTCCGGATTGCAACGGCCTGATGGTCAGCGTGGCCTCGCCCCAGGAGCTGGAGCGGCTGCACTGAGCTAGAAAGCCAGCGAGAGCAGCAGGCCCAGGCCCAGGCCCAGCAGCAGCACCCCGGCGGTGCGGTTGATCCAGACCAGGTGGCGGTCGGTGAGGCGGGCCCGGAACAGCGAGCCCAGGACGGCCAGGAAGCTCCACCAGGCCGCGGCCCCCAGAAACACGCCCAGCAGCAGGGTGCCGGCGGCGCGGTAGTTGCCTACCAGGCCGCCCAGGCCCATGGCCGCGTACACCGCGGCGTAGGCCACGGGCAGCAGGGGGTTGGCGATGGTGAGCAGGAAGGTGGAGCTCCAGCGGGCCAGCCAGCCCACCCGGCCAATGGCAGTGGCCTGCCGGGGCTTGGCCAAGAGGCTTCGCAGGCCCAGCAGGCAGACCAGCATCCCGCCGATGAGCTGCACCCAGAACTGGTGCACCAGCAGAAAAGCCGAGATCGAGGCCAGGCCCAACACGGCCACGGCGCCGTAGAACACGTCGGCCACCGCGGCCCCCAGGCCAGAGACGAAGCCGGCCAAAAAGCCCCCCTGCAGGGCCCGGCGCAGGCAGAGCACCCCCACCGGCCCCAGGGGGGCGGAGATCAAGACCCCCACCAGCAGGCCCTGCATGTGCAGGTTTATGGCCTCGACCAAAACCACGGCACCCCGGCCTCCAAATAAGAACAGCTTTTAATTTAAACAGGTTGCCTGCGAAAGAAAAGCCCTGTCTTGCCAAAAATGCAGGTTTGGACGACAAAAGGCCCCCGCTCCGGGGGAGCGGGGGCCTGGGTTTGATCTCGCCTGGGCGCTGGCTCGCGGCCTAGTACATGCCGCCCATGCCGCCCATGCCGGGGGCGCCGCCGGGCATGCCGGGGACGCCCTTGTCCTCTTTGGGCTTCTCGGCCACCATGCACTCGGTGGTCAGGAGCAGACCGGCCACGGAGGCCGCGTTCTGCAGGGCGAAGCGGGTCACCTTGGTGGGGTCGATGACGCCGGCCTTCATGAGGTCCTCGTAGACGCCGCTGTCGGCGTTGTAGCCTTCGGCGTTCTTCATGGCCTTGACCTTCTCCACCACCACGCTGCCTTCCTGGCCCGCGTTGAAGGCGATCTGGCGGAGCGGCTCCTCCAGGGCGCGCTTGACGATGTCGGCGCCGAACTTCTCTTCGCCTTTGGCCTTGTCGCGGGCCTTGTCGGCCGCGGTAAAGCAGCGCAGCAGGGCCACGCCGCCGCCGGGCACGATGCCCTCTTCCACCGCGGCGCGGGTGGCGTTCAGGGCGTCTTCCACGCGGGCCTTCTTCTCCTTCATCTCGGTCTCGGTGGCCGCGCCCACGTTGATCACCGCCACGCCGCCGATCAGCTTGGCCAGGCGCTCCTGCAGCTTCTCGCGGTCGTAGTCGCTGGTGGTCTCCTCGATCTGGGCCCGGATGGTGCGCACGCGGCCTTCCAGGTCCTTGCGGGAGCCGCCGCCGTCGACGATGGTGGTGTTGTCCTTGTCCACGGTGACCTTCTTGGCGGTGCCCAGGTCGGCCAGGGTGGCGCTTTCCAGCTTAACGCCCAGGTCCTCGCTGATCACGGTGCCGCCGGTGAGGATCGCGATGTCCTCCAGCATGGCCTTGCGGCGGTCGCCGAAGCCCGGGGCCTTGACCGCGCAGGCGCTCAGAGTGCCGCGTAGCTTGTTGACCACCAGGGTGGCCAGGGCCTCGCCCTCCACATCCTCGGCCACGATCAACAGCGGACGGCCGCTCTTGGCCACCTGCTCCAGCAGGGGCAGCAGGTCCTTCATGGCGCTGATCTTCTTCTCGTGGATCAGGATGTAGGGGTCAGAGAGATTGACTTCCATCTTCTCGGGGTCGGTGACGAAGTAGGGGCTCTGGTAGCCGCGGTCGAACTGCATGCCCTCGACCACCTCCAGGGTGGTCTCCATGCTCTTGGCCTCTTCCACGGTGATGACGCCCTCTTTGCCCACCTTGTTCATGGCCTCGGCGATGATGTTGCCGATGGTGGAGTCGTTGTTGGCGCTGATGGTGCCCACCTGGGCGATCTCGGTCTGGTCCTTGGTGGCCTTGGAAAGCTTCTGCAGCTCGGCCACCACAGTGTCCACGGCCCGGTCGATGCCGCGCTTGATGGCCATGGGATTGTGCCCGGCGGCCACCAGCTTGGAGCCCTCGCGGTAGATGGACTGGGCCAGGATGGTGGCGGTGGTGGTGCCGTCGCCGGCCACGTCAGAGGTCTTGGAGGCCACCTCCTTGACCATCTGGGCGCCCATGTTCTCGAACTTGTCCTCCAGCTCGATCTCCTTGGCCACGGTCACGCCGTCCTTGGTGATGGTGGGGGAGCCGAAGGTCTTCTCGATGATGACGTTGCGGCCCTTGGGGCCCAGAGTTACCTTGACCGCGTTGGCCAAGGTGTCCACGCCGCGCATGATGGCTTCGCGGGCTTTCATGTCATATTTCAGCTCTTTGGCCATTGCTTATCTTCCTCTCCAAAAAGGGATGGTGGTCCTTGATAAAGGATTCGTCTGCCGAGGCTAAAGGGCCTACTCGATGATGCCCAGGATGTCATCCTCGCGCATGATCAGCATCTCTTCGCCGTCGATCTTCACCTCGCTGCCCGAGTACTTGCCGAAGAGGACCTTGTCGCCCTTCTTCACGGTCATGGCCAGCTTGGTGCCGTTTTCCAAAACCTTGCCGGGGCCCACGGCCATGATCTTGCCCTGCTGGGGCTTTTCCTTGGCCGAGTCGGGGATGATGATGCCGCCGGCGGTCTTGTTCTCCTCCTCCACCCGCAGTACGATGACGCGGTCCTGCAACGGTTTGATCTTCATGCGTCCCTCTCCTTGTGAGTAATTGTCTGATATTACAAAGGGATAATCCAGTTATCCCAAGGCCGGGCCATGTCGGCGGCCCCGTTAGCACTCAAACACGTCGAGTGCTAACGGAGTGAAGCATAAGCACCAAGTCGGCGGAATGCAAGGGGTTGGGGCAAAAATTTTTGTAAAAACCGCCGCCGCGGCCGGCCAACGCCCCCTCAGACCAGGCGGGTGACCCCCGGTGCCACCTGGGGGTAGTCCTTGGACAGGGCCATGTCGTGGCCCGGGAAGAGCAGCTCCGGCCGCTGAACCAACTCCCGCAGCCGTTGCAGGGAGCGCAGCCAGGCGGGCAGGTCGCAGATGAACACGCTGGGCCAGTCCTCGGCGAAGTTGCGGAAGGTGGGGCCGCTGTCGCTGCCCAGCACGGCCGGGCCCGCGGCGGTGGCGGCCTTGACGGCCATCAGGCCGGGGGTGTGGCCGGGGGCCGAGATCAGCTCCAGGCCGGGCAGGAGCGCGGCGTCGCCCTGGTGCAGTTTGAGCCGGCCCTGGGCCTGGGCCTGCTCCATGATTGCCAGGCCCGCGTCGTCGCGCAGCAGCTTGAAGGCCGAGCGCCGGGCCACCGGGTCCTCATGCCAGAAGCGCCACTCCGCCTCCTGCACGTGCACCTGGGCCGCCGGGAACAGGGAGACGCCGCCCACGTGGTCCCAGTGCAGGTGGGTGAGTACCAGGTGGGGCACCTTGGCCGCATCCACGCCCAGCCGGGCCAGCAGCTCGGCCGGGTTCACGTAGCCGGGCAGGGCCCGCTCCTTGGCCTGCCCCGGCTCCACGCCGGCGTCCACCACCACCGGACCGCCGGGGCCCAGCAGGCACCAGATGTAATAGGCGCGCTGCATGCGCACGTCCCAGTCCCGGTTCCACAGGGTGATGGCAGTGGAGCCCTCCAGGGGGCCGGCGTAGCACAGGGCGTAGATTTCAAAGGCGGCCATGAGGCGTCTCTCCGGAGCAGGCAGAAAATACCGGCGGGGCAGTCTCCGCGCAGGGCCACTATAGTTGATTCTACTGGGCCTGCCAAGGCCCCGCGGCCCAACATTACTGCATTTCTAGCCCCTTGTCCCCTGTGCCCCCCTATGCTAGATTTGACCAGCCATGACCCGCCGCGGCCAACCCGACGCCCTTTACCGCAGGGCCAAGACCGAAGGTTACGCGGCCCGTTCGGTGTTCAAGCTCAAGGAGATGGACCGGCGGTACGGGCTACTCAGGCCCGGGCAGCGGGTGCTGGATCTGGGCTGCCACCCCGGGTCGTGGCTGCAGTACGCCGCCCAGCGGGTGGGCCGGGGCGGCCTGGTGGTGGGCGTGGACATGCAGCCGCCCGCCGTGAGCCTGCCGCCCTGGGTGCGCTTCGTGCAGGCCGATGTCCTGGAGCTGAGCGCGGGAGAGCTCCGCGAGCACGCCGAGGCCTTTGACCTGGTGCTCAGCGACGTGGCCCCGCGCACCACCGGCGTGGGCCACCAGGACGGCGCAGCCAGCCTGGCCCTGACCGAGGCGGCCGTGGAGCTGGCCCTGGCGCTGCTCCGGCCGGGCGGGGCGCTGGTGGCCAAGGTGTACTACGGTCCGGGGGTGGATGAGTTGATAGTCCGGGTCAAGGGGGCCTTCCAGCTGGGCAAGGGCCACAAGCCCGGCGCCTCCCGCTCGGCCAGCCGCGAGATATATATTCTGGGCCGCGGATTGAAGCCCCGGCCCGGGGATTAAAAAAATCAGGAGAGCACCATGTCCGGTCACTCCAAGTGGAGCACCATCAAGCGCAAGAAAGGGGCCGCCGACGCCAAGCGGGGCCAGATGTTCACGCGCATCATGCGCGAGATAACCGTGGCCGCCAAGATGGGCGGCGGCGACATCGAGGCCAACCCCCGCCTGCGCACGGCCGTGGCTGCGGCCAAGGGCCAGAACATGCCCAAGGACAACATCGAGCGGGCCATCAAGAAGGGCACCGGCGAGCTGGAGGGCGTGTCCTACGAGGAGATCACCTACGAGGCCTACGCCCCCGGCGGGGTGGCCTTCATCATCGAGTGCCTGACCGACAACAAGAACCGGGCGGCCAGCGAGATCCGCCACATCCTGACCAAGCGCGGCGGCTCCCTGGCCAAGGCCGGGGCCGTGGCCTACATGTTCGAGTCCAAGGGCGTGATCAGCCTGAGCAAGGAGGGCCTGGACGAGGACAAGGCCATGGAGCTGGCCCTGGAGGCCGGGGCCGAGGACGTGAAGGACGAGGGCGACGTGTGGGAGCTGCACTGCGCCGCCGCCGACTTCAACAACGTGCTGGAGGCCCTCAAGGCGGCCGGCCACAAGCCGGTCAGCGCCGAGGTGACCATGCTGCCCTCCACCACCGTGGCCATCAGCGACGCGGCCGACGCCGCCAAGCTGCTGGCCCTGATGGAGGCCCTGGACGACGCCGACGACGTGCAGAACGTCTACGCCAACTTCGACATAGACGACGAGATACTAGCCCAGATGGACCAATGATGACCCCGGTCGCGGCCGCGCCCATCGTGCTGGGGCTGGACCCCGGCAGCCAGCGCACCGGTTACGCGGTGGTGGCCGCGGCCACCGGCGGCAAGGTCCGCCTCATCGCCGCCGGGGCCCTCTCGGCCCCGGCCGGCCGCGACCTGCCCGCCCGCCTGGCCGCCATCTACGACCAGCTCCGCCAGATCATCGCCGAACACGCCCCGGCCGAGATGGCCGTGGAGGGCGTGTTCACGCACAAGAACGCCCGCACCGCCCTGGTCCTGGGCCAGGCCCGGGGCGTGGCCCTGTTGGCCGGGGCCCAGGCCGGCCTGGCCATCTACGAGTACCCGCCGGCCACGGTCAAGAAGTCCCTGGTGGGCACCGGCCAGGCCAGCAAGGAGCAGGTGCGGGCCATGGCCCAGCGCCTGGCCGGCGGCGGCCGCCTGTCCCTGGACGCCAGCGACGCCCTGGCCCTGGCCCTGACCCATTTGCACAGCCGCCGCCTGGGCGCGGCCCTGGAGAGGCTCAAATGATCGCCCTGGTCACGGGCAGGCTGGCCCAGCGCCGGCCGGACCACGTGGTGGTGGAATGCGGCGGGGTGGGCTACCGCGTGTTCGTCAGCCTGTCCACCTTCTGCGACCTGCCCGAGCTGGGCAGCGAGGTGAGCCTCCTCATCCACACCATCGTGCGCGACGACCACATCCATTTGCACGGCTTCCTCAGCGAGGAGGAGTGGGAGGCCTTCGCGCACCTGGTCACGGTCAGCGGCGTGGGGCCCAAGCTGGCCCAGGCCATCCTATCGGGGCTGCGGCCGGCCGAGCTGTGGAAGGCCATCCGGGCCGGGGACGCGGCCCGGCTTACGGCCATCCCCGGCGTGGGCAAGAAGACCGCGGCCCGCATGGTGGTGGACCTGGAGGGGCGCCTGCCCCAGGACACGGGCGAGGGCGCCGCGCCCAGCGCAGAGGTGGCGCCGGTGTTCGAGGACGCGGTGAGCGCCCTGATGAACCTGGGCTACCCCGAGGCCAAGGCCAAGAAGGCGGTGGAAAAGGTGATCAAAGAAGCGGGCGAGGGCGCGGCGATTGAAGAGGTGATCAAGGGGGCCTTGAAGGGGGTTGTGGGGTAGGGGGAAGGCCAGATTTGCGGCTCTAACTTAGGCATAAAGACGATAGCACATGAAAATAGTTGTGCTATCGAATGCCAGACAAAAGGGGGAGTCATGAAAAGAGTGTTTTTGAGTTTTATTGCCGAAGACAAAGAACGGGTGGCGGGGCTTAGACTCCTAGCAGCAAATCCTAACTACGAATTAGATTTCTACGATGAATCGGTAAAGACCGCGTTTAATAGCAGCGATGCTAATTATATTAAGGGAAGAATCAGGGAAAAAATTGAACGTTCGAGCGTAACAGTTTGCTTAATAAGTGAAAACACCTATAAAAGCGAATGGGTCCGCTGGGAGGTTGAAGAAAGTTTTCGCCAAGGTAAGAGAGTAATTGCCATGGCTTTAAAAGGGGTGGTACAAGCTGTATTGCCGGAGCCAATTAGAAGCGCACAATTAAAATTTTATGGTTGGGATCCTGCTGCTCTCGGAGATTTAATAGGTTAATTATGAGTGTTCAAGCAGACAATGTGGTTACCCAACGGCTTGATGATCAAATCGATTGGTACGACCGGAAAAGCCGTTACAACCAGAAAGTTTTTAAGATATTGAAAGTAGCGGTTATTCTGGCAGCCGCGGGAGTACCTCTTTGTGCTGGCCTTGGTGCCCCGAGCTTGGTCACCGGCGGCCTTGGAGCAGTGATTATGGTTTTGGAGTCGCTCCAGCAGCTTAACCAATACCAACACAATTGGATAACTTATCGGTCAACCTGCGAACTCCTAAAACATGAAAAGTACCTGTACCTGAGTAGCGCAGGACCTTATTGCAACGCGGAGAACCCAATAGCGTTACTTGCGGAACGGGTCGAGTCTTTAGTTTCGCAGGAGCATGCTAAGTGGGTGTCTGCGCAAAAAGATGCCAGTAGGTGCATTGTTCCTCGGAAAGAATAATAAACGAATGTAGATTGTCTGCAGGAACTGCTGAGGGAATTAATCAACTCGCGGGTGGCCGGGACAGCTTGTCTGTCCCGGTCGCGGAGCTTGAGCGACGCGACAAGCGGTTCTTAACGAGTGTTTGCAAGCAAGCCAGAACCGCTTGCGCCTGCGGCGCCCGGACAGCGGAGCTGTCCGGGCCACCCAAGAAAAGATTTTTTCAGGCGTGGGGGGAGAGGGAAGGGGAAGATCGCCAGGTCTGCGGCGCGAGGAGGGACCTTGCCTTAACAACCTCTTTCAACGCCGCTCCTCGCGATGACGGCTATTTTTTATTTCTGGCGGCCCGATAACAGAGCCTTTTGGGTGGCCCGGACAATTTATTGTCCGGGTCGCCGCAGGCGACAAGCGGTTTCTTCCCCGCCTTTGTTTTTTCGGGCCGGCTTTGCCACCACAGAGATTGCTTCGTCGCGGCCAGGGGCCGCTCCTCGCAACGACAACCTGCTTGGCCCCAAGCGCCTGCCCACGGGTGGCCCAGACAGGTACCTGTCTGGGTTGCGCAGCAACAAGAGGTTCACCCCGGCCTCCCGATCTCCACACCCACCGCATCGTGCCGGCCTCCTCCTACTCCCTCTCCCGACAACCCCTGACTTTGCTATATTGAAGGCGTATCCCCGCAAAAAGGAGGAGGGCCATGGGTAAGATGCCTAGGACGATGCTGCTCTGGGCGGCGATGGTTCTGCCCGCCCTGCTTTTCGCCCTGCCCGCGCGCGCCGAGTTGGTGGTGCTGGGCGCGGATGTGGCCGCGGACCGCTCGGCCATCATGGTGCGCCTGGCCAGGGCCGGCGGCAGCCAGTACCAGGTGGAGTTCCGGATCAACGGCCTGCCGGATTACTCGGCCAAATTCATCTGCGAGATGCAACGCGCCGGGACTCGGGGGGACGAGCAAAGGGCCTTGTACGCGATCAGTGATTTCATAAACCGACACAACTCCTTTGACCTGGAGACCGCGCTCCTCAACAAAAGGGTATTCAAGCGGTGCCAGCAGAGATAGCCCTGGCGGCGAGCCTCCCCGCCCCTTTCCTCCCCGCCCATAACCTGATACGCTTCCCAGGACCCCCGGCGGCGCTGCTATAATGCAGCCGACCGGGAGGGCGGGAGGTGATGCGTGAACCCTGAGGAGCTGCACGGCCGGCTGGTGGACGGCGCGCCCAGCGAGGAGGACCAGGCCCTGGAGGGCCTGCGGCCCTCGTCGCTGGACGACTACATCGGCCAGGCCGAGGCCAAGGCCAACCTCAAGGTGTTCATCGAGGCCGCCCGCCAGCGGGGAGAGGCCCTGGACCACGTGCTGCTGCACGGCCACCCAGGCCTGGGCAAGACCACCCTGGCCCACATCCTGGCTGCCGAGCTGGGCGTGGACATCACCGCCACCAGCGGCCCGGTGCTGGAGCGGGCCGGCGACCTGGCCGCCATCCTCACCAACCTGGAGCCGCGCGATGTCCTGTTCGTGGACGAGATACACCGCCTGAACCACGTGGTGGAGGAGGTGCTCTACCCAGCCATGGAGGACTTCCACCTGGACCTGGTGATCGGCTCCGGGCCCAGCGCGCGCACGGTCAAGCTGGACCTGCCGCCCTTCACGCTGGTGGGGGCCACCACGCGGGTGGGGCTACTCACGCCGCCGCTCAGGGACCGCTTCGGGGTGCAGGTGCGGGTGGACTTCTACAGCGTGGAGGAGCTGGCCACCATCGTGCTGCGCTCGGCGCGCATCCTGGGCCTGGGCATGGAGGAGGCCGGCGCGGCCGAGATCGCCCGCCGCAGCCGGGCCACGCCTCGAGTGGCCAACCGCCTACTCAAGCGCGTGCGCGACTTCGCCCAGGTGGAGGGCAGCGGCCGGGTGGACCGCGAGCTGGCCGACTACGCCCTGTTGCGCCTGGGCGTGGACCAGACCGGCCTGGACCGCCTGGACCGCCTGCTGCTCTCGACCATCGTGGAGAAATTCGACGGCGGGCCGGTGGGCCTGGGCACCTTGGCCGCGGCCGTGAGCGAGGAGGCCCACACCATCGAGGAGGTGTACGAGCCCTATCTGATCCAGCAGGGGCTGATCAAGCGCACCGCCTCGGGCCGGGTGGCCACGGCCAAGGCCTACGAGCACCTGGGCCTCAAACCCAGCCGCAGCGCCCAGAAGCGGCTGTTCTAGGCCGGCTTCGCCAGACGCCAGCAGACTGCGTTGCCGGCATCGCTCCAGCCTCGACGTAGTTTTAGCTACGCCTCCGGCTGTCGCTCGCCGGACGCCTTGTCTGCCGACGCCTGGCTGTGCCGGGTCCCGATCAGAACGCGGCAGACAGCAGGTGCTTATTTCATGACCGAAAAATTAATTAGAATGGGCAGCGATTGTGCCGCCCCAACCCTGTTGCAAGTTGACCGCTCGTGTTGACCAGAACCTTTTTGCACATCCCCACCGTGGGGCCCAAGCGCGAGCTGGCCCTGTGGCGCGCCGGCCTGCGCGACTGGGGCGATTTTCTGGACCGGGGCGCGGAGCTGGCCCCGCGCGCGGTGTTCAATATGGGCCGCCCGGTGATCGAGCGCAGCCTGGCGGCTCTGGAGCGGCCCGGCGGCCTGGCCGAGCTGGCCGGCCTGATCCCGCAGACCGAGCATTGGCGCTTCTTTCCGCAGTATGGGCGCGTGGTGTACCTGGACATCGAGACCGGCGGCGACCCGGACGACTTCGGCGGCATCACCGTGGTGGGCCTCTATGACGGCCGCCAGGTGCGCCAGTACGTGGCCGGCCGCGACCTGCACGAGGCAGGCCAGGCCATGGCCGGCTACGAGGTGGTGGTCACCTTTGCCGGCGCCAGCTTCGATTTGCCGGTGCTCAGGCAGGTGTTCTCGCGGCTGTTGGTGCCGCCGGTGCACATCGACCTGCGCTGGCTGCTCCGGCGCCTGGGGCACCGCGGCGGGCTCAAGCGCATAGAGAAGAGCTTGGGGCTGGAGCGGCCCGAGCACGTGGGGGACATGGACGGGTACATGGCGGTGATGCTCTGGCAGGAGCACCTGGCCGGGGACGAGGAGGCGTTGCAGACGCTACTGGACTACAACGCCTGCGACGTGGTGAACCTGGAGCCGCTCTTGAGGATGGCGGTGGGGAAGTTAAGAGAGCAGATGTTGGGACGAGTTGGTTAGGGAGCAGAGGCTGAAAGCTTTTCTTGGGTGGCCGGGACAGCTTGCTGTCCCGGTCGCGGAGCGTAGCGACGCGACAAGCGGTTTAACTTGATATTCCCTGGGGCTCGCCCCAGGGACCATTT
>JBFMFU010000051.1:0-13786 GCA_040751985.1 Thermodesulfobacteriota bacterium | reverse complement strand
CTTCCAGGCCGCCAGGGCAAGAGCCCGTGGGTACCGCAACTCCTTTACCTTCATCACCATGATCTATTTCATCGCCGCGCCGCTGGGAGAACTAATTAAATTCCACAGCTAACGACGAAGAACCTTTTTTGTTAAGCCCGCTTCATTAAAAAGATTTATAACATCAGACAGGGAAACATCTGGATTATCCGATTGTGACATTAATGTTTTAATATAACTTACCATTAGACCTAAACCAAGTGATTGCTTGTTTATTGGATATATACCAGCTATAGTTGAAACATTGTTGAGGATCGACAGCAATTTTAAGCGCGCCTCGCGTGGATTATCATTCCAGATCGCCATTATAGTATCGACTTTCACACGCCTACTAATACAATCAACGGATCTCGATATTCCTTCAACCTGCATTCCAAGTTCAAGCATTTTTGAATAGTTATATTTGTTACCACCCCTTTTTGTGTTTTGTTTTGCCATAAATAACAATATGTCACTCAAGACTTTCGCACATATGGACTCCCACCCAGCACGCAACAATTCTTCTGCAAGTTTATATCTGCCGACTACTTGCTCCTTCTTATCTTCCGCTATTTCATCCCAAACTTGACTTGCAAGCTCAAGTCTTCGAGAAAATAAAGGGTCCGAGACTAGCTTCGGTATTGAGCGTAGGTCGGATTCACCCAATCCCGCGTGCGTTTCAAACGCTCCTGATAAAAAGTCAAATTTCAACCTTTCGTCTATTTTTTCCCATTCAGCACCTCTTGGCATTTGTTCGTATAGTTTTAACCATAATGCATTTCGAACTTCATGATTGGCCTCTCTGCCTCGATATAAATAAAGGTAATGCCGCAGATGCTTTTCAATTTTTGCTAAGGATTGCCACTCAATTTTAGAACTACCTGTTGAACTAGTTAATGCTTTAGCAAAGGAAACTAATTGTTCTTGGATGGCGTTAATATCCTCAACTTTATCCAACTTTAAGTACCTAAAAAGAAAATTGTGTTGGTGTGCTACCTCATAATCACCAAATGAATCTAATAGCCTTGCAAATGTTCCTATTGATTTATCCGTAAATTTGTCTGGTATTTGTAATTCATAATTTTCACTGAGGAATTCCCGTTGACTTTTCCAGAAGACTCCTTGTCGTTTATGCGTTAACGGTATGTTGGTTACGCCGTAGAGTGCTCTCATAGCACCGGAAAGATATCGTTGTAGGGAATTAGGGACTCCTCCTTTTCCTGAAAAGGGTAAATTAATATGTGACACTGGTATGTATGAAAAACTTCTCCGAACAAAAGAAGCTATATTTATTATAGGAGGATCGTACCATGAAACCCCTACAGTGATTACGCATCTTTCAGAAAATAATTTAATTAAGAAGTTAAAATAACTTTTTTCGTCATAAAGTAATTCATTATATTGCCAACAATCCACTATAGGTTTGCTGGCTGGCGAACAACGGCCGTGTAGGTGAATTAAATTAATGTTCTGTGGCTGGATTTCATCGCGCGGAAAAGAAAATGAAGGTAAGTCTTCGCGGTCAATAATATTTAATTTAATTGGTGGGTCCTGTTTAGATAGATAGGCCCTGAAATCATCGTCAAACATTGTGGAATAATTAGTTGTCACAATTAGGTTGGTCATCTTCAATAAAGAGAAAAAAATAGATTTGTAATCGCTTTTCGGTTCATTTATTTTTGATGACGGTGTTTTGTCGCGATAATTTACTTTTTTTAGGATATGTTTAGAAAGTGTTTGGTCTCCTAGCGTCCAATTAAGAAAAGAGAGTAATTCTGGTGCCCTATTATTATAGAACTCCTTTTTGCCAGGCCCGGTTCCTTTGAAATAATCATGAAAAAGTTCTTTTACTAATGTGGCCCAATTATATATTGATCCGAAGAGTTGTGAATCAGAACCAGCCCCTAACAAAAAAGCACCTTTACCATTTTGGAGATGGCACCTGAAAAGAGAGAGGGCTCTCGTTACAGAAGGGCTAAAAACTGGAGGCATTTCGATTGGCTGACCCTTAGTTATTTAAAACTAACTTACTAAAAGTCGAAAAGTATTGTCAAATGAGAAAGTTGGCTGCCTACAGGCCCGAGGTCTGGCGGCCGTCGCGGCGGATGCGCCAGAAGTGGTACATGGCTGCCACAAAGGCCAGGGCGGGCAGGGCCAGGCAGTGCAGCACGTAGAACCTGAGCAGGCTGGCCTCGCCCAGCTCGGCCCCACCCAGCAGCAGGCGCTGCAAGAGCGGCCCGATGAACGGCACCTGGCCCAGCACGCCGGCCGCCACCGTGGCCGCAGCCTGGGTGGCCGGGTCCCAGCGCAGCACATAGCCGGACAGGTCCAGGGCCAGGGTCAGGGCCAACAGCACCAGCCCCACCACCCAGTTCAGAGCCCGGGGCGGCAGATAGGCCTGGCTGGCCAGCACCCGCAGCATGTGCAGCACCAGAGTGATGACCATGGCCTGGCCGGCCAGGAAGTGCAGGCGGCGCAGGAACCAGGCAAAGGGCAGGTCGCCGGCCTCCTGGGCGAAGAAGCCGGCTGCGCCCGCTGGCGTGGGCACGTAGGAGAACATCAACACCAGGCCGCTGGCCCCCAGCACCAGGAACAAGAGAAAGCTGACCCCGCCCAGGCAGAAGGTGTGCGTAAAGCGCACCCGCTCCTCGGGCAGGCGGGGCGGGTGCAGGTGCTCCAGGAAGCCTGGCGCGGCCATCTCAGACCTTGAGCCGGGCCGCGGCCGGCGCCGGCCGGCCGGGATAGGCGATGAGCCCGCCCTGGGCGCTTTTTCCCAGGGCGATGTGGTCCAGACCCCGAGGCGCCGGGCCGGACAGACGGCTGCCGTCGGGCGCGAAGATGGATCCGTGGCAGGGGCAGAGGAAGCGGCGCTGGCCGGCGTGCCAGGCCGGCCGGCAGCCCAGGTGGGGGCAGACCAGGTGCAGGGCATAGAGCCCGCCGGCGTCGCGCACCAGGGCCACCTGCTGCACGTTGCGCACCTGGCCCAGGGCCAGACCCGCGGCTGGGCCCAGCTCCACTGGCCCGGCCGCGGACGGGCCGCTGTCGGCGCTGATCAGGCGCAGCACTGCGCCCAGGCCCAGGCCCAGGGCGCCCACCAGCCCGGCCCAGGTGAAGGCGGATAGGGCCTTGAGCAAATAGCGGCGGCTTACGCCCGTCTGCGCGCTTTCATCCATGCCCCAACTCTACCCGCCGCCAAGGTCCGGTCGCAAGCAGGCTTGCCGACCGCGGCCCTGCTGGCTAGACTGAAGCCATGGACGCACCACCCACCCCCCGCCAGAGCCTGCTGCGCAAGGAGGGCCTCTGCACCCTGGTCTGCCTGGCCCTGCTGGGCCTGGCCGCGGCCCTGTATCCCCTGGCCCCGGTGGGCAACGGCCAGGCCGCGGCCCCGGCCAGCGCGCCCTGGGTGTTCCTGGGCTTCCAGCAGCTGCTGCGCTGGCTGCCGGCCTGGCTGGAGGATCGGCCCGGCCCAGCCGTGCCCGCCTATGGCCGGCCCTCGGCCCTGGCCCTGGCGGCCTGGCTGGTTCTGGCGGTCTGGGCTGGGCTCACCGCCTGGGCGCTTCTGTCTTAGCCGGCCACTCCTGATCCAGGGCCTTGAGCAGCCAGCGGGTGTAGTCCTTGCCCGGCCGGAGCAGCTTCATCAATTCCGCGCGGTTGTAGGGCCGGGCGCCCGGCACCAGCAGGGCCTGCTGCGGCCGGCCGCGCAGGTCCACCACCCGCGTCCAGTCGCCGTTCAGGTTCAGGTCCTCGGCCTTGGGCTGCCACAAGCCCGGCGCCAGGCGCGACCCGCCATCCTTGCCCTTGCCCTCCTGCACAAAGGTCAGACCCAGGCCCAGGGCCCTAGCCGCGCCGTGGCAGGCCGCGCAGCCCACCGTGGCCCGAGCCGTAGTGTGCGGGTTATAGGGCGTCAGGCTCAGGCCGGGCGCGGGGATGGCCGCGCCGCGCAGCAGGCGGCCCTGCTTGTCCAGCAGGGTGACCACGTACTGGAAGCGCGGCGAGAGCAGGAAGGTGCGGCCTTCCGGCCCCAACCCATAGACCCGCCACAACTCCCGCCGGAAAAAGGGCGAAAGGATCCACATGCCCGGTCGCGCCTGGCCGCTCAGGTAGTCGCGGGTGACGGGCGGGGTGCGCCGGCCCGGCGGCAGGCCCATTTGGCGCCGGATCAAGTCCCAGACCTGGGGGTCGCCCTGGGCCGCGATGGGCTGCCAGAGGTGGTAGGCGGCTCGGGTCTCCAACTGCACCTGCAGGCCCCAGGCCGCCGGGGCATAGGCCGCGTGGCAGGCGTGGCAGGCCACCTTGGCGTGCTGGGGCACTTGGTGGGCCACGGGCGCGGCCGGCCCAGCGGCCAGGGCCGGCACCCGGTGCGTGCGGCCGTCCAGCTTGCTGGTGAGCACCAGGCCTTTCTTATGGCGGGTCACGTTGTTCAGCGGCGCGCCCAGAGTGGTCACAGCCTCTTGAGCCGGCGCGCCGGGCCGGCCGTGGCAGGTGGCACAGCGCAGACCCACGGCCAGCAGCCCGGCCGGCCGGATCACGCCGTCGCCCATGACCTCGGAGCGGGGGTGGCAGTCCAGACAGGCCAGGCCGGCCTTATAGTGCAGGTCCGGCTGCATGGGCCGCCAGGAGCGGGCCTGCCAGAGCTTCGGCTGTTCCGGGTCCTCGTCTAAGAAGCGGGCCCCGGCCAGGGCGTCGCGCGGGGTTTGGCCGGCGTACTCGGCGCCCACCCCGCAGCCGGCGTGGCAGGTCAGGCACTGGCGCACCGGAATTTTTTTGGTCAGGCCGTGGCCGCGGGGCTTACGGCCCTGGGCGTCGCGGGGCCGGTGGCAGGCCGCGCAGCCGGCCGAACGCCGGGCGCCGTCCGCTTCCGCGCCCGGCGTCCAAAGATGGCAGCGCAGACAGCGCCGGCGCAATAGATCATCCACGGGCCGGCCGCTACGGTCCGGCGAGGGCAGGGCGGCCAGAGGCCCCTCGGCGCGCACCCCATAGCGCGGCTGGGCGTCGAGCTGGGCGCCCCAGAGATAGCGGGTCTGGTTGATCAGGCCCATGGCCGTGGCCATGGGCGAGCGCCGCACCTTCTGGGGCCAGCCGGCGTGGCAGGGGCCGCAGGCGCGCTGGGCCTGGTCCAGGGCCGCGGGGTTGGCGGCCATACCCGCGTGGCCGGCCTGGGCCGTACTGGCCTGGCCGTGGCCCAGGTGGCAGCGGGTGCAGGCGATGGCGTGTCCCTGGCCGGCCGGCGGCATGGGCGCGGCCATGTCCGGGTGGCACTTCCTACAGCCCGCGTCCGGGCCAGAGGCCAGGGCCGGCGCAGCTGAGAGAATCACGGCCAGCAGGGCCAGGTACAGCGCGCGCCTCATCGCAGGGCCTTTTCCACGGCCGCCCGGTGCTTGGCCTCCCAATCGCCGCCAGGGCCGATGCGCTGCCAGGCCCGGGCCGGGTCGGCCAGCACCGGGTCCTGGGGGTCGCGGTGGCAGGGCAGGCAGCGGCCAAAGGCCAGGGCCCGGCCGATCTCGGCCCGGTTCAGGGGCCGGGCGCCCTGGTGGGTCTGGCCCTGGATGGGCCGGCCCTGCTCATCCACCAGGGTCTCCCAGTCCGCGGCCAAGCCCGCGGCCTTGAGGTCAACCAGGGGCCGGGCGGCCAGGCGGCCCAGGGGACGCGGCCCCGGACCCAGGCCCAGGGTCTTGGGGCTTTGGTGGCAGGCCTCGCAGGGCCGCACCTCCCGGCGGGTGGTGTGGGGGGCGATGGGCGTGGAGACCAGGCCGCTGCCCACGGCCTTGGTACGGGCCACGCTCAGCGCCTGGCCGGGCAGGGGCCGGCCGGCTGCGTCCAGGGCGGTGTAGACCACCTGGCAGCCGGGCACAAAGGGCCGTATCTGCCCGCGCGAGTCCACGCCCAGCACCGGGTCCGTGAAGCGGTACTGGTCCCGGGTCTCCTCCCAGGAGCCGGGCGTGGGCTGGCCCGCGGCATAGTCCCACATGGCGTGGGCGGCCCGGCGGTAGTCGTGGCAGCCGTAGCACTGGGGCGTCCAGCGGGAGTGGCAGGCCTGGCAGCTCAGGCGCTGGTGGCCGGGCTGCTTGTGCTGCGGGTCGCTGCTGACCAGGGCCAAGCGGTGCACCTTGCCCGGCTGGGAGCGGGAGAGCAGCACGGGCCCATCTTTACTCAGGCGCAGGTTGACCAGGGGCCGGCCCTTGGCGCTGAGCAGCAGGCGGGCGTCGCCCTGCAAGGGAGGGCCGTTCTTGAGCGGGCCGTACTGGGCCTCGTAGCGGCTGGTGTCGTCCGGCGGGCCGGTCCTGGGCGGGCCCTGGGGACCGCCGTGGCAGGTGGCGCAGGTGATCTCGGTCTGGAAACGCATGCGGCCGTAGAGACGGCCGTCGCCCATGATCTCCCGGCCGCTGTGGCAGTCCACGCAGCTCAGGCCCTTTTCGGCGTGCACGTCGGGCAGGAGCTGGTGCACCCCGCGGCCGCCGCTCAGGCTGTAAATGGGCCGGCCCTGGGGCCAGGGGGTGCGGCCGTTTTCGTCCTCCACCTGGCCCCGGTAATTCAGGGCCAGGCGGCCGGACCGGTTGTGGCAGCGGCGGCAGTTCTCCTCGGGCGGGGTCGGTTGCAGGCGGTGATAGGCCGCGTGGCCGGGCTGGCGGCGGACGATGGTGGCGTCTCGGCCCAGGTAGCGGCCCGATTCGGTACGCGTACCGTGGCAGGCCGCGCAGCCCTGGCCGTGCACGCTGTGGCCGGCCTCGCGCTCGGCGCGCAAATGGCAGCGGGCGCAGAACTTACGCCAGTGTTCGTCGGCGGTATGGGCCTGGCCCGGCCCAGCCGGCTGTCCGCCGGGCACCCGCAGCAGCCCGGCCAGGGTGTGGGGCGGGGCCGGCACGGGCCGGCGGGGGTCGCTGATCTCGGCGGTGGCGAAGCGGGCCCTGAAGCCGGCCTGGGCGCCCCAGGCCAGGCGCAGGCTGGTGAGCACGCCGGTCATGGTGGCCATGATGGTGCGCTCCACGCGGTAGACCATGTCCGCGGCCTGGTCCTGGCGGCCGGCGTGGCAGCGGGCGGCCGCGCCCTTGCCGCCGCCGCAGGAGGCCTGGGCCGTGGCCAGGGCGCTGGGGTTGCGGCCCAGGAGCCCCCGGTGCGCCTGGGTCTTGGTCAGGCCCAGGCCCTGACCGCCATGGCAGGCCACGCAGCCCACGGCCTCCACCGGGTGCGAGGGGCTGATCTGCTCGATGCCCTGGTGGCAGGTGAGGCAGCGCTCGGGCCGGCCAAAGGCGCTGGGGGTGACCTCGATCACCCGCGGCGGCTCGGCGGCCAGGGCCGCGGCCCGGACCTGGGCCCGCGCCGGGGCCAGACCCGCGGCCAAAAGCTCACGCTGCAGGCGGGTGGCCCGAGCCTGGTTGACGGCCCGCACCTCCTCCTGCCAGAGGCGGTGGGCCTCCTGCCACCAGGCCAGGGCCAGGGCGGCCAGCAGGGCCAGGGCGGCCAGGGCATAGCCCGCGGCCCAGAGCAGGCGCTGGTCAGAGGATTTTGACTTGCCGGCGGCCATGGGTTAGCCTAGCACAGCCAAGGGCCCTTGTAAGGAGGCGGCCATGCAGGAGCAATTCGCCGGGCTGGCGGAGGCCATGCGCCAGGAGATCGAGGCCATTCCCAGGGCCATGCGCCAGGAGGCGGCCGTGCGGGCGGCCCTGGTCTGCCTGCTCTATCAGGCGGTGAAGGGCATGGGGCTGAAGCCGGTGGCCTCCTGGAAGCCGCCCAAGTCCACCCGGGACAGCATCGACCTGGTGGGCGTGGACGACAGCGGCGAGCTGCCGAAGGTCAAGGTGGCCCTTGCCGTGGACCCCCTGGTGGAGCTGGCCAAGATAAAATCCCTGGGCTGGGTGGAGTGCGAGCACAAGATCGTAGTCAGCTTCAGCGAGCGCCAGGACAAGGTCAAGCAGACCACATTCTTCCTGACCCCGGAGCTGACCCACCTGAACCTCTACGGCTAGGCAGCCTGAAAAGAGCAGGGCCGGCCTCGCGAGGCCGGCCCTGGGCGTTCTGCGATGTGACGGCAGCCGCGGCTAGCCCTTTTTCACGAAGAAGCTGATGTAGCCCTCGCCCTGCTCCTCGCCCAGGAACTCGTCGCCCGAGCGCTGGGTGAAGGCAGGCAGGTCGTTGCGGGTGCCGGGGTCGGTGCCCTGGATCTCCAGGATCTGGCCGGCCTTCATGTTCTTGAGGATCTTTTTGGTCTTGAGAATGGGCATGGGGCAGCTCAGGCCGCGCGCGTCCAAAACCTCGTCGGGGGTCCATTGGGCCATGGGGTCACTCTCCTTTAGTACGGTTCATCCTAAAAATAATTGAACAACCTTACACTATGGTAAGGCGGTCGGTCTCCTCGTTCCAGGCCATCACGGCCCACCAGACGAGCATGATCGCGGCGGTGATGACGATGGCCCAGAAGTAGCCGCCGGTCAGGTTGGGCAGGAAGTAGGCCTTGCCCCAGGAGGCGGCGAACTTGTTGGTCCAGACGTATTGCTTGAACAGGCTGTTGCTCAGGGCAAAGGTGATCACGGCGATGATCAGCTTCCACTGGCCCTCGCCGGCCCGCCACACCGAGCCCGAGCCGCAGCCGCCTGCCAAGAGCATGCCGATGCCGAAGATCGCGCCGCCCACCAGGCCGCCGATCCAGTGGTGGTAGATGTAGATCATCTGCCAGTCGGAGCGGAACCATTTGATGGTGAAGAAGATGAGCACCGAGAGAATCACGCTCAAGGCCACGGCCCGGGTGGCCACGGCCTCGCCGGTCATGAAGGGGTCGCGGAAGGAGCGCACGAAGCAGAAGCGGCAGCGCTGGATGACCACGCCGATGCCCACCGCGGCCAGCATCAGGACCGCCGGTTGGGTGTAGGCCTGGGTGGACAGGAAATAGGCCCAGCCCACAAGGAAGACGAAGAAGATCAGCCCCAGCCAGGGCTGCACCTTCTTCCAGTCGCGGCCGCCTTCCTTGGCCGCCCGCTGTTTGGGCGGCTTGCTGGGCAGGTGCTCGATCTCCCACATCAGGTACTTCAGGCCGATCAGGGCGCCCACTAAGAGGCCCACCATCATGGCGAAGCCGCTCACCGAGCCCGCGGCGATGGCGGTGTAGAAGCCGCCCACGTTGCAGCCGCCGGCCATGACCGAGCCCACGCCCATGAAAACGCCGCCCACCAGGCCCTTGCCCAGCTCCAGGGGCGGGGCCGGCCGGAAGGCGAACTGGCGCGAGAGCAGGGCCGAGCCAAAGGCGCCGAACAACAGGCCCCAGGTGAGGATGGCCGGGTTGGACAGCCAGAGGGCGTGCCCAGGGGCCTGCTGGTACAGGCCGATCCCGTAGAAGACCCAGTCGCCCCAGACCCGCAGGCCGCCCGCCACGCCCCAGGGGCGGCCGGCGGCCATGCAGATGGCGCCCAGAAGGGCTAGGATGACCCCGCCTACCCACAAGGGCCAGTTGCGGTCGAACAGGACTCCATAGCCCTCTTTGAACTTCTCCACCAGAACACCCATACCAACCTCCGGAGCAAGGTGTCAAACTGTGAACTCAATTGAGTACATATAGCTACCTGGCCGGGTTGAGTCAAGCCGAGGGTCCCCCTGCCGGCCGGTACCCCTGCATTATGATAGGTTATAACAACCTTCGCAAGACCGGCTGCGCCGCCGACGCAGGGAAAGCCATTGACACCCCGCCCAAAGCCAGATATTAAACAGCACCAGCCCGAGCAGGGCGGGGATTCACGGAAGGATAGCTAAATGTTACAGCGCGTGGCACTGGCAATGGTCATGGTCGGGGCGGTCCTGTTTGCGGCCGGGCCGGCACCGGCGCTGGCCGACGAGGGCCGGGTGGACCTGGGCATCATCACGGTCAAGAACCAGGACCTGGCCCAGAAGCTGCACCAGCGCCTGGTTAAGGGCGAGAGCTTCGAGACCCTGGCCAAGCAGAACTCGGTGGGGCCAGCGGCCTTCCGGGGCGGCCGCCTGGGCAAGGTGCCTTATCAGCGCCTGCGCAGCGAGTATCGCCAGGCCCTGCAGGGGCTGGCGCCGGGCAAGCCCAGCCGGGTGATCCCCACCGAGGAGGGCTACACTATCCTCATGCGCTTTGACCAGCCCGGCGCGCCGGCCGCGGCCGCCGAGGGCGGGGCCAGCCTGCTGCCCAAGCCCGACGCGAGCCGACCTTCCCGGAGCAGTGCCCAGCCGCAGTTTGCGCGGCCTGGGTCCCTGGCCGAGGCCCCGCAGCTCAAAGCCCGCCGCGAGGTGCTGGCCGGCCTGGAGGTGATGGTGCAGGGCCAGTTCAAGAAGGCCCAGGGCCACTTCTCCGCCGCCCTGGGCGAAAACCCCCGCGAGGACAGCGCCGCCTTCCTGCAGGACGTAAGCCGCGACGCCGCGGCCGGCAGGGTAAAGAAGGAGGCCGCCCTGCTGTTCGCTCAGGGGTTCTTGGCCGTGACCAACGGCGACGGCCCCACGGCGCTTAAGTACTTCCTGCAGTGCAAGGAAGCGGATCCCAAATTCTGGCAAGGCGAGCTGTTCGCGGCCAACCTGGTGGCCGGGGCCGGCCGCAAGGCCGAGGCCGAGAAGCTGCTGCAGCAGGTTCTCAAGCGCAACCCTAAGTCGGCCCACGCCTATGTGTCCCTGGGCCTGCTAGCCGCCGACCGGCACAAGCCTGAGGAGGCCCGCCAACTGTTCCAGAAGGCCATCCAGGTCAATCCGGAGTTCGCCCAGGCCCACTACCAGTTGGGCATGGTGGCCCTGTACAGCGACGACCTGCAGACCGCCGAACGCGAGTTCAAGCAGACCATCGCCCTGGACCCCTACAGCGACGAAGGGTACAACAACCTGGGCCTGGTGTACTTCTTCCAGGGGCGCCTGGAAGAGGCGGTCAAGCATTACCAGAAGGCCGTGGAGCTTAATCCGGCCTACCCGGACGCCCACGTCAACTTGGGCAACCTCTACGTGAGGAAGAAGCAGTACAACCTGGCCGTAGATGAGTATGCCAAGGCCCTGGCGGTGGACTCGGAATTTGCCGCGGCTTATAACAACATGGCCGGGGCCTACGCCCTCATGGGGAAGTGGCCCGAGGCCATCCAGGCCGCGGACCAGGCCCTGAAGCTGGGCTACCCGGTGCCCAAGTCCCTGCTGGCCAAGCTGGCCCCCCATCGCAAGTAGGGGTCCGGTTCAGGCCGCGGGCAGCTCCAACAAACTCCAGACCTGCTCGGCGCGGGCCCGGTGGGCCGGGTCCTCGCGCTCGTCCGCTCCCAGCAGACCCAGCTCGCTGCGAGCCAGGGGCCTGCCCTGGCCGTCCAGCACCTCGATGATCAGTTTGCCCCCTGCCTCCAGGCGGCGCTTGGCCGCGCCGCCCGCGGCCTGCAGCCGGGTGATGGCCCGCAAGGCCAGAAAGTCCAGGGCCGGCACCCGGACCAGCCTCTGCAAGAGCCCGCTCCAGGGCGCCAGGTCCAGGCCCAGGGCCGCGGCCACGGCCCGCACCTGGTCCGGGCTGGCGCTGGCATGGGGGCGGCCCGCCTCCAGGGCGACCTGCTCCGCGGCCAAGTAGCCCTGCAGGCGCGGGACTAGGGCCTGCCAGCGCTGGGCCGGCGGCGGCCAGCCCAGGCAGCGCAGAAAACCGGCCAGGCGGGCCAGGTTGTCCGCGGCCCGGCCCAGTCCGCGAAAGTGGGATTGGCCCAGGTTATCCGGCTCCAGGTCGCGCTCGATGATCTTCAGATAGGCCCGCACCGCGGCGGCGCGCAGGCAGTCCAACTCCGCCTCGGTCAGCTCCTGGCCCAGGTGGTGCAAGCTCTCGGCCAGGGCCACTTCGGGCATCTCGCCGGCCGTTTCCACCATCCACACCTCATCCTCCAGCCAGGGGGGAGGAGCGATTTCGTAAGGATTGGCGCTCATTTTTTTAGGTGGGTGGTGCAACTAGGCATTGCCAAGCCAGGGCGCGAGTGTTAATAAAGCACAAGTATATACGGTCTGCCGCCGGTCCTAGCAAGCCGGCCCCAGGCCTTCGGCAGAATGATCGCCCCACGCCCCGCGCAGGGGCCCAACAGGAAGGACTTGCATGGGCGGTGATTTCCATACCAACTACCGTGAGGAGAACCTGATCTCACGCCTGGAGAGCTCCCGCCAGTCCGCCTGGACCCGGCAGCTGATGCAGCTGGGCGACTGCGCCGACGAGCTGGCCCAGAAGTTGGCCATGAAGCTGGTGGACAGCGAGCTGATCGAGACCACCAGCCAGAGGGACGTGGAGGAGCAGTTGGCCGGCGCCCTGGGCGAGCTGTTGCGCGCCGAGGACTTCGACATCCAGTACGCCATCGCCAACTTCCGCAACCTGGTGCCCCAGGCCAACCGCATCAGCCTGTACGTGACCGCCTTTGTCATCGAGCGGCTCATCGACCACCGCTCGGTGGTGGACGTGTACGGCACCGACGAGGAGATCTACACCGTGGTCAACCAGATGGTGACCAGCATGATCCGCTGAGCGCGGCCTCTCCGAGCAAACCACACCCCCGCCTGAGGGCGGGGGTTTTTTATTGGGGGCGGGCGCTAATACCAGCGCACCACCTCGCCCAGCTCGGCCCGGGGCGCGCGCATGCGGTTGATGGGCGAGTCCGGGTCGCCGTAACCCACGGCCACGCACAAGAGCACACGGCGGCTGGGGTCTATGTTCAGGAAGTCCTTGATGGCTCCCTCGTAGGCGCAGACCAGGCCCACGGGGCAGGTGTCCAGGCCCAGCTCCATGGCGGCCAAGAGCAGCCAACCCAGGGCCAGGCCCAGGTCCAGGGAGCGCGCAGCCGGGAACACCCCGTCCAGGGTGGCCACCACCATTGCCGGGGCGCCGTAGAAGCGCAGCGAGCCCTGGTCGATGAAGTCCCGGCCTGCCCCGGCCTCGGCCAAGAGCGGGCCCAGGCGCCGGCTCAACTCCTTTTGCCGCTCCAGATAGACCTGGGGCAGGGGGGCCAGATTGTCCGGGCCGCAGGACACGCCCTGCTCGGCATGGGCCTTTAGGAGCTTCTTGGCCAAGCGGGCCACCTCCGGGCCCTGCACCACCGTGAACTGCCAGGGCTGCAGGTTGATGGCGCTGGGCGCGCTGCAGGCTAGCTGCATGAGGCGCTCCAGGGTCTCCCGGGGCACGGGCTTGTCCAGGAAGGCCCGGCAGGAGCGGCGGGTGGTCATGGCCTGGGATACGTTCATGGCTAGCCTCCGGGCATGGGGTGAGTTGTGTTGTAGCACGGGCAGGGGGAGAGGGGAAGGGTGGTGGGCGGGGAAGAAGAAAAGCTTGGTAAAAAAGTTATAGATGTTATGCTGATAGGATGAAAATAGTATTTTATTATTAAAAAAAATGATTAATACTGCAATAATTAATACTAAATTGTGTAAATACGCCGTTCGGGGCGGGCGCGATAGCTGTTCGTAGGGTGCATGTCAGAGCGGGGCAACGAGCGGTTAGGCGAGGCGGGTAGGGGTTAATGCAGCGGGTTCGGACGAGGCGGGACGGATACACCGGACCTCTTGTGCCTGCGGCACCCAGACAGCCTAGCTGCCTGGGCCACCCAGCCGGCGGGCCACCTGGCAGCCCTGCCTCACCTTCTTCCCTTTAAAACCTCTTCCCGGCTTCCAGACCCGGTCCCGAGTCGGCCACGGCGCCCCACAAAAAAACCAGCTGCCGAGTGGCAGCCGGTTGGCTAGCTTTGGTGCCGTCGGCCGGATTTGAACCGGCACGGGTCTCCCCACCGCCCCCTCAAGACGGCGTGTCTACCTATTCCACCACGACGGCACGGGAGCGCTT
>JBFMFU010000050.1:0-5093 GCA_040751985.1 Thermodesulfobacteriota bacterium | reverse complement strand
TACGCTCTGAAATTCAACTTTTCCGGTTTGTGCGGCCAAAGCTCCGCTCCTTGCCTTCGTAGCCGCCCCTGAATCTAGGCAGGCCTGCGGTTGGGAAAGGGCCCGGCCGCGCTACGCGGCCGGGCCGTGCGTTAGTTACTTCACCCAGCCTTTTTCCTTGTAGTACTTCAGGGCGCCGGGATGGACGGGAATGCGGGCTCCCTCGGCGGCCTTTTCCGGCTTGGAGTCCTCGATGGCCTGCTTCTTCACCTTGGCCAGCTCCGGCCAAGCCTCGTACAGGGTCTTGACGATCTTGTAGGCCAGGTCGTCAGACACGCTCTTGTTGATGATGATGCAGGTAACCGTACCCACGGCTGGCACGTCCTTGTCCAGGCCCTTGTAGGCGGTCTTGGGGATCACCGTGGGCATCAGGCCCGGTTCGGACTGGAGGATCTTGTCCATGTGCGCCTTGTCTATGGGCAGGAAGCGTACGCCGGGACGGAAGTTCAGGTCGATGATGGTGGACTGGGGGCAAGAGGTGACGGCCATGTAGCAGTCGCTGTGCCCGTCCTTCATCAGGGCCGCGGAGTCGGCGTAGCCCACGTAGCTCACCGAGCCGCCGTTCTTCTTGATGCTGTCGAAGGTAATGCCGTAGGCCTTGAGCACGCTCTCGGCGATGACGGTGCCGGTGAAACCCACCTTGCCGGGCACGATGCGCTTGTTGGATAGGTCGGCCGGGGTCATGATCTTGCTGCTCTTGGGCGACACCATCTGGAACACGCCGGGGTACAGGGACATCAGGTGACGCAGGTTGGCGTTCTTCTTTTCGAACTTGCCGCGGCCGCTATAGGCGTCGTAGGCCGTATGGGTGTAGCTCCAGCCCAGGTCCGCCCGGCCGGCATTGACCGCCTTGCAGTTGCCCACACCGCCGCCGGGGCCGTTGGAGGTGGACATGCCCAGCTTCTTTTCCAGGATGCTCATCATGGCCGCGCCCAGGGGATACCAGGAGCCCCCCTCGGGACCCGAGAACATACGCAGGAACTTTTGCTCGGCGTGGGCCGCCGGCGCCATCAGACAGATGGCCAACGCCACCGCCAGACCGATGACCGCTAATTTTTTGTGCATTTTTCCTCCTCCGCAAATTGTTGGTTGGTTGATAAAAAGTCCAAATGGATCTTCGCTGGCGATCCACTGCTTGATATCGGCCGGCCTGCTCAAGCCCAAGGCTCGAAGGAGTCGCGGAACTTAACCTCCCGCTGCAACCCCTCTAGTATATGCTTTTGACCGCGCTGGATGTGGCCCCGCATGATCTTGGCGGCCTGCTCGGGGTTATGCGACCGCAGAGCTTCCCACAGGGCTTGGTGCTCCCGTTCGGTCTCCTGCATGCGCTCTACCGCCAGGCGCTCGGGGCGATACATCAGATAGAGGCGGTCGAACACCTGGCGCAGGAACATCTGCCCTACCTGGTGATTGCTGAAGTCGGCCAAGGCCAGGTGCAGGCGGGCATCGGTCCACAGCCGCTCCCGTGGGTAGGACGCTCCCTGCATGGCGGCGTGCTCCTTTTGCAGGGCCGTTAGGCGGTCAAGCTGCTTCTGGGTGATGTCGCGGGCGGTGCGCTGCACCAGGAAGACCTCGATGAGGGCTCGCATCTCGTACAGCTCGCGGGCTTCGTCCAGGCTGGCTTCGGGCACATAGAAGCCTTTATTGGCCTCCGAACGCACCAGGCCCTCTTTTTCCAGGCGGGTCAGGGCCAGGATGACCGGGGTTTGGCTCATCTTGAGCTTGCGCGCGATGTCCTGATAGCGCAGGCGCTGGCCCGCCACCAGCTCGCTCAAGAAAAGCATGCGCTTAATCTGCTGGTAGGCCTTCTCCACCAGGGAGATCGAGTTTTTGCCGGGCTCTTTGCCCCTAGCGGCTCTGGCCTCGCGCTTGGCTGCGACCTGTGGCATATAAAACGTCTCTCCCGAGGCGGCCCGAACAAAATATTGCTTTTTACAAAAAATGATATTAGGTTTCTAATAAATTATTGGCGTGAGTCCTGTCAAGGGCTCACATCGCCAAAAGTGGCCACGGCCAGGCCGTGGCCGGCGTCGGAGGTCCATAGGCCGCCTGATTCCAGGCGCTGGCCCGCCCCTCGACCCAACCGACTGGCTTGCAACGGGCCCCGCGCGCGCGGCGGCCCGTTTGGGCCCAAACTCGGTCCGAAAGCCGCCTGAGGATGCCCTGCCTGGGCGGGGCCGCGGAAAAGGAACCTGGCATGGAAAAGCTGATCATCACCGTAGCCGTAAGCGGCTCGGCACCCACCCGCAAGCAGAACCCCAACGTCCCCTACAGCCCAGCCGAAATCGCCGAGGAGGCCCTGCGCTCCTGGCGGGCCGGAGCCAGCATCGTACACGTACACGTGCGCGACCCCCAGACCGGCGCGCCGGCCTTTGAACGCGCCTACTTCGCCGAGGTGCTGGAGCGCATACGCGCCGAAAGCGACATGCTGGTCAACCTGACCACCAGCGGCTTCAACATCGTGGCCGAGGACGTGGGCGAGGCCCGTCTGATGCCCGTGGAGCTGAAGCCCGACCTCTGCTCCCTGGACGTGGGCTCCTTGAACTTCCGCGGGCGCGTGTTCATCAATTCGCCGGAATGGGTGGAGAAGGCCGCCCAGCGCATGCGCTCATACGGAGTCAAGCCCGAGATGGAGGTGTTCGACCAGGGCCACCTGCGCCAGGCCGCAGATATGGTCCAGCGGGGCCTGCTGGCCGACCCGCCCTACTTCCAGATATGCCTGGGCGTGGCCTGGGGCGCGGCGGCGGACCTGGACACGCTGCTGGCCATGCGCCGCCGCCTGCCGGTTGGCAGCCAGTGGTCGGTGCTGGGGGTGGGACCGCACCAGCTGCCCATCACCACCCACGCCCTGCTCATGGGCGGCCACGTGCGGGTGGGTTTCGAGGACAACCTGTACCTGGGACGCGGACAGCTGGCCGACAGCAACGCCCGGTTCGTGGAGCGCGTGGTGCAGCTGGCCCGCCTGCTGCAGCGCGAGGTCGCCACCTGCGCCGAGGCCCGGCAGATATTGGGCATCCCGCCCAAGGCCTAGCCTGGGGCCGCAGCGACCATGCCGGTAGTTATACCCACCACACTTGCCTTGTGTAGAGGAATGCGATGGCGCTGAGTCTTCTGGAGGGCAACGAGGCGGTGGCCTGGGGGGCCTTTGATGCGGGCTGCCGCTTTTTTGCCGGTTATCCCATCACCCCGGCCACCACTATCTACAACACCATGCTGGCCCTGCTGCCGCCGACCGGCGGCATCGTATTGCAGGGCGAGGACGAGATCGCCTCCCTGGGCTACTGCCTGGGCGCCTCCATGGCCGGCTACAAGGTCATGACCGCCACCTCCGGCCCGGGCATCAGCCTCTACAGCGAGCACATCTCCTTTGCCATCGCCTCGGAGATTCCGGTGGTGATCGTGGACGTGCAGCGCCTGGGGCCCAGTACCGGCTACGCCACCAAGGGCGCCGACGGCGACGTGCAGTTCCTGCGCTGGGGCAACTCCGGCGGCGCGCCGGCCATCGTGCTGGCCCCGGTGGACGTGGCCGACTGCTACACCCTGACCATGCAGGCCTTCAACCTGGCCGAGATCTACCGCTGTCCGGTGTTCCTGGCCTCCAGCAAGGAGATCGGCCAGACCCGGGAGTCGGTGGACCTGGCCTCCCTGGAGCGCCCGGCCCTGCAGGAGCGCCTGCTGCAGCCAGCCGAGAGCGCCTACCTGCCCTTCCGTCCGGCTACGGGCCACCAGGTGCCCTACTTCGCGCCCATCGGCGGCCGGGTGCTCTCGCGCCAGACCTCCTCCACCCACGGCGAGGGCGGCTACATCACCGCCGACCCCAAGGAGATACAGGCCCTGGTGGAGCGCCTGGACCGAAAGCTGACCAGCGCCGTGGAGCGCTTCAGCTACTACCGGCTCTGGCCAACCGAGGGCAGCGACACCCTGCTGATCACCTACGGCGTCACCAGCCGAGCCGCGCGCCAGGCCTGTGGGGAGCTGGCCGCCGCGGGCCGGCCTCTGGCCCACTTGGTGCTCAAGACCCTGTGGCCGGTGCCCGTGGAGCTATTGCGGGCCACGGCCGCGGACTACAGCCGGGTGGTGGTGGTGGAGGCCAACCTGGGCCAGTACGTGGGCGAGGTGCAGCGGGTGCTGCGCCAGAAAAAGGTGGAGTTCTTCGGCAAGATGGACGGCAAGCTCATATCGCCGGCCGAGATCAAGGAGGCGGTCCATGCCTGAGAAGACCCTGCTCAACCACAGCCGCCCACCCATCTTTTGCCCCGGCTGCTCCCACGACCAGGTGCTGCGCTCCCTGGACAAGGCCTTTTTGAACCTGGGCCTGGCCGCCCACCAGATCTGCATGGTCAGCGACATCGGCTGCTCGGGCTTCTTCGACGTATTCTTCAATACCCACGCCATGCACGGGTTGCACGGCCGGGCCCTGACCTACGCCGCGGGCATCAAGCTCTGCCAGCCCGAGCTTAACGTGGTGGTGACCATGGGCGACGGCGGCCTGGGCATCGGCGCGGCCCACGTCATCGCGGCCTGCCGTCGCAACCTGGACCTTACCCTGCTGGTGCTGAACAACTACAACTTCGGCATGACCGGCGGGCAGTACTCGGCCACCACGCCCAACCAGGCCGTGGTGGGCTCGGGATTCCTGAACAAGCTGGACAAGCCCCTGGACCTGCCCGCCCTGGCTGTGGCCGCCGGCGCACCTTTCGTCTGCCGCTGCTCCACCTACCAAAAGGACCTGACCGAGACCCTGGAGCGGGCCATCACCTACCAGGGCTTCTCGATGGTGGAGATACACGGCATCTGTCCGGGGCGCTTCACCAAGCGCAACAGGATCACCCCCCAGAGCATCGCCCAGGACCTGGCTGCCAAGGACCGTATCTGCGGCGAGGTGGCCGCCAACCAGCGTATGGAGTACAGCCAGGCCTACCGCCGTGAGGCCGCGGCCCAGCCCGCCCCGCCCCGGCCCCCGGAGGTACAGCCTTGCTGCCAGGCCCTGCAGCAGACCCGCCAGGAGGTGGTCATCCTGGGCGCGGCCGGCCAGCGCATCATCACCGCCGGCG
>JBFMFU010000005.1:0-16676 GCA_040751985.1 Thermodesulfobacteriota bacterium | reverse complement strand
GTCCCTTGCAACTGTCCGGGTTTAAAGGAAGCAAGGGTATGACGACTAAGACTTCCCTACGGGTTTCATTGGTCCCGAGATCGTGGCAGTCTGCCATACCCTGGTTAGAAACATACTAGATCACCACCCCGGAGAAGCCCTGGATGAAGCGCGACCGATAGCGCTGGCCCAGTAGCTCCGGAAAGGTGTGGGCGTCCAGGGCCACCCCCATGCGCCGGGTGCGCTTGCCGAAGAAGACCATGGCGATGAAGATGCCCACGAAGATGTTGAGGAAGGTCAGCCAGAGCAGGGGGAAGCCGAACAGGGCCGCGGCGCCGCCGAAGCCGATGATGGCCGAGGTGGAGATGAAGGTGGCCCCGTAGCTCATGGCCATGACGAAGGGGTTCATCTGGCGGCCGGCCAGCATGTAGTCGCTGGCCCGCCTGGTCTCCCGCCAACCCTTGTAGCCCAGGTAGAACACCACGGCCAGATAGATCAGGGCCAGGATGATCTTGACAGTCATGCTTCCTCCTTGGACGGGGGGAGCGGCCCGCTGGCGGCGGGCTGGGGAGCCGGGCCGGTTAGTCGGCCGACTCGTCCGGGGCCCACTGATCCAGGTCCCGCAGCTCCTCGCGCAGGGGGCCGGTGTCGTTCCACCTGACTATGCCGTAGATCACGCACAGGACAGAGGCCGCGATGCACAGCAGGTAGGCCAGGGCCAGCTCTGGGCTCGCTATGCCTAGCACCTTTAGGTCCTCCTGGATGGGGAAAGACTTGCGCCCTTGCCAGGGCCGGGAGACCCTGGAGAGGCATCGGGATTCACTCAAGAATATACGGAGGCCCGGTCAACAAAGTCAAGGCGGCAGACCGTGGGCCGGGGAGGGGCCGGCCGGGCCTTGTACTTGATTATGCTGGCATACATGATAAATTGTTACTGACTGAGGCGTGATTCAGTGGCCTCTGACTACGGCCCCTCGCCGGGGCCGGCATGGCGCCCCCCCTTGCAGCTAGGAGCTTTGATGTCTGAGCAATTCGACCGTTTCGTGGGCACGGACAAGTACATCGTATCCCCAGAGCTCAAGGATGTGGTCAACGTGGCCATTGCCCTGGGCCGGCCCCTGCTGGTCAAGGGCGAGCCGGGCACCGGCAAGACCCTGCTGGCCCACAACATCGCCCGCGGCCTGGGCAAGCGGCTGCTCGTGTGGAACATCAAATCCACCACCAAGGCCAAGGACGGCCTGTACGTCTACGACACGGTGCAGCGGCTCAATGACTCGCGCTTCGGCGGCGGCGATGTCAGCGACATCAAGCGCTACATCCACCTGGGGCAGCTGGGCCAGGCCTTTGACGCCGAGGAGCAGGTGGTGCTGCTCATCGACGAGGTGGACAAGGCCGACCTGGAGTTCCCCAACGACCTGCTCAACGAGCTGGACGAGATGAGCTTCTTCATCATGGAGACCGAGGAGACCGTGGCCGCCAGGCAGCGGCCCATCGTGGTCATCACCTCCAACTCCGAGAAGGAGCTGCCCGACGCCTTCCTGCGCCGCTGCGTGTTCCACTACATCGAGTTTCCGGACCCGGAGCTGATGCAGCGCATCGTGGGCGTGCACTACCCGGACCTGGCCGACAAGCTGCTCAAGGAGGTGCTCAAGCGCTTCTACTGGCTGCGCCAGGTGGAGGGCTTCCGCAAAAAGCCCTCCACCAGCGAACTCCTGGATTGGATTCAGGGGCTCTTGGCCGGCGGGGTGTCGCCCGAGACGGTGGCCAAGGAACTGCCTTTTGCCGGCGCCCTGATCAAGAAGGAGCAGGACATGGAGGTGCTGGAGGCGGCCATAGCCCGCGGCGCCGGCGGAGGCCGGGTGGGCATCAGGAGCCGGTACTAAGAGCAGGAGGCGCGCGGTGGCACGCTGCCCCTGGGGCGAGGGCGATCCGCTCTACCAGGCCTACCACGACCATGAGTGGGGGGTGCCGGTGCATGACGACCAGCGGCACTTCGAGATGCTGGTGCTGGAAGGCTTCCAGGCCGGGCTGAGCTGGCTGATCATCCTGCGCAAGCGGGAAAGCTTCCGGGCCGCCTTTGACAACTTCGCGCCGGCCAAGGTGGCGGCCTACGGGCCGGCCAAGATCAAGGCCCTCATGGCCGACCAGGACATCGTGCGCAACCGGCGCAAGATCGAGGCGGCGGTACAGAACGCGAAAGTTTTTCTGGCCATCCAGAAAGAGTTCGGCTCCTTCGACCACTACATCTGGGGCTTCGTGGACCATAAGCCGGTGCAGAACTCTTTCCGCAAACTTTCGGAGATACCAGCCCAGAGCGAGGTCTCCCAGGCCATCTCCAAAGACTTGAAGAAGCGGGGCATGAACTTCGTGGGGCCCACCATCATCTACGCCCACATGCAGGCCATCGGCATGGTCAACGACCACCTGCTGAGCTGCTTCCGGCGCAAAGAGCTGGGCGGCGCGGCCGGGCGGGGCCAGAAGAAACAGGCGGGGAAGGCATGTTCATAGACTTCTTCTACACCCTCAAGTCCCTCAAGGTGCCGGTGTCCATTACCGAGTGGATGACCCTGATGCGGGCCCTGGATGAGGGCTACGCCAAGTCCAGCCTGACCGCCTTCTACTACCTGGCCCGGGCCATACTCATCAAGTCCGAGGCCTTCTACGACCAGTACGACCAGGCCTTCTCCCACGTGTTCAAGGACGCCGAGCTGCCCGCGGACATCCGCCAGGAGATTCTGGACTGGCTGGCCGACCCCGAGAATCGCCTGGAGCTGCCGCCCGAGGAATTGGAGCGGCTGCAGAAGCTGGACCTGGAGGAGCTGCGGCGGGAGCTGGAGAAGCGCCTGGCCGAGCAGAAGGAGCGCCACGACGGCGGCAGCCGCTGGATCGGCACCGGCGGCACCAGCCCCTTCGGCCACTCCGGGGCCCACCCCGGCGGCATCCGCATCGGCGGACCGGGCGGCGGGGGCATGGCCGCCCAGATCGCGGCTGAGCGCCGCTTCCGCAACTACCGCACTGACGTGACCCTGGACGTGCGCCAGATCAAGCTGGCGCTCAAGAAGCTGCGCCAGTTCGCCAAGGAGGGCCCTGAGGATTGGCTGGACCTGGACCAGACCATCGACCAGACTTGCCGCAACGCGGGCGAGATCGAGCTGGTCTTCACCCGCGAGCGCAAGAACACGGTCAAGGTGCTGCTCTTGATGGACTCGGGCGGCTCCATGAACCCCTACGCTCGCCTGGTGGACAGACTGTTCTCCGCGGCCCACCAGATGGCCCACTTCCGGGACCTGAAGGCCTACTACTTCCACAACTGCATCTATCAGGACGTGTACCAGGACATGTACAACTCGCTGAGCCTGCCCACCGGCAGCCTGCTGCACAACCTGAGCCAGGACTACAAGGTGATCCTGGTGGGCGACGCCTTCATGTCGCCCTCGGAGCTCTTGTCCGTGGGCGGGGCCATCGACTACTACTACCACAATGACAGTCCGGGCCTGGACTGGCTGCAGCGGGTGGCCGACCACTTCCGCTACTGCGTGTGGCTCAACCCCATGCCCGAGCGGGCCTGGATGCACCCCACCATCAGCACCATCAGCAAGATATTCCCCATGTTCCCCCTGACCCTGGATGGCCTGGACGACGCGGTGAAGGCCCTGATGGTGCGGCACTAGAAGCGAATGTGAGTAAATAGGGATTTAAGTTGGGGAAATTGAATCAATTCTGTTTTTCAGCTATTTCTTCCTGAATAAGGTGCTCGAACCACCTATGCAAGCCTGTAAAATTTAATCCTACGGGAAGTGAATTACTCGGCCGAGGGTTGCACATCATAAGTGCGTCCCACATCGCTTCACAAGATCTACGGGGGTGTATAGTGATGAAAGAATCGTAAAAACTGTTACAAATGCGATAATGGTGAGAATGGATAAATGGTTGCCACTTAGAATGTAATTCGTCCTCATTTTTTATATCGATTAGTTCGACCTCTTCTAGGTTTCTTTTTTGAGGGCTGCCCCATCCCTCTTTTAAAAGCTCAATTGCCTCCACGTCAGAATCCGGAGCATTGTATCCAAAAATAGTCAAAATATACGCTTTGCTAAGAGCCTTTTTCATGTCCTCCCATTCGGCCTTAATAAAACCATCATTCGAATAGTCTTTTTGCTCAACTGGATATAATAACGTGCTAGGCTTAAAATTTTCGCCACATTCATTGCACGTGGCCCTATACGGACCGTATTTTTTATCTTTCAAACAGTATCCTATCGCAACATTTCCATGTAAAAAGAGCATACGGGGCAAATCTTGCGTAAATTTGAAATTTCTTTGGCTGGCCTGAAATAGGAAGGGGTCCCAATTAAAAGTTGCAATTATGTCTTTTCCCCTGAGTGATAAGACAAGGTGGTCATAAATGGTAGGATAATCAGGAAGACGCATTGTCTGGAAATATGAATGTATTGCTGACTCTAAAATAAAACATAACTCTTGATATTTTTGTTCTGAATGTATCTCAGAATAAATAGTTTCAAAATTCCTGCCTTCATACTTTATTCCCCAATCCTTAAGAGTTTTCTCTAACCTTAGAGTTTCCACAAAGTCTGACATCAATGATAATTTCCTACCAAACTTGTCTCCGTGAGGCAGAGCGGCGCGGCTGGCACCAGCACCCAAAATAAAAAGATGGGGCGCCCCCATGAAAGAGCTTTTTTGGTTTTCCATACCTTCTGTTTGATCCGATTTAGCTTACGATCTGTCTCAAAATTAGATTATTGCCAGCATAACACATTGAATTAAATGGGTTACAAATCAATTGGAACGCATTAAAAGGCACAAGAATAAAATACGCACTTCTCCTCAACTATTAATGAAAATACGATCCTAATTATGTGTTTCTGATTGAATAGCCTGCTTTACTCCGCCGCCACCTCGTTGATCCAGCCCAGGGCCGCGATGATGGGCGGGAAGCCGATGGTGGGCAGGGCCAGGATAGCAGCGTGGCGCACCTCCTCCAGGCTGATGCCGTCAGCCAGGGCCCGGCGGGCCTGGGACTTGATGCCGCCCTTGGAGCCGGTGGCGATGGCCAGGCCCAGCTTGACCATGTGGGCCGCGCGCTCGTCCAGGGGACCTACCTGGCGGCACTTTATGCCCAGGGCCTCGAAGTCCTGGGCCAGGTCGGGAAATTGCTCCTTAAACTCCACGTAGGGCTTGGGTAGGCTCACCTTCACACCTCCTGGCTGCGGTTGCTGGTCTCTAAACTAAAGGCTGGGGCGTGGCGGCCGGCTTGTCAATGAGGGCGTGTTTGGCTGGCCCGCCAGGATTCGAACCTGGATAATCGGAGCCAAAGTCCGATGTCCTGCCGTTAGACCACGGGCCAGCAAGGGCAGGGCGTATTTTCAATATACCGCAAACCGGCCTCGGGGCCAGCAGGCCGGGCCTGGGCCGGGACCGCGCGTACTCTATAATAGGCGCAGGAGAAGAGGGCCGTGGTCGGGAACGTGCAGCAAGCTTATCAAGAGCGCCTGAGGCGCATAGAGCGGGCGGTGGCCTTAGAACGGCCGGACCGGGTGCCGGTGGTGCTGCAATACTCGGGCTTCGCGGCCCTGGCCTGCGGCGCGCCCCTGGCCGAACTGGTCAGCTCGCCGGCCAGGGCCACGGAGCTGATGCTGGCCGCCCAGGAGCTAGTGGGCGGCGGCGACGCCATGAACTACGGCTCCTTCTGGCCCTACAGCCTGTGCCACAGCTTCGCGGCCAGGGTGCGGGTGCCGGGCAGGGAGCTGCCGCCGGAGGAGATGTGGCAGGTGGACGAGCAGGAGGTGATGGGTCCCGAGGACTATGGACGCATCGTCGAGGAGGGCTGGCCCATCTTCTTCGCGCGTCTGCTGCGCGAGCGCTTGGGCTATCGGCCGGCGCCGCCCCCGCCGCCGGGATTTGACCTCAAGGCCCTGTGGGCCGCACGGGGCCTGCCGGTGCTGTGCGGCGGCCAGGTGACCACGCCCCTGGAGCTGCTCTGCGGAGCGCGCTCCCTGGAGCGGTTCGCCCGAGACCTGCACCGCCGGCCAGAGGAGGTGGCCGCGGCCATGGAGGAGATAACGCCGCACCTGGCGGCCAGGGCCTGCGGCCGGGCCCGTGCCCTGGGCCTGCCTGGGGTGTGGCTGGGCGGCTGGCGCAGCGCGCCGGCCATGCTCTCGCGGCCCATGTGGGAACGCTTCGTGTGGCCCTATTTCCGGCGCCTGGCCCTGGAAATAGCTGAACAGGGCCTATGGGCGATCCTGCACCTGGACGCGGACTGGACCCGTGAGCTGGAGCGCTTCCGGGAGATGCCTCAGGGACAGTGCATCATGGCCCTGGACGGCTCCACGGACATCTGGCGGGCCAAGGAGGTGCTGGGCGGGCACATGTGCCTGATGGGCGACGTGCCGCCGCACCTCTTGTGCCTGGGCACGCCGGAAGAGGTTTACGACTACAGCCGGTGCCTGGTGCAGGGCCTGGGGCCGGAGGGCTTCATATTGCAGTCCGGCTGCGACACGCCGGCCAATGCCCCGCTCATTAACGTGCAGGCCATGGTGGCCGCGGCCGGGGCCTGAGACCAAGACCACAAGATGCAACCGAGAGAATGAGCATGGATTTTTCGCGCGAAGCAATGGCGGCCATCAATGACAACAGGCTGTACCACGCCCTGGGCATAGAGGTGCTGGAGGCCGTGGGCGGCAAGGCCCGCGCTGTCCTGCGGCCCACGCCGGCCGCCTGCTGGCCCTTTCCTGGCCAGCCCCACGGCGGGGTGCTCTACACCCTCATGGACACCACCATGGCCTGGGCCGTGATCAGCCTGGTGGAGCGGGGCAAGAGCTCGGCCACGGTGAGCATGGAGGTGCAGTACACCCAGCGGGCCCTGGGCCCGGAGTTCATCTGCCAGGCCTGGACCACCCAGTTGACCGGCCGCCTAGGCTACACCCGGGCGGACGTTTTGGATCAAAAGAGCGGGCTGCTGGCCACGGCCCAGGCCGCCTTCCGGGTAATCCAGGACACCTCGCAAATTTGAGTTATAACTCTTGACAACACAGCCCAAGAAACACAATAATGTTCACCAATAGAATATTTAATTTCATATAGTGAACAAAAATCAAGGCGACCCCGCACCGCAGAGCAGGACGCAGGAATTGATTGACAGCGCCCTGCCGCGCTGCTCAGACCCGGATTCGACCGCAAACAAAGGTTGGTCTGCATGAAGCGCTCCAGAACCGGCCTAAGCCTGGACCCCAAGTACCGCATCAAGGTGCTGGAGAAGGCCTTTCGGGTGCTGGAGCTGTTTGACGACAAGGCCAAGGAGCTGACCACCACCGAGATTCAGGGGCAGGTGGGGCTGAACAAGACCTCCACCTTCCGCATCATCAAGAACCTGGAAGAGTTCGGCTACCTGGAGAAGGACCCCGAGACCCTCAAGTATCGCCTGGGCATCAAGGTCTACTACCTGGGCTCCCTGGTGCAGCCCTACGTGAGCCTGCGCAAGGTGGCCCGGCCCCTGCTGCAGGAGCTGAACCGCCGCACCCAGGAGACGGTGCACCTGGCCGTCTTGAACCGGGGCCAGTCTTTGTATCTGGAAAAGCTGGACGGCCAAAAGACCATCCGGGTGATGACCAGCATCGGGGCCAAGCTGCCGGCCCACTGCTCGGGCGTGGGCAAGGTGCTGCTGGCCGGCCTGCCCCAGGAGGAGGTGCAGGCCATCATCGCCGCCCGGGGCCTGCAGCGCTTCACGGTCAACACCATCACCGGCGCCCCGGATCTGCAAGAGGAGCTGGAGCGGGTACGCCGCCAGGGCTACGCCACGGACAACGAGGAGATTGAGCTGGGGCTCAAGTGCGCGGCCGCGCCGGTGTTCATCAACGGCCGGACCCTGGCGGCGGTGAGCGTGTCCGTGCCCAAGGACCGCTTCGACCAGCAGCCCGAGTCCTTCGTGGGCATGGTCAAGGACACGGCGCAGGAGATTTCGCGCACGCTGGCCGAGATGGAGCTGGCGCGGGCGGCCCAGCCCCGGGCCGCCAAGGGCGCTTAGCAGAGGCAAGAGGAGGAGAGACGGTAATGAAAACCGTAAAGGTCCAGGCCAAGGTGAATCAGGAGCTGTGCACCGGCTGCCGCACCTGCGAGAAGGTGTGTCCGGTCTACGCGGCGGAGCTGGTGAAAGAGAAAAAGGGCTTCCACGTGGACATCGACCTCTCCCTGTGCGTGGGCTGCTGGAACTGCGAGCAGCGCTGCCCCGAGCACGCCATCGTCATGGTGCCCTGCGAGCCCTTTGACATCGGCACCGAGGTCTCCCAGTACGACTACGGCCAGATTCAGGAACTTTGCCGCAAGGCCCACTTCCACCCCAAGCAGTTGGTCTGCTACTGCACGGCCACCCGGGCCGAGGAGCTGGCCGCGGCCATCCTGGGCGGGGCGGCCTCGCCCGACGCCCTGGTGCGGGCCACGGGCGTGGGCTCGGGCTGCGGCATCGAGTGCAACCAGACCATTCTGCGCTTCCTGGAGGCGGCGGGCATCGCCTGGGAGCGCAGGAAGGGCAGCTACCAGTGGATGGGCCGCACCATGACCAACTGGGAGGTGCCCGACGAGGTGAAGCAGAAGCACGCCAGCTTCCGTTTTGACAGCGACCGGGAGATCATGGACCGCATCGTCCAGGCCCCGGTAGAGCCTTAAGCAAAGGGGGCAGACCATGTACAGCAAGCCATTGCCGCCGGCGCCCACCCGCCAGTCCCAGTACGGTATCGACCCCAGCCTGGTCAAAAAGCGCGGGTGCGAGCTGGATAACATCACCCACGTACCCCTGAGCGAGCTCATACCCGACCTGCCCAGCGTGATCTATCCCTCCGCGCGCGGGCTGGAGGCGGTGCGCGCCGAGACCGAGGCCGCCCTGGCCAAGGTGGACATGTCCATGATCACCGAGGGCAAGACGGTCAACATCCTGGCCAGCCACCACGGCTTCACCTTCCTGGGCGGCCAGCCCTACGCCGAGATGCTCCGGACCATCAAGGACGTGGTGCAGAGGCGCACCAAGGCCAAGGAGGTGCGCCTGCGGGCCGGGCTGGGCATGCGCTTCCGCGAGACTGAGGAATACATCAAGGCCTTCAAGCTGGACGAGTACTTCGAGGGCAAGGCCCTGGGCATGGCCCCCATCGACGCCGGCGTGCCCATCGAAACCAGCCTGGGCACCCTCTACGGCCTGAAGCGGGCCTACGACGCGGACTTCATCATCCACGCCCACAACAGCGACGTGCGCGAGGTGCACTTCCACCGCCAGGTAGACCGGGCGGTCAAGCCCTTCGGCATGAGCTACGCCCGCTGCGAGACCCGCTCCACCTACCACATGAACCTGGGCCCCCGGGCGGCCAACTTCGTGGCCCGGGCCATCTTCGAGTCGACTTTCGTGCAGAGCAAGTTCGCCTTCGCCGCCTTCATGATCATGTCGCCGGCCGGTGCGGTCACCGTGGACGCGGACAACGACCTCTACGCCCTCAACGACCGCACCACCGTCAGCGGCATGAAGAACTACGGCAAGATCATCCACCTGTTCGGGGCCATCGACGACTGCATCGTGATCCTGGACTTCCCCTGTCCGGTGCCCTACGTCTTTGCCTCGGGGGTCATCTACGCCAACATGGTCAGCGCCAACATCGACCTGTTCGACCTGGACAACCCCCTGCCGCCCTACACCTGGTACACCGAGACCTACTACCGCGAGGGCGGCGTCCCTCTGATCGCCGACATCCCGCCAGTGAACCCCGCCATCAGGACCGTGGTGCACAACTACGCCTGGATCGGCTACCCGGCGGTGTTCTTCGCCGAGCACACCCCCACCATCGTGGTGGGCCAGGCCCAGGCCGAGCTGTTCAACCGCGACCCCATGAACCTCAACTACATGAAGCACGCCCTCTTGGCCGACAACCTGGACGCGGCCATGGCCTTTGCCTACCGCACCACAGGCACGGACAAGGTGATGATCTTCGACGGGGCCTCGGGCGGCCTGAACGTGAGCTGCGCCCTGGCCGACCACCTGCGCAAGGTGGCGCCGGGGGTCAACCAGAAGGTGGACCAGGTGCTGCTGCCCAAGTGGCTGGCCCAGCGCGACATCGACAAGCAGCTCTTGGACAAGGTGGCTTGAGCCGGCCGGCCCTACATAAGGCCGGCCCCAGCGGTCCGCCGGACATCCGCCGGCACATCTTCGCCGGGCGGCTGGACCAGGTGCTGAACGCGGTGCTGCGGGCCGAGGCGGCGGGCGTGGTCAGCGGCCTGGAGCGGTCCCGGGAGCTGGCCCGCCAACTGGGCCTGGAGCTGGCCAGCGGCCTGCGCGAGGGCCAGGAGGTGGCCGCCGGCGCGGAGCTGGCCCGTCTGCGCGGCAACCCCCTGCAAATGACCCAGGCCGAGGAGACGCTCATCGGTGCCTTGTCCAAGGCCTCGGGCATCGCCACCGCCGCTCGCCGGGCTCAGGCCCTGGCCGGACCCAGGCTCAGAGTGGTAGCCGGCGGAGTCAAGAAGATGCCGCCGGAGATGAAGGGCCTGGTGCGGCGGGCCATCGTCCACGGCGGGGCAGCGGTGCGCATGGCCGAGCACCCCTTCGTGTACCTGGACAAGAACTACGTGCGCATGCTGGGCGGCATCAAGGAGGCCCTGCGGGCGGCCGAGGGCCTGGAGGGCGGCCGCATCATCCAGGTGCGGGGCGAGACCGGCCCGCTGGAGCGGGAGGCCCTGGAGGCGGTGCAGCACGGGGCCAGCCTGATCATGGTGGACACCGGCGACCAAGAGGACCTGCGCCGGGTCAGCCGGGCGCTCAGCCAGGCAGGCCTGCGCGGGCGGGTGCAGCTAGCCTTTGCCGGCGAGATACGCCTGGAGGACCTGCCGGAGTTGGCCAAGCTGGACCTGGACGCGGTGGACATCGGCTACGCCATCGTGGACGCGCCCTGTCTGCCGCTGCGTCTGGACGTGCTGAGGGAGACCTAGAGCCTGCCATGGAGTTTCGCCTGCTGGAAAAAACCGAGCTGTGGGTGGAGCCTCTGCGCCTGGACGGGGCGGACCTGGGGGCCTGCGCCGGGGCCGTGGCCCAGGTGCTGGGCCTGTCCCAGCGCGAGGTCATGGTCACCGACGCCCTGGACAATCACCTGACCTTCGACGTGCTGGCGCCCACCCTGCGCGCCGAGCAGTTCGTGTCCCGCGAGGCCGAGCTGCTGCGGGCCCTGGCCCAGGTGCCGGGCGTGCATATCGGCCAAGAGACCCAGGTGCACTCCGCAGGCATCCTGGGGCTGATCAGCCTGGACGCCCCGGAGGGCCGGGAGATGCTGGCCCGCTCCCAGGCCATGGGCCAGGAGATCAGCCGGCGCATCCAAAAACGGGCCAGGGTCTTCGCCACCGGGCCGGAGGTGCTGGCCGGCGAGATACAGGACAGCAACACGCCGTTCCTGTTGGAGGCCCTGCGGGGTGAGGGCTTCACGGCCGAGCCGGGTCCCATCCTGGAGGACCGGACGCCGGCCATCGCCAGGGGCCTGCGGCGGGCGGCGGAGGAGGCCTTCGGCCTGCTGATCACCACCGGTGGGGTGGGGGCCGAGGGCAAGGACCAGACCCTGGAGGCCCTGAGCAGCCTGGACCCGCAGGCGGCCTTGCCCTATGTCCTGCAGTTCAAGGCCGGCCACGGCCGCCACGCCAAGGACGGCGTGCGCCTGGGCGTGGGACGGCTGGAGGGCAGCCTGATCGTGTGCCTGCCCGGCCCGCAGGACGAGGTGCGCCTGCTCTGGCCCGTGCTGCGCCAGGGCCTGGCACAGGGCCTGGCCCCAGAGGCCCTGGCCCAAGGTCTGGCCCAGGCGCTCAGGGCCAAGTTCCTGGCCCGCACCGGAGAGGCCAAACACGAACAAGCCCGAAAGCTGTGGGAGGAGATACATGGCACTGAGCAAGGCTAAGCTGAAGCAGGCGGCCGACTCGCTGCTCAAGGCAGCGGACAAAGGCGCGCCCATCGCGCCCCTGAGTGACACCTACGCGGGCATCACCGTGGACGAGGCCTACCAGATACAGCTGCTCAACGTGGAGCACTGGCTGAGCCAGGGCCGCAAGGTGGTGGGCAAGAAGATCGGCCTGACCAGCCCGGCCATGCAGGAGATGTTCAAGGTGGCCGAGCCGGACTACGGCCACCTGCTGGACGACATGCTGGTCTACCAGGGCCAGGGCGTGGGTTGCGCCAAGCTGCTGCAGCCTCGCATCGAGGGCGAGATCGCATTCATCCTCAAGCGCGACCTGGAGGGGCCAGGGGTGACCCCCACCGACGTGCTGCGCGCCACCGAGGGGGTGGCCGCGGCCCTGGAGATCGTGGACAGCCGGATCAAGGACTGGAAGATCAAGATTCAGGACACCGTGGCCGACAACGCCTCCAGCGCGGCGCTGGTGGTGGGGTCCCGCCTGGTGTCGCCGCAGAAGATCGACCTGCGGCACGTGGGCTTCGTGCTCAACAAGAACGGCCGCCTGGCCACCACCGGCGCCGGCGCGGCGGTGCTGGGCAGCCCGGCCCAGTCCGTGGCCTGGCTGGCCAACAAGTTGGGCGAATACGGCATCCCCCTCAAGGCCGGCGAGATCGTCCTCTCCGGCGCGGCGGCGGCGGCGGTGCCGGTGCAGGCCGGCGACAGCATCCACCTGTATGTGGACCGCCTGGGCGAGGTGGGCTGCTTCTTCTGTTAGAGCAGTCGGTTTCAGGCCAGGCACTTAAAGCCTCCAGGCGGGCAGGGAGGCGGTCTAGATAGACGGAGGCGCCATGAGCGATCCGGCGGCCCAACTGCAGCACAGCCTGGCCGCGGAAGGCCTGGAGGTGGCCTTCCTGGTCAAGCCGCACAACGTGTTTTACCTGGCGGGGTACGCCTCGGTCTGCTCGGGGGTGGTGGCGTTCCCGGACCAGGAGCCAGTGTTCTGCATCCTGTGGCTGGACCTGCCCGAGGCCAAGCAGGTCTGCCGGCTGCCCCGGCTGGCCAGCTACGTGTTCCCCCAGGACAGCCTCATGGCGCGCATGGCCGCCATCGCGGCCAAAGAGCGGCCGGCTCCCCGGCGCATCGGCATCGAAAAGGACTTCATGCTGGTGCGCGACTACGAGCTGCTGCGCCAGCGCTTCCCCCAGGCCGAATTCGTACACCTCAGCCCGCTGGTGGACCGGCTGCGGGGCATCAAGAGCCCGCAGGAGATAGAGCTGATCCGGCGCTCGGCGGCCATCGCCGACCAGGGCATGGCCGCGGCCCTGGCCGCGGTGCGGCCCGGAGTCAGCGAGCTGGAGGTGGCGGCCGAGGCCGAGTACGCCATGACCAAGGCCGGCTCCCTGCGGCCGGCCTTCGGCACCTTCGTGGCCTCGGGACCGCGCACCCTGCTGGCCCACCCGCACGCCTCGCCTCGGGTGATCCAGGCCGGCGAACCGGTGGTGGTCGACCTGGGCGCCACCTACGGGGGCTATGCCTCGGACCTGTGCCGCACGGCCTTTGCCGGCCCGCCCACGCAGGCCCAGAAAGACTACCTGCGCCTGGTAGCCCGAGCCCAGGAGGCCTGCGCGGCCGCGGTGCGCGACGGCGCCGTGGCCGCGGATGTCTGGCAGGCGGCCTACCAGGTCTTTGCCCAGCAGGGGATGGGCAAGTACCTGCCCAGGGACATAGGCTACGGCGTGGGCCTCAGGCAGTCCGAGTTCTATCCGGTGGTGGAAAAGGGCAGCCGCACGGTGCTCCAGAAGAACATGGTGCTGGCCCTGATGCAGACCACGGCCTACGCCAAGGAGATCGGTGGCCTGCGCCTGGAGGACACCTTCCTGGTCACCTTGGACGGCTGCCAGCGCCTCACCCAACACCAGCAGGATTTGTACTGACCCGCGGCCGGAGCCGACACGGCCTGGCTTAGCACGGCCAAGAGACGGCTAGGGCTTTACTGCTGTGGTGCAGCCCCAGCGCGTGCGGGCCCTTTGCAGGCGATCCTGCCAAGACGGCGAATCAGACCGGCGCCACAAGGCCTCCAGACGCCGGCAGGCCTCGGCGCGCTTGTTTTGGTCCAGGGCCAGCTCAGCTTGGTAGAAGGCCAGCGATGACCTGTACTGATCATCGTGGAGCATCTTGGCGGCCCGGCCATAGGCTCGCTGCGCCTGCTCGAAGCGGCCGAAGAGGTGCAGGTTGCGCGCCTTGGCCAGGGCGAACTTTTGCGGGTCCGTTCCCATTTCTCTGCCCAGGTCGCGCAGATAATGATCCTGCAGGTTATCGCCGTACCAGTCCCGGACCACTAGCGGCAGGTCATAGTAGCGGGTGACGAAAGGCCGCCGATTGTTCAGGGTGTGCGGTCGGTGGCTGTAGAACGCCCGGAGCAGGTTATCCCTGGTGTCCGGGTCTGCCCGGCGTAACTGGGTGGGGTGTTTGCGGCGCAGCTGTTCGCTTATCTCCTGAAAGGAAAGCGGCCGGCTGCCGGGGCCCTTGAGGGCGAAACCAAGGTAGGGGTCGAACACCCCCCAACCCGTGGGGAAGGCGACCTCCAGCACGCTATGGGTCTCTTGGTTGAGGGGGTTGAACTCAGAGGTGATGACCCTGGACGGCAAACCCAACCCGGCCAGTAAATCGCCCAACACCCCGGCCTGAGTGTCGCACTTGGCGCCGCCGCGCACCAGCACCTGCCAGTGGCTGTCGCCCAGGTAGGGGTAGGTTTCGTCGGCGAACTGATCGGCCAGCCGACCGGCCACGTAGTCATAGACCCGCCAGGCCTTCTGGTACAGGTCGCCCTGGCCGCGGGCAAGGCGGCCGGTCAGGCGCAGCAGGCCCACCGTCTCGTACAGCTCTGGCAGGGAGTAATCCCGCCAGGGGCTGTCTTGGTCTCCGGTCTGCCAGAAACGCCACCAGGGAGAGCCGGCTATGTGCCGCAGGTAGTACCAGAGGAGGGTGGGCCAGGGATCCGGCCTGCTCACCTGGGCGCAGTCCACCACCAGCGCCCCCTGGCCGCGATACTGCAGCCAGAATTCCAGGCGCTCCACGCCTAGGCCCAGATCGGCCTCCAGGCTCAACTCCCGGACGGGGCCGTCCACGAGCACCTGCTGGCGGGCCAGGACGCCCTTGCCGGCGCGCCCGGTGATAAGTAGCACCACCTGGCCGCGGGCGCCGGCCTCGGGCCGCGCCACGAACCGCACCCGCACCTTGCCAAAGGCATAGGGCAGGTAGGAATCGAAGCCCAGCTCCGCGGCGCTGCCGGCCGCGGGCTCCAGGCGCACCTCGCGCAGGCCCGCCTCCCCTGAATTGTCCAGGATGCGGCCCTGCTTGATGGTGGCCGCGGCCTCGGCCTCGAAAAACAATTTTTCCAGGCTGTTCAGGAACCACAGGGCGCCGGCGTAGAGCGCGCAGTAGAAAAGCGCCAGGGCCAGCAAGCCGCCGGACAGACCAACTATCACCCCGACAATGGTTCTTCTGGTGCGCAACTAGGCCGCCAACCATTTCAAGATGATGATTCGGGGAAGTTAGCCCTCGGGCCCCAGCGAGGGGGGGGTAGCCATTATAAGTTCGGCGGTCGTCCTTCCCCAGGAGACCGCCGAGCAATGCACAGCTTAAACAAGCTGATCTTTTTTGGTGGGCTGCGAAAGAATCGAACTTTCAACCTACGGATTAAGAGTCCGTTGCTCTGCCAGTTGAGCTAGCAGCCCGTATGCGCTGTGTGCCTGTATTTATCAGCCCGTCCGGTTTTCGTCAACCGTTTTCAAGACAATAAGCGCCGGCCGGGGGCGGGCCGGTTGGCCGGCGGCGGGGGGCGTGGTAAATTTCTGGCCGTATTGGGTCACCCGGAGGAATGGCGTGGCGCAGCCCACGGTTACCTGCTCTGACTACCGCGCCGGCCGGCGGCTGCTGGGCCTGAAGCAGCGCCTGGCCCAAGAGAAGCTCACGCCCGAGGAGCGCCGCCGCCTGGAGGTTGAGATCGCCGACCTGGAGCGCGAACTGGGTATGGACTGATCCCATCCCCGGTCCTTGCAAGAGCCTCCGTCCGCTTGCCTGGCTGGCCATGGCAAAGACGCTTAATACCTCTACGGTTAAAATTGGGGGTAATAATGCTAGACGGCCTGACGGTCAGATTGGCCGAACCGGGCGATCATAGGCAAATCATTGAAGTCATGCCCGCATGGTGGGGAGGCCGCGACCTTAGGCATGCAGTTCCGCGGTTGTTCCTGGAACATTTCACCAACACATCGTTTGTCATGGAACGTGACGGACGCATGGTGGGGTTTATAGTCGGCTTTTTATCCCAGGCCCGTCCGCAGGAGGGATATGCCCATTTCTTGGGCGTGGACCCTGCTTACCACGGCCAAGGAATAGGCAGACGCCTTTATGAACGTTTTTTTGCGGTTTGCCGCGAGAATGGGCGTAGCATCGTAAGGGCCTGCGCATCTCCCGTGAACAAGGCATCGGTGGCGTTTCACCAAAAAATGGGTTTCAGCCTGGTTGCAGGCGATGGTGAAGCCCAAGGGATCCCATACATTCAAGACTATAATCGGCCGGGGGACCATAAGGTCGAGTTCGTAAAGCACCTCGATTGAAGCCAGCTTGCGGTATTTTTTGACACCTAGGCCGTGTCGACATTTACAATAGCCAAAGGTATATGGCCGCTACAAGCACGAAGGCCAAGTATGAGGAGGCCAGCTTATCGTAGCGAGTAGCGACCCTCCGGAATTGTTTGAGCTTGCCGTA
>JBFMFU010000049.1:0-29422 GCA_040751985.1 Thermodesulfobacteriota bacterium | reverse complement strand
AACCGTTCGGGTTATGATGGGAAGTGCGTGACGGCCCACGCTACACTACGGGCTCAAACCCAAGGGGCGGACGGCCTGTCACGCACTGATACATGCTTCCCTTCTAACATACAAGGGGCGGGGTTTACCCCCGCCCTTCTTCTTTCCGGTGTAACGCCGACGGGCGGGGATAAACCCCGCCCCTCAATGCCATGATGAAAAACAAATCCCCATGGCAGCACAACCCTCAAATCACATGATTGACAACACGGTTGCTACATTTAAAGCATGATGCGAGGCGCGGCGGCTGGGGTGGCTCGGAGCGGCGAAGCGGCCGCTCCCGCCGCGCCGTGGCAATCCTTCCTTTCCCGGCGGGTTGTTGAAGGGAAAAAGGAATTGCTGGGTTTCGCTACGCTCAACCCAGCCTACGCGATTACTGATTTTTTTGTACGTAGAACTGCGCGCCCCACCAAAAAAGCCGCCCGGGGCCATCCCCGGGCGGCTTGCGTTGCTGCTATGCGCTAGGGCGCTAGCCGACTACCACTTGAACTGGGTCGAGGTCCGCCAGGTGGTGGCGGCGAAGCGGTAGTCGTCAATGTGGTGGTGGCTGAACTCCAGGCCGGTCTTCTCGAAGAACTTCTCCCAGCCGATGCGCTGAGCCCACTCGCCGATACGCTCATACTTCATGGCGTTGGCCTCGTAGACCTCCACGATCTTCTTGACGGTCTTGACCGTGGTGGGCCAGCGGGGCGGCTCGTTGGGGATGTAGGGCACAGCCAGCTTGGAGAACATGGGCATGGACTTGGAGTTGGACACCTTGCCGCCCACCCACAGGGCGATGCCGTCGCCGGCCGCGTCGGCCAGAGGCATGGCCGGGCACATGGTGTAGCAGTTGCCGCAGAACATGCAGCGTTCGGCGTTCACCGACACGGACTTGAACTCATCCACCTTGCTGGGCTTGATGGCCGCCGTGGGGCAGGCCGCGATGGTGGTGGGGATTTCGCACATCTTGTCCAGGTGGCTGTGCTCGATCACCGGGGGCTTGCGGTGCACGCCCAGGATGGAGATGTCGCTGCAGTGCACGGCGCCGCACATGTTCAGGCAGCAGGCCAGGGAGATGCGCACCTGGGCCGGCAGCTTGTGCGAGCCGAAGTACTCGAACAGCTCGTCCATGACCGACTTGACCACGCCGCTGGCGTCGATGGCCGGGGTGTGGCAGTGCACCCAACCCTGGGTGTGCACGATGTTGGTGATGGAGGCGCCGGTGCCGCCCACGGGGAAGCGGCCGTCGGCCTTCAGCTTGGCCTTCAGGGGGGCCAGCTTGGACTCGTCGCTGACGATGAACTCGATGTTGTTGCGGGTGGTGAAGCGGAAGTAGCCGCCGCAGAACTCGTCGGCGAGCTTGCAGACGTCTTCCAGGAACTTGATGGTCATCAGGCGGGTGCCGCCGCAGCGCACGCTCCACACCTTGGCCCCGGACTCGGATACGTGCACCAGCACGCCCGGCTCCAGGATCTCGTGGTAGAGCCACTTGCCGTAGTTGTCCTTGATGATCTGGGGCCACATCTCGTCGTACTTAGGTGGCCCGATGTCAGTCAGTTTGTTGGCTTGAATCTCTGCCATGTATCATAACCTCCTATATGGGCCGCCTAGCGGGCGTGCTTCTTACGGTAGTCTTCGATGTCACGCTCGAAGCCGCCGGGAACCTCGTCTTCCTTGTAGAAGATGTAGGGGTTGGAGCGGGGCTCCTTGACGTGGCGCGGGTTGGGCTCGATCTCCACGGCCTCCAGGAAGGCGCTCAGGCCCAGGCGCTGGATGCACTCGCCGATGCGCTCGCGGTTCTTGCCGTTCTCATCCCACCAGTCCCACATCTTGCCGACGAATTCCTTGAACTCGTCGTAAGGCTCTTCCATCTTGATGAAGGGGATGATCACCGAGGCCATCTGGGCGCCCTCCAGGATGGGGGCCTTGGCGCCCACCAGGATGGTGGCGCCGGTGTCGGTGCCCGGGCGCAGGGCGCGCGGCATCATGTTGATGCAGTGCATGCAACGGGTGCACTCGGCGTTGTTGATGACCAGCTTGTTGCCCTCCAGGGCCATGCACTGGGTAGGGCAGCGGTCCACCACGTCGGCCTGCACGTCCAACTTGGTCTTGGCGCCGTGGCCGCCGCCGTTGGCCGCCAGCTCGCCGCCGATGTAGGCGGCCACGGCCTTCTGGTCGATGCGGATGTCATCGCGCCAGGTGCCGATGATGGAGCAGTCGGAGCGGGCGATGGAGGCCACGCAGCAGTTGGGGCAGCCGTCTACCTTGAACTTGAACTTGTAGGGCCAGGCCGGGCGGTGCAGCTCGTCCTGATACTCCATGGTCAGGGAGTAGCAAATGTCCTGGGTGTCGATGCAGGCGAACTCGCAACGAGCCTTGCCCACACAGCAGGAGGGGGTGCGCAGGGCCGAACCGGAGCCGCCCAGGTCCCAGCCGTTCTGGGTCAGCTCGGCGAAGATGGGCTCCAGCTGCTCGGTGAAGGCGCCCAGCAGGATGATGTCGCCGGTGGAGCCGTGCATGTTGAGCATGCCCGATCCGCGGCGGTTCCAGATGTCAATGATCTGGCGCAGGCGCTCGGTTTTGTAGAACTTGGAAGCGGGCTGGTTCACGCGCAGGGTGTGGAAGTGCTCCACGCCCGGGAACAGGTCGGGCACGTCCGAATAACGGCCGATAACGCCGCCGCCGTAGCCCAGCACGCCCACGATGCCGCCGTGCTTCCAGTGGCCCTCCTTGTCCTTGTAGGAGAGCTCCAGCTGGCCCAGGAGGTCGGCGCAAGCATCTTTACCGTCTTTTGCCATGTTCTTGATGTCGGTAACGAAGCTTGGCCAAGGCCCCTTTTCCAGCTCGTCGAGCATCGGAGTGTCATGCAGTTTAGCCATGGAAATTATCCTCCGTGATCTTTAGCTGAGAGTGGTAGTGCCTTAGTCTTATTTAGGCGGTTGCCAGGGCGCTCTGCACCCTGCCAACCGGGTAAACAGATAACCCGCCGCCGGAGTAGCCATTGCCCGACGACTTGGGGACGCTGGACAAAAGCAACCTGGCGCGGTCAGTCTAACTTACCGTTTTTCCAACAGGGAACAGAAAGTCCCTATCTTCACAATGCCAGCGATTATAGGAAGCAACCTAAGTCATGTCAACCAAAAAACATGTTCCCTTGAGCCTGCAGGGGGCGGCGGATACAATCTGGCCTGGCAACCCCCTTTAGCCAGGAGCGAGCATGATCCAGCCCCACGATCCGGACCTGGCGGCCCATTTTTGGCGCCTGCGCGGCCTCATCGCCCAGCAGGGGGTGGAGCAGTGGCTGCAGGAAAAGGGCGCCGCCCCCAGCGTGGAGGGGCTTATCTATCTGTGCAAATTCGGCTTTTTCACCGGCCTCTTGACCAAGGCCCAGATCGCGACCGCGCTCAAAACCCCCCGCCCAGAGCTAAAGGGCCTGATCAAAAGCTGGTACGACGACCACCGGGCCCGGGGCTGCGGCACCTGTTAGGCGCCGCAGCCCGGGCGGCGGTTACTTCCCGTACTTGGTCAGTTCCTGCATCAGCTTCTGGGCGTTGGCCGGGGCCTTGACCTTGCCCGCGAAGATGCTCTGGGCGGTCACGGCCTTGCCGTAGTAGGCCTTGGCCGTGTCCTTGTCGAACTCGATGCCGGCCCCGGACAGGGTGGCCCCGGCAAAGGCGCCCTTGGCCCGGGAGTAAGAGTACAGGTCGGACTTAGTGCTCAGGCCGGCGATGGCGGCCTCGGCGTTGCGGCCCACCGGGCCGGCGGCCACCGAGGCGTCCACGCCGAACTTGGCCTGGTTCTTGAGCACCGCCTGCAGGCCCTTATTGGTCATGATCACCATGAACAGGTCCATGGACTCGGCCCCGATCTGGAAGCCTATCGACGCCCCGCCGATGATGAAGAAGGCCGGCGCCGACCAGGAGCCATCGGCCTGGCGCTTGAGGATGACGCCGGTGCCGTACTTGCCGCCCACCACGAAGCCGGCCTTGACCATGCCCGGGAACAGGGCCACGGCCTGGCAGCGCTTGAGCAGCCACTTGGCCGTATTGGCGTCCGGGGACTGCATGAACTTCAAGAAGGAGATGCGGGCCTCCTCCACCTTGAGCTCGGCCTCAAATTTGTCCATGGCCAGGGCGGGCAGGGCCACTGAGAGCAGGGCCAGGGCCGCCAAGATAACCAGGGCTTTGCGCACCAACTGCATATTGCCTCCTCCTGCTTAGCTTTGTCTTCCCAACTTAACCGCGGTCCTGGCCGCCAGCGGCCAGCCGGTCCATCTCCTGCTGCACCTGGGCCGCCAGCTTGGGCTGGCCCAGGCCTTGGTAAAGCTCGCGGGCCCGCGCCAGGGCGTCCAGACCCTGGGGCAGGCGGCCGGCCTGGGCCTCCAGGGACCCCACACCCACCAGGGCCAGGGCCTCCCGCTGGGGGTCGCTCAGGCGCTGGCTGAAGTGGCCCAGGCGGCGGTAGGCGGCCAGGGCCTGGGCCGGGTTGTCCAGGCGGCGGTAGAGCGAGGCCAGGTATTGGCTGAGCAGGGCCTGGCCCACCTCGTCGCCGGCCGCCGCGGCCAGGGCCAAGGCCTGCTCCAGGTCCGCGGCCGCCGCGGCCAGGTCGCCGGCCTGCTCGCTGAGGCGGCTGCGCCGCTCCAGGGCGCTGGCCTGACCGGCCGGGTCCTGGGCGGCCTGGAAGCAGGCCAGGGCCGCGCCCAGCGCCTCCTGGGCCTGCTCTGGCCGGCCCTGGGCCTGGGCCAGCTCGGCCTGGCGCAGGCAGACCTGTCCCTCGCCGGCCCGGTTGCCCAGGCGCTGGCACAGCTCTCGGGCCTCTTCCAGGGCGTCGGCCGCCAGCTCCCAGCGCTCCCGCTGCAGGTAGCCCACCGCGGTCACGAACAGGGCGTTGGCCACGGCCTCCTCTTTGGCCGCGGCGCGGGCCTCCTGCAACTGGCTGAGGGCATCTTCCAGGTTCACCTTCACCCGACTGTCTCCGCCGACTAAAAGTATCCCCTATTTTCCTATCCCCAGTGCCGGCTTGTCCACTATTGTCGAGCCGCCCCGCTTAAAAGCGTAATTCGGCCCAACGGGGATGCGCGCGGTGGTTAGGGGGCTTAATGATTTGTTTGCATTTACAAAATCATAATTAATATTATTGAGGCAGGGGGGTGAAAAGATCGCCATGCCCAAAAAAACAACCAAAAGTGAATCTCTGCTGGCGCGGCTGGCGGGGCTGGAGAAGGAAAACGCCGCCCTGCGGGCCAGGCTTGTTGCCGCGCCCGCAACCGGCGAGGACGGGGCGGACATACACCGGCTGATCTCCGAGAACGCCGGCGACGTGATCTGGCTGATGGACATCGCCTCGGGCCGGTTCATCTACGTCAGCCCCTCGGTGCAGAAGCTGCGCGGCTACACGGCCGAGGAGGTGATGTCCCAGCCCTGGCAGAGCGCTCTGACGCCCGAAACCGTGGCCTCGGAGACCGCCAACCTGGCCCGCAGGTTGGAAAGGTTCCAGGCCGGGGATGAATCCCTGCGGGTGGTTACCCGCCAGTTGAACCAGCCCTGCCGGGAGGGCGCGGTGGTGGCCACCGAGGTAGTCACCACCCTGATCACCGATAAAAAGGGCCGGCCGGTCCAGGTGCTGGGCGTCAGCCGCGACCTGACCCAACGCCAGCGGGAAGACCAGGCCCTGCGCCAGAGCGAGGAGCGCTACCGGGACCTGGTGGAGCACATCCACGACCTGATCTGCACCCACGACCTAGAGGGGCGGCTGCTGTCGGTGAATCAGGCCGCGGCCACCATACTGGGCTACGACCCGGTGGAGACGGTGCGGCAAGGGCGCAACCTGCGCGAGTTCCTGGCGCCCCAATTCCAGGCAGGCTTCGAGGACTACCTGGCCGCCATCAAGCGGGAGGGCAAGGCCCAGGGCCTGATGGCGATGCGCACTTCCAAGGGCGAAACCCGTATCCTGGAGTACAACAACACCCTGCGCACCGACGGCGTGACCGAGCCCATCGTGCGCGGCCTGGCCCGGGACATCACCGAGCGCATGGCCGCCGAGCAGGCGCTGAAAAAGAGCGAGGAAAGGTTCGTCAAGGCCTTCAAGGCCAGCCCCATCCGGATGTCCATCACCACCCTGGACCAGGGAAGATTCCTGGAGGTAAACCAGACCTACTGCCGGGAGACCGGATTCAGCCGGGAGGAGCTTATAGGGCGCACCAGCACGGAGCTGGGAGTGTGGGTTGACCCCCATTTGCGGGAGCGGCTGGTGGCCGAGATAAAGAAAGAGGGCTCCTTACATGAGAAGGAGATCGCCTTCCGGGCCAAGGACGGCCGGATTTCGCATGTGCTCTGGTCCGCCGAGCTCATCGAACTGGACGGACAACCCTGCATGCTCAACGCCGTGCAGGACGTGACCGAGCGCAGGGCCGCCGAGCAGGCGCTGAAAAAGAGCGAGGAGAAGTTCGCCAAGGCCTTCAAGGCCAGCCCCTTGTGGATGGCCATCACCACCTTCGCCGAGGGCCGCTACCTGGAGGTCAACGACGCCTTCAGCAAGATAACCGGCTACAGCCGCCAGGAGGCCATGGGCCAGAGGGCCAAGGATCTGGGCTTGTGGGTGGAGCCCTCCCAGCGCGAGCCCCTGCTGAACAAGCTGCGCGCCCAGGGCTCCTTCCACGAGGAGGAGGTGCTGTTCCGGCGCAAGGACGGCAGCATCATGCTCGCATTGTGGTCCGCTGAGCTTATGGACCTGGACGGCCAGGAGTGCATCATCAGCGCCGTGCAGGACGTGACCGAGCGCAGGGCCGCCGAGGAGGCGCTCAAGAAGAGCGAAGAGAAGTTCGCCAAGGCCTTCCTGCACAGCCCGGTGTGGGTGGTGATCAGCGACCTGAAGGACGGCACCTACCTGGACGTGAACGAGGCCTTCCTGCAGGCCACCGGCTTCAGCCGCCAGGAGGTGCTGGGCCGCACCTCCCAGGAGCTGGGCACTTGGGCCTCTCCGGGGGACCGGCGCAGGATGGTGGAGATCATCGAGCAACGCGGCTCGGTGCATAACCAGGAGGTGGTGCGCTGCACCAAGGACCGCCGCGAGATACCCACCCTCTACTCGGGCGAGAAGCTGGACCTGGAGGGCCGTGCGTGCCTGGTGTCGGTGAGCCAGGACATCACCGAGCTCAAGCAGGCCCAGGAGCGGTTCCGGGCCCTGGTGGAGAACTCCCCCTTGGGCGCGCTCCTGATCGCCCCCGACGGCAGATACCTGTACGTCAACCCCAGGTTCGTAGAGATGTTCGGCTACACCCTGGCCGATGTGCCCGACGGACGAGAGTGGCTGCGCAATGCCTTTCCAGATGAACAGTACCGGCGGCGGGTGGCAGAGGCCTGGATCGCCGACTTCAAGGCCGCCAAGTCCGGCGAGGTTAGGGTGCGCACCTACCCGGTGGCGTGCAAGGACGGTTCGCAGAAGATAATTCTGTTCCGCTCCGTGGCCCTGGCCGACGGCCGGCAACTGGTCACGCACGAGGACATCACCGAGCGCAAGGCGGCCGAAGATGCGCTGAAAAAGAGCGAGGAGCAGTACAAGTTCCTGGCCGAGAACATGTCCGACATCATCTGGACCACCGACTTGAATCTGCAAACCACCTATGTGAGCCCATCCATAGAAACGGCCCTGGGCTTCTCGCCCGAGGAGCGCCTACGCCAGCCTTTAGAGGAGATACTCACGCCGGATTCGCTGCGGCACAGCCTGGAGCTGCTGGCCGAGGAGCTCCGGCGCGACAAAGAAGGCGCCGACCCCGACCGCACCATGAAGGTGGAGGTCCAGTACTATCGCAAGGACGGCAGCACGGTCTGGATGGAGAACGCGGTAAAGGCCATACGCAACGACCAGGGAGAGGTGCGCGGCCTGCTCGGCGTTTCCAGGGATATAGAGGAGCGCAAGCGGGCCGAGGAGGCCCTGCGCCTGTCCGAGGACAAGTTCGCCAAGGCCTTCCAGCACAGCCCCCTGTGGGTGTTGATTACCACCCTGGACCAGGGCCGCTTCGTCGAGGTCAACGAGACCTTCCTCAAGGACACCGGCTTCAGCCGGGAGGAGGTGATCGGCCATACGGTGGCGGAGCGGAGCCTACGCACGGATCCGAGGGAGCGGGCCGATCTGGTGCGGTTGCTGCGCAGGGACGGCTCGGTGCGCAACCTGGAGGTCAAGCGGCGCGTCCGCTCGGGCGAGGTGCGGGACATGCTCTTGTCCGCGGAGCTGCTGCCCATGCCCGGCGAGGAGGCCATGGTGGCGGTGCTGGCCGACATCACCGAGCTCAAGCGGGCCCAGCAGGACAAGGAGAGCCTGCAGGCCCAGCTGCGCCAGGCCCAGAAGCTGGAGGCCATCGGCACCCTGGCCGGCGGCATCGCCCACGACTTCAACAACATCCTGGCGGCCATGATGGGCTACACCGAGCTGGCCCTGCAAGACCTGCCGGCCCAGGGCAAGGCCGGCGGACACCTGCAGCAGGTCCTGCAGGCCGGCGACCGGGCCAAGGGCCTGGTGCGCCAGATACTCTCCTTCAGCCGCCCCGAGGCCCAGGATAAGCGGCCCCTGCGCCTGACCCCGGTGATCCAGGATACAGCCAAGCTGCTGCGGGCCACCATCCCCAGCACCGTGGAGATGCGCCTGGAGCTGAAGGCGGAGCGGGACCTGGTGCTGGCCGACCCGGTGCAGATGCGCCAGCTAATCATGAACCTGTGCACCAACGCGGCCCAGGCCATGGAGGACGGCGGAGGCCGGCTCACCGTCCGCCTGGAAAACCGGGCTCTGCCCAAACAGGGCGACCGCCCGTCGGAGCTGGAGGCCGGGGACTACTTGCTGCTGACGGTCAGCGACACCGGCCAAGGCATGACCCCGGAGGTGGCCGAGCGCATCTTCGAGCCCTTCTTCACCACCAAGCAGATGGAGCGGGGCACGGGCATGGGCCTGGCCGTGGTGCACGGCATCGTCAAGGGCCACCAGGGGGCCATCAACTTCAGCAGCCGGCCGGGTCGGGGCACCACCTTCCGGGTCTACCTGCCCCTGAGCCCGGACGCCGGGGCCACGGAGGAGCCGCCGCAGGAGCAGGGCGAGTGTAAAGGCAGCGAGCGCATCCTGTTCCTGGACGACGAGCCGTCCTTGGCGGAGATCGGCCGCCGCTCTCTCACCAAGCTGGGCTACCGGGTCACGGCCCTGACTGACAGCGTCCAGGCCCTGGAGCTGCTGCGCTCCCGGCCGGATGACTTCGACCTGATCATCACCGACTTCACCATGCCCGGCCTCACCGGCCTGGCCCTGGCCCAGCAGGTCCTGGCCCTGCGCCCCCAGATGCCCATCATCATCTGCACCGGCTTCAGCCAGCAGCTGAGCGAGGAAAAGGCCCGCGCCGCCGGCATCCGCCGGGTGGCGCTCAAGCCTCTGGCCGGCCGGCAACTGGCCCGCCTGGTGCGCCAGGTGCTGGCGGAGGGGGAATAGGCCTCCGGGCCCGGCAACCACCATCAGGAGAGACCCATGCACACGGTAAGCCTCTGCCACAACCCCCAGCGCGCCGCCGGCGTCGGCGCCGCCCTGGCTGCCCTGGGCCCCCAGGCCCCCCAGGCCGTCAAGGGCCGTGAGGTGCTGCTAAAGCCCAACTTCAACACCGCCGATCCGGCCCCGGGCTCCACGCACAACGACACCCTGACCGCCTTCATCGAGCAGCTCTGGGGCTGGGGCGCGGCCTCCATCACCCTGGGCGAGCGCTCCTGGCCGCCCACGGCCCAGGTCATGGCCCAGAAGGGCGTGGGGCCCATCCTGGAGCGCCTGGGGGTGAAGGTCATCATCTTCGACGACCTGCCCGAGAAGGACTGGGTGGAGATCAAGCGCCCCGGCCTTCACTGGCCCCAGGGCTTCCGGGTGGCGCGGCCAGTGCTGGAGGCGGACTGCCTGGTGGAGACCTGCTGCCTGAAGACGCACCAGTACGGCGGGGTGTTCACCCTCTCGCTGAAGCTGGCGGTGGGGGTGGTGCCCGGCCGGGGGCAGATGCCGGCCTACATGGAGGCCCTGCACTCCTCGCCCCACCAGCGCCGGATGATCGCCGAGATCAACAGCGCCTTCACGCCCCAGCTGATCCTCTTAGACGGGGTGGAAGCCTTCGTGGACGGCGGGCCGGCCACGGGCCGGCGGGCGGCGGGCGAGGTGATGCTGGCCGGCTGCAACCGGGTGGCTGTGGACGCAGTGGGCGTGGCCTGCCTCAAACGCCTGGGTTCCAACCAAGCCATCATGGGCCGGCCCATCTTCGCCCAGGAGCAGATCGCCCGGGCCGTGGAGCTGGGCCTGGGGCCGGCCGGGCCCACGGAGGTGGAGCTGCAGGCGGCGGACGGGGCCAGCCAGGCCTACGCCGCGGAGGTGGGGGCCATTCTGGCCCAGGGTTAAGCAGGAGATCGCGCGATAAGGCGTCGGCTCAGCGCGCGCAGCGGTGCCAGCCCCAGACCTTCAGGCAGGTGGGCATGTCCCAGCCGGTGACCGCGGGATCGGCCGCCTGCCCCTGCTCGCGCACGTACTGGTTGCGCTGCTCTATTTGCTGCCGGCATATCTGGCGGGCCTTATCCAGCTCCGTCTCGGTGGAGGGGCCGTAGAGGTTGCACCACTGTTCCGTGGCGCAGCCCGCGGCCAGCAGGCAGCCGCTTAGCACCAGGGCGCTGATCACTCCGCGGGCTTTCATGGGGCTCCCCCTCCTCGTTTCGGGGCCGGGGCAGAGGGCCCCGGCTGCTTTTTATAGATACATAGCAACCTTGTCCCTGTCAACGAGCACCCGGCTGGTGCGCGGGCCGCGGCCCAGGGCTCAGCGCACGTCCACCCAGGCCTGGCGGCTGCGCGGGCCGTCGAATTCCAGGAAGAATATGCCCTGCCAGGTGCCCAGGCTCAGACGGCCGCCGGTCACCGGCAGGCGCACGCTGCTGCCCGCCAAAACAGTTTTCACGTGGGCGGCTGCGTTGCCCTCGGCGTGGCGGTAGTCGCCCCGCCAGGGCGCCATGCGCTCCAGAGTGGCCAGCACGTCGGCCATTACCGCCGGGTCGGCGGCCTCGTTGACGGTCACGGCAGCGGTGGTATGGGGCACGAACACCTCGCACCAGCCGCTCTCCACCCCGGAGGCGGCCACCACCTCGGCTACCTGGCGGGTGATGTCCTTGGCCTGGCTGTGGGCGTCGGTCTTTACCTTGAGGCTGTGCATGATCCTGCTCCGGCTGAGAATCGGCCTGTATTCATATTAATGAAACCGACCCGGCCGGGAAAAGCCCCCAGATTGCCCGCGCGGCCCTGGTTGTGCTTTCATGTGAGGGGCCGGCCGCGCCGGCCGGAGGGGAGGAGCGCGTGTCCGCCAAGTACATCCTGGCCATAGACCAGGGCACCACCAGCAGCCGGGCCATGATCTTCGACGCCCAGGGCCGGCCCCAGGCCATGGCTCAGCGGGAGCTGCCCCAGCACTACCCGGCCTCGGGCTGCGTGGAGCACGACCCGCAGTTCATCTGGTCCGACACCCTGGCCGTGTGCCGCCGGGCCCTGGAGCAGGCCGGCCTGAACGCCGGGGACCTGGCCGGCATCGGCATCACCAACCAGCGCGAGACCACCCTGCTCTGGGAGCGGGCCAGCGGCCGCACTCTGGCCTCGGCCATCGTCTGGCAGGACCGGCGCACGGCCGAGCACTGCCGCCGCCTGGCCGCGGCGGGTCACGGCCAACTGGTCCAGGAGCGCACCGGCCTGCTCTTGGACCCCTACTTTTCGGCCACCAAGCTGGCCTGGCTGCTGGAAAACGTGCCCGGAGCCCGAGCCCGGGCCCAGGCCGGGGAGCTGGCCTTCGGCACCGTGGACTCCTACCTGCTCTTCCGCCTCACCGGCGGCCGGGTGCACGCCACCGACGCCACTAACGCCAGCCGCACCCTGCTGTTCGACATCCACCAACAGAGGTGGGACCCGGAGCTACTGGATCTGTTCGGGGTGCCGGCGGCGCTGCTGCCCGAGGTCCTGGACAACGCGGCCGACTACGGCCACACTGCGCCGGGGCTGCTGGGGGAGGCGGTGCCCATCCTGGGCCTGGCCGGCGACCAGCAGGCGGCCCTGGTGGGTCAGGCCTGCTTTGCTCCGGGCATGATCAAAAGCACCTACGGCACCGGCTGCTTCGCCCTGCTCAACACCGGGGCCCAGGCGCCGGTGTCGCGCAACCGCCTGCTGGCCACGGTGGCCTACCGCCTGGAGGGCAAGGTCTGCTACGCCCTGGAGGGCTCCATCTTCGTGGCCGGGGCGGCCCTGCAGTGGCTGCGCGACGGCCTGGGCCTGATCCAGGACGCGGCCCAGAGCGCGGACCACGCCCGCGCGGTGCCCGACTGCGGCGGGGTGTACCTGGTGCCGGCCTTCACCGGCCTGGGCGCGCCCTACTGGGACCCGGATGCCAGGGGCGCCATCCTGGGCCTGGGGCGCGAGACCAGTAAGAGCCAGGTGGTGCGCGCGGCCTTGGAGGCCCAGGCCTACCAGACCCGGGACCTGATGCAGGCCATGGCCGACGACGCGGGGCAGGAGCTGAGCGTGCTGCGCGTGGACGGGGGCATGGTGAATAACGACTGGCTGTGCCAGTTCCTGGCCGACATCACCGGCCTGGTGGTGGAGCGGCCGGAAGTGCCGGAGACCACGGCCCTGGGCGCGGCCTTCCTGGCTGGGCTGCGGGCCGGGCTCTATCCCTCGCTAGAGCACATCGCCGCGGTCTGGCGGGCCGACCGGGTCTTTGAGCCGTCCATGCCGGTGGAGAGGCGCGAGGAGCTATACGCCGGCTGGCTGCAGGCGGTGAGCCGGGTGCGCAGCCGCCCGGCCTGAGGCCCTACAATCGCTCGCCCAGCCAGGCCGAGAGCTCGCCCAGGACCTGCTCCCGGCCCACCTCGTTGAACACCTCGTGGTACATGCCCGGGAAGCCGCGGCAGGTGCAGTCCGGGATGGCCACCCGGCCACAGAACTCGCGGGCGCCCTCGGGGCTCACCAGGGGGTCGTCCTGGCCGTAGAGCACCAGCAGGCCCTGCACTGACAGCTCGCCGGCCCGGGCCAGGCAGCGGTCGCGGGCGGCCAGGGCCTCGGTGAACCAGCGCACGTTGGCCAGGCGGTGCACCAGGGGGTCGGCCAGATAGGCCCGGCCCACCTCGGGGTCGTGGCTGAGCATCTCGGGCTGGATCTCGGTGGGCAGGCTGACCCGCGGCAGCCAGCAGGAGAGCAGCCGCCCCACCACCTGTTTGGAGCGGCGCACGTCCTGGCCCAGGGCGAACAGGGGCGAGGACAGGGCCAGCAGGCGGAAGGGGTGGGGCCGCTCCAACACGTAGGAGGCGGCCAGCAGCCCGCCCAGGCTGTGGCCCAGGAGCAGCACTGGCGGCCCGCCCTGCCACTGGGCCACCTGGGCCAGGAACAGCTCCAGGTCGGTGAGGTAATCGTCCCAAGACAGGATGGCCCCCCGCTGCCCCTCCGAGCGGCCGTGGCCGCGCAGGTCCAGGAGGTAGCAGGACAGGCCCAGGCCGGCCAGGGTCCGGGCCAGCTCGGCGTGGCGGCCGCTGTGCTCGCCGTAGCCGTGCAGGATCACGGCCGCGGCCCGGGGCTGGGGCGCGGCCAGGCGCCAGGCGTGCAGCCGCAGGCCGCCGGCCCCGGCGATGCTACGCTCTTGGCTGGCCGGCTCCGCGGCCACGGCCCTAGCCCGCGTCCTGGCGACTGGCCTGCAGGGCGGCGAACAGCTCCTTGGTGTCCTTGGGCGGGGCCGGGTGGCCCGGCTTGGCCTGCATGCTGATGGCCCCTTCCGGGCAGCCGGTGGCGCAGGCCGCGCAGCCGAAGCAACGTTCCAGGTTCAGGGCCGGCGGGCCCTGTTCGCCCAAGACCAGGGCCGCGGGCGGGCAGCGGTCCACGCAGGTGCCGCAGGCGACGCAGGCCTCGGCGTCGAAGACCGGCTCGAAGCCGGAGTTGAACAGCCGGGCCGGCTGGGGGTGCTTGAGCACGCTGGTGATCACCTCGCAGTGCCAGCGGTCGCAGTTGCACACGAAGTCGATGTCCTGGCTGGTGTTGCGGCCCATGTGCACCAGCCCGGCCTCCTCGGCCTGGTCCAATATCTGCCGCGCCTCGGCCTTGCTCAGGCGGCGGCCGCCCAGGCGCTCGATGCAGAACTCGGCCGTGGGGCCGAACCACATGCACACCTGCATGGGCAGGCCGTGGGTGTCCTCCCCGCGCAGGGCCGCGCCGTGGCGGCAGTAGCAGGTGCCCACCCCGATGGTGTCGTACTTGTCGATGTAGGAGGACATCTGGTCGTAGGTGTGGATGGTGTTGCCGGCGGAGATGTAGCGGTCCACGGTGATCACCCGCGAGACCGGGAAGCTGGCCGGGATGGAGGCGCCGAAGGAGCTGGCGGCCTTCTTGTAGTCCCAGATCAGGCGGGCCAGCTTCTTGTCGCGCTCGCTGACCCGGCCGGGCATGAACTGGAACTCGAAGATGCCGGGCATGAAGCGGGCGCCCTGGTAGAGGCGCTGGCCCTTGGCTACGAAGGTGGTGCACAGGCCCCGGTCGGCCATCTGCTCCAGGATGGCGCGGACTTCCTCCACCTCGCGGCCCAGCTCCTGGGCCAGGGCCTCGGCGCTGACCGGGCCCTTGGGCAGGCGGTTGTTGATCTCCGCCTGCTCGGGCGTGAACAGCTCCTGCACCAGCTCGTAGAACTCGGGGATGTCCGACCCGGCGTAGGCGCCGCCGCGGGCCCGCATCACGGGCAGCATCTCGCGATACACCTCCAGCATGACCACCTCCTGGTAGGCAGACGGTTCGGCGGGCGCCGGGCCGCGCCCGGCAGGAACATCCTTGCAGAAAGCAGGGGAAATGGCAACGCCTATACGGCGCCGTCCGGGTTCAGGCGCTCCAGCAGGGCCAGCACCTCGGCGTCGCTCACGTCGTACCAGCGCGCGTACGCCTCGGCCACGGCGAACATTGGCCCCCGGCCCACGTGGGGCGTGACCATCTCGTCGGCCAGGGGGGCCAGGCGGGCCGCGGCCCGGGCCGAGGCGGTGGGCGCGGCCACCGTGACCCGGGCCGGGCCCTGGGCGCGCACGATGGCGATGGCCGCCTCCATGGTGGAGCCGCTGGCCAGGCCGTCGTCCACCAGGATCAGCTCCCGGCCAGCCAGGCGGGGCAGCCGGGCCCAGGGGCCGTACACGGCCAGCCGGGCCTGCACGCTGGCCAGGGCGGCCTGGGTCTGGGCCTGGACCACGGCCGGGCTCAGGCCCAGCTGCTGAGCCAGGGCGCGGTCGATCACCGCGCTGCCGTCGGCGGCCACGGCCCCGAAGCCGGCCTCGGTGTTGTGGGGGAACTGTATCTTGCGCACCACCAGCAGTCTGAGTGGCGCGGCCAGGGCCTGGGCGATGGGCGCGGCCACGGCCACGCCGCCGTTGGGCACCGCCAGCACCAGGTTGTCCCGGCCGGCGCGAGCTCCCAGCAGCCCGGCCAGCTCGCGGCCGGCCTCGGCGCGGTCGCGGTAATAGGGTCCGGATTCCGGCACTGCTTCCTCCTGGCCGGGCCGCGGTCCTGGGCCGGCGGCCGGCGATTGCCAAACCAGGGGCCGCGGGCTAGGATTTAACCCAGCCCTCACCCCCAAATCAGGAGCCTGTCATGAACTATCCGCCGGAGCTGGAGCAACTGCGCGAACTGGCCCTGTCGATGGGCGCGGCCCGAGCCGAGGTGGTGCCCAGCGGCATCCTGGACGTGCGTACCAGCGCCTGGGCCCGCTGCTTCATCCCGGCTTGCAAGTTCTACGGCTCCTCCATCATGTGCCCGCCGCACAACCCCCTGACGCCCGAGGTGACCCGGGAGATCGTGGCCGAGTACCAGTGGGGCCTGATCTTCCAGCTCATGGCCGAGGTGGCCGACTTCGTGGGCCCGGAGTGGCGCACCCGCCACGTGCCCACCGAGATCAAGCACAAGGAGATGGTGGCCGAGCTGGAGGGCCGGGCCTTCCATATGGGCTTCGCCCGGGCCCTGGGCTTCGCGGCCGGGGAGTGCTCCCTGTGCGTGCCCCGGCAGGAGTGCAGCGTGCTGGAGGGCGGCGAGTGCCGCCACCCCCTGCGGGCCCGGCCGGCCATGGAGGCATGCGGCTTCGACGTCTTTGCCATCGCGGCCAAGCTGGGCTGGCCCCTGGTCACCATCGGCCACCGCTCCCAGGCCGAGCACGTCCCCTGCGCCAGCCTCATCGGGCTGGTGCTGGTGGTGTAGCCGGCGGCGGGCCGGCGGCCTCGTCTCAGCCCGCGGTAAGCCGGACCCGCTGCCCGCTGATCTCCACGGTGGTCTTGCAGTAGGTGTACTTCTGGGCGATCTTGCCGTCCCGGAAGTGGAGCACGTCCACTCCCCGGCGCACCTCGGGCTGCCCCTGAAAGCCCTTTTCCGGCGAGGGCCAGTGCAGGGCCCAGCGGTAGAGGGCCTTTTGCCCCTCCGCGTCCGCGAACAGGTCCTCGAACACGAAGCGGAAGCCGCCGTGGTCGGCGAACCAGGGGCCCCAGGCCTGGCGCAGGGCCGCGAGGCCCTGCACCCGGCCGCCGGTCCAGTTCTCAAAGACCACATCCTCGCTGAAGCCGGCCAGCACCCCCTCCAGGTCATGGGCCTCCCAGGCCTGGTTCCACTGCTCCAAGAAGCCCAGTATCTGGTCTCTGCTCAGGCGCATGGCCGCCTCCCGCTACTTCTTGAGGGCCTCTTTGGCGTCCTGGTAGGCCTTCTTCAGCTCCTCCATGGCCTTGGCCGCCTCCTGCTTGGCCTTCTCCAGGTTGTCCTTGGTGGCCTCCTGCACCGCCTTGAGCTTGGCGGCGGCGGCCTGGCGCTTCTGCTCGATCTGGGCCACCAGTTCCTTGTACTTCTCCTGGCCCTGGGCCGCCTTTTGTTTGGCGGCGCTCAGGAGCTTGTCGCCGTCTTTGGAGAGCTGGTCCAGGCCTTCCTTGAGCTTGGCCGCCAGCTTGTCCTTGGCCTCCTTGCTGTAGGCCACGGCGCTGTCCACCGTCTCCTTGGCCTTCTGCTTCACGTCTTGGGCGGTGACTTGCTTTTTCTCCTGGCCGCTGTCGCTGCAGGCCAAGGGCGTTAAACATAGGGCCAGGGCTACACACAGGGCAAAGGCTAGGTTGCGCATCTGCTTACTCCCTTGGTTTGGTCTGGTTATACGGCGGCTCAGGGCAGCCGGCCGCCCAGATGCAGCTCCAGGTCAATGAGGGCCTGCCCGAGGGCCAGCTCGGCCTGCACCTGCTCCAGGCGCGCCTCTTCCAACTCCCGCCGGGTTTGTAACAGTATAACCCGGTCCAGTTGCATCAGGTGACTCCACTTCTGGCCGAAGGTGAGGGCCTGGCTGCGCAGGGGGATGATTTGTTGGCCCAGCACCCGCTGCCGATGCTGGGCAAAGCGCAGGCGCTCCAGGTCAGCAGTCACCTGCTCGCGGATTTCCCCCTCTTTGGCCGCGAGCCGCTTCTGGGCCCGGCGCAGCAGATACTGGGCCTGGGCGATGGCGGCCTGGTTCTGGTCAAATACCGGCAGCTCGGTCTCCAGCAGGGGGCCCAGCATCTCGCTGCCGCTGGCGTCGCGTTCCCAGTTCAAACCCAGGCGCAGGTCCTTGACCCGGCTGGCCCGCTGCAGGCTCAGCCCGCGCTGAGCCTCGGCGATGCGGGCACGGGCCAGGCGCAGGTCCAGGCGCCCGGCCAAGGCCAGGCCCACGGCCTGCTCCAGGGCCGGCGGTACCTGCGGCGGGGCCGGGGGCCGGCCGGCCAGTTTTATCCGGACCGCGCGCTGGCCCAGGCCCAACACCCGGGCCAGGTGGGCCTGGGCCAGGGCCCGCTTCATGCGGGCCTCGGCCAGGCGCAGGCGGGCGCGCTCCAAGGCGTCGCGGGCCAGGTAAACGTCAAGCTCGGTCATATAGCCAAACTCCCGGCGACGCTGACTGGCCGCCACCATCTCCTGGTAGGTGGCCACCATGCCCTGCAGCCGCTCCTGAAGCTGTTGGGCGTAGTGGGCCTGCAGCCAGGCGGCCAGGGCCGCATGACGGGTCAGGAGCACCTGCTGGGCCACCTCCAGGGTGGCGCGCTGCAGGCTGGCCTCGGCTACGTCCCGGCGCAGGGGCACCAGCCAAAGCTCCGAGGCCTTGAAGCTGGCGGCCAGCTTGATGTTAGTGGCGCTCTCCTCGCCGGCCACGGGGAAGCGGAGCAGGGCCGAGAGCAGGGGGTTGCTGTACAACCCGGCCTGAACCTGCTGGGACTTGGAAACGCCGATCTCCTCGAAGGCGGCCTGCAGGGTCCGGTTGTTGAGCAGGGCCACCGCCACGGCCTCGGAGGGACCCAGCCCGCCGGCCAGGGCCCGATCTACCAGTTGCCGGGCCCGCGCCTCGTCGGCACGGCTCTGTTGCCAGATGAGCTGCGGGCTTGGCCGGTCGGGCAGGCTCTTTTGCACCGCCTGGAAAGCAGGTCCGGTCTCCACGGTGGCGCAGCCGGCGGCCAGAAGCAGCCCGGCCAGGGCCGCCGCGCCCAACCATTGTCTAGCCATGACCGCCTCCTTTGGGCTCCACCTGGAGCAGGGTGAACATGCCGCCTGCGGCCATCACCCCCAGGGGCACCTGGGCGTGGGCGTTCATAACATGGTGCAGCTTGTGGCAGTGCAGGCGCCACAGGCCGGGGTTGTCGGCCACGAACTCCACGTCGCGGGTGGTGCCGGGGGCTACGTTGATGGTGTTGCCCGGCCACTGAGCGCCCTCGGGGATGGGCCCGCCCTCGGTGCCCACCACCTTCCAGGTGTGGCCGTGCAGGTGGATGGGGTGGCTGGACATGGCCAGGTTGCCGAAGCGCAGGCGCACCCGCTGGCCCTGGCGCACCCGGATGAACTCCACGTCCGGGGCCGCCTTGCCGTTCATGGTGAACCAGTTGAAGTCCATGGTGGCCAGGTTGGGAAAGTCGTTGCCTGGCGCCAAGGCAAAGGCCTGCAGCATGATGGCCACGTCATGGTCAATAGCCCGAGCATAGGCCTTGGGGTGGATCACCACGAATCCGCCCATGCCCATGCCGTCCTGTTTCATCATGTTAAAGCCGGTGTGGTACAGGAAGGTGCCGGTCTGGTGCAGCTTGAACTCATAGACCCGTGTCCCGCCGGGCGGGGTGGCGGGTTCGGTGGTGCCGCCGGCTCCGTCCATGTCGTTGGGCACCTCGAGGCCGTGCCAGTGGATGGAGGTGGGTTCGGGCAGCTCATTGGTCAGGACCACCCGGATGCGGTCGCCCTGCACGCACTCGATGGTGGGGCCGGGTGTCTGTCCGTTGTAGCCCCAGAGCAGGGCCCGCTGGGCATAAGCGTGGCTCATGCCCCCGGTGAAGCGGATGTTTTCCTTGACGATCTCCCAGGCCGCCTTGTGCTTGCCGTCCGTGAGCCAGCGCTCCACCGGCTGGGCGACCAGGCGGAAGACCTTGACCCCATCCTTCATCTCATAGCCCAGAGGCGGCAGGTTCAGGGTCTGCACTTGACCCATCTGCCGGCCCATGAGTGGCGGCGGCGGGCTGATGGGGCGGGCCGGATCGCGCCAGGCGTGGCTGGGGCCCATGCCGGCCATGCCGGTCCCGGCCGCGGCGGATGGGCCGGTTCCGTGGGGCATGGCCGGAGGGGGAGCGGCTGCCGCGTGGCCGTGACCCTCCTGGGCGGCCCGGGCCAGGCCGGGCGCAGAGGCCAAAAACCCTCCCAACACGGCCAGAAAGCGGCGGCGGGTGGTGTTGCCTTTCATCTGGCAAGGCCCTCCTTGCTGGAGTTGGTCACAGAGTCTTGAGGTATGCGATCAGGGCCTCCATCTGGCAGCCCCGAATCTCGGGAAAGGCCGGCATCTTCTTGCCGCCTTGGTGGATGTGGTCCCGGATGGAGGCGTCGTTGACCAAATGGCCCATCACCGGCGTCAGCTTGCGCTGGAACAGGCCCTTGAGCCCGGGCCCCACCCTGGTGCGGGTGTCTTGCACGCTGTGGCAGATGGCGCACAGCCGCCGGAAGACACCGCGGCCTTCCCGCACCAGCTCCGGGGTGACCTGCACCGTATAAGGCCTGCCTCCGGCCGGAGGCTGGCCGGGCTCCTGGTGGGCCCCGGCCGCAGCTGCCAGAAACCCGACCGCGGACAGCAGGGGCAGCCACAAGAGGCGGGGCAGGAACATTAATCCACCTCCGCATATGGGAATAAAACATATCGGCCTGCTATTCAATGATGAGGCAGGCCCGGCCGCAGGTCAAATCAGACGCTGGCCGGCCGGCGGACGGCATTGACAGGCCGCGGGCCGCTTGGTTAGCCTGGCGGGTATTCAGGCCGTTTCTCTCCCAGGGTAAATCGCAAGGGGCCTGCGTGCAGGGCTGGCCGCGACTCCGCAGCGCCGCGATGGTGCGCGGCAGCGGCGTTCACCAGGAGGTAGGGTCATGAGATCGATCTGCAAACTGGCGGTGTGGGTGGTGGTCCTGTGGCTGCCCCTGACCGTGGCCGCTGCTGCGCCCCAGGGCAAGGGGTACACCGATCCCAAGGGCTTTTTCCAGATAACCCCGCCGCTGGGCTGGCAGGTGCAGGAATACCCCACAGACCCCCGCGGCAAGGTGGCCTTCCACGGCCCCGGCCAGAAGGTCTCCCTGCGGGTCCTGGTGAAGGCGGTGGACCTGCGGACGCTGGCCGAGCTGCGCGAGGGGCTGGAGGCGATAGAAAAAAAGGTCCTGCACGTCAGCACCCACATCCAGCCCATCGTCTTCAACCGCATGCCCGCCTTCAAGCGCCAGCTCACCCACACCATCCGTGGCATCACCCTGAAGATCGTCTGGGTGGACCTGCTCATCGACGGCTGGGCGCACAACCTGCAGTATGCGGGCAAGCCGGCGGATTTTGACCGCTGGTGGGCGGCGGCCTGGCAGAGCATGCAGACCTACCACCCTCTGTCCGGCAAGAAGCCAGCCACCGCCGAGGAGGCCCGCAGGCACGAGGTGGCCAAGTGGCTGCGCCTGGCGGAGCTTTCGCGCCAGGGGGGCCTGACCGAGGCGGCCAAGACCGCCATCGTCGAGGGCCTGCGCCTGGACCCCCAGAACGCCAAGCTGCTGCAGATGAAGAAGGAGATGGGCCTGCGCTGAGGCCACGGCCGGCAGCGAGGGCTTGACCAGGGCCGGCGCATGCTTTCTACTGAAAGGGGCGGCCCGGCCCGAGGGCGGGGCCCGTGACCTTGGCCCGGAGCAGGAGGTGAGAGCGTGGAACCAGAAACCAAGCCCTGTCCCTTTTGCGGGGAGACCATCCGGGCCGAGGCCGTCAAGTGCCGCTTTTGCGGAGAGATACTGGACGACGCGGCCTATCAGCGGGCCAGGCAGGCCGAGTTGGGCCTGCCGGACCCGGCCCCGGCCCCGGCGGCCGCCCCGGCCTCGCCGGCGCCAGCCGCCGGCGGCACGGGCAGGCTTTTCCAGGCCAGCCCCTCCCTGTTCACCGTCTTCGGCTGGTTCTTCTGGAGCGCGGTGATCATCGCCGCGGCCGGCTTCCTGGTCTGGCTGCCCACGGCCTGGCTGGGAGGCCTGGCCGAAAACCAGTACGTGAAGACCTACTTCCTGACCTACCGCCTGTGGGGGGCCGTAATCCTGACCGCCGTGGTGCTGATCGTGCTGATCGTCCGCTGCCTGGTGGTCAAAGCCATCCGCTACAGCATCACCATGGACCGCCTGGAGTTCGAGCGGGGGCTGTTCAACAAGAAGAGCGACAACCTGGACCTGTTCCGCATCAAGGACCTGACCCTGAGGCGCTCCCTGCTGGACCGCATGCTGGGCCTGGGCACCGTGACTATCCAGACCTCCGACGCCTCCCACCCCACCCTGGTGCTGCCCAGCATCCGCGGCTCCCGGCAGGCCTATGACCTGCTAAAGCAAAAGAGCCTGGAGGCCGACCGCCGCCAGCGGGTGATCCACTACGAGTAAGCGAAGCTGAACGACCGGCGCTGCTAACGGCCCAGGGCGGAGCGCAGGCCGCCGCTGGCCTCTATCCAGGCGGCCAGGCTCTGCATGCCCTCCTCCTGGGACACCAGGGGCTCATAGCCCAGCTCCTGGCGGGCCCGCTGGTCGCTGAAGGTCCAGGTGCGGCCCAGGTGGATCAGGTAGGGCCGCGAGATCATCAGCGGGGCCTTGAGGCCCATTCCGCGCGCCAGGTCGCAGGCCGCGGCCAGGGCGTAGGCCAGGGAGTAGGGCACCCGCCGCCGGGGCAGGGGCAGGCCGGCGGCCCGGCACAGGCCGCCCACGAACTCGCGCAGGGTGGGGCGCAGGCTGTCGGCTAGGTGATACACCCGGCCCGGGGCCTGGGGGGAGAGCGCGGCCAGGATCAGGCCACGCGCCACGTTGGCCGCGTGGCAGGGGGTGATGCGGTTGGAGCCGTCGCCCAGCCAGAGGAAGCTGCCGCCCAGGATGGCCAGGGCGATGGCCTTGAACACGCTGGTGTCGCCCTCGCCCCATATCCAGGGCGGGCGCACGGCCACGGTCTCCATCTGCGGCCCGCCCGCGGCCAGCACCTCCTGCTCGGCCAGGGCCTTGCTGCGCGAGTAGTTGTCCAGGAAGCGGCGGGGATAGGGGGCGTCCTCGTCCTCGTCGATGCGGTCGGCGTTCTTGAGCGTCACCGACTCGCTGGAGACGAACACCAGCCGCCGGACCCCGGCCTGCCTTGCTGCGGCCAGCACGTTGCGGGCGCCGATGAGGTTGGCCGCCTCTATGCGCGGCCAGGGGGCCACGTAGGAGGCCAGGGCCGCCACGTGGAACACCACCTCCACGCCGTGGGCGGCCCGGGCCAGGGCCTGGGGGTCCTCCAGGGGCGCGGGCACCAGCTCGGCGCCGGCCTGGGCCAGGGCCTGGCTGGTGGGCCGCTGCCGCCGCACGCCGGCCCGCACCAACACGCCGCGCTCCAGGAGCTGGCGGCACAGGTGACCGCCCAGAAAGCCGGTGGCGCCGGTGACCAGGGCCGAGGAAAATTCGGGCATGGCTGCACCTCGCGGAAAGTAAGGAACCGGGGCTGGTAGAGTTTGGCACGGCCCGCCCCGGCCAGGCAACCAGGGGCGTGGTGCTTGCGCGGCCCGACCCCGATATTCCACAATGAATCACCCCGCGAGTCTTTTCCGGGGCCACCTTTGGGCACGTGAGGCCGTATGGACGAATTCTGGCTCGCCTTTGTTCCCCTGTTCGTGGCCGTGGACGCCATCGGCGTGGTGCCGATCTTCCTGTCCCTGACCGAGGGCCTGGAGACCCAGCGGGTACGCGCGGTGATCGTGCAGTCGGTGATTACCGCGGCCTCGGTGGCCGTGGCCTTTCTGGTCTTCGGCCCGGCCCTGCTGTCGTTCTTGGGCATCACGGTGCCGGACTTCATGATCGCCGGCGGACTGCTGCTGCTGGCCATCTCCCTCAGCGACCTGCTGACCGGCGAGAAGAAGCAGCGCGAGCCCGACCCCGAGAGCCTGGGTGCGGTGCCCATCGGCATACCGCTGATCACCGGCCCGGCGGTGCTGACCACCTGCATCCTGCTGGCCAACACCTACGGCAGGCTGATCACCACCGGGGCCGCGGTGATCAACATCGCCCTGGCCGGGGTCATGTTCTGGTTCGCCGGGCCCATCACCCGGCTGCTGGGCCGCACCGGCACCAAGACCATCTCCAAGGTGGCCAGCCTGTTCCTGGCCGCCATCGCGGTGATGCTGGTGCGCCGGGGCATCATGGAGGCCGTGCTGGCGGCGGGGAAGTAGGGGGAGGCGAGAGCCGAGAGCGGCGATGGCCGGATGTCGCCGCAGGAGTTCGACGGCCCGCTTGACCAGTTCGTAGGGCGGGTTAGCGAAGCGTAACCCGCCTCTTGGATTCAAGGAGACACCGCCTCATCCCCAAGCCATGCCGCACTACGTACGAGCCTACATTCCTGGTGCGTCCTACTTCTTCACGGTCGCCCTCTTGGAGCGGCACCGCCACCTGCTAACCGAAAACATCACCACCCTGCGCGAGGCCTTTCGCGCGGTGCGATGCGAACGCCCTTTCCGGATTGACGCCATCGTTGTCCTACCCGAGCACTTGCACTGCATCTGGACCCTGCCCAAGGACGACGCGGATTTCTCCACCCGTTGGCGCCTCATTAAGGGCCGGTTCGCGCGGACCATGCCTTCCGGCGAACCGCGCTCCCCGCGCCGCATGCAAAAGGCCGAACGCGGAATTTGGCAAAGACGGTTCTGGGAGCATCTCATTCGCGACGAGAGAGACTTTGCCGCACATGTTGATTACATACATTACAACCCTGTCCGGCACGGGTGGGTCGGGCGGGTAGCGGATTGGCCGCATTCGAGTTTTCATCGCTATGTGCGGCTGGGCTTATATCCAGGCGACTGGGCAGCGGCGAGCGATATCCGGGCGTTCGATTTGGAATAAGTGGATCTATCAAGGCGGGTTACGCTACGCTAACCCGCCCTACAAACCCGCCCGACATATCCCCCCCAAAAAACCCCGGCCCCCGCGTGCGCGGGGGCCGGGCCTAGCTGGGGGTATATCTAGAGAAACCCGCGTCAAGGTTTCTCTGTGGGGCGTGTCTACATCGCCGGCAGCGTCACCTTGGGCAGGTGGGTCAGGGCCTCGTCCACCAGCTTCTGGGGGTACTCGTAATTGCTGAGCTGGCCGGCCAGGTAGGCGTCGTAGGCGCTCATGTCAAAGTGGCCGTGACCGGAGAAGTTGAACAGGATCACCTTCTCCTTGCCCTCTTCCTTGGCTTTCATGGCCTCGATCACGGCCCCGCGGATGGCGTGGGTGGTCTCGGGCGCGGGCACGATGCCCTCGGTGCGCGCGAACAGCACGCCGGCCTCGAAGCACTCCAACTGCGGCACGGCGATGGCCTCGATGAGCTTGTCCTCATACAGGCGGCTGACCAGCGGGCTCATGCCGTGGTAGCGCAGGCCGCCGGCGTGGATTCCGGGCGGAATGAAGGTGTGGCCCAGGGTGTGCATCTGCACGATGGGCGCCATGTGCGCGGTGTCGCCGTAGTCATAGGCGTACACGCCCTTGGTGACCGTGGGGCAGGAGGCGGGCTCCACGGCCAGGATGCGCACGTTCATGCCGTTGATCTTCTCGCGCACGTAGGGGAAGGAGATGCCGGCGAAGTTGGAGCCGCCGCCGATGCAGCCGATGACCACGTCGGGCTTCTCGCCCAGGACCTTCATCTGGCGGATGGCCTCCTCGCCGATGATGGTCTGGTGCAGGCAGACGTGGGCCAGCACCGAGCCCAGGGCGTAGTTGGTGTCCTCGTGGGTGACCGCGTCCTCCACGGCCTCGCTGATGGCGATGCCCAGGGAGCCGGGGTGGTTGGCGTCCTGGGCCAGCACGGCGCGGCCGGCGTTGGTCTGGTCGCTGGGGCTGGGGAATATCTCGGCGCCCCAGGTGTGGATCATGGACTTGCGGTAGGGCTTCTGGTCGTAGCTCACCCGCACCATGTACACCCGGCAGTCGATGCCGAAGAAGTTGCAGGCCAGGCTCATGGCGCTGCCCCACTGGCCGGCGCCGGTCTCGGTGGCGATGCGCCGGACGCCCTCCTGCTTGTTGTAGTAGGCCTGGGGCACGGCGGTGTTGGGCTTGTGGGAGCCGGCCGGGGACACGGACTCGTTCTTGAAGTAGATGCGCGCTGGGGTGCCCAGGGCCTTCTCGAAGCGGCGGGCCCGCATCAGGGGTGTGGGCCGCCACAGGGCCAGCACCTGCATCACCTCCTCGGGGATGTCGAAGTAGGGCGCTGGGCTCATCTCCTGCTCTAAGAGGGCCATGGGGAAGATCACGTGCATCTGCTCGGGGGTGGCGATTTCCATGGTGGCCGGGTGGAAGGGCGGCGCCAGGGGAGTGGGCATGTCGGCCTGGATGTTGTACCAGCGCTTGGGCATGTCCGATTCATTGAGAAGTACCTTGACCTGCTCCATCAGTTGACTCCTTTGTAAAACCTTTGGCGGTGAAACCCTTAACCTTACAAAAAGCCGCGGGCCCCGCTGGGGGCCCGTTGCTCAAGGTTTGCTAGGAGATGCTCAGAGCACAGACGGACCCCGGCCCGGCGGCTGCCAGCGCCACCACCAGCGAACGACCGTGTCCTGCGGCTTACAGAGCATGAATTAACTCCACGAAATTGTATACCGTATACCAGCGCCCGTTCCAAATTGTCAAGTGTAAAAAATCCCTAGGGCGTGTATTTTGAAACGTATAGGGTAGGAACCAGGTGTCCGCGCCGGCCGCCGGAGGAGCCCATCTTGTCTAACATCGTGAAGTGGCTGCTGATAGTCCTCGGAGGCCTGGCGCTGATCTGCGTCCTGGCCGCGCTGGTGGGGCTGTGGCGCTTCGGGGCCGAGAGCCAGCGGGCCCGGGACCGCCTGAGCCAACTGGCCACCCCGCCCCAGGCCGACGCCGCGCGCCTGGCCCGGCTGCCGTCCATGGTGCGACGCTATTTGCAGCTGGCCCTGCCTTATCCCATGCCGCCCTTGCGCCTGGCCCGGGTGGAGATGAGCGGCTCGATGCGCAGCCGGCCCGGCCAGGGCTGGCACAAATTCACGGCCCAGCAGGTTTGGTCCCTGAGCCCGCCCGGCTTCGTCTGGACGGCCCAGGTGCGGCCCTTCCCCCTGGTGCGCCTGGAGGTGCGCGACATGCTGCGCAACCGCCGGGGCAGCCTGATCGCCATGCTCTACGGCTGGGTGCCCCTGGCCCAGGCCGACGGCCCGCCAGAGCTGGGCCTGGGCGACCTGAAGCGCTGGCTGGCCGAGGCGGTGATCTTCCCGCCGGCGCTCTTGCCCGGCCCGCACCTCAAGTGGGAGGCGGCCGGCGACAACAGCGCCTGGGCGCTGCTCACCGGCCCAGGGCTGGAGCTGGGCGGGGTGTTCGTGTTCGGCCGCGACGGCCTGCCTCAGCGCTTCGAGACCCCCGGCCGGCCGCGCCAGATGCCCGACGGCTCCTTTGAGCCCTACCCCTGGCTGGTGCGCTACTCCGACTGGCGCCGGGCCCGCGGTTTCCTGGTGCCTCACCAGGCCGAGGTGGCCTGGGTCCTGGAGGGCGAGGAGTTCATCTGCCTGCGCCTGGAGTGGAGCAAGGTCCGCTACGAGTGAGGCCGGACAAGGATGAAGTCTGAACAGGAGGCAGCCATGCCCCGCGCCCTGCTGGTCATCGACGTGCAGAACGAATACTTCAGCGGCGCCCTGCCCGTGAGCCACCCGCCGGGCAGCCTGGACAACGTGCTGCGGGCCATGGACGCGGCCCAGGCTCGGGGCGTGCCCATCGCCGTGATTCAGCACGCGGCCGCGGCCCCGGACGCGTCGGTGTTCCGCCTGGGCAGCCCGGCCTGGGAGCTACACCCGGCAGTTGCGGCCCGGCCGCGGGACGTGCTCATAGACAAGCGCCTGCCCGGCTCGTTCACCGGAACGCGCCTGGCGGCCTGGCTGGCCGAAAAGGGCGCGGACACCGTGGTCATCTGCGGGTACATGAGCCAGATGTGCTGCGACACCACTTCCCGCCAGGCCTTTCACCGCGGCCTGGCCGTGGAGTTTCTCTCTGACGCCACCGGCACCCTGGATATAAAAAACTACGCCGGCGCGGTCACGGCCGAGGAGCTGCACCGGGCGGTGCTGGTCACCCAGGCCATGCGCTTCGCCAAGGTGATGAGTACCGTGGAGTGGATCGCGGGGTTGGGGGAGTGAGGGGGATTAGAGGAATATTTGGGTTGTGGGTCGGCGCCTCTTAATCAAGTAGAGGCACTAATAAATAAGTTTTTTTAATAAATTTTCTTGGTCCCTTCGTATAACTTCTATTGGGGGAGAGAGCCAACCAAATCTTTCGAAAAACCAAATTATTGCTGAACGTGAGTAATCGATACTTTCGGCTACAAGAGCATCACTCTTAATGGGCCATGAATTTTTAAGACTTTCTTCATCTGCGGCATAATATTCATGCCGACTTCTGTCCCAGCCGGCAGATAGAACAAAACCTCTTATGTCTTTTAGTGTAATTGATATATTAATAATTCCTGCATATATTCCTGTCTCACAGAGCCGAGCAGCAAATTCAAAAATTTCAGTTGTTGTGTATATAAAATTTAATATGGAAATAAATCCTGGGACCTCAGACCACTCTCTATCCCGCATGTGCGATCTCATCGTTTCTTCTATTTCCTTCCTCCATCCGGGTTCAGTTGCTTCTCGCACACTAAAGAGGTGAACAAATTGACCGCTCTGATAAAACCGCCAATATTCATTGTGCCCCATGAAATCAGACCATGAGGCTATCCAGTTTCCACCAAAGGCCTGTTCTTCCCTCCGATGACTTAAGTGTGGATAGTTCCAACCGCGCAGACTCACTTTTGTTTTCTCAATTACATTGATACATTCATTCAACGTTGGTATCAAATGATTATTATATTCTGCTGGACGAATATTGACGCGCCAGTGAGGATACTTAAGTACAGGCACCGGAAGTTCTATATTTATTTTATTCACAACCCACCCAACTCGTCGTCAAAGAGTTTTGAAGATGTTTCCATTGCCACAAGACCCACACGGCGTGAAACCTCTAAAATACGTCGAGCACGCTTCTCAGCAGCGAGCTCAAGTAAGTCGTGCATTTGTGTGGCATTCATAACTTTGGTCGTTTGGGCCATGCCGGGTGGTCTTATATAAATTCCTCCTTCGACAAGACCTCCGCCTCCATTCTTTTTGCATATTATTGGTGTGTCATTAAATTCGTTGACTTGAAGGGATAGATACTCGTTACCGTCTCTATATTTAATCAAGACGATATCAATATTGAGGTATGGACTGCTAAAAGAATTAATAAAATTAATAATTACATCAACATCGTATGTCGCAATATGTTCGGGAGTTATGCCTGTCAACTCCCATTTTTCATTCCGTTCAGACGCGCCTATTACTATCAGACCCCCGTCCCTAAGATTACCCATGGCTAGAGCTGTTTTAACTAGTCGCCATTTAAGATTATCCCAAGGTGCTGATTCCTTAAAATCAACTCCTTGTGATTCTTGACAAGAATCTAATGCATTAAATACTCTATCTTTTAATATCTTATGACCAAGCATATCAGAAGTTGGAAATGCCCCCATTCTTCCCTCCAGTTTCCAATATGTAATCCTAAATGGTTCACTTAATGTTGTCAATGTTAGAACTTTAAACCGGTATTTTTTATGCAGCCCCTAATCGTTAACCTAATATTTAGCGTTCATACGCATCACATTTTAACAATATGACGCCCCATCCATCCAAACTGCCTCTTCGTCGTTACGAGTGGAATTGGTGTAGTTGTGATGCCATGATTGGCCGATCCATTTGAGCCTGTTGCGGGAGTTGATCATCATGGATGCCGGCGATCTTTTGGCCCTGGGCCTCGG
>JBFMFU010000048.1:0-10230 GCA_040751985.1 Thermodesulfobacteriota bacterium | reverse complement strand
CGAGGCCGGCGAGGCCCGGCCGGCGGCCCCCAAAAAGCGCCGCCGCCGCCGTCTTTCCGGCGCCCAGCGCCGGGCCAAGGCCAAGGCCGCGGCCCAGGCCCAAGGCGGGGAAACGCCTGCCTAGCCCCGGACTAGCCTGCCTGGATAATGCGCTGTTATTTCCGCCCCTTTCGGAGTCGGCCTCGCCAGGGGCCAGACTTTGTGACGGCGTGAACATTTTTCTTGACAATAAAGTGATGACTAAGTTAGAAGATTTCGACCCCCAATGAAGTAGTGGGTTTTAATTCCCCTGCGGGCGGGTTCTCACGGGCCCAGAAAAAGTGGGTCGGGCCAGCGGATTATCCGCTTGACTTCGAGTTGGATTTCGCCCATAGTTTGTTCAAACAGGCACAAGCGATGTTTCCTCGCGGACCCTCGGCTCCCGGGGAGACTTCGAGAGAGTGGGAAAACCATCACAAAGATCGTTTACCGACTCCAAGGAGGTGCGACAGGAGCGAGGTATCGGGAACCATGCTCGGCCGCTGAGGTAGTGGCCGGGATTATTTGGTAGTCGTTTAGGCAGGTTGTAAACTGACAACCCGCAAACACTACGGAGGAGCTGAATGCCAAGTTTTGTCATTGTAGAGAAGTGCGATGGCTGCAAGGGTCAGGACAAGACCGCTTGCATGTACATCTGCCCCAACGACCTGATGGTCCTGGACAAGGACGGGTCGCTTGGTTACGGCGAGATGAAGGCCTTTAACCGCGACCCCAGCATGTGCTGGGAGTGCTACAACTGCGTGAAGATCTGCCCCCAGCAGGCGATCGACGTGCGCGGCTACGCGGACTTCGTGCCCATGGGCGCCTCCTGTGTGCCCCTGCGCGGGTCCCAGGACATCATGTGGACGGTGAAATTCCGGGACGGGGCGGTCAAGCGGTTCAAGTTCCCCATCCGCACCACCGCTGAGGGTCAGGCCCAGCCTCTGGGCGGCTTCCCCGAGGGCGACGGCGACATCAACAGCCCCAACCTTATGACCGAGCCGGCCTCTTGTGGCCAGGACAAGCTCCCCACTGTCTAGGGCGGCAAGGAGGAAAGAGACATGGCTAATTGGGAAACTGTTGAGGTCACTACCGACCTTCTGATCTGCGGCGGCGGCATGGCCGCCTCCGGCGCGGCCGTAGAGGCCGCTTACTGGGCCAAGAAGAACGGCCTGAAGGTCGCCCTGGTGGACAAGGCCGCCTTCACCCGTTCCGGTGCCGTGGCCATGGGTCTGAGCGCCATCAACGAGTACATCGGCTATGGCGCCGGCGACAACACCGTGGAGGACTACGTCCGCTACGTGCGTCAGGACCTGATGGGCATCGCCCGCGACGACTTGGTATTCAACATCGCCCGCCACGTGGACAGCTCCGTGCACCTGTTCGAGAAATGGGGCCTGCCCATCTGGACGGACGAGAACGGCAAGTACGTGCATGAGGGCCGTTGGCAGGTCATGATCAACGGCGAGTCCTACAAGGTGATCGTGTCCGAGGCGGCCAAGAACGCCATGGCGGCGGCCGGCTTCGACATCTACGAGCGCGTGTTCATCGTGGGCCCGATCATGGACGGCGACCGCGTGGCCGGCGCCTACGGCTTCTCCACCCGCGAGAACAAGTTCTACGTGTTCAAGGCCAAGGCCGTCTGCGCCATGATGGGCGGCGCCGTGCACGTGTTCCGTCCCCGGTCCGTGGGTGAAGGTCTGGGCCGCTCCTGGTACCCGCCCTTCAACAGCGGCTCCAGCGCCTTCTTCACCATCGCCGCCGGCGCGGAGATGACCTGCCAGGAGATCCGCTTCATCCCGGTGCGCTTCAAGGACGCCTATGGTCCGGTGGGCGCCTGGTTCCTCCTGTTCAAGAGCCGCGCCACCAGCGCCACCGGCGGCGAGTACATGGTGGAGCGCAAGGCCGAGCTGCAGAACTGGGCCCCCTACGGCCTGGTGAAGCCCATCCCGGCCAACCTGCGCAACTACCTGGGCATGCTGGACTCTGACGCTGGCCTGGGCCCGCTGTACATGGAGACCGCCGAGGCCATCCAGAAGATCGCGGCCGAGTACAAGAACGACGAGAAGGCCTTCAAGAAGAAGATGAAGACCTTGGAGACCGAGGCTTGGGAGGACTTCCTGGACATGACCGTGAGCCAGGCCATCCTCTGGGCCGCCAGCAACATCTACCCCGAGAAGAGCCGGTCTGAGATCGCGGCCTGCGAGCCGTACTTCATCGGCTCCCACTCCGGCGGCTCCGGCGCCTGGGTCTCGGGCCCCGATGACCTGAACACCCCCTACAAGTGGGGCTTCGGCAACATGACCACCGTGAAGGGTCTGTTCTCCGCCGGCGACGGCGTCGGCGCCAGCAGCCACAAGTTCTCCTCCGGCTCCCACGCCGAGGGGCGCTATGCTGGCAAGCAGGCCATCCGGTTCATCCTGGCCAACAACAGCCAGCCCAAGGTGGGCGACGCGGAGGCCCTCAAGGCCAAGTGCCTGGCTCCCCTGGACCGCTTCCAGCAGTTCAAGGGCCTGACCACCGACCCGGAGATCAACCCCAACTACATCCGTCCCATGAGCTTCATGTTCCGTCTGCAGAAGATCATGGACGAGTACGCGGGCGGCGTGGTCAGCGCCTTCAAGACCTCCAAGAGCCTGTTGGAGCGCGGCCTGGAGCTCTTGGCCATGCTCAAGGAGGACAGCGAGAAGCTGGCCGCCGAGGACGCCTACGAGCTGGAGCGCTGCTGGGAGAACACCCACCGCATGTGGCAGGCTGAGGCTCACGTGCGCACCATCCTCTTCCGCGAGGAGACTCGTTGGCCCGGCTACTACTTCCGCGCCGACAAGCCCAAGATGGATGAGGCCAACTGGAAGTGCTTCGTGAACTGCACCTTCAAGGACGGCCAGTGGAAGTTCGAGAAGAAGGAAGTCGTTCCGCTGGTCAAGTAAGTCCCATGTGCTGAAACCATAGCAACTCCAGGCGCCGGCCCTTGGCGCCTGGAGTTTTTTGCCCGTCCCGGAGCCGGCCGGCTGCGGGGCGGACAAAAGACCCCGGAGGGCCCCCCGCGGGGAGGCCGGGCCGGGAAGTTGCTGTTTTTTTGATGCTCTGGCCTTGGGGAGGGCCGCTTTTCCTGGACTCCCCCCGAAAGGCCATAGTATAGTCGTGCGTTGTTTGCCCCTCCGGCGGGCCCCCCCGGGCGGGGCCGCCCCGCGAGGGCGGGCCGGAGCCAAGATTTAAAACCCAAGGATCCCATTTCACGGAGGACAGCACGATGGGCCAAGCCATACTGGTCGTCGGCGGCGGCATGAGCGGCGTGAGTGCGGCGCTGGAAGCGGCCGAAGCCGGCTACAACGTAGTGCTGGTGGAGAAGAACCCCTATCTAGGCGGCCGGGTGGCCCAACTCCACCAATACTTCCCCAAGCTCTGCCCGCCCTACTGCGGCCTGGAGATCAACTTCAAGCGCATCAAGAATAACCCGCGCATCCAGGTGCTCACCATGGCCGAGGTCACGGGCATAGAGGGCGCTCCCGGCGCCTACAAGGTCGCGGTGAAGCAGGCGCCCCGCTACGTGAACGACAAGTGCACCGCCTGCGGCCTGTGCGGCCAGGCCGTGGAGGCCACGGTGTCCAACCCCTTCAACTACGGCCTGGACCAGATCAAGGCGGCCTATCTGCCCCATGAGATGGCCTTCCCCTACCGCTTCGTCATCGACCCCAGCATCGCCGGCGGCCCCGAGGGCGAAAAGGCCAAGGCGGCCTGCCCCTACGGCGCCGTGGACCTGGAGGACCAGGGCGCGGAGCTGACCGTGGAGGCCGGGGCGGTGATCTGGGCCGCCGGCTGGACCCCCTACGACGCCTCCAAGGTGGAGTACTACAACTTCGGCGCCAGCCCCAACCTGATCACCAACGTGCAGATGGAGCGCCTGGCGGCCAAGGGCGGCCCCACCAGCGGCAAGATCCAGCGCCCCGGCGACGGCAAGGAGCCCAAGAAGGTGGCCTTCATCCAGTGCGCCGGCAGCCGCGACGTGAACCATCTGCCCTTCTGCTCCACCATCTGCTGCCTGGCCAGCCTCAAGCAGGCCACCTACGTGCGCGCGCAACTGCCCGAGGCGGAGGTGACCATCTACTTCATCGACATCCGGGCCATGGACCGCAACGAGGACTTCTACACCAAGGTCAAGGCCGACGAGAAGGTGAAGTTCGTCAAATCCAAGATCGGCTTGATCCAGCCCAACGAGGCGGGCAACCTGGTGCTGGAGGGCGAGAACACCGCCAGCGGTGAGCGCTTCAAGGCCGAGCACGACCTGGTGGTGCTGGCCACGGGCATGCAGCCCAACACGGCGCTTAACAAGATTCCGGCCGAAGTTGCCTACGACGAGTACGGCTTCGTGCAGGCCGCCGAGGGCATCATCGGCGCCGGCACGGTCCGGCGGCCCAGCGAGGTGCACGTCAGCGTGCAGGACGGCACGGCGGCGGCGCTCAAGGCTATCCAACTGGTGGCCGGGAGGTAGTGGTCATGGCTAAGAAATACGCATGCTATCTCTGCAAGGGCTGCGGCATCGGCGAGGCCCTGGATTTCGACAACCTGCAGGAAGTGGCCAGCGAGTCCGGCATGGGCGAGGCCAAGGCCCACGAGGCCCTGTGCTCGCCCGAGGGCCTGGCCCTGATCAAGGCCGACGTGGACGGCGGCGCCAACGCGCTGTTGATCGGCGCCTGCTCGGCCCGGGTCAAGACCGATGAGTTCACCTTCGGCAAAGAGGTGCTGGTGGAGCGGGCCAGCCTGCGCGAGCAGACGGTCTACTGCACTGAGGCCGGCGAAGAGGCGGCCGCGGACCGCCAGATGCTGGCCGCGGACTACCTGCGCATCAGCGCCACCAAGCTGCAGAAGATGGAGCTGCCGGTGCCCTTCCAGCTGGAGCAGCCGGCCGAGAAGGCGATCCTGGTGGTGGGCGGCGGCGTGGCCGGCCTGAACGCGGCCCTGGCCGCGGCCAAGGCCGGGGCCAAGGTCTACCTGGTGGAGAAGGAAGACGCCCTGGGCGGCTTCCTGGGCAAGATGGCCAAGCTGGGCCCCCAGAGCCCGCCCTACCAGGAGCTGCAGGACACCGGCCTAGAGGACTTGGTGGGCCAGGTGCAGGGCAACGGCAACATCGAGGTCTTCATCGGCAACACCGTGGCCAAGACCGAGGGCGCGCCGGGCAACTTCACCGTGAGCCTCTCCGGGGGCCAGAGCCTGCGCGCCGGCGCCGTCATCCAGGCCACGGGCTGGACGCCTTATCCGCCCGAGAAGCTGGCCGATGAGTTGGCCTACGGCTCCAGCCCCAACATCATCACCAACGTGCAGATGGAGGAGAGGGCCAAGGCCGGCGATCTGGGCGGCCTGAACGCGGTGGCCTTCATCCAGTGCGCCGGCTCCCGCGACGCCAACCACCTGCCCTACTGCTCGGCGGTGTGCTGCCTGGTCAGCCTCAAGCAGGCCATGTACGTCAAGCAGGCCAACCCCGAGGCGGCGGTGTACGTGATCTACAAGGACATCCGCACCCCGGGCCAGAGCGAGGAGGTCTACCGCCAGGCTCAGCGCGAGGGCGTGATCTTCATCCGCCGCGGCGAGGAGTACCCCAAGATCAGCGACCACGGCGGCAAGTTCACCGTGGAGACCGCGGACGTGACCCTCAACGACACGGTGGCCATCGAGGAGCTGGACCTGGTGGTGCTGGCCACGGGCATGAAGCCCAACAACCCCAAGGTGGTGGAGCCGCCGCTGGTGGCCCTGGGCATGGACCAGGAGGAGGCCAAGCGGCTGACCGCCGAGGCCAAGGCCCAGAGCGACGACTGGTCGGTACTCAATCTGGCCTACCGCCAGGGCAAGAACCTGCCCACCCTGAAGTACGCCTACCCGGACAGCCACTTCATCTGCTTCCCCTACGAGACCCGGCGCACCGGCATCTACGCCGCCGGCACCGTGCGCCGTCCCATGCGGGTCACCCAGGCCATCGAGGACGCCACCGGCGCGGCCCTGAAGGCTATCCAGGCCACCACGGCCGCCGCGGCCGGCTTTGCGGTGCACCCGCGCAGCGGCGACGAGAGCTTCCCCGAGTTCTTCATGCAGCGCTGCACCCAGTGCAAGCGCTGCACCGAGGAGTGTCCCTTCGGGGCCATCAACGAGGACGAGAAGGCCAACCCGCTGCCCAACCCCACCCGCTGCCGCCGTTGCGGCGTGTGCATGGGCGCCTGCCCGGAGCGCATCATCTCCTTCAAGAACTACTCGGTGGACATGATCGGCGCCATGATCAAGTCCATCGAGGTGCCCGAGGAGGACGAGGAGAAGCCCCGGGTGATCGTGCTGGCCTGCGAGAACGACGCCCTGCCGGCCATCGACATGGCGGCCAAGGCCGGGGCCAAGTGGAGCCCCTTCATCCGCTTCCTGCCCCTGCGCTGCCTGGGCTCGGTGAACCTGGTGTGGATCGCCGACGCGCTCAGCTCGGGCATAGACGGCATCCTGCTCTTCGGCTGCAAGCGCGGCGATGACTACCAGTGCCACTTCATCAAGGGCTCGGAGCTGGCCAACGTGCGCATGTCCAAGATCTCGGAGACCCTGGACCGCCTGGTGCTGGAAAGCGACCGGGTGCGCGTGGAGGAGATCGGCTTCGGCGAGGTGGACAAGATACCCGGCATCATCGCCGAGTTCATGGAAACCATCGAGAGCGTGGGTCCCAACCCCTACAAGGGCTTCTAGACATAACGGGTCTCGCCGCCGCCCCGTGGCGGCGGCGGGGCCCCTTTTGCCGACAGGGGCGCGCATAATTCGTGTAACCGTCTTTAAGTGAGGATGCCCATGGCCAGCAAGGCCTACGACAAAAGCTTCCGCGAAGAAGTCTACGAGAACGTGGACTCGGGGGAAGAAATAAAGCTCTGTATGCAATGCGGAGTCTGCGGCATCACCTGCCCCCTGCGGGACGAGATGACCTACGGACCCCGCCAGATTTGGTCCTTGATCCGGGCCGGCAAGCGCGAGGAGGTGATGAACTGCTCAGACATCATGCTCTGCACCTCCTGCTACGCCTGCAAGGTGCGCTGCCCGCGCGGGGTCAAGGTGATCGACGTGATGCACGGCCTGGCCCGCTACGCCCTGCGGCAGGGCATCGTGCCCCGCAAGGAGACCAGCAAGTTCGGCAAGGTCTTCTGGGACTGCATCGCCAAGACCGGCCGCATCGACGAAACCGACGTGCCCATGCGCTACACCATGACCGCCGGGCCCATCCACGGCATCTTCAACGCCTTGGAGATGATGGACATCGGCCGGGCCCTGCTGTCCCACAAGCGCATGAAGTTCAAGGTGGCCCCGGGCGTCCCCCCGGCCAAGAAGATCAAGGGCATCCGGGGGCTGAAAAAGATGCTCAAAAAGGCCGCGGCCATGAGCCCCGGAAAGGAGAGCTGAGATGGACTACCTGCTGTATCCCGGATGCTCCCTGGAGGGCGGCGGCAGCCACTACCTGGTCAGCGTGGAGGCCGTGTTCAAGGCCCTGGGCGTGAAGCTCACTGAGATAAAGGACTGGAACTGCTGCGGCGCCTCCATCCACTACGTGGGCGGCAGCGAGCTGCAGACCAAGGCCCTCAACGCCCGCAACCTGGCCCTGGCCCAGCAGCAGGGCGGCCAGGACATCATCGCCCCCTGCTCCTCCTGCTACATCCAGATGATCAAGACCGCCCACGAGTTCGAGGAGGACCCCAAGCTGGCCGCGCAGCTCAACCAGATACTGGCCGAGGCCGGCCTGAGCTACACCGGCGGGGTCAAGGTGCGCCACGTGCTGGACGTGCTGTTCCACGACGTGGGCCTGGAGCGCATCCGCCAGGCGGTGAAGCACCCCCTGACCGGCCTGAAGGTGGCCGCCTACTACGGCTGCCAGACCACGCGCCCCTACGGCGAGTACGACTCGGTGGAGGCGCCCCGCACCATGGACCAGCTGCTGGAGGCCCTGGGCGCCGAGGTGGTGCCATTTGACAAGGGCGTCAAGTGCTGCGGGTCGGGCATCTTCTTCACCGAGATGGAGACCTGCGCCCGCCTGGTGGGAGACATCCTGGGCGCGGCCCAGGCCGGCGGGGCCCAACTGATCAGCACCGCCTGCCCCATGTGCCAGATGAACCTGGAGATATACCAGAGCCGGGTGAACAAGATCCTGCATACCGAGTACGACATGCCCATCGTGTTCATCACCCAGCTCATGGCCCTGGCCTTCGGCTGCAAGTACGGCAAGGAGGCCGCCCTGGACCGGAACATAGTCTCGCCCAAGAGCGTGTTGCAGGCCTTCGCCGCGTGATTAACTTATAAGACGTAGGACGTCTCCCGCGCCTGGGGGTTGCGCCCCGGGCGCGGGTTGTTTAAGGCACGCGCAAAGCTCCCCAAAGGAGGCGAGCATGGACAACTTTGACGAGGCCAAGACCATCTGCCCGCACTGCGGACAGAAGATGCAAAAATGGGTCTCCCCGGCCGTAGAATCCTGGGGCGGGGACTGCCTGTACATCTGCTTCAACGACGACTGCGGCTACTACCAGAGGGGCTGGGACCACACCTTCAAGAAGATCGGCATCAAGGCCAGCTACCGCCACCGCTACGACCCCCACACCGGCCAGTGCGGGCCCTTCCCGGTGAACACCCCCACCGCCGGCCGGGACTGCATCGTAAGCGAGTAGCCGTCGGCCAGGGCGGAGCCTATGGACCTGAGCAACATCAGACGCAACGACCCCTGCCCCTGTGGCAGCGGCAAGAAGTTCAAGCGCTGCCACCTGGGGCGGGAAAAAGAGCTGGTCACCGACAAGCTCAGCCAAGACCCGGCCCAGGCCGCCCTGGCCATCACCCGCCTGCCCGCCTGCCACCATCCCCGCGCCGCTGAGTTGGCCGCGGCCCTGCAGCTCACCTCGCCGGCGGGCAAGGCGCTGGCCATCAAGCTGGTGGACCTGGCCGCCTACGCCAGCCTGCAGACCGGGGCCAAGGACGCCCCGCGCTTCACCAGCGGCGGGGTCTTGATCAACCCCCAGAAGACCCGGGTGCTGGACCCAGAGCACCTGTACCTGGCGCTCAGCCCGGACGCCGACGACTCCACCATCCTGCACCAGTTGGCCCACGCCGCGGACCTGGTGGGCGGCTCCTGCCTGCCGGTGGGCCGGGCCGGGCAGATAGCCCAGGAGTCCCAGGTGCCCCTGGAGCTGTTGGAGCACACCCAGGAGTTCGGCGACAAGCTACTGGAGCTGGCCGAGCAATTCCAGGTGGAGCTGGACGCCGAGGACGAGATCGTGGCTTTCCTGGCCCGGCGGCGCATGCTGCTGCCCGGCCGGCTGGTGGCCAAGGGGCCCGGCCCGGAGCTGACCGCGGCCGCGGAAAAGACCCTGGCCTTCTTGCAGGAGGCCAAGGCCGAGATCAACGCCCGTATCAAGCGCCGGCCGGGGTACATCAGGGCGTAGGCCGCGAAAAGAATCTTTGCTGCGGCACGGGGCGGGGATCATCCCCGCCCTTGGTTTTTGCGGAGGCCGTGCCGGGGCAGAGATTGCTTCGTCGCGGCCGGGCCGCTCCTGGCAACGACACCAAGTTTCTACAGGCGCCTTCAGGGGTGGCCGGGACAGCTTGCTGTCCCGGTCGCGGAGCGTAGCGACGCGACAAGCGGTTTATAGATCGGTGTTTAGAAAAAAGAAGACCGCTTGTGCCTTCGGCACCCGGACAACGAATTGTCCGGGCCACCCAAACCGGTTTTTTTCCTTTAAAGCATTGATGTCATTGCGAGGCGCGGCGGCCTGGGGGGTGGTTAAGAAAAGGGCGTTTTCCCGCCGCGCCGTGGCAATCTTCCCCTTCCCGGTGGGTTGTTCAGGAGGGGAGTCTGCCTCTTGCGGAGCATCGCAGGAAAGGGAGGATCGCCACGGAGCGGCGCGATCCAGGACCATTCCTTAACAACCTTTTTCAGCGCCGCGCCTCGCGATGACGGCTATGCTTGATTGGGGGATGTCCCAGCCATGTTTTTTTCACGACGGCCGTGCCGGGGCAGAGATTGCTTCGTCGCGGCCGGGCCGCTCCTCGCAACTATGACATCTATGACAATGAGGCTTCGTTGCCTTGGGGTAGCAACCGTGTTGTCAATCATGTGATTTGAGGGTTGTGCTGCCATGGGGATTTGTTTTTCATCATGGCATTGAGGGTGACGATCATTTTTCTCATGACGGCGATGAGGGCCAGTTTGTAAGGTTT
>JBFMFU010000047.1:0-320899 GCA_040751985.1 Thermodesulfobacteriota bacterium | reverse complement strand
GCCCCTCTTGGCCCGGCCGGCCCGCCTGGCCGCGGCCCTGGCCCTGTTCCTGGGGGTGAGCGCGGCCCTGCTCTGGCCCCTGTTGGCCGCGGGCCTGGGCTCCCAGTCCGGGCTCCTGGCCTACGCCGGCCGCTGGGAGATGAACGACTCGGTCTTCATGCTCCTGGCCGCGGGCCTGGGCCAGACGCCGGCCCGCATCCTCACCGCCGCGCTGGTGCTGGCCTGGGTGCTGTGGCTGGCCCGGCAGGACGAGAGCGTCCCCCAGGACCTGCCCCGGCGCTGCCTGCTGGCCGTGGCCGGGCTTTTCCTGCTCAGCCCCACCCAGTTCCCCTGGTACTACCTGTGGCTGCTGCCCCTCTTGGCCGTCTGGCCCCTGGCCCCGCTGCTCTGGCTCACGCTGCTCTTGCCCCTGTATTACCTGCGCTTCTGGCTGGCCGCCTGGGGCCTGACCGGACTCTATGACCGCTGGCTGGTGTGGATCATCTACCTGCCGGTCTGGGCCGGGCTGCTCTGGCAGTGGCGCGCGGGGAGGCGGACGGCGTGAGGCAGGGGGTCCGCATCGCGGTGATCATCCCCGCCTACAACGAAGAGCGGGCCATCGGACAGGTGCTGGACGAGATTCCGGCCTGGGTGGATGAGGTGATCGTGGCCGACAACGGCTCCACCGACGCCACCGCCCGGGTGGCCGCGGCCCAGGGGGCCCTGGTGGTGTCCGCGCCCCGGCGCGGCTACGGCGCGGCCTGCCTGGCCGGGCTGGCCGCCCTGGGACCGGCCCAGGTGGTGGTGTTCCTGGACGGCGACCACAGCGACTATCCCCAGCAGATGGAGCGCCTGGTGGACCCCATCCTGGCCGGCCGGGCCGAGTTGGTCATCGGCTCGCGGGTGCGCGGCCAACGCCAGCCCGGTTCCCTGGCCCTCCAGGCCCGCTGGGGCAACTGGCTGGCCTGTCTGCTGCTGCGCCTGTTCTGGGGCGCGCGCTTCACGGACCTGGGGCCCTTCCGGGCCGTGCGGCGCCAGGTCCTGGCGCGCCTGGGCATGCAGGACCGCGACTACGGCTGGACCGTGGAGATGCAGCTCAAGGCCGCGCGCCTGGGCCTGGCCTGCCTGGAGGTGCCGGTGGACTACCGCCGGCGCATCGGGCGCAGCCACGTCTCGGGTACCCTGCGCGGGGTGCTGGGGGCCGGGACCAAGATTCTCTACGTCATCTGCAAGTATGCCCTGCGCGGGCGCGGGTAGGGGCGGGGCTAGGCGCTGTCGCCGTGCAGGCCGTGCGCGGCTCCTGGTCCTAATCGCGCCTACAGGAGGGTCAGGAAAAAGGGGGGCGTCCGGGCGGCGTCTCTGGCAGGGCACGGGCCGGCCCGTAGCCTGCAAGCAACCGAGCCGCTGTGGCCGCGGCAATGCCTCCGTCCTTGAGAATCACGATTCGCGGCAGCAAGGGAGCCAGCGGCAGGCGGGGTAGCATGCGCCCTGCCGCATCCTGAAGCCGCTTCCCACCCGAATCGCCCCCTGCTGCAACATCCTTACCAACAACAGCTAGGCAGCAGGTGCGGCCAGAGTCTTGCCGTAGATCACCTTGTCGTCGTCCGGGGCGTAGAACTGGCTGAGCACCGCCAGCACCCGGTAGCCGCGGGCCTCGTAGAAGCGGCGGGTGGGGTCGTACAGGGGCCGCGAGGAGGTCTCCACGTACATGCTGCGGCCGCCGCTGGCCGCGGCCGCGGCCTCGGCCCGCTCCAGCAGGGCCGCGCCCAGGCCGCGCCCCCGCTGGGCCCGCTGCACCACGATCCAGTACAGGTCCCAGGAGCCCAGGGTGCAGGCGATGGGCCCGTAGCAGGCGTAGCCCAGCACCTCTCCCGCCTCCTGGGCGAAGACGAAGTGGTAGCCGCTGGCCAGGCCCTGGGCCAGGCGGGTGTCGGCCAGCTCCTGGGCCACCGCCACCTCGTCGGGCCGGAAGAAGCCGCCGCTGTCTTCCACCAGGGCCCGGATCAGGGCCGGGTCGCTGGGCAGCACCTCATCGCGCCAGGTGATCTTTGGCAGGGCCAGGGCCATAGGCTAGCTTCTTGCCTCCGCGGCCAAGGCGTCGGCCAGGATGCGGCCGGCCACCGCGGCCTGGTCCAGGCCGGCCCGCTGGGCCGCGGCCATGAAGCCGGCGTCGGCGGCCAGGCAAGGATTGGCGTTCACCTCCAGGATCCAGGGCCGGCCGGCCCGGTCCACCCGGAAGTCCACCCGGGCCCAGCCCCGCAGATAAAACAGCTCCCAGCAGCGCCGGGCCAGCCCGGCCAGCTCGGCCAAGAGGGCCTGGTCCGCGGCCGGGAAGTCCTGGCGGCGCGGGGTGTGCTGATACTCGAAGGAGCCGGCCTCCCACTTGGCCCGGTAGCCCACCACCTTGAGCTGGCCGGCCGCGTAGCCCTCGAAGATTATCTCCGCAGGCGGCAGCAGCTCCGGCCCCTCGGGTCCGGCCAGGAGGGCCAGGTTGAACTCGCGGCCCTCCACGTAGGCCTCGGCAAAGCAGGGGCCGCCCACCTGGGCCGCCTTGGCGGCCAGGGCCGCGGCCAGGCGGGCCGGGTCGTGGGCCGGAATCAGAGACGCCTCGTCTATGCCCACCGACCCGTGCTCCCAGATTGCCTTGATCAGCCAGGGGCCGCGCTCGGCGCCCTGGCCCTTGCCGCCCGCGCTGCGCCAGGCCGGGGTGGGCAGGCCGGCGCGGACCAGGGCCCGCTTGGCTAATAGCTTGTGCGAGGTGATAAGCATGGCCCGGCCGCCAGCGCCGGCAAAGCTCGTGCCGGTCCGCTCCAAAAAGATGGGCGCGGCGTGGATGCGGCTGGCCCGGCCCAGGGGCGTCTCCACCAGGTTGAACACCGCCTGGGGCCGCTGGGCGGCCAGGCGGGCCAGGCTGGCCGCGGGCGAGTCCTGCCAGGCGCAGAGGGAGGCCTCATGGCCCAGGCGGCCCAGGGCCGCGGCCAGCTGCTGGGCCTGGGCCAGGTTGTCGGCCAGGTCCGGCGGCGCCCCCGCGGGCACCGCGTCGTGCAGTACGCTGACGCGCATGGTCTTTCTCAGGAGGCCCGTGGCCCACAGGGCCTGGCGGCCGCGCCGCGGGCCCGCTGCCAGGCCGAGTCCAGGATGCAGCCGATGAGCTGGTTGTACTCCATGCCGATCAGGCCGCAGAGGATGGGCAGGTCCGAGCGCTCCGGGTGCAGGCCGGCCAGGGGGTTGACCTCCAGGAACTGGGGCCGGCCGGCCGCGTCGCAGCGCAGGTCCACCCGGCCCGCGTCCAGGCAGCCCAGGCCCTGCCACACGGCCAGGGCCAGTTCGCCGGCGGCCTGGGCCTCGGCGCCCTTTACCCGGCGGTAGCGCACCAGCTTGTCGTAGTGCTCCTTGTTGATGTAGCCGTAGGCCCCGGCCTCGGCCTGCTCCTTGAGGATCACCTCCATGGTGCCCAGCACCCGGGCCGAGGCCCCGCTGCCTATGAGGCCCACGGTGAACTCGCGGCCGGGCAGGTAGGTCTCCACCAGCACCGGCTGCTGGTAGCGGGCCAGCATGGCCGCACAGACCGAGCTGAGCTGCTCCGGGCCCTCCACCCGCGAGGCCGCCCCTACGCCCCGGCCCGAGCCCTCGGCCACCGGCTTGGCGAACAGGGGGTAGGGCAGGCGCACTTTGGCCGCCTCGGCCGGCGCGGACACCACCGCGAAGTCCGGCGTGGGCAGGCCCAGGTCGCGCACCACCCGCTTGGCCATGGCCTTGTGGAGGGTCAGGCTGAGCACCAGAGGGTCGGAGAAGGTGTAGGGGACGGCGTAGTAATCCAACAGCGCCGGCACCTGGGCCTCGCGGCCGAAGCCGCGCAGTCCCTCGGCGATGTTGAACACCAGGTCCCAGCGCTCGCCTTTGGCCAGGCGCTCCACCAGGGAGGCCAGGCGGCCGATGCGCTGGGTCTGGTGTCCGGCCACGGCCACGGCCTGCTCGATGGCCTCCACGGTGCGGGGGCTGTCGAACTCGGCCACCTCCTCCTCGGAGTAGCCCAGTTCCAGGTACTCCTGGCGCAGGTCATAGGTCAGGCCGACCCGCATGTCGCCTCTTCCGGCCTCAGCAGGCCGCCGGGCCCAGGTCCCCTCCCTGGTCCGGGTAGGAGTAGGTGTTGCCGGCGTAGTTTTTGAGCAGCAGCTCGCCCTCGGTGCGGTTGACCACCGCGTCCGGGCACAGGGCCACCTTGCCGCCGCCGCCTGGGGCGTCGATGACGAAGGTGGGCACCGCGTAGCCGCTGGTGTGGCCGCGCAGGCCCTCTATGATCTCCAGGCCCCTCTTCACCGGGGTGCGGAAGTGGGCCGAGCCGCTGATGGGGTCGCACTGATACAGGTAGTAGGGCCGCACCCGCAGGCGCAAGAGCCCCTGCATCAGCCGCTTCATCACCTCCAGCGAGTCGTTGACCCCGGCCAGGAGCACCGTCTGGCTGCCCAGGGGGATGCCCGCGTCGGCCAGGCGGGCGCAGGCCCGCGCCGCCTCCGGGGTCAGCTCCGCCGGATGGGTGAAGTGCAGGCTCATGAACAGCGGGTGATAGCGTTTCAGCCGCCGCACCAGCTCGCTGGTTATGCGCTGGGGCAGCACCGCCGGGGTCTTGGTGCCCAGGCGCAGCACCTCCACGTGGGGTATGCGGCGCAGGCGCATCAGGAGCCACTCCAGGCGGTCGTCGGCCATGGTCAGGGGGTCGCCGCCGGAGATGAGTACGTCGCGCACCGTGGGCGTGGCCTCGATGTAGGCGATGGCCTGCTCCAGGTCGCCGCGGCGGTGGGCCAGGCCGTGGCCGCTGCCGCCCACCAGGCGCGAGCGGGTGCAGTAGCGGCAGTAGGCCGCGCAGAAGCCGGTGGCCAAAAACAGCACCCGGTCCGGGTAGCGGTGCACCAGGCCCGGCGCGGGCATGTCGTGGTCCTCGCCCAGGGGGTCGTTGCTCTCCCCGGCGCTGGTCACGGCCTCGTACCAGGTGGGCACCATGGTGCGGCGCAGGGGGTCGGTCGGGTCCGCGAGGTGGATCAAGCTGAGGTAGTAGGGGGTGATCCCCACGGGCAGCTTGCCGGCGCGGGCGCTGAAGGCGCGCTGCTCCTCCGGGCTCAGGACCAGAAATCGTCTCAACCCGGCCAGGCTGGTGACGCGGTTGCGCACCTGCCAGCGCCAGTCGTTCCACTGGGTGGCGCTGATGCCGGGGAAGAAGCGGCGGCGGAAGCTGGCCGCCGGTGAGGGTCTGAGGGGACGGTGCTCAAAGGGCAGCGCCACCGGGGTCAGGGCTGGGGTCGGCTCAACTAGCTCGGCTGCGGGGCCCCAGCCCTGGTGGGGAGGCTCCGCGGCGGGGACTACGTTCTCGCTACGGCTCATTTGCTCGCCTCTGAATGCCCCGTCGCGCGGGTTGGCCGCGGGGGGCCTAAAACCGGCCCGCCCGGATGGCTCCGGGCGGGCGGCGGTTGTTCTATCCTACAGGCCCAGGGCTTTGAGGGTCGCGGCGTCCAGCTTGCCGGTGACCTTCAGGCCCTTGCCCTTCTGGAACTTCTTGACGGCGGCCCGGGTCTGCTTGCCCATCAGGCCGTCGGCCTTCAGCTTGGCGCCGGCCTTGTTCAGGGCCTCCTGGGCGGCCTTCACCTTGGCATTGGGCTTGGCCATGGCCTTCTTGGCCATCACCTTCTTGGCCACGGGCTTCTTGGCCGGGGCGGCCTTAGCCGGGGCGGCCTTCTCGGGGGCCTTGGCCGGGGCCGGAGCGGTGGCGGCCGGGGCGGCCGGTTTGGCCTCGCCGGCCGCGAAAGCCACCGGGGCCAGGGCCAGGGACACGCCGACCAAAGCGGCTACCGCCAGGCCCAAGATTTTGCCTTTGCTGCTTGTGCTCATCAGATACCTCTCTATTTGGATGGTTTTGCCCGGGGCTTTTCCTTCCACCTTTCCCCAGACGGTCACTTCGCACTGCAGACGGTCCAACAGCTCCGAGCCCTTGCCGCCGGGCTTCACCAGATAGGTGGTCTCGTCAAAGGCGGCGATGGCCACGGCCACCACCTTGCCATCGGCGTCCCACTCCACCGGGATCACCAGACCGTTTATCCGCTCGGAAGTTGCCTCTGCAGGTGCCATTTCTATGTACTCACGCGGGGTGAGAGTTGCTGCCCTGCCTCTTAACAAGGATCGTGCCAAATTTATCTCATTGATTTAACGGATATTTTTTGCGCGGTCCTGAAAAATATGAAACATCATTTCTTACTCGGGGGCCTTAGAGGGGCGGTTTTCAGCGGAACTCGCGTGCCGACAGGCCATATTTAGTCATCAGGTTGTGCAGCTGGCGGGTGGTGACCCCGGCCTGGCTGGCACACTGGTCGATGCGGCCCTTCTTTATGGTCAACAGCCGCACCAGGTAGCGCCGCTCCACCTCCTCCACCGCCCGGCGGCGCACCTCGGCCAGGGGCAGGCTCTGGCCGGGCTCGTCGTCCTGGCCTGGATGCTCCAGGGCCATCAGGTCGGCCGGGAAGCCGGCCGGCCCCAGCCGGGGCCCCTGCTCCAGGATGTAGGCCCGCTCCAGGAGGTTTTCCAGCTCGCGGATGTTGCCCGGCCAGGCGTAGGCGTCCAGGGCCCGCATCACCCCTTCCTCCACCCCGGCCACCTCCTTGCCGTAGCCGCGCTGCAGGCGGTCCAAGCAGGTGGAGACCAAAAGGGGAATATCTTCGCGGCGTTGGCGCAGGGGAGGCAGCTCGATGGCGAACACGTTCAGGCGGTAGAACAGGTCGCTGCGGAAGCTGCCTTCGCGGATCTTGTCCTCCAGGTTCACGTTGCTGGCCGCCACCACCCGCACGTCCACCTTGATCTCGTTCTCCCCGCCCACCCGGGAGAAGCTGCCCTCCTGCAGCACCTGCAGCAGCTTGATCTGGGCGTTGGGGGTGACGGTGCCCACCTCGTCCAGGAAGATGGTGCCGCCGTCGGCGATCTGGAACTTGCCCAGCTTGCGGCGGTCGGCGCCGGTGAAGGCGCCCTTCTCGTGGCCGAACAGCTCGCTCTCCACCAAGGTGTCGGGTATGGAGCCGCAGTGCACGGATATGAACGGCCCCCCCGCCCGGCTGGAGTGCATGTGGATCAGCCGGGCCATCAGGCTCTTGCCGGTGCCGGTCTCGCCGGTGAGTAGCACCGTGGCCTTGGTGGGGGCCACCACCTCCACCTTGTCGTAGACCTGGCGCATCATGGCCGAGCGGGTGCGCACCAGGTCCCTGGCCTCCACCTTCCAGAAGCTGTCGCGCAGGTATTCCAGCTCGGACTCGATCTTGCGCAGGGCGGCCAGGCTCTGGGTGACCAGCTCCACCTCGTGCAGGTCCACGGGATAGGTGATGTAGTTGTCGGCCCCGGCCTTGACGGCCGATACGGTGTCGCGGATGCGCTCCGGCGGGGTGAGGATGATCAGGGGCGGGGTGCCTGGGCTGCGGCGGAAGGCGTTTACCGCCGTGGCGAAATCCTGGGGCCCTTCGGCGGGCAACTGCTGGAGGATGAAGGCGATATCCACCAAGGCCAGGTCAAAGCGCCGGCGGGCCAGCTGCTCCTGGTACTCCAGGACCGAGGCCGCCTCCTCCACGCGGTACTTGCGGCCGAGGGTGCTGCGCAGGCTGGTCACCGCCTCCCGGTCCGGGGTGGCCACCAACAAGGATTTCATAGCGCCCTTTCCCTGCAGCAGTCCTTAATTGCGTATAGATTCTATACTCCTCGGGCTTGGTTGCCTAGGGGGAATGCAGCCGGTTTGGGGCCTCCGGACCCGCCCCCCAGGCCACGAGCCGGAAGCGCCGTTTCCTTCGCCGGCCAGGTTCGTAGAAAAATCAAGCCGCGGCAAGCCTCTAGCCAGTGGCATCACCTTTGCTTCCTAAAGGGCCACCGGGGTGGGTCTTGGGCCTGCCCTTTACTTATGGTCGGTTCTTTGGTCTGCGCAACCGCTATGCAGGATCCTCATATGACCAAACCCAGAAGCGCTCCTGTAGTCAGCGACGGTGCTGCCTCGCCTCGCTCTCACCTGGCGATCAAATTAGCCATCATGAACGTTCTTTGCGGTCTGGCCCTGGGCGTCTGGTACCTGGGCGACGAGTTCCTGGACGCCCTGGAAGAGACCATGATCATGCTGGAGGACAGCCCCTGGCTGGACCTGGCCCGCGTCTCCCTGGTCCTGGCCGTCTTCGCCCTGGCCTGGCGCGTGTACCTGGCGGCCACCTACCGCCCCCTGGAGCCCTGTGCGGACGCGGAGTTGCCCAACATCACCGTGGTGGTGCCGGCCTATAACGAGGGCGCCCAGGTCCAGAAGACCCTGCGCAGCATCGCCGCCAGCAACTACCCGGCCGGACGCATGCAGATCGTGGCCGTGGACGACGGCAGCCGCGACGACACCTGGGTATGGATGGAGCGCGCCGTCGCCGAACTGGCCGGGCGGGTGGAGCTGGTGCGCCTGGCGGTCAACAGCGGCAAGCGCGCCGCGCTCTACGCCGGAATCCAGAGGGCGCGCGGCGAGATACTGGTGACCATGGACAGCGACTCCGAGGTCCTGCCCGATACCATACGCCACCTGGTCACGCCCATGGTGCGCGACCACCTGGTGGGCGCGGTGGCTGGCAACGTGCGGGTGCTCAACCGGTCCAAGGGCGTCATCCCGCGCATGCTGGAGGTCAACTTCACCTTCAGCTTCGACTTCATCCGGGCCTCCCAGAGCCGCATCAACACCGTGATGACCACCCCCGGCGCCCTGTCCGCCTACCGCTTCGCGGTGGTCAAGCCCCACCTGAAGGCCTGGCTCAACCAGCGCTTCCTGGGCCGGCCGGCCAACATCGGCGAGGACCGCTCCCTGACCAACTTCGTGCTCCGCAGCGGCTACCACGCCCATTTCGCCCGCAATGCCGTGGTCTTGACCGAGGTGCCCCTACGCTACCGCGGCATGTGCCGCATGTTCCTGCGCTGGGCGCGCAGCAACGTGCGCGAGACCCTGGTCATGACCAGCTTCCTGTTCCGGCGCTTCCGGGCCACGCCGGCCCTGGGCGCGCGCATCAACCTTCTCATCCACCTGTTCCGCATGACCGCCGGCGAGTGGCTCAAGCTGGGCGCGGTGGTGGTCATCCTGGCCAGCCCGGAGGTGATGCTGGTCAACCTGCTCATGGGCGCGGCCATCGGCGGCATGCTGCCGGCCCTGGTGCACGTCCTGCACCGGCGGGACACCAACTTCGTGTGGGCCTTCCCCTACATGCTGCTATGGATGGTGGGTCTGTCCTGGATAAGCCTCTGGGCCCTCTTGACCCCGCACAAAAACGGCTGGCTCACCCGCGGCCTGACCAGCGACCGGCCCGACCAGGCGGCGCCCGTGAAGGCGGCCCGGGCGGAGGGAAGCGGCATTTCCGATGGCTAACTTGCTTGAATAGCGGATAAAAAAGAATAGGCCCTCATTGAGGGCTTGGAGATATGGCCTCAGTAGGAAATCGGATTTCACTGTGGCTGGATTTTAAGAGGGATATCAGTTGAGGGAGGGGCGGAGGCCCCGAGCAGGAGGAGCAGTGATGTTCAAGAAGCTGTTCAAGAAAGACGAGGCGTCGGCGGCGCCCAAGACCGGCGCGCCCGCGGCCGCAAAAGACGAGAAGCCGCGCGACCTGCATGCGGCGATTGGCCGGGACATGGTGACCAAGTACCAGCAGGACCCGGACTGGGTCTGGAAGCTCAAGCAGGTCACCCGTACCTCGGACCAGGGCAAGCACATCTTCAAGTTCCGCGTGTTCGACCCCAACATGGCCGCAGAAAAAAAGGTGAACGTGCGCGGCTATGGTTCCCTGGACGACCACCCGGAATTGATCCTATTCTACGGCTGGCTGAACAAGAAGACCAACGACGCCCAGGTCATGGCCGGCGGCGGCGAACAGCAGCGCGCCAGCTAGCCCGCGTCCGTCCCAGCCGTTTTGCTTCCCAGGACCCCTCCCGGTGGATGGAGCCGGCCCAAGGGAAGTCCCTGCTCTGCTTGAATTGTGTGGCCTGAAAACGCGCGGCCCCGGAAATGAGCCGGGGCCGCGCGCCTTGCCTGCGGTCGGTTGCGCCTAGGGTGCCTTCGGCAACGGCCAGCGGCCGAACAAGGGGCTCAGGGCCGCGTAAAGATCCGTGAACAGGGCGTAGAGCGGCTCGTAGGCCTGGGCGCGCTGCGGGTCTGGGGCCTGGACCTGGGCCGTTGGCACCGCACCGCCGGCCTGCTCCAGGCTGGCCAGGGCCCCGGCGGCCAAGAGCGGCCAGAAGGCCGCGCCCAGGCAGGAGGTCTCGCCCCAGGCCGGCACGCTCAGCTCCAGGTTCAGCACGTCGGCCACGATCTGCAGCCACAGGGGCGACTGGGTGAAGCCGCCCGAGGCCCGCACCTCGCCGACGGCCGGGCCCATCTCCCGTAAGAGCTCCAGCACGCTGCGCAGGCGGAAGGCCACCCCCTCCAGGATGGCCCGGGCCAGGTGCTCTGGGCCGTGGGACAGGCGCAGGCCGCAGAAGGCGGCGCGGGCGTTCAGGTTCCAGTGGGGGCTGCGCTCCCCGGCCAGGAAGGGCAGGCAGATCACGCCCGCGGCCCCCAGCGGGGCCTGGCCGGCCAGGGCCACCAGGTCCTCGAAGCTGGGCCGGCCCTGCGGCCTTGCCTCGCCCAGGACCTGCTGCAGCAGGTCGCGGAACCAGGCCAGGGCCAGGCCGCCGTTGTTGATGGCCCCGCCCACCAGCCAGTGCTCCCGGTCCAGACCGTAGCACCAGTAGCGGGCGTTGTTGTCCAGCAGGGGCCTAGGCGAGATCAGGCGCAGGGCCCCGCTGGTGCCCACCATGCAGGTGAGCTGCCCCGGCGCCACGCAGCCGGCCCCCAGGCTGGAGTTGGCCGCGTCCGACGACCCCAGGATCAGGGGCGTGTCCGGGGCCAGGCCCATCTGCCGGGCCAGCTCCGGCGCCAGGCCGCCCAGCCTGGCGCGGGGATCGGCCAGCTCCGAGAGCTGGCCCGCCTGCACCCCGGCCGTGTCCAGGGCCAGGGAGTCCCAGGCCAGCTCATGCACGTTCATTAGGCCCGATCCCGAACCCACCGAAAAGTCCACCACGTATTGGCCGCAGAGCTGGTGCAGCACGTACTCCTTGGCCGAGACCAGGCGCCGGACCCGCTGGAACATCTCCGGCCGCTCTTGGCGCAGGCGGATGAGCTTGTACAGGGGGTACATGCCGTGGGGCACGCAGCCGGTGCGCTGGTACAGCTCCCGCCCCAGGGAAGTGCCGGCGATGGCCGCGGCCTGGCCCTGGGCGCGTCCGTCGGCCCAGGTGCTCACCCCGGTCAGGGGCCGGCCGGCGCCGTCCAGGGCGACGAGGCTGTGCAGGGCCCCGCCGATGCTCAGGCCGCGGCAGGGCCCGGCCGGTGCGGCCTGGGCCACGGCCCCGCGCGCCGCCTGCACCAGGCCCAGGAGCAGGGAGTCCGGGTCCTGCTCCTGCCACCTCTGGTCCGCGCCCTGGGCCGGGTAGGCGGCGGCGGCGAACCCCAGCACCCTGGCCGCGGCGTCCACGGCCACGGCCTTGCAGGAGCCGGTGCCCAGGTCCAGGCCCAGGAACCAGGGAGCGCCGGTCCGCTCAGGCATGGCCCGCCTCGTAGACTTGAGGGTTGACCACATGCGCCGGCCGCCGGCCGGCCAGCGCCGCCAGGCAGGCGTCCAGGGCCATACGCCCCATCAGGTAGGTGGCCTGGTCCGTGTGCGCGCCGATGTGCGGGGTGGCCACCACCGTGGGCAAGGCTAGCAGGGGGTGCCGGGCGCCGGGCGGCTCCTGGCAGAAGCAGTCCAGGGCCGCGCCGGCCAGGCGGCCGCTCTGCAGGGCCTGCTGCAGGGCCGCCTCGTCGATCAGCTCGCCACGGGCGGTGTTGACCAGATAGGCGCCGGGCTTCATCGCCGCCAGAAAGGCCTGGTTCACCAGGCCCCTGGTCTGGGGGGTCAGCGGGCAGTGCAGGGACACGAACTCGGCCAGGGGCAGCAGCGCGGCCAGGGGCAATAGCTCCACGCCCGCGGCCGCGGCCTGGGCAGGGGTGAGGTAGGGGTCGCCGGCCATGAGCCGGCAGCTGAAGCCGCTCAGCTTCTTGGCCAGGGCCCGGCCCACCGCCCCCAGGCCCACCAGGCCGATGGCCTTGCCCTCCAGGGCCAGGCCTGGGCGGCGCGGCCATTGGCCGCAGCGGGTTTCCGGGCAGACCTGGTGCAGGCCACGGGCCAGGGTGAGCAGCAGGGCGATGGTCAGCTCGGCCACGGCCCCGGCGTTGGCCCCAGGGGTGTTGGCCACCACGATGCCACGGGCCGTGGCCGCGGCCAAATCCACCCGGTCCAGGCCCACGCCGTAGCGGGCGATGACCTTGAGGCAATCGGCCCCGGCCAGGGCCGCGGCGTCGATCTGGTCCAGGCCGGCGATGTAGCCGTCCACCCCCGGCAGCAGCCCGGCCACCTCCGGGGAGGTCAGGGGCCGGCCGTGGGGGTTGTAGATCACCCGCCCCACCGCCGCCTCCAGCTCCCGCCGCAGGGCCGGCGCCTCGACCCCGTAGGAGGTGGGGGTGACCAGCACGCAGCACTGCCGCAAGGGCCGCAGCTCCATGGCCATAGCGTTCCGTCCCCGCCTGAGGTTCGCAGCCGCCCTAGGGGATCAGTATAACCTTGACCGCCTGCTGTTTTTCCAGCAGCGCGAACCCCTGCTGCCAATCGGCCAGGGGCAGGGTGTGGGTGATGACCTTGTGCACCGGCAGCAGGCCACGGGCCACCAGGGCCAGGGCCCGCTCCCAAGCCAGCCAGCTGCTGGAGAAGCAGAAGTCGTAGCGCAGGGCCTTGAAGATGCCCCGGTCGTAGGGGATGGGCACCTCTTCCCGGCCCGAGATGCCGATGGCGCAGACCCGGCCCATGCGCCGGGCCAGGGCAAAGGCCTGGGCGATGGCCGGCGCCCCGCCCGAGGCCTCGATCACCAGGTCCGCGCCCAGGCCGCCGGTCAGCTCCATGACCCGCTGCACCGGGTCCTCTTGCTCCACGTTGATGGTGAAGTCCGCGCCCAGGGACCGGGCCATGGCGAAGCGCACCTGCTGGTCGCGGCCGGTACCGGTGACGCCGGCCAGCCTGGCCCCGGCGGCCTTGGCCACGGCCAGGGAGATGAGCCCGATGGGGCCGGGGCCGGTGACCACCACCGAGTCGCCGGCCTGCAGCCCGGCCCGCTCCAGGATGGAGGTGACGCAGATGGCCGTGGGCTCCATCACCGCCGCGGTCTCGAAGGGGATGGCCTGGGGCAGGCGGTGCAGCAGCCGGGCCGGGCCGGCCACATAGGGCGCGAAGGCGCCGTTGACCCCGATGCCGTAGGCCCGCTTCTGCTCGCAGACCTGGGGGTAGCCGGTCTGGCACACGAAGCACTGGCCGCAGGCCCCGGTGCGGGTTTCGCTCACCACCCGCTCGCCCACCTGCCAGCCCGTGACCCCCGGCCCCAGCTCGGCGATGACCCCGGTGAACTCGTGGCCCAGCACCACCGGCGGCCAGTAAGGGTGGGCGTCGTGATAGATGTGCAGGTCGCTGCCGCAGATGGACACCGCCTTGACCGCGATGAGCACCTCGCCCTCTTGGGGCGTGGGGCGCGGCACCTCGCGCAGCTCCATGAGTCCCTTGCCTTTGGCGTACTTGACCAGGGCCTGCATGACTACCCTCCTAACCGGCGGCCTGGCGGGGGCGGGCACGCGCAATGGCCTGCAGGGCGGCGCGGGTCTTGTCGCGGATCACCTGGAAGTTTTTCTCCCTGAGCGCCGCCTTGTCCACGATCTCGCTGCCCACGGCCACGGCCGTGGCCCCGGCCTTGATGAACTCGCCCAGGTTGTTCAGGTTCACCCCGCCCGAGGGCAGCAGCAGAATCTGGGGGAAGGGGCCTTTGAGAGCCCGCACGTAGTCCGGGCCGCCCAGCTGCCCCACCGGGAAGACCTTGACGAAGTCCGCCCCCGCGTTCCAGGCCGCCAGCACCTCGGTGGGGGTCAGGGCGCCGGGGATCACCACCACGCTGTAGCGGTGGGCCAGTTGGATCAGCTCGAAGTTCAGCGAGGGGCTGACCAGGAACTGGGCCCCGGCCAGCAGGGCCAGGCGGCCGGTCTCGCTGTCCAGCACCGTGCCGGCGCCGATGAGGCAGGAGCCCGAGCGTCGCCGGGCCAGCTCGCGCACCACCTCGATGGCTCCGGGCACGGTCATGGTCACCTCGATGAGGCTGGCCCCGCCTTCGCTGAGCGCCTCGGCCGCGGCCAGGGCCTCCTCGGCCGAGGCGGAGCGGATCAGGGTGATGAGCCCCTCGTTTATGATGCGGTCGACGACTTCACGCTTTTGCAAGGCCATGGCCACTCCTCGCGCGGCCGCCATCTGATGGCGGCCGCCGGACCAAGCGTCAGTTCAGCTCCTTGGCGACAGCTCCACCCGCCGGCCCTCCTCGGCCGACTGGTAGGCGGCGTAGATCACCTGCACCACGTCCTGGGCCAGGTCGAAGCCCGACAGCGGCTCGCGGCCGTCCTTGAGGGCCAGCAGGAAGTCCTCCAGCTCCTGGGGGTAGCCCCGGGCCCAGTCCTCGTCCGGGCTGGGGAAGTTCCAGCCCGCCTTGGTCTCCAGCTTCTCCACCAGGTACTCGTCGCCGAAGACCTGCGCCTCCGGCGCGTAGACCAGCATGCCGTCGTTGGGGTTCATGTTCACCTGCACCACGGCGTTGGACAGATACACGGCCATGGTGTTGCGCACGCCCCCCAGCACCCCGTCCGAGGCGATCACCGTGGCGCTGGAGCCGTCGGCGAAGCCGATGACTAGAGCCCCCCAGTCCTCCACGTCCTCCCAGTCGGAGACCAGATATTTTTTCTTTTCTTTGACGTAAGAGGCGATCTTGCTGTGCTGGCCGGTCTCGGCGGTGACATAGCGCGGCCGGATGGGCCGGCCGTCCTTGGCCAGGCCCTCGAAGGCCTTAAGGTGCAGCACCGCGCCCACCGGGTGGGACCCCAGGCGCAGCAGGGCCCCGCCGCCGCTGGTCTTCCAGCGCCGGGAATAGGCCGCGGCCGAGCCGGAGTGGCTCTGCTCGGCCCGGATGTCCAGCATGGTGCCGCCGCTGGCCTGGACCAGGGCCTTGAGCTTGGCCACCGCCGGGGCGTAGACCCAGTTCTCAGCGTACATCAGCTTGACATGGTGGTCGGCCAGGGCCTTCTGCACCCGGCCGCAGCCGGCCAGGGCCTCGCGCCGCATCAGCTCCTTGGCCACCGCCTGGCCCACCAGCTCCTCGGGCCGCTGTTTGCCGAAGTAGCCGGTGAGCGGCTTTTCGCAGATCACGTGCTTGCCGGCCTGGGCCGCGGCGATGCACAGCTCTTCGTGCAGGTCCGTGGGCAGGCACAGGTCCACCACGTCCACGTCGCGCCGCTCCAGGAGGCGGCGGTAGTCGTCGTAGGCCTCGGGGATGCCGTACTGGCCGGCCAGGCGCTGGGCGCTGGCCAGGCTGCGGGCGGCCACCGCCACCACCTGGGCCTGCACGCTGGTCAGCTTGACCAGGCTGTTCAGGTGCAGCCGGGCCGCGAACTGGGCCCCCACCAGCCCTATGCGCAGTTTTTCCATCTCTGTGCTCGTCCTCCCGCGGCCGCGGCCGTCAGTCCTTCTCCAGCACGTCGGGCCGGGTGAAGCTCTGGCCCGCCACCTCCAGGGTCAGGGTGGGATAGATTATAGGCCTGGTGATCATCTGCGGGCCGCCTTTAGTGGCCAGGATGGTGTCCTCGGACTTGGTGCCGGTGAGCGAGGGGTTCCAGGTGAAGGCCTGGTTCTCGGCCACCAGGTCCGGGGTCTTGAAGGTGGTCCGGTAGTCGCGGCCGGTGTAGCCGATGGACCCGCCCTGGTGGTGCAGCTTCCACTCGTCGGGGAAGCCCTGCGCCACGTAGGCCTCCAGGCCCTTCTTGAGCACCTCCCGCGCCGGCACGCCCGGCCGGGTGGCGGCCATGAAGGCGCAGTCGATGCGCACGTTGGCCAGGTAGCGCCGCCGCAGCTCCGCGGGCAGGGGCCCGAAGTGCACGAAGCGGGTCAGGGACACGATCAGCCCCCACTTGCGCGCGTTCACCGAGACCATCAGGTAGCGCTCTACGGGCTTCTCGCTGGGGATGGGGTGGCGGAAGGCGGCCACTCGCTGGTCGGCGGCGGCCATGAGCGTCACCGCGTCGATGCGCTCGGCCCACAGGCCCTGGGCCAGGCGGCCCACCACCTGCGACTCCTTCTCCCCCGGCCGGACCGCCAGCATGGTCTCCTCCAGCACCCGCGAGACCCGCTCCCCCAGCCACTGGTAGCGCTCCACCTCGGCCGGGGTGAGGCTGTAGCGCAGGCGGGCGATGTCCTCGGCCAAGACCAGGGCGCCGGGGAAGGCCAGGTCCGCCCCCAGGCGGCCGCCGCCCACCCGCTCCTGGATGACGGCCGTCTCGCGCTCCTCGTACCAGGGGAACTCCAGCAGCTCATAGCCCTGCCGGAGCAGGCCCTCCTCCTGCACCATGCGCGGGGCCTCGATGTTGTTGCTCACCAGGTACTTGGCGTCATGGGTTATGATTAGGGCGGTGGCCCCCGCCTCGGTGGTTATGCCCACCAGGTTGAGGCCACCGCCGGTCAGCCAGGAAAAGTTGGCCTGGCGCTTCAGGAGCAGGGCGTCCAGGCCCTTTTCCTCCAGCAAGCGCCGGGCCCTGGCCTCCTTTTCTCTTATCTCCGCCGTCAGGTCCATCGCGTTGTCCGCTACTGGGCCAGCACCTCGCTCCAGGTGGTTACCGGCCACTCGGTCTTGAACAGCTTCTCCACCGCGGGCCTGGCCTTGACGCGCAGGGAGTCGGCGTCGGGTATCACCACCTTCATGCCGTTGCGCTGCAGGTTCACCAGCAGGCCGCTCTCGCCCTTCTTGATCTTGTCGTTGGCCCACTCGGTGGCCTGCTTGGCCGCGGCCACGATCAGGGCCTGGTCCTCGGGCGACAGGCCGTCGAAGAAGGCCTTGTTGATCAGGATGCCGCCGGTCTGCACCAGGTGGTTGGTGATGATCAGGTAGCCCTGCACCTTGAACAGCTTGAAGGAGGATATCTGGGTCAGGTCGCCCTCGGAGGCCTCGGCCTTGCCGGTCTGCAGGGCCTTGTACAGGCCGGGCAGGGGCACCGGCACCGGCGAGGCGCCGATCTCCTTCCACACCGCGATCCAGGTCTTGACCGTAGGCAGGCGCAGCTTGAGCTTGTACACGTCGCTGGGGGTGTAGATGGGCTTGTTGGCCGTGGTCTGGCGCAGGCCGCGGTAGACGATGCCCAGGTACTTCTGGTTGCCCTTGGCCTCCACCTGGGCCCTGGCCTTGTCGCCCAGGGGCCCGTTCCATACCCGCATGAAGTGCTCGAAGTCCTTCATCACATAGGGCGCGTTGAAGAAGAAGTACTGCGGTGCGGCCACCTCCAGGGGACGGCCGCCGGTGGCCTGCATCTCCACCTTGCCCTGGCTGGTCCAGTCGTTGATGCCCTCCTCGGAGCCCACGCCGGGCTGCACCTGCACCTGCAGGCGGCCGTTGCTGCTCTTGGCCAAGAGCTCCTTGAACTTGTTGCTGGCGTCCACCAGGATGTGGCCGCTCTTGAAGGGGCTGGCCAGGCGGATGGTCTTCTGCGGCCCGCCGCCGCCAGAAGACGCGCCCATGGGAGCCTTGCCCGCCTCGCAGCCCCAGACCAGGGCCAGCAGGCACAGGCCCGCCGCCAATGATACGGTCCTAAGGGTTTTCATGGCTTCTCCTCCCCCTCTCCCCAGGGATCACTTCTTTTTTAGCTGCTTGATCAGGGCGCTGAACTTGGCGTCGGAGTCGGCGATGAGCTTGCCGAAGGCGGCGCCGTTCATGTAGTCCAGGTTGATGCCCATGCCCTTGGCGTTCTTCTTGAAGGCCGCGTCCTCCATGCCCTTCTTGAAGGCGCCGTGCAGCTTCTGGATAACCGCCGGCGGGGTGCCCTTGGGGGCCACCAGTCCGCGCCACATGCCCATGACGAAGGGCACGCCCTGCTCGGTCACCGTGGGCACGTCGGGGAACAGGGGCAGCCGCTTGGCCGCGAACAGGGCGATGATGCGCAGCTTGCCGGCCTTGACGTGGGGCACGCCCTCGGGCGGGGAGACCACCACCGCGTTGATGTGCCCGCCCAACAGCGCCGTCACCGAGGGGCCGCCGCCGGCAAAGGGGATGTGGTTGAACTTGACGCCGGCTGCGTTCTGGAAGGCCAGGGCCACCAGATGCACGCCGCCGCCGGCCCCGGAGTTGCCCACCGTGATCATGTTCGGGTTCTGCTTGGCGTAGGCCAGGAACTCCTTAAGGTCCTTCCAGGGCGACTTGGCCTGCACCAGGAACATGGAGGGGTCGCTGACCACGTTGATGATGGGCGCGAAGTTCTGGTAGGTGAAGGCGGTCTTGACGTTGTGCGGCAGGATGGTCAGGGGCGTCACCGCCGCGGTCAGGGTGTAGCCGTCGGGCCGGGCCTTGGACCCTTCGGTGTAGCCCACCGCGCCGCCGCCGCCGGGACGGTTCACCACCACCACCGGCTTTTTGAGGTACTTCTCGGTGGAGTTGGCCAGGGCCCGGAAGATCAGGTCCGTGGCCCCGCCGGCCGACCAGGGCACGATGATCTGGACCTCCTTGGCGGGGAAGTCCGCGGCCATGGCCAAGGGACAGGCCAGCAGGGCCAGGGCCACACTGATAAACGCCACTTTCCTCAGCATCTGAACACCTCCTTTGCTAAGGCCACAAACGTCTATGGCGCGCAGGCCTCCTGTCTCATTCCGCTGCCCGCCGCCGGAGCTGCTGGTAGCAGGTCTTGCACAAGGGCAGCAGCAAAAAGGCCGCGGCGGCCAGCAGGAAGGCCAGCGAAACCGGCCGGCTGACGAACACGCCGAAGTCGCCGTGGGAGATCATCAGGGACTGGCGGAAGGCCACCTCCAGCTTGGGTCCCAGCACCAGGGCCAGCAGCAGCGGGGCGCCCTCGTAGGCCCAGCGGCGCAGCAGGAAGCCCACCACGCCGAAGAGAATCATCATCCAGATGTCGAACACCGAATTGTTCACCGTGTACATGCCCGTGAGGCAGAAGACGATGACCAGGGGCAGCAGGACCTTCTTGGGTATGCGCAGGATGTTGGCGAACAGGGGCACGAAGGGCAGGTTGAGCACCAGCAGGATGAAGTTGCCGATGTACATGCTGGCGATGACGCCCCAGAACAGGTTGGGGTGCTCGCTGATGAGCATGGGGCCGGGGGTGACGCCGTGGATGAGGAAGGCCCCCAGCAGGATGGCCGTGGGCGGGGCGAAGGGGATGCCCAGCACGAACAGGGGTATGAAGGCCGACTGGCAGGCGGCGTTGTTGGCCGACTCCGGCCCGGCCACCCCCTCGATGGCCCCCTGGCCGAACTGCTCCGGGTGCTTGGATATCTTGCGCTCGATCATGTAGGAGGAGTAGGTGGCGATCACCGGCGCCGGTCCGGGCACCAGCCCCACGCCGAAGCCCACCCCCGAGCCGCGCAGGATGGGCAGGGCCGACTTTTTCAGGTCCTGGCCGCTGGGGTATAGCTCGCGCAGGCGGGGTATCTTCACCGCCTGCGCCAGCATCTCCGCCGGCTGGTTCACGTTGGAGAGCACCTCGCCGATGCCGAACAGGCCGATGGCCACGGCCACGAACTCGATGCCGCCCAGTAGGTAGTCCGAGCCGTAGGCGAAGCGGGCCTCGCCGGTCACCGGGTCCAGGCCGATGGTGCCGATGGCCAGGCCGGCCACGGCCATCATCAGGGACTTGATCAGGCTGGTGCCGGTGACGTTGCTCAGGGCGATGAAGCCGAAGGCCATCAGGGAGAAGTACTCCGGCGGGCCGAAGGCCAGGGCGGCCTGGGCCAGGGGCGGGGCCAAGAGCGACAGCCCCACGATGCCCAGGGTGCCGGCCACGAACGAGCCGATGGCGCAGGTGGCCAGGGCCGCGCCGGCCCGGCCGCGCTGGGCCATCTGGTAGCCGTCCAGGCAGGTGATCACCGAGGCGGTCTCGCCGGGCACGTTGAGCAGGATGGAGGTAGTGGAGCCGCCGTACATGGCGCCGTAGTAGATGCCGGCCAGCATTATGATGGCCGAGGTGGGCTCCAGGCCGTAGGTGGCCGGGATGAGCAGGGCGATGCCGGCGATGGGCCCCACGCCGGGCAGCACCCCCACCAGGGTGCCCACCACCGCGCCCAGCAGGCAGTAGAACAGGTTGTGCAGGGTGGTGGCGACGCTGAAGCCGTTGGACAGGGCCTGCAGGGACTCAAGCATGGCTCACATCACCTTGCCCAAAACCCGGCCGGCAGGGGAATCTTGAGCCAGATGACGAACATCAGGTAGGTGACCGCCGCCGTGACCAGGGAAAGAGTCAGGTTCAGCAGCCAGCGCCGGGAGCCCAGCACGTAGAGCAGGCTCAGCATCACCAGCAGGGTGGTCAGGAAGTAGCCCAGCACACCCAGCAGCAGGGCCGAGGCCACCAGCACCCCCAGGAACAGGAGCATCTGGCCCGAGGCCAGGGGCTCGGCCGGCGCGGCCGGCTGGCCGCCGGCCAGGGGCGGCTGGGTCTGGGCCGGCCGGCCGGCGGCCCGGCCCCGGAGCCACACCTGGGCGAACAACAGGGCCGCCAGGGCCATGAGCACCACGCCCAGCCAGAAGGGGAAAAACCCCGGGCCGGCCATGCGCAGGGAGCCGATGGGCATGGTCAGGGAGAGCAGGCAGACCACTCCCCCCACGCCGAAGAAGATGGCTGCCAGACTCAGCTCACCTTTGTCCACCGCCCCTCCTCCCCCTGGCTCCGGGTTTGGGGCCGGCCCGGGGCTTAGTAACGCTTTTCCACCAGGGAGCGCTTGACCCGGTCCAGGCGCTCCTTGACGCCCCCGAAGTCCTGCATGGCCACGGCCACGAACAGCACGTCGATGATGGCCAGTTGCACCAAGCGCGAGGTCATGGGCGCCAAGAGCAGGGCCGCCTCCTGGGAGTGCACCGACAGCACCAGGTCGCAGACCCGGGCCAGGGGCGAGTTGTTCTTGCCCACCACGCCGATGACCTTGGCCCCGGCGGCCCGGGCGATGCGCGCGCTCTCGATGATGTCCTTGGTGGAGCCGGTGTGGGATATGGCCACCACCACGCAGCCCGGCGCTAGCTGGGCCGCGGACATGACCTGCATGTGCGGGTCGTCGTAGGCCGCGCAGGGAATGCCCAGGCGGAAGAACTTGTGGTGGGCGTCCTTGGCCACGATGGCCGATCCCCCCACCCCATAGAAATCTATGCTGCGGGCCGCGGCCAAGAGCTTCACCGCCTGGTCCAGGTCGTCCAGGTTCAGCTTGTTCAGGGCGTTGCTCAGGGCCTCCTTGTGGGCCCCCAGGATCTTGCCCGTGATCTCGGCCAGTGAGTCGCTGGCGGCCACGTTCTCGAAGATGGGCTGGGCGCTGGGCATCTCCCGGGCCAGGTTCAGGCGCAGCTCCAGATAGCCGGCCAGGCCCAGGCTGCGGCAGAAGCGCACCACCGTGGCCTCGCTGGTGCCGGCCTTTTCGGCCAGTTCGGTGATGGAGTAGTTGATGGCCGCGCTGGGGTCGGCCAGCACGCACTTGGCCACCTTTTTCTCGGAGTTGCGCAGGGAATCCAGCGCGTTCCTGATGCTGGTCAGGGTGTCGGGCATTCGGAAACCTTTTTTCAAGAAATTGGTTGTTGCAGTACGCCGGGCGATATGTTGTAATTTTCCAAACATATGGCATCAAGTCAAGAAAAAAGGCGTTTTAGGAAATATTTTTACAAAACCCGAGGCGGCCCCGGATGGATTAAAATTGTATTTAGCCATTAAATACATGGTGATATAGCCCAGGGCCCACGCAGAGCGAGGGACACATGGCCGCGCCCTTGGAGATGCACGAGGACCGCCTGCTGCCCAGCGACCCGGCCCAGCGGGCTGTGGCCCGGGCGCTCTACGCCCAGGTCCGGGACCTGCCCATCCTCAGCCCCCACGGCCACAGCGACCCGGCCTGGTACGCGGACAACATCGCCTTCCCCGACCCCAGCCGCCTGCTGATCATCCCGGACCACTACCTGCTGCGCATGCTCTACAGCCAGGGCGTGCCTCTGGAGCGCCTGGGCGTGCCCCGGCGCGACGGCGGCCCGGTGGAAGAGGACCCCCGCGCCGTGTGGCGGCTGTTCGCCCAGCACTACCACCTATTCCGGGGCACGCCCTCGCGGCTGTGGCTGGACTACGTGCTCTACTATCTCTTCGGCGTGCGCCAGCGCCTGGGCCCGGACACGGCCGAGGCCATCTACGACCAGATCGCCGACTGCCTGGCCCGGCCCGAGTTCCGGGTGCGGGAGCTTTTCCGGCGCTTTAACATCGAGGTGCTCGCCACCACCGACTCGCCCCTGTCGGACCTGGCGGCCCATGAGCGCATCGCGGCCAGCGCCTGGCCGGGCCGGGTGCTGCCCACCTTCCGGCCGGACCCGCTGGTGGACCCCGAGGCGCCGGGCTTTGGCCAAAACCTGGAACACCTGGCCCGGCTCACCGGCCAGGAAACCAGCCGCTGGCCGGGCTATCTGCGGGCCCTGGCCCAGCGGCGGCAATACTTCATCGCCCATGGGGCCACGGCCACCGACCACGGCCACCCCAGCGCCAAGACCTGCGACCTGCCGCCGGCCGACTGCCAGCGCCTGCTGGACCAGGCCCTGCGCGGGCAGATGAGCCCGGCCCAGGCCGAGGCCTTCCGGGGGCAGATGCTCCTGGAGATGGCCAAGATGAGCCTGGAGGACGGGCTGGTGATGCAGCTGCACCCCGGTTCCTGGCGCAACCACAACCGGCTCTTATACCAGCGCTTCGGCCCGGACATGGGCGCCGACATCCCTACCCCCACCAACTACGTGCGGGACCTCAAGCCGCTCTTGGACCGCCTGGGCAACGAGCCGGGCCTGACCCTGATCCTATTCACCCTGGACGAGAGCGCCTACAGCCGGGAGCTGGCCCCTCTGGCCGGGCACTACCCCATCCTGCGCCTGGGGCCGGCCTGGTGGTTCTACGACAGCCCCCAGGGCATGCTGCGCCACAAGCGCCGGATGATCGAGACCGCCGGCTTCTACAACACGGTGGGCTTCAACGACGACACCCGGGCTTTCGCTTCCATCCCCGCCCGCCACGACCTGTCCCGCCGCCTGGACTGCGCCTACCTGGCCGAGCTGGTCTGCGACCATTGCCTGGCCCAGGACGAGGCGGCCGAGCTGGCTGGGGAGCTGGCCTACGGCCTGGCCAAGCGGGCCTATCGCCTGTGAGAGGAGCCGAGATGGTCGCTGGTCAAGGCAGCCCCGGCGCAATGCTGGGCGCCGAGCAGGTCCGGCGGATCATGGCCCAGGGCACGCCGCCGGAGCTCTACGTTGGCCAACGGGTGCTGGTGCTCACCCCGGACGGCACCCGCACCTGCCCCCTGCCCCTGCTGGTGGAGTCCCTGCGCCGGGTGGTCGCCCCCCGGGCGGCCAGGCTGGACTTCATGGTGGCCCTGGGCACCCACCCGCCCCTGGCCCCGGAGAAGATACAGGCCCTCTACGGCCTGGACGCCGGGGCCCGGCGCGGCCCCTGGGCCGGGGTGGAGCTCTTAAACCACCGCTGGGACCTGCCCGACACCTCCCGCCGCCTGGGCTGGCTGGAGGAGGAGGAGGTCTACGCCCTGTCCGGCGGCCGCCTGCGCGAGCGGGTGCCGGTGGACATCAACCGGGCCGTGTTCAACTACGACCAGATCATCGTGCTGGGGCCGGTGTTCCCCCACGAGGTGGTGGGCTTCTCCGGCGGGGCCAAGTACCTCTTCCCCGGCATCTCCACCGGCGAGTTCCTGCACTTCTCCCACTGGCTGGGTGCGGTGATCACCTGCGCTGAGATCATCGGGCGCCAGGACACCCCGGTGCGGCGCATGCTGGAGCGGGCCCTGCAGATGGTGCCCGCGCCGGTGCACGGCTGCTGCCCGGTGGTCAGCCCCCAGGGCCAGCTCTGCGGCCTGTACGCGGGGCCGCTGCAGCCGGCCTGGTCCGCGGCCGCGGACCTATCGGCGAGGGTGCACGTGGTGATCAAGCCGCGGCCCTACCAGCTGGTGCTGGGCCGGGCCCCGGAGATGTACGACGAGCTGTGGACCGCGGGCAAGGTGATGTACAAGCTGGAGCAGGTGGTGGCCGACGGCGGCCGCCTGATCATCTACGGCCCGCACATCAAGCGGGTCTCGCGCACCTGGGGCGAGCAGATTCGCTCCGTGGGCTACCACGTGCGCGACTACTTCCTGGCCGACCCGGCCCGCTTCGCCGGCGTCCCCCGCGGGGTGCTGGCCCACGCCACCCACGTCAAGGGCCTGGGCAGCTTCGCTGGTGGGGTGGAGCGGCCGCGCATAGAGGTGGTGCTGGCCACCGGCATATCCGCCCAAGCGTGCCGGGACCTCAACCTGGGCTATCAGGACCCGGAGGAGGTGAATCTCGGCGACTACCAGGGCCGCGAGGACCAGGGGGTGCTGTTCGTGGACCAGGCCGGCGAGGTGCTCTACCGTCTGGCCGGCTGAAGGCCGGCTAGCCGGCCAGGTCCTGGTACTCGTCGCGCAGCTCGCGCTTGAGCACCTTGCCCAGCACGTTGCGCGGGAAGTCCTGGCGGATGATCACCTGGCTCACCCGCTGATACTTGGCCAGGCGGGGGTTGAGCCAATCCTTGATGGCCTCGGCCCCGGCCGTGGCGCCGGGCTTGGCGATGACCAGGGCCACCGGGGTCTCGCCCCACTTGGGGTGGGGCACGCCGATCACCGCCACGTCGGCCACCTCCGGGTGCTTGGCGGCCACCTCCTCGATGTCGCTGGCGAAGATGTTGATGCCCCCGCTGATGATCATATCCTTTTTGCGGTCCAGCACGTAGAGAAAGCCGTCCTCGTCCAGCTTGCCCATGTCGCCGGTGCGCAGGAAAGTGCGGCCCTGTTCGTCCAGCCAGATGGCCTCCGCGGTCTTGTCGGGCAGCTTGTAGTACTCGGGCATCAGGAAGGCGCTGAAGGCCACGATCTCGCCGGACTGGTTGGGCGGCAGGCGGTTGCCCTGGTCATCGATGATGCCCACGTCCCAGCCCACTAGGGGGATGCCCACGGACTCGGTCTTGGTGCGCATGTGCTCGGGCTTGAGGGTGGTGGCCACGCCCTCGGTGAGCCCCCACAGCTCCATCAGCTCGCCTGGGAAGCGCTCCAGCACCTCGCGCTTGGTCTGGGGCCGGAAGGGGCTGCCGGCCGAGAGCCACACCCGCATGGAGCCGAGGTCGTATTGGTCGAAGTCCTCCTGCTCCAAGAGCACCGTGAACTGGGTGGGCACCATGAAGGTGTGCGTGCAGCGGTGCCGGGAGGCCAGGGCCAGGAACTCCTGGGGATCGAACTTGGGCATCACGATCAGGGTGCCGCCGGCGAAGATGGTGGGCAGCATGGTCAGCCAGGTGCCGTTGGCGTACAGGGCGGTGGTGACGATGGTGACCGCGCTGGAGTCGCAGCGGAAGTCCATGCCGAAGGACAGGGCGAAGTGGGTGCGGTTGTGGTGGGTGTGCAGGATGCCCTTGGGCACGCCGGTGGTGCCCGAGGTGTACATGATGTTGATGGGGTCCTCGTAGGTCAGCTTGACGCCGGGCTCGCTGTCCGGCGCCGGCAGCAGAAAATCGTAGAACGGCGTCCAGCCCGGAGCCTGGCCGCCGATGATCACGTAGCCCGCGGGCGCGATGGCCGTGAACTGATCGCGGAAGGCGTCCATCACCGGGGCCATGGGGGCCTGGGCCAGCAGGAACTTGCTGTCCGAGTTCACCACCATGCGGGCCAGGGACTCGCCCTGCACCATCACGCTCAGCGGCACAGCCACGCCGCCGGCCTTGATGATGCCGAACAGGCTGATGAGCATCTCGATGCAGTTGCCGCACAACAGGCTGGCCTTGTCGCCCTTGGCCAGGCCCAGGGCGATCAGCCGGTTGGCCACCTGGTTCACCCGGCGGTTGAAGGCCCCCCAGGTGATGGAGTCGTCCTCGCAGATAACCGCCGGCTTGCTGGCCCGCCACTTGCCGTGGCTGGCGATGACATCGCCTATGACTACGTCGGGCACCTGGAAACGCTGCATGGTCTGCCTCCTACTTTTCCTTGAGCGGCGCCAGGGCCGCCTGCATCTGCTCATTGGCCGAGGCGAAGGGCCGCGCGCCGCGCATGTCGCTGATGCGGCCGTAGTGCTCGGCGATCATCTCCGGGGTCAGCTCTCGCCGGGGGTCGAAGCGCACCCCCAGGCCCTCCACCACCTGGGCCTTGGCGAAGTAGCCGCCGCCGGCCTCCACCACGTCCCCGCTGACGTTGCACTGCTCGCTGCAGAACCAGGCCACCAGGGGCGTAACCAGCTCCGTGCTGATCAGCGGCTCCATCTCCGGCGGGAAGAAGCCGGTGGGCAGGCTCAGGCGGGTGGCGGCCATGGGCGCCACGGCGTTGACCAGGACGTTGTAGCGGACCCCCTCCTGCTTGAGCGCGTTCATGAAGCCCACCAGGCCCAGCTTGGCCGCCGAGTAGTTGGTCTGGCCGAAGACGCCGAACAGGCCGCTGGTGGAGGTGGTCAGCACGATGCGGCCGTAGGCCTGCTCCTTCATGAGGGCGAAGGCGGCTCGGGTGGTATAGAAGGCGCCCAGCAGGTGCACCCCCAGCACCATCTGGAAGTCTTCCGGGGTCATCTTGAGCAGGGTGCGGTCGCGCAGGATGCCGGCGTTGTTGATCAGGATGTCCACCCGGCCGAAGGCCTCCCGGCACTCTTGCACCATGCGCTGGGCCCCCTGCCAGTCGGCCACGCTGTCGGCGTTGGCCACGGCCCGGCCGCCCGCGGCCATGATCTCCTGGGCCACCTGCTGGGCCGGGCCGGCCGAGCCCTCCTGGTCGGCGTATCCGCTGCCCAGGTCGTTGACCAGCACCATGGCCCCCCGGCTGGCCAGGAACTTGGCGTAGCTCCGCCCCAGGCCGGCCCCGGCCCCGGTGACGATGGCCGCCCGGCCGTCGAAGCGTATGGGCTGCATGCTTCAGCCCCTCCTTTCCCGCGCCGCGGCTTGCCCCTTTCGCCGGCCCCTGGCCTTGGGGCATAATCGGAGCGTGCCCGGCCGGACCGGGTCCCACCCCTTTCGCCGCCAGGAGGAGCCATGCTGACCAGAGGCCAGAGCTACGAGGAGGTCTACGGCGCGTACAAGGTGCAGATACCCGCCTCCTTCAACATAGGGGTGGATGTCTGCGACAAGTGGGCCGGTCAGCGCTACCGGCTGGCCCTGATCTACGAGGACGAGTCCGGGCAGGTGGAGAAATACACCTTCTGGGACCTGATGCGCCTTTCCAACCGCCTGGCCAACCTGCTGGCCGCCCAGGGCATAAAGCGGGGCGACCGGGTGGGCATCCTGCTGCCCCAGTGCGTGGAGACCGGCCTGGCCCACGCGGCCATCTACAAGCTGGGGGCCATCGCCGTGCCCCTGTTCACCCTCTTCGGGCCCGAGGCCCTGGAGTACCGCCTGGGCAACAGCGGCGCCAAGGGCATCATAACCGACGCGGCCAACCTGGCCAAGATCATGGAGATCAGGCCCGCCCTGCCCGAGCTGACCACGGTCATCCAGGCCCGGGGCCAGGCCCCGGCCGGGGTGGTGGAGCTTTGGCAGGGCCTGAGCCAGGCCGCGGACCGCTTCACGCCGGTGGACACGGCCGCCGAGGACCCGGCCCTGCTTATTTACACCTCCGGCACCACCGGGCCGCCCAAGGGCGCCCTGCACGCCCACCGCACCCTGCTGGGCCATCTGTCCGGCGTGCAGATGCCCCACAACTTCTTCCCCCAGGAGGACGACCTGTTCTGGACCCCGGCCGACTGGGCCTGGGCCGGCGGTCTCTTGGATGTGCTCCTGCCCTCCTGGCACTTCGGGGTGCCGGTGCTGGCCCACCGGGCGCGCAAGTTCGACCCCGAGCAGGCCTTCCACCTGCTGGCCAAGTACGGGGTGCGCAACTCCTTCATGCCCCCCACCGCCCTGAAGATGATGCGCCAGGTGCCCCGGCCCTGGGAGCGCTACGACTACGCCATGCGCTCCATCGCCAGCGGCGGCGAGACCCTGGGCGCCGAGCTCTTGGACTGGGGCCGCGAGGCCATGAAGCTGACCATCAACGAGTTCTACGGCATGACCGAGTGCAACCTGGTGCTGAGCAACTGCGCCGAGCTGATGGAGGTGCGGCCGGGCTCCATGGGCCGGCCGGTGCCCGGCCACCGGGTGGAGGTGGTGGACGAGAAGGGCCGGCCGGTGGCGCCGGGCTTGGTGGGCGAGGTGGCCTGCCGGCGGCCGGACCCGGTGATGTTCCTTGAGTACTGGCAAAACCCTCGGGCCACCGCGGATAAGTTCATTGACGACTGGTGCCTGTTCGGCGACCTGGCCAAAAAGGACGCCCAGGGCTACTTCTGGTTCGTGGGCCGCAAGGACGACCTGATCACCAGCGCCGGCTACCGCATCGGCCCCTCGGAGATCGAGGACTGCCTGATCAAGCACCCCAGCGTGGCCCTGGCCGCGGTCATCGGCGCGCCGGACCCGGTGCGCGGCGACGTGGTCAAGGCCTTCATCGTGCCCAAGCCGGGCGTGGCCCCGGACCAGGCCCTGGAGCGCGACATCCAGCAGTTCGTCAAGACCCGCCTGGCCGCTCACGAGTACCCGCGCCTGTTGGAGTTCGTGGCTGAGCTGCCCATGACCGCCACCGGCAAGATCAAGCGGGGCGAGCTGCGCCAAAGGGAGCTGGCCAAGCAGGGCAGGGGCTAGACCATCAGGTACTTGCGTTTCACCTCTTCGTTGGCGCCCAGCTCGGCCATGCTGCCCTGGTAGCGGATGCGCCCGCGGTCGATGACGTAGGCCCGCTGGGCCACGGCCAGGGCGAAGGCCAGGTTCTGCTCGGAGAACAGGATGGTCTGGCCCAGGGTCCTGAGCGCGCGGATGCGGGCGGCGAACTCCTTGACCACCAGGGGGGCCAGCCCCTCCACCGGCTCGTCCAAGAGGATCAGCTCCGGGTTGCCCATCAGGGTGCGGCCCACGGTGAGCATCTGCTGCTCGCCGCCGCTCAGGTAGCCGCCCAGGTTGCGGTCCAGCTTTTTTAGCGAGGGGAACAGCTCGTAGACCCGCTCCACGCTCCAGGGCTCGCCGCTGAAGCCCTTGGGCACCTTGATGGCCAGCTCCAGGTTTTCGCGCACCGTCAGGTCCGGGAACACCAGGCGGTTGTCGGGCACGTAGCCCATGCCCTGGCGGGCGATGACGTAGGGCGGGCGGCCCTTGATCTCCTGGTCGTGGAACTTGATGCTGCCGCTCCGGCAGGGGGTCAGCCCCATGATGGTGCGCAGGGTGGTGGTCTTGCCGGCCCCGTTGCGGCCCAGCAGGCAGACGATCTCGCCCCCGTCCACGGACAGGCTCACATCAAAAAGGATGTGGCTGGTGCCGTAGAAGGTGTGAACCTTGTCAACTTCCAGTATCACACCTCTTCTCCCAGGTATACCCGTTGAACTTCCTCATTGGCCCGCACCTCCCTGGGCTCTCCGTCGGCGATGAGCATGCCCTGGTGCAGGACGGTCAGGCGCCGCGCGTAGCCGAAGACCACGGACATGTCGTGCTCGGTGAACAGGATGGTCACCCCCATCTCCCGGTTCAGGCGGGCCACCAGCTCCATGGTGTCGTGGGTCTCCTCCACGGACATGCCGGCGGTGGGCTCGTCCAACAGCAAGAGGTCCGGCTTGATGGCCAGGGCCAGGGCCAGCTCCAGGCGCTTCTTGTCGCCCTGGGACAGGGTGCCGGCCACCTCCTGGCGGTGCTGGTCTAGGCCGGTGACCGCCAGCAGCTCCTGGGTGTCCCGGCGGGCCAGCTTTTCGGCCCGGCGGAAGAGGTCCAGGGTGCGCTTCTGCTGCACCAAAATGGCCTGGCGCACGTTCTGATAGGTGGTGAGCTTGGGGTAGATGTTGCTCACCTGGAAGGCCCGGCTCATGCCGAAGCGGGCGATGCGGTGGGCCGGCCAGGAGGTGATGTTGGCGCCCTTGAAGAACACCTTGCCCTTGTCCGGGCGGTGGAAGCCGCTGATGAGGTTGAAGAAGGTGCTCTTGCCCGCGCCGTTGGGCCCGATGATGGCCGACAGCTCGCCCAGGCCCATCCGGTAGTTCACCTCGGTGGTGGCCTGCAGGCCGCCGAAGGCCTTGCACAGGCCCTGGACATCGAGGATGTAGTCGCTCTTCATCTCAGGACGCGCCTCCCTCGCCCTCCGGCGGGGGCCCCTCCCGGGCCGGCAGGGCCGCGCCGTAGCGCTCCACCAGCCCCCAGACCCCGCCAGGCAGGAACAGCACCACCAGGGTGATGACGATGCCGATGGTCAGGGGCCAGTACTCGGTGAAGCCGGTGACGAAGGCCATCAGGAAGGTGTAGATCACCGAGCCGATCAGCGGCCCCAGGAAGCCGGTGGGCCCGCCGATGATGGTCATGAACACCGGCACCCCGGACTGGTGCCAGTTGCACAGGTCCGGGGCGAGGCTCCGGTTGAAGGGCCCCCAGAGCCCGCCGGCCAGGCCGGCGAACATGGCCGCCACCACGAAGTTGATCAGCATGTACTTCTTGGTGTTGACGCCCACGAAACGGGTGCGCTGGGGGTTGTCGCGGATGGCCCGCATGGTGTAGCCGAAGGGAGACTCGCTGATGATCCACATCACGATCACCCCGGCTGTGACCACCAGCAGAGTGAAGTAGTAGTAGGACCAAGGCCCGTCCAGCAGGGCCGGCGGCCTGATGCCCTGCAGGCCGTTGTCGCCGCCGGTGAAGCCGTACCACTGGAAGATGATGTAGAAGATGAGCTGGCCGAAGGCCATGGTCAGGATGGCGAAGTAGATGCCGGTCAGGCGGATGCAGAAGTAGCCCAGCACCAGGGCCACTAGGCCGGCCATGATCATGGAGGCGGGCAGGCACAGGCCCAGGGGCACCCCCGCCTTGACCATCATCAGGCCGGTGGTGTAGGCGCCCACGCCGTAAAAGGCGGCGTGGCCGAAGGAGAGCTGGCCCATGTAGCCGAAGATCATGTTGAAGCTGACCGCGAACAGACCCAGGATCAATATCTCGGTGAGCACCAGCACCCAGAACTCGCCCAGCACCAGCGGCATGGCCAGCAGGGCTGCGAAGACCGCCCCTGCCCAGGCCAGTTTTTTGGCAGACACCGCTTGCCCTCCCTAGGCCCGCATGGGGGTCCCGAACAAACCCCAGGGCCGCACGATCAGCACGATGGCGGTCAGGATGAAGATCAGAGCCAGGGCGCCGTCGGGCCAGAAAAGTATGGCGAAGGCGTACACCTCGCCCACGATGATGGAGCTGACCAGGGTGCCCGGCAGGCTGCCGAAGCCGCCGATGATCACCACGCAGAAGGCCTGGATCACCACCGCCATGTCCATGCCCAGGGTCACCGAGCCCACCGGGCCCTGGATGGCCCCGGCCAGGCCGGCTATGAAGATGCCCATCACGAACACGCCGGTGTAGATCACCGGGATGGGGATGCCCAGGGCGCTGACCATCTCCCGGCTGAACACCGCCGCGCGCACGATGTGGCCGTAGCGGGTCTTGTTGAGGAACCACCACAGAGCGAAGTACACCGCGAAGCCCACCGCGATGACGAAGACGAAGTAGGAGTCTATGGGCACTCCGGCGATGAACACCGGCTCGGCCAACGCGGCCGGCCGGGCGATGAGCTTGTCCTCCACGCCCCAGGTGATCTTGATCAGGTCGCCCAGGATCAGCACCAGGGCGTAGGTGAGCAGCAGCTGCTCGGGCAGCTCGCGGGCGTACACCCGCCGGATCAGCATCACCTCAATGACCCAGCCCACCAGGGCCACGCCCAGGGCGGCCAGGGGTATGGCCACCCAGACCGCGAAGCCGTGCTCCTGCATCAGGAACCATAATGTGTAGCAGGCGTAGGCCCCCACCAGCCATAGGGTGGCGTGGGCGAAGTTGAGGATGTTCATCACCCCAAAGATGAGGGACAGTCCCGAGGCAATCAGGAACAGCATCATGCCTCGGGACAGTCCGCTCAAGGCCTGCGCAAAAAGCAGGGAAAGATCCATGTCCTCAGCCTACTTCTTCTTCTCCGCGGCGCGCGCCGCTATGATCTCCTTCTCCGGCCGCCAGGAGTCGGGCCCCTTCACCTCGACCACGTCGTGGTAGATGGGGAAGGGGTACTTGGGATCATCAGCCACCACGCCCAGGTAGGACGAGCAGCTGAGCTGGTTGTCGATCTTGCGGAAGTAGAGCTGGCCGCGGGTGGTGGCCACGGTGGCGCCCTTGAGGGCCGCCTTCACCTTCTCGGTGTCTATGCTCTTGGCCTTCTCGATGCCCTGCTTGAGCACGTAGACCGCGTCATACTCCATCACCGCCCAGTCGCTGGGGTAGCGGTTGTACTTCTTCTTAAAGGCGGTCACGAAGTTGGCCATCATGGGGATGTCCAGATGGGCGAAGAAGGGCGCCCGGCACAGCCCCACCAGGCCCCGGTCCAGGGTCTTGGCCTGCAGGATCAGCTCGATGACGCTGATCAGGGAGCCGGGGTAGGGCACCTTCTTGAAGAAGCCGTAGGCCTTGGCCTGCTTCATCCAGGCCACGTTGTCCTTGGAGGCAATGGAACCGATGACGAAGTCGGGCTTCTGGGCCATGATGGCGGTGATGTAGGAGGTGAACTGGGTCTCGCCCAGGGGCGGCCAGAACTCCTTGACCAGCTTGATCTCCGGGGCCTGCTGCTTGAGCAGGGCCACGGTGTTCTGCTGGGTGGAGCGGCCCCACTCGTAGTCCGAGGCGATGGTCACGAACTTTTTCCAGCCCTTTTTCTTGGCCAGGGCGGCCACGCCCAGCACCACGGCCTTGGCCTGCATATAGCTGTTGGGCACCACCTGGTAGGTGTAGGGGCTGAAGTTGGTCAGGGTGATGCCCTCGGAGTTGCTGATGGCCGGGATATGCAGGACCTTGTACTCCTGGCAGACCGGCTTGATGGCCACCGCGGTGGCGCTGGAGTAGGTGCCCAGCACGGTGCGCACCTTGTCGCGCGTGATCAGGTCGCGGGTGGCGCGCACGGCCGCGTCGGGCTTGGTGTGGGTGTCGCGGATGAACAGCTTAATGGGGTGCTTGCCCAGGAAGCCGCCCTTGGCGTTTATCTCATCCACGGCCAGCTTGATGGCGTCCACGCCGTCCTTGCAGTAGAGGGCGCCGGTGCCGGTGATGGCCAGGGCTACGCCCAGGTTATAGGGCTCGGCCGCCCGGGACTGCTGGGCGGTGACCGGCACCAGCAGCAGGGCCACGGCCAAAGCCGCCGCTATGCACAACAGACTCTTGGTTTTCATCGTTACCCTCCCTTGAATGATCTCCCGATTCCCGAAACGAATGCTCAGCCGCGGCCGGGGCGCCGCCTCCGCCGTCCGGTGGGCCTCTGCCCAAGCGGGCGGCGGGACAGGCCTCTCCCCCAAGGAGGCGGCGCCCCGGCCTTCCCGATCCCCCTGACTGCGGACCCGGGGGATATGGAGGCGGCGGGTCACTTTTTCTGTTCCGCGTAGGTGAGCACCATGCCCCCGTCGAACAAGAGATCGCCTCCCACCAGGAAGCGGGCGAAGCGGCTGATGCCGAACAGGAACAGGTTGCCCACCTCGATGGGATTCATCATCTCCTTGATGCGGGTGAAGCCGCACATCACGTCGCTGACCACCTCCTCGTCGCTGATGCCCCGCTTCTGGGCCTGGGCCGGTATCTGGCCCAGGGTGAGGGCGGTCTTGACGAAGGCGGTGCTCACCGAGAAGGCGCGGATCAGGCCGGCGCCCTCGGCGGAGATGGACTGGGCCAGGGCCCGCATGCCGAACTTGCTGATGTTGTAGGAGACCTTGGCCAGGGTGGCGATGTGGCCGTGCACCGAGGCCATGTTGCCCACCACCCCGCGGCCGTCCGGGCTCTTTCGGAAATGCGGGATGCACAGCTTGGACAGGTAGACCGCCGCGCGCAGGTTGAGCCGCTGCATGTAGTCGAACTTGTCCATAGGGAAGTCCTCGATGAAGTCGATGTGCTGCATGCCGGCGATGTTGATCAGGTAGCGGATCTGGCCCAGCTTGGCCGCCTCGGCCACCGCGTGGTCCATGTCCGCGTCCTTGGTCAGGTCGGTCTTGATGAAGATCATCTGGCCGCCCATCCGGCGGGCCAGGCGCTGGGTCTGCTTGCCCCCCTCCTCGTTGATGTCCAGCCCCACGGCCATGAGGTTGTTGGCCGCCGCGGCCACGGCCGTGGCCCGGCCTATGCCGCCGGCGGCGCCGGTGATGATGCACACATTTCCGGGATGGAAGTCTGGGTCGCTGAGCAGGAGGATTTCGTCGCGGGTGATGGCTGGTTCGCTTATGTCCACGGCCTCCCTCGGGCGGTGACGGTATGAATTTTTTTGTTGCGCACCCTGGTCTGGGTTGTGGTTAGATGATTCAAGCAACTAACGGGCCAAGCCGGGACAGATGAGCGCGCCGAGCCCGCCTTCCCTTTTGCTCCCGGCGAAAACGCAAGTTAAATCGCCTCCATAAATTTGATCAGCCTGCGCCGGACACCCAGGAGGAGCCTCAAGGGTGGAGGAGTTTTTGCTCTCCGCGGCCGTAGCAATGCCGCTACATGTAGCCAGATTGGTACGGAGGTCAGGGCATGAATGGCGAGCAACTCAGCGCACAGGGCCAGCCCCGGAGCCAGACCGGCCGGGCCGCGGCACGGCCGCGGCCCCAGGGCCGCATCGGCCAACTGGAGATGTACCGGCTGATCCTGGACAGCATCTTCAACGGGGTCATGGTCACCGACGCCCAGGGCTACATCACCCACTTCAACAAGCCCTACGGCCAGTTCCTGGGCGTGGACGCCGACAAGCAGGTGGGCCGCCACTGCACCGAGGTGATCGAGAACACGCGCATGCACCTGGTGGCCCAGACCGGCGTGCCCGAGATCAACCAGTCCCAGAGCATCAAGGGCCAGAAGATGGTAGTGCAGCGCATCCCCATCAAGAAGGACGGCGAGGTGATCGCGGTCTTCGGCCAGGTGATGTTCAAGGACGTGCGCGACGTGAGCAAGCTGGCCCGCAAGCTCTCGGTGCTGGAGTCCAAGGTGGCCCTGTATGAACAGGAGCTGATCTCCCTGCGCTCCACCCGCTACAACCTGGACAGCATCGTGGGAGTCAGCCAAGGCATCTTGGCCCTAAAAGAGGAGGCGGCCCGGGCCGCGGCCGCGGCCCTGCCGGTGCTCATCACCGGCGAATCCGGCACCGGCAAGGAGCTGTTCGCCCAGGCCATCCACAGCGCCGGCCCCCGGCGCACCCGGCCCTTCGTGCGCATCAACTGCGCGGCCATCCCCAAGGACCTCTTAGAGTCGGAGCTGTTCGGCTACGAGACCGGGGCCTTCACCGGCGCCCGCTCCGAGGGCAAGCCCGGCAAGTTCGAGCTGGCCCGGGGCGGCACCGTGTTCCTGGACGAGATCGGCGACCTGCCCATGGAGATGCAGCCCAAGCTGCTGCGGGTGCTGGAGGAGAAGGAGTTCGAGCGGGTGGGCGGCACGGCGGTGATCAAGGCCGACTTCCGCCTGGTGGCGGCCAGCAACCAGAACCTGGAGCAGATGATGGGCCAGGGCGTCTTCCGCAAGGACCTCTACTACCGCCTGAACGTGATCCCCGTGCACATCCCGCCCCTGCGCGAGCGGCCCGAGGACATCCTGCCCCTGATCCGCCACTACCTGCCCCTGGCCGGCGACCACGCCCAGGCTGCCCGGGTGCACATGGATCAGAGGGCCGAGCGCATCCTGCTCAACTACGCCTGGCCGGGCAACGTGCGCGAGCTGTTCAACGTGGCCGACCGCATCCTGCACTCGCTGGAGGGCGAGGTGATCACCGCCCGCGACCTGCCCCTGTACCTGAGCCGCAACTGCCGCCAGGGGGCCCAGCCCCAGCGCGCCTCCCTCAAGGAGGTGGTGGCCCGGGCCGAGCGCGAGGCCATCGCCTACGCCCTGAACCTGACCGGCGGCAACAAGGCCGACGCCGCCCGCCTGCTGGGCATCCACCGCACGCTGCTTTACAAAAAAATGCGCAAATTCAGGGACATGTCCCTGGACTCCGCCAATGCGATCTGATCCGTAGCAAATTTGCTACAGACTGCGCGCGCCGCCTCAGGCGCCGGGCCGGCGCCGGCGCACCCGCCGGACCGCCTCGCCCAGGGCCAGGGGCAGCAGGCTCATCACCAGCACCACCAGCCAGCCGCCGGGGCCGGGGTCGCTGACCCTGAGCACCTGGGACAGGCCGGGCAGGTACACCGCCAGCAAGAGCAGGCCGCCGCACAGGGCCAGCGCCGCCCAGACAAAGGGGTTGCGGGTGATGTCGTTCATCAGCAGCCCGGCCTGGGAGTGGCGCATGTTGAACACGTGCCAGAGTTGGGCCAGGGCCAGGGTCAGGAAGGACACGCTGACCGCCCGCTCCGGCGGCATCCGCAGCCAGTGCAGGGCCAGGGCCAGGGCGCCCAGCACGCAGGCGGTGATGGCCAGGCCGTAGCCGCCCACGGCCAGCCAGTGGGAGCGGGTCAGAATGGGCTCGGTGCTGTCCCGGGGCGGCCGCTGCATCAGCCCTGGGCTGCCCTCGCCGGCGGCCAGGGCCAGGGCCGGGAACACGTCGGTGACCAGGTTCAGGAAGAGTATCTGCAGGGGCAGCAGGGGCAGGGGGGCGCCCACCAAGGCGGCCAGGGCCACGGCCAGCACCTCGCTGACGTTGCAGGAGAGCAGGTAGAGCACGAACTTCCGGATGTTGGCGAAGATGATGCGCCCCTGCTCCACGGCGTGGACGATGGAGGCGAAGGCGTCGTCGGTGAGGATCATGTCCGCCGCCTCCCGGGCCACCTGGGTGCCGCGGCGGCCCATGGCCACGCCGATGTCGGCCTTCTTCAGGGCCGGGGCGTCGTTGACCCCGTCGCCGGTCATGGCCACCACGGCGCCCTGTTCCTGGTGCAGGCCGATCAGGTCCAGCTTCTGCTTGGGGCTCACCCGGGCGAAGACCGAGGCCGCCAACAGGCTCCGCCGCGCCGCCGCCGCCCGCGATTCCAGGCCGGCCAGCTCCTGGCCCTGCACCACCTGGGCCTCTCCCTCGGCGGCCAGCCCCACGGCCAGGGCCACGCTGCGGGCGGTGGCGGCCTGGTCGCCGGTGACCATCACCACCCGGATGCCCGCCCGCCGGCAGAGGGCCACCGCCTCCTGGACCTCGGCCCGGGGCGGGTCGGCCAGGCCCACCAGGCCCAGGAACTCCAGGCCCTGGTAGGGGGCGCCGCCGACCCGGTCCGCGGTCTTCACGGCCAGGGCCAGCACCCGCAGGCCCCCGGCGGCCAGCTCCTGGTTGCGCTCCAGCCAGACCCGGCGCTCGGCCTCGCTCAGGGGCCGGGGCCCCTGCGGGCCGGCCAGGCTGCTGCAGGCCGCCAGCACCGCCTCCGGCGCGCCCTTGACCGCCACCAGGTAGGACCCCGGCTGGCCGTGGAAGGTGGCCATCATCCTGGTCTCGGAGTCGAAGGCCTCCTCCCTGAGCCTTGGCCAGCGCCGGCGCAGCTCGGCGCGGTCCAGGCCGGCCTGGTCCGCCGCCGCCAGCAGGGCCGCCTCCAGGGGGTCACCGGTCTGCCGGGCTTCTCCGTCCGGTCCCGCGGCCTGCCGGGAGGCGTTGTTGCACAGCGCCGCCACCTCCAGGGCCCGGCGCAGGGCCGGGCTGAGGCCCCGCGGGTACTCGTCCGGCCGCACCTCTTCGCCCGGCAGGGAGAGCCGGGTGACGCTGAGGCGGTTCTCGGTGAGGGTGCCGGTCTTGTCGGTGAAGATGACGCTGGTGGCGCCCAGGGTCTCCACCGCCGCCAGCCGCGTGATCAAGGCGTGGCGGCGGGCCATGCGCCACACCCCCCGGGCCAGGGCGATGGTGGCCATGATGGGCAGGCCCTCGGGTATGGCGGCCACGGCCAGGGCGATGGCGGTTTCGATCATCAGGTAGACGGCCTGGCCAAAGGCGATGCCCGCCGCGGCCACCAGGGCGGCCACGGCCAGACACAGCCAGATCAGGCGGTGGCCCAGCTGGTTCAGCCGCTCCTCCAGGGGCGTGGTCTGGTCCTCGGTCTCCTGCACCAGGGCCGATATGCGGCCCAGCTCGGTGTCCATGCCCGTGGCCACGGCCGCGGCCTCCCCGGCCCCGCGGGTGACGATGGTGCCCTTGAAGAGCATGTTGCGCCGCTCGGCCAGGGGGGTGTCCGCGGCCAGGGGCTCGGGGTCCTTGCCCACGGGCAGCGATTCGCCGGTCAAGACCGACTCGTCGGCCTGCAGGTTGGAGGTGCGCAGCAGGCGCAGGTCAGCGGTGACCACGTCGCCGGCCTCCAGGACCACGATGTCGCCGGGCACCAGCTCCGTGGCCGGCAGCTCCTGCACCGCCCCGCCCCGGCGCACCCGGGTGAGCACGTCGCCCAGCCGGCGCAGGGACTCCACCGAGCGCACGCCCTTGAGCTCGGTGACGAAGCCGATGGCGGTGTTGAGCACTATCACCGCCAGGATGGCCAAGGCCTCGGTGTGGTCGCCGAACCAGAACGAGAGCAGGGCCGCGGCCAAGAGAAAGGCCACGATCAGGTTCTTGATCTGGTTGAACAGGATGGCCCAGGCGCTCTGGGCCCGGACCTGGTGCAGGCGGTTGGGGCCGTGGCGACGCAGGCGCGCGGCCGCCTCGGCCGGCTCCAGGCCCATTTCAGGGGAGGTTGTCAGCTCCCGGACCACCTCCGGCCAGGGACGGGACCAATCGGCGCTGTGGTTTGCGGGCATGTCGCATCCCTGGGGCGTCTGGGGTTCAGCCGGCGCGGGCCGCGATCGGCGTCCCCTCTAGGATGCCAGGCCCGGGCCGCTGCGTCGAGCCCCAGGAGCCTGGGGTAGTGGGTCAGTTTGAATCAGTCCAGCAGGCCCGCTATTTCCTCAAGACTCCAAACGTGGTCGCTGATACCCGCCTCCATCGCGGGGGTGACTCTGAGCGTCCGATGAATACGGGCGAAGTTGTAATGCATGAAGTGCAGGCTCACGGCGGCTGCCAGGTTTTCCCATTTCTTGCTAAAGCCGTTGGTTAGGCGGGTGAAGCGCCTCATGGACATTCTCATGGTCAGGTTTTGGCGCTCCGCAAAGCTGGTGGACACCTTTGCAGGGTCGGGCTTGCCGTTGATCGTAGCCCGGTTGGTGCCTAGGCACTTTGCGGGGCTATAGCGTTTCTCTGCTGCGGGATCAACGCCATATAGTTTGACTAGCTGTGCGTAGTCTATGTCTGCCCCAAACGCGCCCTCAACGGCTTCCAGATAGAGGTTGAGGCCGTCACTGGTAAGCTGGATACGATTAACGAGGCGGGACTTAAGGTCTGCCAGGAACACAGCGGCGGTGTCTGCATCCCGGTTGCCCACTAGGTAGCTGGGCACCAGCTTGGTGTCCGCGCAAATCGCAACCCAGGTCCAAACGTCGCCGTAGCCAAATTGGCCGCGCTTATCAATAGGGACGTTCTTTTCCTTGGCGTAGCAGTAGGACCATATTTCGTCCACCTGGACATTCTTGCAGGGCAGGTTGACAAGGTGTTCGTTCTGATATTCAGCACAGGCCCGGCCAATATCCACCAGGAGCTTGGTTACTGTGTTCTTGGCAACGCCCGTCATTCTGACTGTGGCCCGGATGCTGTTGCCCTCAACCAAGGAGCCTATGACCTGGGCGCGTTTTTCTGTGGACAGCCTGTTCATGATTCCAAGATAACACCCCACGCTTAAGCTGTCAAGCATAAAAGTCAGTTTAATATATTTTTCCCTTTTCTTGTTTTTTTTGCTTTTTCTCTTTTTTGTTGTTATATATTGATTGAGGAGCGGCTGGAAGGAGTCGAACCCTCGGGAGTCAGGATGGAGAGCCCACTCCCGCACCACGCCAGCCGCAAGGAAAATCGGAAGCTGTGGGATTCGAACCCACGATACCCCGGCACGGAGTATATCCGATCCTAAATCGGACGGCTTAAACCACTCGCCCAAGCTTCCATATCGAGACATCCGGCGCTGTTGCAGCAGCGCCGGATGTTGTTTTATTTTTCAGGTTCTTTCTTAACTACCACCTCATAGAAACCTTTCTTTACCCTTTTCAGTTCTCCGCTTGAGACCTTGCGACTCAAGGTGCCTTGGATAACGCCATAATATTTATCATCCATGGCGGGCAGCCCTGCCTCCGCAAGATGCTTCCGCATTTCGGCCAATTTAAATTGGCCAAGCCGTTGCGCTATTTCGCTGATAGATTCCGACCAGGGATAAGCATCTTGTTCAACGACTTCCCGTAGCAGGCCGGCCAGACTAGGAGACGATTCATCGCAAAGCGCAGAAATAGCTTTTTGTATGCGGGCTATCTGGTCTTGATGATATGCCAGTCTTTTTTTGTGGTGGGATTCTTGTTGCTTTAAAATATCAACAACGTCTTTGCTTTCGTCAACCATCTGAGACCCCTGCTAGGGTTTAGTTGCTAGAACAAACATAACACACCCTAGCAGAAAAGCAACACCATCCCCAACAAATTTTTTTACAGTGCAAAATAATGTGTTTGCCCGAAACTCGGGCACAAGATATGGGCTATACGGTTGGCGAGGTTAGTATTATTTCCCCCACCTAGCCTCAGCCGCTTTTTTGGCTATTTCTTTGCGGCGCTTGGCAGACAGCTTCTTTGCGCGGGCTGCACCGCCCTTCTGGCCGCCCAGCCTGCCCAAAGCCACGGCATGGGGATTCTTACCATCATCGGCGGGAGCTTCGGGCTTGGGGTCTGTGGCATCCTCTAGGATTGAGGCTGCTAGCTGGTTGATGTCTCGGGGCCTCTTTTTGCCTTTGTTCTTTTCCATGCCCATACTTTAGCGCGTAAGCATGGGCGATGCAAGGTCAGCTTATTTCAAACTGACCCACTACCGAGCCTGGGCCGGGCCTAGACCCGGAGTAGAGCTTCGTGTATATTCTTGGGCTAGTTCTGAGAGAGCATTCATAATTGCAGACCATGACTTGATGCCCAGCCCGCACGACAACGGGCCCCGCGGGGCCCGGGCCCTGACCGCCAAGGGCCGCAACACCCGGGCCGCCCTGCTGCAGGCGGCCCTGGAGGTGTTCAACCAGCAGGGGGTGTTCGCCGCCAGCGTCTCGGAGATCAGCCGGCGCTGCGGCGTGGCCCAGGGCACCTTCTACCAGTACTTCCACAACAAGGAGCAGGTGCTCCTGGAGCTGGCCGACCAGGCCATCGCCGGCTTCTGGGAGCGGGCCCGCGGCCTGGCGCTGGAGGGCCAGGACCTGGCCGGGCGGCTGCACCTGGCCGTGGAGCTTTTGTTCAGCCACACCCGCGAGCACTACGCCCTGCACCGCATCCTGGGCGAGCTGGAGCTGATCGACCCGGTCACCATCGCCTACTACGACTCCATGGCCCGTTTCCTGCGCGGCTTCGTGCGCGACCAGGCCGCCGCCGGCAACATCCGGCCCATCGACCCCAACCTCTTCGCCTACGGGCTGATGGGCATGGCCCACTTCTTCTTCCCGGACTGGGGGGCCAAGATCCAGGCCTACAGCCTGGCCCAGGGCGTGGAGCTGACCGTAGACCTGATCCGCCGCGGCATCATGGGCCCCAGCCCCTGGCCCGGTCCGGGCGACCCCGCCGCGGCCTCCCCACCCGCGGCCGCCGCCGCCGACCAGGCCGCCGCCGAGCTGAGCCAGGGGCAGAAGACCCGCCAGGCCATCTTCCAGGCCGCCGAGCGCATCTTCGGCCAGCTGGGCTACAACCGGGCCTCCATCGCCGACATCACCCGCGAGGCCGGCGTGGCCCAGGGCACCTTCTACGTGCACTTCAAGAGCAAGCTGGAGCTGCTGGAGGGGGTCATCGCCTTCCAGAGCAGCTCCCTGCGCCAAGAGCTGCGCCGGGCCACCCAGGGCCTGCGCGACCGCCGCGACGCCGAGCGCGAGGGTATGCTGGCCTTCTACCGCTTCATCCGCCACCACCGCGAGCTGTACCGGGTGGTGGCCGAGTCCGAGGCCATCAGCCCCCAGGCGGCCAAGATGTACTACAGCCGCATGGCCAACAACTACCTGGACTACGTGCGACGCGGCGTGGCCCAGGGGCAACTGCGCGATCTGCCCGCCTCCTTCGTGGTGCGCTCGCTCATGGGCTTCAACCACATGATCGGCCTCAAGTGGCTCATCTGGAACTCTTCGCCCTATGCCGAGGTGCCGGCGCCGCTGCTGGCCGAGGCGGTGGAGTTTGTGCTGCACGGCCTGGACCCGGCCGGGCCTGTTTCCTGAAAACAAAGCTATATCAATAAGTAAAGCCTTAAATGACCCAAAATGGGCCGGGGTCCATATTTGCCCTTGACAGGAGAGCCGCGGCCGAAGCATGATTTTCTGACAGGTGGTTCACCTATCATAATCTAGTCAACGGGGAGGTATTAGCCAGGTGCACACGCAGGCCATCGAGCGGGTGCTGGTCACCGGCGGCGGCTCGGGCATGGGCCGGGCCGCGGCCCTGCGCCTGGCCGCCGGCGGGGCCCGGGTGCTGGTGGCGGACCTGGACCTGGCCGCCGCCCAGGCCGCGGCGGCGGAGATGGGCCCGGGGGCCGCGGCCCTGGCCGTGGACGTGGCCGACCCGGCGTCGGTGAAGGCCCTGTTCAATGCTACGCGCGCCTCCCTGGGCGGCCTTGACATGCTGGTGCACACCGCGGCCATACTGGGGGACACCGCCTTCATCGAAGACATCGGCGACCAGCAGTGGCGGCGCCTGATGGCCGTGAACCTGGACGGCGCCTTCTACTGCGCCCGGGAGGCGGTGCGGTTGATGGCCGCGGGCGGCGGCGGCCGCATCGTGCTGTTCTCCTCGGTGGCCTCCCTGACCCCCAGCCCCGGCGCCGTGGCCTACTCCGCGGCCAAGGGCGGGGTGAACCTGCTGGCCCGCAGCCTGGCCGTGGAGGCGGCCCGGCACAACATCCGGGTCAACGTGGTGGCCCCCGGCTACGTGGAGACGTCCATGCTGGCCGGACTGCCGGCGGGCTTTGCCGAGCGCATCGTCAAGAAGACGCCCCTGCGCCGGCTGGGCCTGCCCCAGGAGGTGGCCGGGCTGGTGGCCTTTTTGGCCTCGGCCGAGGCCGACTTCATCACCGGACAGGTGCTCAGCCCCAACGGCGGGCTGGTGATCTAGCCCGGATATTTCATGAGGGTTGGGCGGTATTTGTTGTTTAGACTTTATTTACGCGGTGGTTGGGGAAAGTCATTGCAATCGGCCGGGTACAGTTTGCCCCCTGGCCCGGCACAGCCAGCCGCCGGCAGACAAGGCGTCCGGCGAGCGAGCGCCGCAGGTGTAGCCGAAGCTACATCGAGGCGCGAGCGAAGCCGGCAACACAGTATGCCGGGGGCTGGCGAAGCCGGACGCCCGGCCTTCATGAAATGTCCGGGCTAGAAAACGCGAGGCGAGCATGGCCCCGGAATACAGGCACCTGATCGTAGAGAGCGAGGCGGAGATCGGCTGGGTGAGCATCAACCGCCCCGGCGACCGCAACTCCCTGAACACGCCCCTGATGGCCGAGCTGCACCTGGCCCTGGAGCAGATGGAGGCCGCGGGGCTGCGCGCGGTGGTCTTCACCGGCGCCGGCCAGGAGTACTTCATCGGCGGGGCCGACGGCATCGAGATGATACAGTGCAGCCCGCATGAGGCCCAGGCCTTCTCCCGGAGGGTGCAGGCCCTGTGCGAGCGCCTGGAGGCCAGCCCCCTGATTCTCTTGGCGGCCATCAACGGCCTGTGCTTCGGCGGCGGCTACGAATTCGCCCTGGCCTGCGACCTGCGCGTGGCCGCGCCCGAGGCCCGCATCGGCCTGCCCGAGACCAAGGTGGGCATCATCCCCGGCGGCGGCGGCACCCAGCGCCTGCCCCGCCTGGTGGGCCTGGGCCTGGCCATGGAGATGGTCCTCAGCGGCCGGCTGTACAAGGGGCCCCAGGCCGCGGCCATGGGCCTGGTCAACCGCTGCGCGCCCCCCGGCCAATTGAAAGAAGCGGCCCGGGAACTGTTGGCCGAGGTGCTGCGCCAGCCGCAGCACGCCCTGAGCCATGCCAAGGCCGCCCTGCGCGCCAGCCAGCGCGGCGGCCTGGAGCAGGGCCAGATGGCCGAGAGCGCCGAGTTCGCCCGCTGCTTCGAGCAGGGCTTTTTCGTGGAGCTGATGCGGCGCCAGCTCAAAGAAGGCCTGCTCAAGACCACCGCCAAGCTGCCCGCGGGCTTCTTGGATTAGGAGAGAGCCGTGAAGGTCATCGGCATCGCCGGCAGCCTGCGCCCGGACTCCAACACCCTGCGCTACATGCAGACCGCCCTGGAGGTGCTGGCCGGCCAGGGGCTCACCACGGAGCTGATCTCCCTGCGCGGCAAGAAGATCAACCCCTGCCTGGGCTGCTACAAGTGCCAGGAGCAGCCCGCCTGCGCCCAGCAAGACGACGACTTCGCCGAGATCCTGGCCAAGATGAAGGACGCCCAGGGCATCATCCTGGGCTCGCCGGTGTACCTGTCCTCGGTGGTGCCCCAGATGATGGCCCTGTTGGCCCGGGCCACCTTTGTGGCCCACTGGAACGGCAAGTTCCTCAAGGACAAAGTGGGCGGCCCCATCACCGTGGCCCGCCGCGCCGGCCACAACTTGGCCTTCTCGCAGCTATTGCTCTGGTTCTTCATCAATGGCATCACCGTGCCCGGCTCCAGCTACTGGACCGTGGGCACCGCCGGCGCCGGCGGGGCCCGCGACGCGGACAAGGACGCCGAGGGCATGCTGCACGTGACCAACTTCGCCCAGAACATGGCCGGGGTGATGAAAAAGCTTTACGCCTGAGGTACGGGGAGGAGACGGCTTTGCAGGGCATCGGCTATTGGCTGACCAGGCGGGAGCAGACCCACCCGGACAAAGAGGCGGTGGTGGACGGCAACCGCCGCCTGACCTATTGTCAGCTCAACCACCGCGTGAACCGCCTGGCCCGGGCCCTGCAGGCCAAGGGTCTCAGCCAGGGCGACCGCCTGGCCATGCTGCTCTACAACGGCCTGGAGTGCCTGGAAGTGATCATGGCCTGCGCCAAGCTGGGCCTGATCCTGGTGCCCCTTAATTGGCGGCTCACCGCCCGGGAGCTGGTCTTCCAGCTCCAGGACAGCGGCACCGCCTCGCTGGTCTTCGAACCCGAGCTGGCCGAGCTGGCCCAGGGCGTGATGCAACAGGTGCGCTTCGTCAACCTGGTGGCTCTGGGAAGCGAGCCCCGGCTGGGGGCCGAGACCTACGAGGCCCTGCTGGCCGCGCAGCCGCCCCAGGAGCCGGTGCTGGATCCGCCGGTGGAGATACAGGCGCCCTTCATCATCATGTACACCGCCGGCACCACCGGCAAGCCCAAGGGCGCGGTGCTCAGCCAGGCCAACTGCCTGTGGAACGCTGTCAATCTGCAGGTGGACCTGGAGTTCACCTCCGCCGACCGCAACCTGGTGGTGCTGCCCATGTTCCACATCGGCGGCATCGGCCTGTTCACCCTGCCCATGCTCTACGTGGGCGGCACGGTGATCATCCAACGCAGCTTCGACCCGGCCCAGACCATCCGCCTGCTCCGGGACGAGGGCGTGACCCTGAGCCTGGTGGTGCCGGCCATACACGTGTTCCTGCTGCAGTCGCCGGCCTTCGACGCCAAGGCCTTCGACAAGCTGCGGGTGTGGATGAGCGGCGGCGCGCCCCTGCCGGTGAGCCTGGTGGACCAGTACCAGGCCCAGGGCATCACCCTGCAGCAGGGCTTCGGCATGAGCGAGGCCGCGCCCTCCATCTCCACCCTGGACCGCGAGTGGGCCCTGGCCAAGAAGGGCTCGGTGGGCCGCCCCATGTTCCACCTGCAGGTGCGCATCGCCGGCCCCGACGGCCGCACGCTGCCGCCGGACCAGGTGGGCGAGCTGCTGGTGCAGGGCCCCAACGTCATGCAGGGCTACTGGAACCGGCCCCAGGCCAATGAGGAGGCCTTCAGCGACGGCTGGTTCCACACCGGCGACCTGGCCCGCCTGGACGCCGAGGGCTTCCTGTACATCGTGGACCGCAAGAAGGACATGTTCATCTCCGGCGGCGAGAACGTTTACCCGGCCGAGGTGGAAAACGCCATCTTCGAGATGGAGCCGGTCTCCGAGGCGGCGGTGATCGGCCTGCCCGACCCCAAGTGGGGCGAGGTGGGCTGCGCGGTGGTGGCGCTCAAGGCCGGCCGGGAGCTGGCCGCCGCGGAGCTGCTGGCCTTCCTGAAGGGCCGGCTGGCCAAGTACAAGATCCCCAAGAAGGTGGTGTTCGTGCCCGCCCTGCCGCGCAACGCGGCCGGCAAGGTGCTCAAGAACCAGTTACGGGAGAAATACTCCTAGCCAATACAAACTGCCGCCGGCGCCGACAACCGGCGGCGAAAACAGCCAGGCGAGCGCCTGGGGAGGGAAAGGAGACAGACCATGAGTTTCAGGAAAACGGGGAGAATCCTGATCCTGGTCGCCATGGCCTTGGTTTTGGCCGCGCCCGCGGTCCTGGCCGCCCAGCCCATCAAGATCGCCCAGGTGGTGGGCGTCACCGGCCCCTTTGAGGCCTACACCCGCCAGTCCATCACCGGCTTCAAGATGGGCCTGGAGTACGCCACCAAGGGCACCATGAAGCTGCTGGGCCGGCCCGTCGTGATCATCATCAAGGACACGCACCTGAAGCCGGACCTGGGCAAGCAGCTCTTAACCGAGGCCTACAAGGACGACAAGGTGGACCTGGCCGTGGGCGGCGTGTCCTCGGCGGTGGCCATGGCCATGCTGCCGGTGGCCAAGGAGTTCAAGAAGATCCTGATCGTGGAGCCGGCGGTGGCCGACTCCATTACCGGCAGCGGCTGGAACCGCTACATCTTCCGCACCGGCCGCAACTCCTCCCAGGACGCCGTATCTAACGCCGCGGCCGTGGCCAAGCCCGGGGTGGTTATCGCCACCCTGGCCCAGGACTACTCCTTCGGCCGCGACGGCGTGGCCGCCTACAAGGAGGCCGCCCTGAGCCTGGGCGCCAAGATCGTGGCCGAGGAATACATGCCCCTGAACACCACCGACTTCACGGCCCCGGCCCAGCGCATCATCGCGGCCATGAAGAAGTTCCCTAAGGCCACCAAGTACCTGTTCGTGATCTGGGCTGGCAAGGGCAACCCCCTGGGCAAGCTGACCGACATGAAGATCACCCAGAAGTACGGCATCAAGCTGACCTCCGGCGGCAACATCCTGGACGCCCTTAAGCTCTACAAGCCCCTGGTGGGCATGGAGGGCGCCGGCTATTACTACTACGAGAACCCCAAGAACGAGATCAACGACTGGTTCGTCAAGGAGCACAAGAAGCGCTTCAAGGGCATGCCGCCCGACTTCTTCACCTGCGGCGGCTTCGCGGCGGCCATGGCCGTGGCCACGGCCATCACCAAGGCCGGCGGCACCGACACCGAGAAGCTGATCAAGGTCATGGAGGGCATGCACTTCCAGACCCCCAAGGGCGAGATGGTCTTCCGCGCCGAGGATCACCAGGCCCTGCAGTCCATGTTCGCCTTCAAGATCGTGGTGGACCCCAAGGTGGCCTGGGCCATTCCCCAGCTCACCAAGGAGCTCACCTGGAAGGACATGAAGATACCGATCCGCAACAAGCGCTAACCTGAGCCCCAGCGCGGCGGGCGCTCCGGCGCCCGCCGCGCTCACCAGGCCGGGAGGAGCCCCTTGGCCGAACCCTTGATACGCAGCCAGGAGCTGACCATCCGCTTCGGCGGCAACGTGGCCGTGAACCAGGTGAGCCTGGCGGTGGAGCCCTTCACCCTCAAGTCCATCATCGGACCCAACGGCGCGGGCAAGACCACCCTGTTCAACCTGCTCAGCGGCCAGTACCGCCCCACCAGCGGACACATCTTCTTCAAGGGCCGCGACATCACCGGCACGGGCGCCGCCGAGCGCACCCACCTGGGCATCGGCCGCTCCTTCCAGCTGACCAACATCTTCCCCAACCTCACGGTGCTGGAGAACGTGCGCCTGGCCCTGCAGTCCCGGGCCGGGGTCAGCTACGTGTTCTGGCGCAACTACCGCGCCTACCCGGAGCTGGAGGACCGCGCGTACGAGCTGCTGCAGCGAGTGCTGATGGACAGCCGCTGGAGCGCCGTGGCCTCCACCCTGACCCACGGCGAGCAGCGCAAGCTGGAGATCGCCATCCTGCTGGCCCTGGACCCCGAGCTGCTGCTGCTAGACGAGCCCACCGCGGGCATGAGCCTGGAGGAGGTGCCGGCCATCCTGGAGCTGATCCGGGGCATCAAGGAAAGCGGCCAGCGCACCATCCTCTTGGTGGAGCACAAGTTCGACATGATCATGAGCCTGTCGGACTCCATCGCGGTGCTCAAGGAGGGCCGCCTGATCTGCGACGACGCGCCGGAGGTGGTCAGCTGCAACCCGGAGGTGCTGGAGGCCTATCTGGGCGGGGGGGCCAAAGATGCCTGAGTTCATCCTCTCCCTGCACCAGGTGCACACCTTCATCGGCCAGCACCACATCCTGCAAGGGGTCAGCCTGCAGGTGCCCGAGGGCCAGGCCCTGGTGCTGCTGGGCCGCAACGGCGCCGGCAAGTCCACCACCCTGCGCACCGTGATGGGCATGACCCCGGCCCGCTCCGGGCACATCGTCCTGGGCGAGCGCGACATCAGCCGGGCGCGGCCCTTCGAGATCGCCCGGGCCGGCATCGGCTTCGTGCCCGAGGACCAGGCGGTGCTCTACACCCTGACCGTGGAGGAGAACTTCCGCCTGGCCATGCTGCACGAAGACGAGGGCAGCTACGCCCGCCAGGAGCGGGTCTTCGCCCTGTTCCCGGATCTCAAGAAGTTCTGGAAGTCCAAGGCCGGGGTGCTCTCCGGCGGCCAGAAGCAGATGCTGGCCATCGGCCGCACCATGGTCAACGACCACCGGCTGCTACTCATCGACGAGCCCTCCAAGGGCCTGGCCCCCATCCTGGTGGACCAGTTGGCCGAGGCCCTGAACCAGATCAAGAGCCACACCACCATCGTGCTGGTGGAGCAGAACTTCCACATGGCCAGCAAGGTGGGCGGCGACTACTACATCCTGGACGACGGGGTGGTGGCCCACCAGGGCCGGATGGAGGAGCTGGCCCAGGACCACCAGCTCAAACAGAAGTACCTGGGCATCGCCTGAGGGGATGAGATGAACTCCGCCGCGCAAACCGCCGCCGCCAGCCCCGCCGCCGACTTCAAGAAGTGGGCCGGCTGGGTGGTGGGCATCGGCATCTGGCTGCTGCCCCTGCTGTGGATCAACCTGACCACCTACCTGGTGCTGACCGTGGCCGGGGTGACCATGGGCATGCTCTTGTTCCTCACCGCCTCGGGCTTCACCATCATCCTGGGCCTGATGGACGTGATCAACCTGGCCCACGGCGCCTTCTTTGCCTGGGGGGCCTACACCGGCTTCACGGTGCTGGGACTACTCAACCGGCTGGGCTGGGTGGAGACCGGCACCCTGGGCCAGAGCATAGGCAGCGTGCTCATCTGCCTGCTGCTGGCCCTGGCCGTGGGCTGGGTGCTGGGGGTGCTCCTGGAGTGGCTGGTCATCCGGCGCACCTACGGCAGCCATCTCAAGCAGATTCTGATCACCATGGGCGCGGCCCTGGTCATGGCCGAGATCATCAGCATCTGCTGGGGGCCCAACGACGAGGTGGTGCTCACGCCGGCGGCCTTCACTGGCAGCGTGGACCTGTGGAACGTGGTCATCGAGAAGTTCCGCCTGGCCGCCATCCTGGTGGGCGGCGGGGTGTTCCTGGCCATGCACTACGTGCTGCAGCGCACCAAGCTGGGCATCATCGTGCGCGGCGGGGTGGAGAACCGGGACATGGTGCAGGCCCTGGGCCACAACATCCGCCGCATCTTCACCTACGTCTTCGCCGCCGGCGCGGCCCTGGCGGCCATGGGCGGCACCATGTGGTCCATCTACACCCGCGAGATACGCCCGGACATGGGCGAGAGCAACCTCATCTTCGCCCTGATCGTGGTGGTGATCGGCGGCATGGGCTCGGTGACCGGCTGCTTCCTGGCCTCGCTGATGGTGGGCCTGGCCTTCAACTACGTGGCCTACTCGGTGCCCACCCTGGCCCTGGGAGTGAACATCATGATCATGGCGGTGATCCTCTTGCTCAGGCCCAGCGGCCTGATGGGCCGGAGCTAGCGTCATGGCGGACCATCCCCTGACCCCGGTGCAGGCCCAGCGCGCCCAGGAGGCCGCCGGCCGCTTCACCCGCCCCGGCCTCTGGCTGCAGATCGCCTTGCTGGTGCTCTTGGCCCTGGAGCCCTGGTTCATCTCCTCCTTCCGGGTCATGGACGTGGCGGCCAAGGTGATGATCTTCGCGGTGCTGGTGGCCTCCTACGACCTGCTGTTGGGCTACACCGGCATCTTCTCCCTGGCCCACGCCATGTTCTTCGGCCTGGGGGCCTACTCCCTGGCCCTGATCGTCCACCACGCCGGCGCGCCGGCCTGGCACCATCTGCCGCTGGCGGCCCTGGTGGCCGTGGGCCTGGCGGTGCTGGTCTCGCTGGTGGTGGCCTTCTTCTCCCTGCGCCTCAAGGCCCTGTTCTTCGTGGTTATGACCTTGGCCCTGGCCCAGTTCGCCGACATCCTGAGCATCCAGTGGCACAGCCTGACCCGCGGCGAGGACGGCGTGTCCTTCAAGCTGCCCGGCTGGCTGGACGTGGGCTGGTCCGGGGGCAAGCTCTGGGGCCTGACCATCAACGGCCGCCTGCTCTCCTACTTCCTGGTGCTGGCCGCGGCGGCGCTGTTGTTCGTGGGGCTGGTGCGCTTCGTGCGCTCGCCGGCCGGGCGGGTGCTCAAGTCCATCCGCGACAACGAGCAGCGGGCCACCGCCCTGGGTTACCAGACCTTCAACTACCAGATCCTGGCCAACGTCTTCGGCGCGGTGGTGGCCAGCCTCTGCGGGGTGCTCTACGCCCTGTGGGTGCGCTTCGTGGGGCCGGAGTCGGTGATGTCCACGGCCATCATGCTAAACATCCTCTTGATGCTCATCATCGGCGGCATGGGCACCCTCTACGGCTCCATCGTGGGCGCGGCCTTCATCCTCATCGCCGAGTCCTGGCTGGCCGACGGCCTGCGCGCGGTCAAGACCTTCCTGCCGGACCTGCTGATCCTGCAGCGCCTGGCCGACCGCTGGATTCTCTACTTCGGGGTGCTGTTCATCCTGGTGGTCATCTTCTTCCCCAAGGGCCTGGTGGGCACCGCGCGCGACATCGCCGCCCGCCGGCGGGCCCGGTCCTCGGAGTGAGCCATGCCCGACCCGAATGCCAGCGCCGGCATCCTGAGCTTCGCGGCCTACATCCCCCGCGCCACCCACGACGCCGACTACATCGCCTCCCAGTGCGACACCCCGGCCGAGATCATCCGCACCAAGCTGGGCTGGTACCAGAAGAACGTGCCCGGCCCCGGCGACGGCACCGTGGCCATGGGCCTCAAGGCGGCGCGCAAGGCCCTGTACTACTCGCGCCTGGAGCCCAAGGACATCGACCTGGTCATCTGGTCCGGCGAGGAGATCAAGGAGTACCGCAACTGGCCGGTGGGGCCCAAGATCCAGAAGGAGCTGGGCCTGAACCGGGCCTGGTCCTTTGACATGCAGCAGCGCTGCGGCACCACCCTGGTGGCCCTGAAGCTGGCCCAGGACATGATCCGCGCCGACGAGGGCATCAACAACGTGCTCATCGCCTCGGGCTACCGCAACGCGGACCTGATCCACTACCCCAACCCGCGGGTGCGCTGGATGTACTACCTGGCCGCGGGCGGGGTGGCCTGCGTGGTGCAGCGGGGCTGCCCGGTCAACGAGATACTCTCCGGCCACTTCCTCAGCGACGGCTCCTTTGCCTGGGACGTATACGTGCCCCAGGGCGGCTCGGCCGCGCCGCTGACCGCCCAGGGCCTGGCCAGCCAGCAGAACTACCTGGACGTGCGCGACCCCGAGGGCATGAAACAGCGCCTGGAGAAGCTCAGCCTGAGCAACTGGCTGAGGTGCATCGACCAGGCCCTGGCCAAGGCCGGCTGCACCCGCGCCGACGTGGACTACCTGGCCACCCTGTTGGTCAAGCGCAGCGCCCACGACTACCTCATGGAGCAGCTGGGCCTGCAGCCGGAGCAGACCCGCTACCTGGCCGAGTTCGGCCACCACGGCCAGAACGACCAGATACTTTCCCTGGAGCTGGCCCTGGAGGAGGGCCGGCTCAAGGACGGCGACATCGTGTTGATGATCTCCGCCGGCATCGGCTACGCCTGGGACGCCCTGGTCATGCGCTGGGGGCCCCGACGGGCGGCCGGCCGAGGGAGGCGAGCGGCGTGATCTACGGCGACTGGATCGGACGCTGGGGCCGGGCCCGGCCGCAAGAGGAGGCCCTCACCGACGCCATAACCGGCCGGCGCTACACCTACGGCCAGTTGGCCGCGGACATATACCGCCTGGCCAACTATCTGCGCGGGGAGCTGGGCGTGGCCCCGGGCGACCGGGTGGCCTGCCTGTCCTTCAACCGGGCCGAGTACATCGTGCTGTTCTTCGCTCTCAGCCGTCTGGGGGCCATCCTGGTGCCTCTTAATTTCCGCCTGGCGGCGGGCGAGTTCCTCTACTACCTGGAGGACGCCGAGCCCAAGGCCCTGTTCTTCGACCGCCAGCACGCGGCCCAGGCCGCCGGCTTCGCGGGCCGGCCGGGGCTCAAGCACCTGGTCTGCTTCGACGACGACGCCTCCCTGGGCCCGGCCCTGCCCCGGCTCTGGGGCACACTCTCCGACCAGCCGCCGCCCGAGGTGGCCATCGCGCCTGCGGCCCCGCAGCTGATTATCTACACCTCGGGCACCACCGGCCTGCCCAAGGGCGTGGTGCTCACCCACGGCATGATCATGGCCAACGCCGTCAACACCGTCCTGGGATGGGACCTGGGCCCGGCCGACAGCACCATCCTGCACGCGGCCATGTTCTACACCGCCGGCTGGAACGTCTTCACCCTGCCCCTGTTCCTCTGCCGGGGCCGCAACGTGCTGGTGCAGAGCTTCGAGCCCGAGCAGATCCTGGAGCTGATCGAGCGTGAGCGCATCAGCGTGTTCTTCGGGGTGCCCACCATGTTCCAGATGCTCCTGGAGTCGCCCCGCTTCGCGGAGACCGACTTCTCCAGCCTGCGCTTCGTGATCTCCGGCGGCGCGGCCCTGGGCGCCGAGCTGCTGCGGGCCTACCAGGAAGAGAAGGGCCTGCGCCTCTGGGAGGGCTACGGCCTGACCGAGATGGGGCCCAACAACTTCATGGGCAACGGCAAGCCCGGCACCTTCGGCCAGGCGATGCCGCTCACCGAGGTGCGCCTGGTGGACGAGAAGGGCGCCGAGGTGGGGCCGGGGCAGGAGGGCGAGATACTGCTGGGCGGGCCGGGCATGTGCGCCGGCTACTGGCGCAAGCCCCAGGCCACGGCCGAGGCCATCCAAGATGGCTGGTTCCACAGCGGCGACCTGGGCAAGGTGGACTTGGATGGCCACTACGCCATCGTGGGGCGCAAGAAGGACATGATCATCTCTGGCGGGGCCAACATCTACCCGGCCGAGATCGAGCGCCTGGTGGAGGCCCACCCGGCCGTGGCCGGCGTGGCCGTGATCGGGGTGCCGGACCCCAAGTGGGGCGAGGTGCCCAAGGCGGTGGTGGAGCTGCGGCCGGATCAGGGCCTGACGCTGCCGGAGTTGAACGCCTTCCTGGCCGACAAGCTGGGCCGCTTCAAGCTGCCCAAGTATTTAGTGGTGGTGCCGGCGCTCCCGCGCACCCCGGCCTCGGGCAAGGTGCAGAAGTTCATCCTCAAGAAGGAGCACGGCAACGCGGACAACGCCTAGGTAGCAACATGAATAAGGCAGCAGAGCACATAGGCCTGGTGAGCATCGGCCTGCACCTGCCGGCCGGGCGCGAGTACGCCGCCGAGCTGGCCGGCCGGGCCGGCCTGAGCCTGGCCGAGCTGGCCGAGCTGGGCATAGAGGCCCGCTGCCGGCCCACGCCCCAAGAGCAGCCGGTGGGCATGGCCGCGGCCGCCGCCCGCCAGGCCCTGGAGCGCGGCCAGACCGCAGCCGAGGCGGTGGACGTGCTCATCTGGACCGGCGAGGAGTACAAGGACTACATCGCCCAGACCGCCTCCATCCGCCTGCAGGAGGAGATCGGCTGCGCGCGGGCCTGGGCCTTCGACCTGGTGGGGCAGGGCATCACGCCCATCCTGGGCCTGCGCGTGGCCAGGGACCTGATGCTGGGCGATCCCACCATCGACACGGTGCTCCTGGCCGGGGGCACCCGCAACCAGGACCTGGTGGACCCGGCCAACCCCGACACCCGCTTTCTCTTGGCCTACGGGGCCTCGGGGGCGGCGGCTTTGCTCCGGCGGGGGCACGGGGCCAACCGGCTGCTTTCGGCCAGCGTGAGCAACGAGCCCGGCCTGGCCGACGAGGTGTACGTGCCCGGCGGCGGCACTGAGATCCCCTTCACCGCCGACAACTTGGACGGCCCCCTGCGCTTCTTCCAGGTGCAGCAGCCGTTGGTGCTGGCCGCCTACTTGGCCCAGCAGTTCCCGGCCCGCCTGGTAGAGGAAGTGCGGCGCAACCTGCACGGCCGGCCCCTGGACTACCTGGCCCTGCGCCACCTGCCGCCGGCCCTGCGGGGGCGGGTGCTGGCCGAGTTGGGCCTGGACGAGAACCAGTCCCAGCCGCTATATAGTTGGGGCCACCACGGAGGCAACGACCCCCTCATCTCCCTGGAGCTGGGCCTGGGCCGCGGGGCAATGCGGCCGGGGGCGCTGGTGGTGCTGGCCTCCGGGGGCATCGGCTTCAGCTACGCGGCCGCCGCCGTGGAGTGGGGCCCCCTTCGCAGCGAGGAGTGAGCATGGACCGAGGCAAGACCATCGCCGAGATCAAGCCGGGGCAGAGCTTCGAGAAGAGCTTCACCATGACCGACGAGCGCATCCGGGAGTTCGCCCGGGCCACCGGCGACAACAACCCCATCCACATGGACGAGGCGGCCGGCAGAGAGAGCATCTTCGGCCAGCGCGTGGCCCAGGGCATGCTCACCGCCGGCTTCATCTCCGGCGTGCTGGGCACCCAGTTTCCAGGCTCGGGCACCATCTACCTGTCCCAGGCCGTGAAGTTCCTCAAGCCGGTGTTTCTGGGCGATGTGATCACCGTGCGCGTGGAGATGGTGGAGATCGTGGCCGAGAAGAACCGCCTGCGCCTGGCCACCAACTGCCGCAACCAGAAAGGCCAGGAGGTGCTGACGGGCGAGGCCGTGGTCATGCCGCCCAAGGCCTAGCGAGGCGCGCCGGCCGCGCCGGCTCCCGGCGGCTACATCAGGCCCAGGCGGCGGCGCAGCACCAGGGCCAGCATGCGCAGGAAGGTGCTGGGGTGCTGGTATAGCGCGGCCAGGTCGGGGTTGGGGTGCAGGAAGCTCACCGGCACCTCGATCAGGCGCTGGCGGCTGCGCATGGTCTCGATGGTCATCTCCAGCACGAACTCCGGCCCCGCGCTGCGCACCTGCTCCTTGATCTTCTGATAGCAGTGCCGCCAGAGCAAGCGGTAGGTGCAGCCCGCGTCGGTCAGACGCACCCGGTGGCCGAGCCAGAGCAACTCCACCAGCTTGGCCAGCAGGATGTGGGACAGGCGCACCAGGCCGCGCATGCGGCTGCCCTGCTGGATGAGCTGGCGGGTGGTGCGGGTGCCCAGCACCAGGTCCGCGTCGGGGATGTAGGCCAAGAGCTTGGCCAGGTCCGTGGGCTGGAAGCAGTAGTCGCCCTCCACGATGGCCAGCAGGTCCCCCCGCGACTGTTCGATGCCGTAGGCCAGCATGCTGCCGAAGCCCAGCCGTCCGCCTGGGCAGGGCAGCCAGCGGGCCTTGGGCAGCCCGGCCAGCCACAGGGGCTCGGCCAGCCCGGGCGGAGTCACCACCAGCACCTCGTCCACCCGCTCCTGGGCGTGGAACTCGCTCACCACCCGGCGCAGGCCGCTCTGGTAGCCCTGGCACTGCACGATCAGGCTCAGGGAGGCGTCGGCGAAGCGCTTGGTGCGGCCCAGGAAGTTGGCCCAGTTCAGGCTGTCCACGTTGTTGACGTTGACGTAGAGCCCCCGCAGCAGGAAGGGCCTGAGCACCTGCCCCTGCTGCACGGCCCAGCCCAGCAGGCCCATGAAGTCCGGCGGCGGGCCGGGCCGGGCGAAGCCCGCCTCCAGCAGCGTGAAGACCTGGGGCGACAGCAGCAGGGTGCCGGTGCCCAAGAGGCCGCCCTGGGGCCGTGCCGGCTTTTCCACCAGGCTTCTCACCCGGTCCTGGCCCAGGGTCACCGTGTAGTTCTGGCTGATCACCTCCGGCTCCTGCCCGGGCAAGAGCCCGCAGTAGCCCAGGGCGCCGTCCAGGGACAGGCCGGCTAGATCCGCGTGGTTGGTGTCCTGGTAGTACTCGTCGGAGAGCATCATGACGAAGGGCCCGGTGATGTGGGCCCCGGCCAGGCGCACCGAGTGGGCCAGGCCCAGCTCCACCCGGTCGTTTTGCACGTAGCTGATGGGCACCCCGAAGCCCTCGCCGTCGCCGAAGTGCTCGCGAATGATGTGGCCGTGGCTGCCCACCACGATGAACACCCGGCTGACCCCCACCTGGTCGCGCAGGATGGCCAGGGTGTGCTCCAGCAGCGGCGTGCCCGAGACCCAGAGCATGCCCTTGGGGATGGTGCGGGTGTAGGGGTAGGCCCGGGTGCCCCGGCCGGCCGCGGGTATCAGCCCCACCAGCTCAGGCACGGCCGGCCACCCGCAGCTTGAGCATAACCCCCAGGGCCTTGAGCACCTCGGGCAGATGGCGCATCTTGGAGCGGCCGGTCTGCCGGGGGGTGTATTCCACCGGCGCCTCGGCTAGCACCAGCCCCCTCCGGGCCAGGCCCGCGGCCAGCTCCACCACGTGCTCGAAGCCGCCGTAGCGGAAGGCCAGGCCCTGGAAGGCCTCCCGGCGCAGGGCCTTCATGCCCGTGTAGAGGTCGGTCAGGCGTTGGCCGTAGAGCAGGTTGAAGATGGCGGTCAGCAGCCGGTTGCCGGCCTGGCGCAGGGGCGACATGTCCAGGGCCCGGCCGCCCAGGAAGCGGCTGGCGTAGACCACCGGCGCCCGCTCCAGCCCGGCCAGCAGGACCGGGATGGCCTCGGGAGGGTACTCGCAGTCCGCGTCGATGATCACCACCCGCTCAGCGCGGGAGGCCAGCAGGCCGTCGGCCAGGGAGCGGCCGTAGCCCAGGTTGCGGCCGTGCTCGATCAGGGTTATCTCCGGCCGAGCACGCAGCAGCTCCAGGGTGCCGTCCCTGGAGCCGTTGTCCACGCAGATCAGGCGCAGGGGCAGTTTCAGGGCCGCCACCCGTGCCAGGAAGCGGGGCAGCATCTCCACCTCGTTGAGCACCGGCACCACCACGTCCGCCACTGGTTCAGAGGCGGGCGCGGTCGTCGGCGGGCGTGGTTGGTTGTGCAAGTCGCTGGTGTGCAGTGAGCTCATTTTCTTTCCGGGCAGCCCAGGCGGGTGTCGCAGAACAGCTCCACCTCGGCTATGCCCCAATACCTTCCCGGCAGAGGGGAGACGATTTCCAGGCGCAGGGCGTCGGTAACCACCGGTGCAAAGCGTATAGTCTGCAGCATCTCTCCGTAAAGGGGCAAATGGTTGTGAAACTCGAAAACCTGCAGCTGCTCCGGAATATGTTCCTTGATGCTTTGCCACTTGCCGTCCTGGCGAAAGGACAGCTTGAGGGCCTGGGCCCGGTCGTGGGGGAAGTCGTGGTAGTGCAGAGTCAGCCGGGTCAGGTATAGAAGCCGCGGCAGGCGCAGCTCCAGCCACATGCCCTTTTGCTGCACCTGGCCGCTCTTCCACATGGTGGTGGGGTCGCCGTCCATGAGCCAGGCGGCCTGGGCCGGATTGTGGCTGACCGCCGGGATGATGTGCGCCGGTGCGATCCGGCGTTCCCTGGGGCTGGTTCCCTGGATAAAGCGATCGAAGACCGTGTAGCGGCCGGCCTGGGTCTGGCGGTAGGTGATGTTCCGGCCGGCCATGTCCTGGGCGAATAGGGCGGCGTCGAAGGAGTCCGGCGAGGTCAGCACATAGGCCGCCCGGGGGTCGCGAGCCACCTGGTCCTTGTAGGGAATGGGCCATTGGCGGAAGCGTTCGTTCCAGGGCTGGCTGCAGATAATCTTCTCGTCGGTGAGAAAGGTGAGGCGGTAGGAGGTCCAGTGGGCCGCGAAGCAGTGGGTGATCTTCTCCTGGCGCATAAAGGCCAGGACCTGGGCCAGGTCGGGCATTTGGCCGTCCCGCTCGGCAAAGCCGGGCTTGGTCCAGGCGTTCATCAGCAGCACCGCGGTGAGCAGGTTGAACAGGGCCAGGGCCGCGGCCAGCACCCCGCAGACCAGGCGCAGGCGGCGGCGGGCCGCCAGGCAGAGCGGAACCAGCAGGAAGGGCAGGCACCAGGCCAGGGCCAGCAAATAGCGGTGCTGCGCGGAGTCGGCGCGCTCGTTGACCAGGAAGGCAAAGGCGGTTGCCCAAGGCGCGGCGGCGTAGGCGGCCAGAAAGACGGTCTTGGACCAGGACTCATCGCCGGTCCCCCGCCGCAGGCCGCGCAGGCACAGCGCCCCGGCGCTGACCAGCAGCACCAGGAACCCGGCCGGGAAAACGAACCTAGGCCACTGGGCCAGGGAGACCAGTCCGTAAAGGTCGGGCACCGTGGGGCTGAAGGCGCCCAGCACCCCGGCCAGGGCGTGGTGGAGCCCCGCGAACTTGTCTGGCTGGAAGGCCCGAGCCAGGGGGATGGTGCCGGCCACCGTGCCCGAGGCGTCGGGGTGCTGCCAGTGGGCCAGCAGATAGGGCAACAGCCCCACGGCCAGGCCCAGGGCCAGGGCCAGCGCCGCCAGCGGCGCCCGCCGCCAGCCGCCCATAAACACTGCCGCCAGGGCCAGGGCCGCCCACAGGGGCAGGCCCAGCATGTGCACGCTCACCCCCAGGCCGCTGGTCAGGCCCACCGCGGCGGCCAGGCCCAGGGCGGGCAGCAGACGGCGGCCGCGCATGAGCCAGGTCAGCCAGCCCGCCAGCAGCCACAGGGCCATCATGTACTCGTAGGCCGGCACCGGGTAGGCCGCCTGGTAGAGCAAGAGATAGGCTGGCGGAAAGGCCACCAGCAGCAGGGCCGGCCAGGCCTGGGCCGGGGGGGCCAGCCTGAGGATGAGCAGCCAGAGGCCCAGGAAGGTGGCCAGGCCCACGCCCAGGGACAGGCCCCTGGCCCCCAGGGTGGTGCGCGGGGTCCACTGCACCACCGGGGACATGAGATAGCCGCCCAGGGGGAGCTGGTAGGGCTGGGCCATGAGGAACAGAGGGCGGTCGCCCCCGGCGATCTGCTTGGACTGCAGCACCACGATGGCCTCGTCGGTGGTGACCGGCAGGTGCTCCAGGCTGAGGCCCATGAACACCAGGCGCAGGGCCAGGCCGGCCACCAAGAGGCCCAGCAGCAGGCTGCGGATGCGCCAGCCCCGGCCCCAGCCCGCCTCCTCCGGCGCGGGCTTCTGGGCCCAGGGCAGGCCCTCGTAGAGGTCCATGTGGAACTCTACGGCTTCGCTTTCAGGGGAGCGGTCCTGCCGGTGAAACTTCATCTGCGGTGGCTCCAGCCAATGCGGCTCATGCCCCCAAATATAACAGGCTCCGGCCAGCCGGCCGCCTAGAAAGAGCGGTCCACGGCCCGCCCCCGCACCTCCACACCCGGCACGCCCTGCATGAGCTTGATGAGGGGCGCTGCGGCCGTGGCCGCGCCGGCCGTGAACCCCGGCTTAACAATGATTGCCGCCCAAACGTGGGCCAGCCCCCTGCCGGAGGCTGGCCAGAAATTTTGCAGCCGGGATTTAGAAAGACCTTTCCAGGATCAGGCGCAGGTCCTCCTCGGACAGGTCGCGCGGCGTGTTGTCCAGAAGGCGGCGGTTGGCAAAGGAGGCCTTGGCCCAGTCGTCGATGCGGCCGCGGTCGGCGCCGGCCTGGGTCAGGTTGCTGGGCAGGCCCAAGAGATCGATCAGGGTGGTCATGGCCTCCACCGCCGCCTCGCAGGCCGCGAAGGGGTCCATCCCTTGGGTGTCGATCCCGAATATCTCGGCCACCTGGCGGAACTTGTCCGGGCAGGCCAGGGAGACCAAGCGCATGGTCTCCGGCAGCACCGCGGTCAGGGCCGGCCCGTGGGTGAGCCGGCACTCCCGGCCGATGGGGAAGCTGAAGGCGTGCAGCACGCCCACGCCGGCGTTGTTCAGGGTGATGCCCGCCAAGAGGCTGGCCAGGGACATGTTGTAGCGCGCGCTCAGGTTCTTGCCGTTGGCCACCGCCGGCCCCAGGTTGTCGACGCAGAGGCTAAGCGATTTGAGGGAAAACTCCTCGGTGAGGGGGTTGGCTTTGACCGCGATGTAGGACTCCAGGGCGTGGATGAAGGCGTCGATGCCGGTGTCGGCGGTGACCTTGCGGGGCATGCTCACGGTGAGCTTGGGGTCCACGATGGCCACGTCGGCCAAGATGTTCCAGGAGCTGGCCACCCGCTTGGTCTGGGCCTTTTTGTCCGTGAACACCGAGATGCGGGTGGCCTCCGAACCGGTGCCGGCGGTGGTGACCACCATGATGGAGGGCCGGCCCTTCTTGGGCACCAGGTCCACGCCGAAGGCGTCCTCCAGCTTCATATCGTTGCCCATCAGGGCGGCCACCATCTTGGCCATGTCCAGGGCGCTGCCGCCGCCCACGCCCACGTAGACCTCAAAGTCGCCGGTCTTGGCCACGGCCAGGGCGTCGTAGAAGTTGGCGATGGAGGGCTCCTCCTCCACGCGGTCGAAATGCTCGTAAGCCAGGCCGGCCTCCCTGAGCGAGGCGAATATGGGCTCCATGAGGCCGCTCTTGGCCACGTTGGGGCCGGAGAGCAGCATCACCTTGCCCGCGCCCATGCGCTTGGCCTCGGGCCCCACCAGGCGGGCGGTGTCGAACCCGAAATGCACCCACTCTGGAGTCTTCCAGCTAAGCGATTGAAACATTTACAAAAACCTCCGCCGCTCCTGATTATGGCCGAAGACTATATCAGTGCCCCAAATCGATTACAAAGGGCTTGACCTTGAGTTTAAGCAAATGATAAAACAAAATTAACTTAAGCATCGTTTAAAAGTCAAGCCAAGCCACGCGCGGAGTCGGAGGCTCTAAAAGGGGTTCAGAGAGCGATCGATTCCGTCCAAAGGAGAGTGCCAGACAGACCGTAACGCAAACAATCAGGAGAGGGAGGGAATATGCGTAAGGGCGCATGCTTAATCGTGTTTTTGGGGTTGCTGGTCGCCTTGATGGGCTTCGGGGCCGGCTCGGTCTTGGCCGCGGACACGGTCAAGATCGGGGTGATGTACTCCATCACCGGACCCGGCTCGGTGCTGGGCCCCAAACAGCTTGAGGTGGCCAAGATGGCCTTTGCCGAGGCCAATGCTGCCGGCGGCGTCAAGGTCGGCGGCAAGATGATGAAGATCGAGGTCATCGAGCGCGACGACGAGACCAAGCCCGGCGTGGCCATCCGCCGCGTGGCCGAGCTGGCCAAGACCCAGGGCGTCAAGATCATCCAAGGCGGCACCTTCGCCCACGTCTCGCTGGCCCTCAACGGCGAGGCCAAGAAGCTGGGCTTCTTCCTGATGACCACCAACGGCGTGCCGGACTCCTACTTCGAGAAGAAGGTCAAGGCTCCCTATTCCCTGGCCGTGTTGGGCGACAACGGCATGGTGGGCCGCGGCGCGGCCGGCTACGTGATCGAGAAGCTCAAGGCCAAGCGGGTCGTATTCTTCATGCCCGACTACGCCTACGGCAAGTTCGCCTGGGCCGGCGCCGAGGCGGTGCTCAAGCAGCACAAAAACGTCAAGTACACCGTGGTCTGGTCGCCGGTGGGTTCGGCGGACATGACTCCCTACCTGATCAAGTGCATGGAGTTCAAGCCGGATGTCATCTGCTTCGGCCACTGGGGCAATGACATGATCACCGCCCTGAAGCAGGCCGGCGAGATGGGTCTGAAGAAGAAGACCAAGCTGTTCGTCAACTGGATCATCTCCCTGATGGCCAAGGGCATCCCGCCCGAGGTCCTGGCCGGTCTGGACTGCCAGATCTGGTGGTACCATGACATGAAGGGCTTCTCGGACCAGGAGGTGGTCAAGCTCACCGCCGAGTTCACCAAGAAGTACCAGGCCAAGTTCGGCGAGCCGCCCGACCCCTACGTGATGACCGCCTACTACGGCTCCAAGGAGATCCTCCGGGCCATACAGCTGTCTGGCTCCACGGATCCCAAGAAGATGTACGAGGCCCTGATGAAGAACCCCAACTTCGTCACCGCCAAGGGTCCGGCCAAGTGGCGCGTGGACGGCAGGCCCCGCTACAAGTACAACGCCTGGATCATCACCGGGCTGCCCGCCGACAAGCGGCCCAACAAGTGGGACTACGGCAAGATCATCGACGTTTACTCTGGCGACGCTTTCCTGCCCACGGTCAAGAGCCTGGGCTGGTAAGCCGGCATGTGCTACCCGGGAGCCGGGCCCTCCGGCTCCCGGGATTCAACCTAATTGGCGCACGCGATGGCCAAGCCCGTAAAATTATAGAAAAGACCCGCTATATGCCCAACCTGATAGCCACCAGCAACCTGCGCAAGAGCTTCGGCGGTCTGGTCGCGGTCAACGGGGTGAACTTCCAGGTGCCCGAGGGGCAGGTGGCCGGGGTCATCGGCCCCAACGGCTCGGGCAAGACCACCCTGTTCAACCTGCTCTCGGGCTATTTCCGGCCCAGCGCCGGCAGCGTGGAGTTCCTGGGCCAGGACGTGACCGACCAGCCGCCGCACGCGCGGGTGGACATGGGCATGGCCCGCACCTTTCAGCTGGTTTCGGTGTTCAACTCCCTGAGCGTGTGGGAGAACCTGGTGCTCTCCAGCTTCCAGCGCCGGCACAAGGGACCCAGCCTGGCCACCTTCTTCTTCAAGCCCGCCCGCGAGGCCTCCATCCTGGAGGACTGCCGCCAGGCCCTGGAGACGGTACGCCTGCAGGACAAGGCCGCCTCGCTGACCTCGGAGCTGTCCTACGGCGATAAGCGCATGCTGGAGATCGCCATCGCCCTGTCCCTGCAGCCCAAGCTGCTCTTGCTGGACGAGCCCCTGGCCGGCCTGAGCGACCACGAGATCGGCGAGGTGCTACAGCTGCTGCATGAAGTAAAAAACAACTTCACCCTGGTGATCATTGAACACAAGATTTCCAAGATTACCGATTTGGTTGAGCGCCTGAGCGTCATGAACGAGGGCAGCCTGATCTGCGAGGGCGAACCCGGGGCGGTGCTCGGCGACCCCAATGTGCGGGAGTGCTACTGGGGAAGGGATACCAACGCGTGTTAGCAGTCAACTCCATCGACGTTGCCTACGGCCACGCCAAGGTCCTGCACGACGTTTCCATCCAGCTCCAGCAGGGCGAGATGGTTTTCGTGGTAGGGCGCAACGGCGCCGGCAAGACCACCCTGCTCAAGACCATCGCCGGATTTCTGAAGCCCACCCGGGGCGAGATCGACCTGGAACGCCGCAGCATCAGCGCCCTGGCCCCGGAGCAGGTGGCCCGCCGGGGCGTGCGCTACGTGGCCCAGGACAAGAAGGTCTTCAGCGACCTGACCGTCAAGGGCAACATCGAGCTGGCCGCCTACGCCTCCGGCGAGCCGCTGCCCCAGGCCGTGGAGCGGGTGGTGGGCCTGTATCCCAAGTTCCAGGAGTTCATGAACAACAAGGCCGGCGGCCTCTCCGGCGGCCAGCGGGAGATACTGCTCATCGGGCGGGCCCTGGTGGGCGAGCCCAAGCTGCTGTTGATCGACGAGCCTACCGAGGGCCTGGCGGCCATCGTCATCCAGGACATCTTCCGCATTTTGAGCGGCATGAAGGCGAAGGTCTCCAGCATCATCGTGGAGCAGAACCTGTCGGTTGTCTCCCGCCTGGCCGACCGCATCTACATCATGAAGGAAGGCAAGATCGAGCGGGAGCTGAGCGACCCGGCCGAGATAAAAAACACCGCCGAGCTGGAGAACTATCTGTAGCGTCCGCGCTTAAGTGAGGGCCCTGTTGCGTAAACTCATCGTAGAACAACCGAGCTTCCAGGTGCACCCGGGCGCGTGGTACCTGGTGTTCCGGGACATGGCCATCATCGCGGCCGCCTTCCTGAGCCTGTCGCTGTTCACGCCCGTGTACTGGCTGACCGACTTCACCGTCATGTGCATCCTGGTGCTGTCCTTCGACCTGCTCTACGGCTACATGGGCCACCTGTCCTTCGGCCACATGCTCTACTTCGGCATCGGCGCCTACATGGCCTCCCTGGCCCTGCTGCACCTGGCGCCCAACCCCTTCCTGGCCATCCTGGCCGGCCTGGTCTGCGGCGCGGCCCTGTCGGCGGTGGTGGGCTTCGTGGTGGTGCGCACCTCGGGGGCGGCCTTCGCCCTGGTGAACCTGGCCATCAACCAGATCGGCTACTGGCTGGCCCTGTCCGGCCTGCAGGACTACACCCATGGCGAAGACGGCCTGCCCAGCTCGGTGGACCCCCTGGGCTTCTTGGATTTCCGCAGCGGGCCGGTGGCCTTCGGCTTCATGCTGGTCTGTCTGCTCCTGGTGTTCTGGCTGCTCAAGACCCTGACCGCCTCGCCCTACGGCATCGTGGTCCGCTCCATCAAGGAGAACGAGGACCGGGTGAAGTTCCTGGGCTACGACACCTTCAACTACAAGTGGCTGACCTTCGTCATCGCCAGCACCCTGGCCGCCTTCGCCGGCTCGCTCTACGCCCTGGTCAAGGGCTTCGTGGCCCCCAGCGATGTCAACCCCCTGGAGAACACGCGCATCATCTTCTCGGTGCTCATCGGCGGGGCGGGCAACCTCTACGGCGCCATCGTGGGTTCGGTGGCCTTCGAGATGATCAGCAACCTGCTGGCCACCTCCATCGCCCGCTGGGAGATGATCCTGGGCCTGATGCTGCTGGTGCTGGTCTTCTGGTTCCGGCGGGGCATCACCGGCTACGCCTACCAGTTGTATCTGAACCGCAACCGCGAGCGGTTGGCCAAATTCGCCCAGAGCATGGGCCTGAGCCTCAGGCGGCAGAAGTAAGCATGATCGACACCATCCTATACGGTTTGACCATCGGGGCCATCCTCTACATCTTCTCCATCGGTCTGTCCATCACCTTCGGCACCATGCAGATCGTCAACTTCGCCCACGGCATGGTCTACTCCCTGGGCGTGTACCTGTTCATCAGCTTCCTGCCCTGGGTGGCCCGCATCTTTCCCCTGGCCCTGGCCCTGGCCATCGCGGCCATGCTGCCGGTGGCCTATCTGGTGGAGCGCTTCATCATCCGCCGCCTCTACGGCGAGAGCCTGGACTACGCTATCATCGCCACCTACGCGGTGCTCTTGATCGGCGCGGACCTGATCAAGTACATCTGGGGCACCGCCCCCCAGCCGGTCAGCGACCCCATCGGGGTGCCGGTGGTGGTGCTGGGGGTGGTCATCCAGCTATACCGGGTGGTGGTGTTCCTGAGCGCCGTGGCCCTGTTCATCGGCCTGCGCATCTTCTTCACCCGCCACGTCATCGGCAAGATCATCATCGCCGGCCTGGAGGACCGCGACGGGGTGCGGGCCCTGGGCCTGGACGTGAACAAGTATTTCTCCATCGCCTACGTCATCGGCTCGGGCCTGGCCGTGCTGGGCGGGGTGCTCTACGCGCCCATCACCACCAGCGAGCCCTACATGGGCTTCCACATCCTGCTCTTGGCCTTCGCGGTGGTGATCGTGGGCGGCATGGGCAACCTGAACGGCACCTTCATTTCGGCCTTTGTGTTGGGAATGGTCATCGCGGTGACCGGGCGCTACTACTCGTCGGCCTCGGACACCATGGTTTTCGTGGTCATGGTCCTGGTGATCCTCAAAACGCCCATACTGGGCGGCCTGCGGCGCCTGGTGGGGCGGCGCGCCAGGGCCTAGACGGGGCGAGTTGAGGACCCGGCCGGAGGAAAGCGAAACGCGGCAGCAACCGCTCCCTCAGGGGGCATCAATAATAAAGCATGGAGGAATGAAGCCATGCCTAGTCAAAATTTTTATGCCCCGGCTGACCTGAAGCAGGCCTGCGCGCTGCTGGCCGACGGGGCCATCAAGCCACTGGCCATCGCGGGCGGAACCGACATCATGGTCCGCTTCAACCGCCACCGGCGCCAGCGCCAGGAGACCCTGGTCTACCTGGGCAAACTGGGCCTGGACTACATCCGCCAGGAGGGCGCCGACATCCTGGTGGGGGCCTGCGCCCCGCTCAGCGAGGTGGCCGCCTCGCCGCTGATCAAAGAGAAGCTGCCGCTGTTGGCCAAGGCCTGCGGCGAAATGGCCTCGCCGGCGGTGCGCAACGCCGCCACCCTGGGCGGCAACGTGGTGAACAACGCCCGCTATGCCGACGGCGTGGCCGCGCTCACCGCCTTGGGCGCCAAGGTGGTGGTGGCCTCCACCCAGGGGGAGCGGGTCATGGACATGGCCGAGTTCGCGGCCAAGCCCAGGCTGGAGACCCTGGCCCACGGCGGCGTGGTCAAGCACTTCGTCATCGCGCCCCTGGGGCCGAACGAAAAATGGGCCTGGGAAAAGCTGCGCATGCGCAAGGGCGAGAGCCGCAGCGTGGTCTCGGTGTCCCTGCGCGCCGGGCTGGCCGGCGGCAAGTGCGCGGCCCTGCGCCTGGTCATCGGCTGCATGGCGGCCAACCCCTTCGTCTCCCAGGCGGCGGCCAAGATCATGGTCGGCCAGAAGCCGAGCCAGGGGCTGATTGAGCAGCTCATCCCCGCGGTTATTGCGGAATGCGACCCCAGCAGCGATGCCCGGGCCACTGCCTGGTATCGCCAGCGGGCCACGGCCGTCCTGGTCCGGCGCGTTCTCTCACAACTGGTTTAAAGGAGGTCGCTATGGCCTTGCTGGAAATAAAAGTCAACGGAAGGGAGCACCGCCTGGAGATCGATCCCGCCGCCAGCCTGCTCACCGTGCTGCGCGAACATCTGTTCGTGGTGGGGCCCAAGGCGGGATGCGAAACCGGCGACTGCGGCGCCTGCAACGTGATCATCGACGGCAAGCTGCGCCGCGCCTGCCTGACCAACGCCATGACCGTCAATGGCGCGGAGGTGGTCACCATCGAAGGCGTGGGCGGCAAGGGGCACCTGCACCCGCTGCAGAGGCAGTTCTACGAGAACTACGCCTCCCAGTGCGGTTTCTGCACCCCGGGCATGATCATGGCTTCCAAGGCGCTGCTGGACACAAACCCTGATCCCAGCGAGCTGGAGATCAAGGAGGCTCTTGCGGGCAACCTCTGCCGCTGCACTGGCTACGTGAACATCGTCAAGGCGGTGAAGGCGGCGGCCAAGGACCTGTCCGGGCAGGGAGGTGACCAATGAGCGAACTCAAGGTAGTGGGCCACAGCAAGCGGCGCTACGACGGGATCGGTCACGTCACCGGCGAGGCCACTTACGTGGACGACGTGTTCGTCCCCGGCACCCTGGCGGTTAAGACGCTGCGCAGCCCGGTGCACAAGGGAATCATCAAGAAGCTGGACGTGACCAGGGCCGAGAAGCTGCCCGGCGTGCACGGCGTGATCACCTGGCAGGACGTGCCCTGCAACACCTACGGCTACCTGACCCTGGACCAGCACGTACTGGCCGAGGGCGACGTGCGCTACAAGGGCGAGCCCATCGCCGCGGTGGCCGCGGACACGGTGGAGATAGCCAATGAGGCGCTGACGCTCATCGATCTGGAGATCGAGAAGCAGACGCCGGTCTTCGACCCCAACGAGGCCGTCAAGCCGGAGGCGCCCAAGGTGCGGCCCGAGGGCAACGTCCTGATGGTGGGCGACCGCCCCTACCGGCTGGTCTACAACGGCGACATAGAAAAGGGCTTTGCCCAGGCCGACGAGATCATCGAGAACGACTTCTTCTTCCCCTCCCAGGAGCACGCGCCCATGGAGCCCCAGGTCAGCCTGGCGGTGCCTACTCTGGACTCGCGGCTCACCATCTACACCGTGACTCAGGGCCTGTACTTCCTGCTCAAGCAGGTGCAGCGCATCCTGGGCCAGGGCAACGACGTATCCGAGCGCTGGTCCTCGCGGCAGCAGTACAGCCACCACGGCCTGGGCTTTTCCGACATCCGCTACATAAGCTGCAACGTGGGCGGGGCCTTCGGCGGCAAGACCGAGCTGCACGCGGACGCCATCGCCGCCCTGCTGGCGCTGAAGACCGGCAAGCCCTGCAAGTGGCGCTGGACCCGGGAGGAGGAGCAGCTCTACTCGGCCCGCCACAGCCCCTGGCTGATGCACTTCAAGGACGGCGTGACCAAGGACGGCCGCATCGTGGCCCGCCAGGTGTTCACCCGCCACGACGCCGGGGCCTACACCGGGCTCAGCTCTTACGTGGTGGACAAGCACGCCTTCTACGTGGCCGGCCCCTACTATCTGCCCAACGTTCAAGTCAAATGCCAGGTGGTCTACACCAACAGGGTGCCCACCGGCGCCATCCGCGGCTTCGGGGTCACGCCGGGCACCTATGCCTGCGAGATCCAGATGAACAAGATCGCCGAGAAGATGGGCATCGACCCCTGGGAGCTGCGCTTCATCAACGCCATGCGCAACGGGGACCAGACGGCCACCCGCACCAAGATGGACAGCGTGTACCTCATCGAGTGCATGCAGAAGCTGGCCGAGATCACCAACCACCCGTTGGACGCCAAGTTCAAGGCCATGAACTCGGCTCCGAGGGAGGCCTAACATGAAAAAGCGCGGAAAAGGCCTGGCAGTGGCCTTCTACCCCACCGGCATGGGCGGCGGCGGCGACTTCACCAACGCCGTGGTCAAGATAAAGCCCGACGGCGGGGCCGATCTGATCACGGGCACGGTGGAGCTGGGACAGGGCTCGGGCACCGTGCTGCCCATGATGGTGGCCGAGGTGCTGGGCATCGACTTCGAGAAGGTGCGCTACTTCCACCACGACACCGACGCCGCGCCCATCTGCTTCGGCACCTTCGCCAGCCGCGTCACCTTCTACGCGGGCAACGCCGTGGTCATGGCCGCTCAGAAGGCCCTGCAGGTGATGTTCGAGCTGGCCGCTCCGGAGCTGGGCGTGAAACCCAATCAGCTGGAGGCCTGCGACAACCGGATTCGGGTCAAGGACCAGCCCGACAAGTCGCTGAGCATGGGCGAGGTGGCCACCAAGGGGCTCTACGAGAAGCACGAGTTCGTGATCGGCACCGCCAGCTACGGCCGCCCCAAGGCCATCCCCGACCCCGAGACCGGCGCCTGCAATCCCCTGGCCACCGTGGCCTGGGCAGCGGTGCAGGTGGAGGTGGAGGTGGACACCGACACCGGCGAGGTGGCCATCCTGGACAGCAAGAGCGTCTACGACGTGGGCAAGGCCATCAACCCCGAGATGGCCCGCTCCCAGGTGGAGGGCGGCGCCGTGATGGGCATGAGTTGGGCGGTCTGGGAGAACCTCTACCCCAACTACCCCGACCCCAAGAACGAGCCGCGGGACTTCAGCCAGTACATGCTGATCACGGCCATGGACGTGCCGCAGCTGCAGACCGAGATGGTGGAGTGCCCCTCCAAGGACGGCCCCTTCGGCGCCAAGGGCATCGGCGAGATGACCGCCAACCCGCCCGGTCCGGCGGTGGTGAGCGCGGTGCACGACGCCATCGGGGTATGGCTGGACATACCCATAACCCCGGAGAAGGTGCTCCGGGCCCTGGAGGAAAAAGCGGCCGCCGGAGCCTAGTCTGGCCGTAGGAGAAAAACCGGCAGGCTGCCTGCCCGCCAGCGGGGTCGTGCAGCCTGCCGGATCACGCCAGAAGGGCCGAGGCCCGTTTCAAGCTTTGGGGTTCTCTGCGAGCTCTTGGTAATAGGCGGCCAGAGCTGTCTCGACCTCACGAAGGTGCTCGTCCATGGCCTGCCTGGCTTCTTCCGGATTCCGGGCGGCGACGGCCCGGAAAATTTTTTGATGGGCAAAGAAAGCCACATCCAGGATCGCGGGCATCAGGCGGAAGGAATCGTCCAGGAGCTGGCTTATGGCCTGGCTGAAGCTGTTGAACAAGGCCACGGCGAAGCGGTTGTGGGTGGCCTTGGCCACCAGATGGTGGAAGAACAGATCGTTCTCGGCGAAGGCCGCCTTGTCCGCCTTTTCGCGGGCCCTGGCCATGGCCTCCAGCGTCCGGCCCAGCTCGGCGATTTCCTCGTCGCTGGCCAGCCGGCCGGCCATGCCCGCCAGGCCCACCTCCACCATGCGGCGGGCCTGCATCAGCTCCATGCTGGCTTCGCGGTTGGAGACCAGGGGGGCCTGGATGTCGGCGCTGAACAGGGCGGGGGCGCTGGAAACCAGGATGGTGCCGGCGCCGGGGCGCTGCTCGATGGCGCCCATCTGGCTTAGCATGTGCAGCGCCTCGCGCAGGGAGGGCCGGCTGACGCCCAGTTGCACGGCGAACTCGTTTTGGTTAGGGAACTTATCGCCTTCTTTGATCTCGCCGCTGACGATCATGCGGCGGATTTCTTCCAGTACGGCGGTTGATACTTTTTTGGTTTTTAAGGCTATGGTGCCCAAAATAACTTCCTGAACACGGTGAGTTTGCGGAGTTCAATTAAATTAATTTCAACTAATTTTTCATATCAGTTGACAATCATTACGTCAAGGTATTTATAGTGAAAATTAGCGTTGTTCATGAAAAAAAATAACGGTAGAGTTGAGGAAAACGGTGCCAACATCCTTGAGGAGCGCATTGGCCGGCGTAGGAGCTGGCGTTACCGATAATGCAGGGCCCGAATGAGGCGCCCCGGCCGATAGAAAGGGCGCGGCAAGTCGTTTACTGAGATGAACCCAGGGGCTGGAGAGGCTTGGGCCGCGCTGCGGGCCCGGGAAAACTTGGCCCAGAGCGCCGGCCGCTTTTGACAACCCACGTGGCGGTCATTTGGATAGACGGTGCGCGCCTTGAGGATGGAGAGAGCTGGCCGGGATGCAGAAGCGTGGGCTGGAGCATGCCCTTGCGGGGGGTGGTCAGTACGGAGGCTGCAGGATGAGAAAGTTGACCATGGGCGACGAGGCCGCGGCCGCGGCGCAGGTGTTGGCCAGGGTGCACCCCGTCCTTTCTCCGATGGTGAGGGCGCATTGGGCGGCGGGAGGTAACCTTGGCCATACCTAAAAAGGAACGGCTGGGCGATCTGGCCTATAAGGTCATCACCGAGATGATTGCCGAGAACCGCTTCCAGCCGGGCGCGCGCATAAACGTGGAGAAGCTCCGCAAAGAGCTGGGCGTCAGCCGCACCCCGGTGTGGGAGGCCATCAACAAGCTGGAGCAGGAGGGCCTGGTCCAGAACATACCCAACCGCGGCGTGTACATGGTCGAGCTGACCATGCAGGACACCCTGTACTTGTACCAGGTGCGCGAGGTCTTGGAGGGCCTGGCTGCCCGCCTGGCCTCGGCGCGCATAGACCAGGCCACCCTGGACAGAATGGGCAAGAACCTGGCCAAGCAGGAGAGCGTGGTGCAGGAGATGGACCTGAAGGCCTACACGCGGCTGGATAATGATTTTCACGCCGCAGTTTATGAGGCCAGCGGCAATCCGCAGCTAAAAGAGACCCTGGAGATGATCAAGAACAAGATGCGGCCCCTGGCGGTGCGCATCCAGCCCATCCTGAGCCAGCTCTACGGCCACCACCTGCTCCTTTTCGAGGCGTTGCAGGCCCGCGACCCCCTGGCTTCCGAGGCTGCCTTCAAGACCCACAATCAATTCATCGTGGAGTTTCTGGCCAAATTGATAGCCGAGAAAGGCGAAAGCCAGTCCGAATTGGTGCAAAAGAAACATTAATTATGGTGATGAAACGCATTGAAAAACTATTCAAATGATAGCCATTAAACCGGGCTGCAATAGTTATAATAAATGAAGATTGCGGCTGGAAATAAATTGGGCGGGCCGCCTATAATTGTCCCTGCCCACCTGGTAGAGGCGGCGGGTATTGACTTCACTAGGGAGGGTTAGGCCCCGTGGCGGGCCCGGTTAGGCCGCCAGGTTTCCTTGGGCCGGCCGGGGCGGCGGTGTCGCGCCGTCACTTGCTACTGTCGTGCAATGCATGATCAGAGGACATCCATAATGGATTTTGCCGGACAACCTGGCGCTGCCCCCGCAGATCAAACCACGGTCTCGCTGCGCGGCCTGAAGGTGCTTATTCGCGGCGCCGGCGAGATGGCCACCGCGGTGGCGCACCGTCTGGCCCGCGCCGGCTTCCGGGTTATCCTGACCGAGACCCAACGCCCCCTGGCCGTGCGCCGGGCGGTGAGCTTCTGCGAGGCGGTGTACGACGGCGCCAAGACCGTGGAGGGAATCACCGCCCGCCTCATCCAGGAGCCCGGTCAGGCCGAGGCGCTTCGGCGGCGAGGCGAGCTGCCGGTGCTGGTGGACCCCGAGATGAGCTGCCTAGCCGTGCTGCGGCCGGCGGTCATCGTAGACGCCATACTGGCCAAGCGCAACACGGGCACGCGCCGGGGCATGGCGCCGCTGTGCATCGGCCTGGGTCCGGGCTTCAAGGCGCCCCAGGAGGTGGACCTGGCCATCGAGACCAACCGCGGGCACAACCTGGGCCGCTTGATCTATGACGGCCAGCCCGAGGCCAACACGGGCGTTCCCGGCAACCTAGCCGGCTACACCCACCAGCGGGTGCTGCGCGCCCCGGCCGACGGCGTGTTCGAGACCGAACGCGACTTGGGCGACGCGGTCCAGGCCGGCCAGACCGTGGCCCTGGTGAACGGCCGTCCGGTGGTGGCCCAACTGGACGGCATCCTGCGGGGGCTCATCCGGCCCGGCCTGCGGGTCAGCAAGGGCCTGAAGGTGGGCGACGTGGATCCCAGGGGGAATGTAGAGTACTTGGACACCATCAGCGAAAAGGCCCGCGCCATAGGCGGCTCGGTGCTGGAGGGCATCCTGGCCCGCTTCAATCGCTAGCCCACCACAGTGCGGGGCCGCCAACGGCGGCCCCGGCGCGGAGATTCAGCAGGCGGCTGCACCCCCATTGAGGGCACTCGTTCAGAGTCGGAGTCTTGGCGGTTTTACAGCCGGGCATCCGGCCGGCGCCGGGTCGGCCGGCGCGCCAGCGCAGCCCCTCCGCGGGGCCCGCAGACCTTTTGGCGGCCGCGGCGCAAATCCCTACTTTGGTATAAAATAACGCGATCAAGACATGGAGGATGGTATGCTCGCTTCCACCCCGGTCGCTTCATCCTGCCTGCCCCGGCGGTGCCTGTTCCCCTGGCTGCTGCTCACCCTGGTCGCCCCGGCCCTGCTGGTCTCCTGCGGCCAGGACAATCCCTCCCGCGCCGCCCGCAAAGCCTTCGCCGTGCCGGTGACCGTGGCCGCCGCCGCCCAGAAGACGGTTCCCCAGGAGCTAAGGGTGGTGGGCAAGGTGGAGGCCCTGGTCACCATCTCCGTCAAGTCCCGGGTCATGGGCCAGTTGGTCAAGGCCCACTTCAAGGAAGGCGAGATGGTGCGCAAGGGGCAGCCCCTGTTCGACATCGACCCTCGCCCCTATCAGGTGGCCCTCAAGGAGGCCGAGGCCAAGCTGGCCCGGGACACCGCCCTGGCCAAAAAGGCCGAGGACGACCTCAAGCGCTATCAGAAGCTGGCCAAGCAGAAGACGGTTAGCGCCTCCCAGTTCGAGCAATACCAGACCGAGGCCCTGGTGCGCCGGGCCACGGTGGAGGCCGACAGGGCCGAGGTGGACAACGCCCGCCTGAACCTGGGCTACTGCTCCATCAAGGCCCCGGTGGACGGCGTCACCGGCAACCTGCTGCTCAACGAGGGCAACCTGGTCAAGGCCAACGACGACAAGCCCCTGGTGGTGATCCACCAGGTGCGGCCTATCTATGTGAGCATGTCGGTGCCCGAGCAGTACCTGGGCCGCATCATGGAGCTGCGCCGCCGCCAGGCGGTGCGGGTGATGGTGGAGGTGCCCGGCCGCTCGGGGCCGCCGCTGGCCGGCGAGCTGACCTTCCTGGACAACGCGGTGGACTCGGCCACCGGCACCGTGCAGATCAAGGCCACCTTCCCTAACCAGGACCTGGCCCTGTGGCCGGGCCAGTTCGCCCGCGCCGCGCTGGTGCTGGCCGAGTTGAAGGATCAGGTGGTGGTGCCGTCCCAGGCGGTGCTCACCGGCCAGAAGGGCCACTACCTCTATGTGCTGGAGCCTGACGCCAAGGTCAGCGCCCGCGAGGTGCGCCTCGGCCCGCGGGTGGGCGCCGAGACGGTCATCACCAGCGGGCTGAAGCCCGGAGAGAAGGTGGTGGTGGACGGGCAGTCGCGCCTGACGCCCGGCGCCACGGTGACCATAAAGCCGAACCCCTCCGCCCAGGGCTCCCGTTCATGAACTTCATAGCGCCGTTCATCCGCCGGCCGGTGATGACCAGCCTGGTGATGCTGGGGCTGGTCCTGTTCGGCATCATGGCCTACCGGCACCTGCCGGTGGCCGAGCTGCCCAACGTGGACTTCCCCACCATCCAGGTTACGGCCAAGCTGCCCGGCGCCAGCGCCGAGACCATGGCCGCCTCGGTGGCCACCACCCTGGAGCGCCAGTTCAGCACCATCTCCGGCCTGGACTCCATGTCCTCCACCAGCGCTCAGGGCAACACCCGCATCACCCTGCAGTTCAGCCTGGAGCGCAACCTGGACGCCGCCGCCCAGGACGTGCAGGCGGCCATCGCCACCTCGGCCGGCAACCTGCCCCCCAACATGCCCAGCACGCCCTATCTGCGCAAGGTGAACCCGGCCGACCAGCCGGTGCTGTACCTGGCGGTGGTCTCCGAACGGGTGCCGCTGTACGTGGTCAACGAGTACGCCGACACCTTCATCGCCCAGCGCATCTCCATGATCAGCGGCGTGGCCCAGGTCATGGTCTACGGCAGCCAGAAGTACGCGGTGCGCGTGCAGGTGGACCCCTGGAAGCTGGCCGGCATGGGCCTGGGCCTGGACGAGGTGGCCGGCATCGTGGGCCGGGCCAACGTGAACCTGCCCACCGGCTCCCTGGAGGGCGCTCACCGGGCCTTCACCGTGCAGGCCACCGGCCAGCTCTACAGCGCCGACGCCTTCCGTCCCCTGATCGTGGCCTACCGCGGCGGGCGGCCCATCTATCTGCAGGAGCTGGGACGGGTGATCGACAGCGTGGAGAACGAGCGCCTGGCCTCCTGGTACAACCGCACCCGCGCCATGGTGCTGGCCATCCAGCGTCAGCCGGGCACCAACACCATCGAGGTGGTGGACGCCATCCGCAAGATGCTGCCCAGCTTCCGGGCCCTTCTGCCGGCCGACATCCATCTGCACGTGCTCTACGACCGTTCGGCCTCCATCCGCGAGTCGGTCAATGAGGTCAAGTTCACCCTGCTGCTGGCCGTGAGCCTGGTGGTGCTGGTGGTGTTCTTGTTCCTGCGCAACCTCTCGGCCACCATCATCACCAGCCTGGCCCTGCCCACCTCCATCGTGGGCACCTTCGCGGTCATGCACCTGATGGGCTTCTCCTTGGACAACCTTTCCCTGCTGGCCCTGACTCTGGCGGTGGGCTTCGTGGTGGACGACGCCATAGTCATGCTCGAAAACATCGTGCGCCACATGGAGATGGGCGAGGGGGTCATGGAGGCGGCCCTCAAGGGCTCCAAGGAGATCGGCTTCACCGTGGTCTCTATGACCATCTCCCTGGTGGCGGTGTTCATCCCGGTGCTGTTCATGGGCGGGCTGCTGGGCCGCCTCTTGAACGAGTTCGCGGTCACCATCAGCGCGGCCATCTTGGTCTCGGGCGTGGTTTCCCTGACCCTGACCCCCATGCTCTGCAGCCGCTTTTTGCGCAACCCCAAGCGGGAGCGCCACGGCCGGCTGTACCAGGCCTCCGAGCGCCTGTTCGACGCCGGGCTGGCGGTGTACAAGCGGCTGCTGACCTTCGTGCTGGACCACCGCCGCCTGACCATGCTGGTGCTGGCCGCCCTGACCGTGGTGATGGTCTGGCTGTTCGTGGTCATGCCCAAGGGCTTCATCCCCTCCGGCGACACCGGCAGCGTTTTCGTCTTCACCGAGGCCGCCCAGGGCATCTCCTACGAGAGCATGGTCCGCCACCAGGGGCGGCTGGCCTCCATCCTGACCTCCGACCCGCGCGTCACTTCGTTCATGTCCGCGGTGGGCGCCGGCGGCCCCAACCTGGTGGGCAACACCGGCCGCATGTTCATGCATCTCAAGCCCATGAAAGAGCGCCGCGACGACGCCTTCAAGATCGTGCAGGATCTCAGGTTCAAGCTCAACCAGGTGCCGGGCATCCGGGCCTTCCCCCAGGTGCTGCCACCCATCCGCATCGGCGGCCAGCTCACCAAGAGCCTGTACCAGTTCACCCTGCAGAGCCCCAACACCGACGAGCTGTACCGTCTGGCGCCCCTGCTGGAGGAGCGCCTGAAGCACATCCCGGCCATCACCGATGTCACCAGCGACATGCAGCTCAATAACCCGCAGGTGACGGTGGACATCGAGCGGGACAAGGCCGCCGCCCTGGGCATCACCGCCCACCAGGTGGAGGACGCCCTCTATGCCGCCTTCGGCTCGCGGCAGGTGTCCACCATCTACGCCCCCACCAACGACTACCAGGTGATCCTGGAGCTGCTGCCCCAGTATCAACGCGACCCGGCGGCCCTGTCGCTGATCTACCTGCGCTCCAATAACGGCAAGCTGGTGCCCCTGTCCTCCCTGGCCCGCTTCCGCCAGGAGGAGGGCCCCCTGGCCATCAACCACTCCGGCCAGCTGCCGGCGGTGACCATCTCCTTTGACCTGAGCCCCGGCTACTCCCTGAGCCAGGCGGTGAGCGCCGTGGGGGAGGTGGCCCAGCAGACCCTGCCCGCCACGGTGGCCACCAGCTTCCAGGGCGTGGCCCAGGCCTTCCAGAGCTCCCTGGCCGGCATGCAGCTACTATTGCTCATGGCGGTGCTGGTGATGTACCTGGTGCTGGGCATCCTCTACGAGAGCTTCCTGCACCCCCTGACCATCCTCTCGGGCCTGCCCACCGCGGCCATCGGGGCCCTGATCACCCTCTGGCTGTTCGGCCAGGAGCTGAACCTCTACGCCTTCGTGGGCATCATCATGCTGGTGGGCATCATGAAGAAGAACGCCATCATGATGATCGATTTCGCCCTGGAGGCCCAGCGGCAGGAGGGCAAGAGCCCCCGCGAGGCCATCATGCAGGGCTGCCTGGTGCGCTTCCGGCCCATCATGATGACCACCATGGCCGCCCTGTTCGGCACCCTGCCCATCGCCCTGGGCCTGGGCGCCGGGGCCGAGAGCCGCCGCCCCCTGGGGCTGGCCGTGGTGGGCGGGCTGGTGGTCTCCCAGCTGCTCACCCTGTTCATCACCCCGGTGTTCTACCTGTACATGGAGCGGCTGCGCGAGATCGGCGGGCGCCTGCGCCAGCGCGGCCGCCAGCCCAGCCCGGCGGCCCGCTAACTCATCGCCCCAGCGCGGCGGGCGGGTCTCCCCCCGCCCGCCGCGCCTTTTCCCGCCGGCATACTCCCCCCCGAATAGGGTGTTTTCCCCTGCCCAATTGAGGCCCGCCCCTCATTTATCTTTGCCCGGCCGCTTTATACCCTGGGAGGCAGATGACGACGCCCAGCGGGCGCGGTCCTACACATACAGAGGAAGAAATCGCGATGAACCAGAGCATACCCAACATACTGCTGGCGGTGGACGGTTCGGAGCGGGCCCAAGCCACGGTGAACTACGTGGCCCACACCCTGCGGCCCCAGGCGGCGCGGCTGACGCTGTTCAGCGTCCTGGAGACCGTGCCCGCCTCCTTCTGGGACTTGGAACGCAACTCGGACCTGGCCCCCCGCCTCAAAGGGGTCAAGGCCTGGGCCGCGCAGCGCAGCCAGGAGATGGACGCCTTCATGCACAAGGCCCAACGCCTGCTGCACAAGGCCGGCCACCCCGCGGAGCTGATCAGCGTGAAGGTGGCCGAGCGCCACGCCGGCGTGGCCAGCGACATCCTGGCCGAGGCCCAGGGCCCCTACCACACCGTGATCTTCGGCCGCCGCGGCCTGGGGGCCTTCCGGGGCCTGGTGCTGGGCTCGGTGGCCATCAAGCTCATCAACAGCCTGAGCGAGCGCCCGGTGTGGGTGGTGGGCAAGGGCGCCAAGCCCCCCCGCCTGCTGCTGGCCCTGGACGGCTCGCCCAACTCCTTGCGCGCGGTGGAGTACACCGCCGGCCTCTGCGCCGGCCAGCCGCTGTACCTGACCCTGCTGCACGTGGTGCGCGACGCCCGCCAGCAGGCGGTGCTGCGCCGGGGCGAGACCCTGACCGCCGTGGAGAAGATGCTGGAGCGCTCCCGCCAGCGTCTGCTGCAAGCCGGCTTCGGCCCCCGGCAGGTCCGGGTGCAGACCCTGCACCACGCGGCCAGCCGGGGCGGCGCCATCGTGGAGCTGGCCCGCAAGGGCGGCTACGGCACCATCGTCATGGGCCGCAAGGGCGTGACCGAGGCCAAGGAGTTTCCCCTGGGGCGGGTGAGCCAGAAGGTGCTGCAGATGGCCCGGGGGTTGGCGGTCTGGCTGATCCCCTAGCCAGCTGCCGGGAAGGAGACATGCCATGTTGTGGGCCTATGCCTATGCCCCGGAGGGCAAACCGTCGTCCCAGGCCACCCGTTTGGGCCGCCGGACGGGCGCCCCGCGGCTGGCGCCGCGCCTGGAGCTGGAGGCGAGCACCCGCGGCCCGGAGTTTTGTCTGAGGGTCAGCGGCCGGCTGGAGGCCATGGCCCTGGTGGAGGGTCTGGACCGCACCCTGCGCGGCGCGCAAGGGGTGCAGATACTGCGCCTGGATCTGCGCGGGGCCCAGGAGCTGGATCACCTGGCCCTGAGCGCGGTGCTGGTGGTGCTCCGGAACCATGCCGGCGCCTTCCAGCGCCTGGAGCTGCACGGGCTGCCACCCTGGGCCCGCCTGCGCCTGTACCAGAGCGGGCCCCAGGGGCTGCTGGGCCCGCAGTGGCGCGAGGTCTACGCCGGCGACAGGCTGGAACTTCATCGCAGTTAATTATGCCCGTGGTCGCGGCGCGGCCGCGGGCTGACAGGAGGCATAGTCATGCTGGTAGCCAATTGGATGAGTTCGCGTCTCATTAGCATATTGCCCGACGACTCCCTGCCCCAGGCCAACAAGGTCATGCGCCAGAACTCCATCCGCCGTCTGCCAGTGATAGACAAGAAGGGGCGGCTGGTGGGGATCGTCAGCGACCGGGACCTGAAGCGGGCTTGGGCCTCGGACGCCACCACCCTGGAGGTGCACGAGCTGGCCTACCTGCTGGGCAAGGTCAAGGTCAAGGAGATCATGACCAAGGCCCCGGCCATTATCGGCCCGGACGACACCATCGAGGAGGCCGCCCAGATCATGCTGGAGAAGAACATCTCCGGCCTGCCGGTGGTCAACCGCGAGGGCGCGGTGGTGGCCATGCTCACCCAGAGCGACATCTTCCGGGCCCTGGTGCTCCTCACCGGCGTGACCAGCGGCGGGGTGCAGTTCGCCTTCAACCTGCCCGACGAGGCCGGCTCCATCAAGCGGGTGGCGGACGTGATCCGCAGGTACGGCGGCCGCATGGTGAGCATTCTCTCCTCCAGCGACCGCACCGCCCCCAGCCGGCGCCAGGTCTTCATCCGCATGAAGAACGTGGACCGCAGCAAGCTGGAGCAGATCCGCGACGAGCTGACGCCCAGCGGCGAGCTGGTCTACATCCTGGACGGCAGCGGCCCCAGTAAGCGTCTGTTGTTCACCGAGGCGCCCGGCCGGCCGGCCGCGCCCGCAGGGGCGGCGGCCAGCCGCTGAAGGAACCGCCAGGGGCCCCCAGCCCCCAACCGGTCTGGGAGCAGACTGGCGGCGACGGCGGTTGGCGGCTGAAGGCTCTGACCCGCCCCGGTGGGGCGGCTAAAACGGTCCGCCCGGTTCGCGGCGGCCGGCTCACACCAGCGCGGCTCCACTCCAGGGAGACCGCCGGGCGGCGCAAAGCCGTTGGAGCCGGCCGCCGCTTCATATATATTGGGGGCGGCGGCCGCTGACGCGCCCGCGCGTGGCCGCCGGAAAGGTATGCCTTGCTCAGGCAGGCCGGCAAACCAGACGCCTCCCGGCGCCGCACCCTCTGGACCAGCTTCGGGCTGCTGTTGCTGGTGATCCTGCTGGGGGCGGGCTACAGCCTGGTGGTGTACTACACCATCCAGGAGCAGGCCCAGGCCGAGAACCGCCAGGCCAACCTCATCGTAGCCGAGGTGGTGGTCCGTTTCATATCCGAGCAGCAGCAAGAGGTGCTCAACCTGCTGGAGGTCATCGCCAGCCGCACCCGCCTGCAGCAGGCCCTGCAGCGGGGCCAGGGCGAGCAGCTGGAGGGCTTCCTGCAGCCGGTGCTGGCCCTGGGCCGCCAGGTCAGCTCCGTGTTTTTGCTGGGGCCCGACGGCCGCCTGCTGGAGCGGCTGCCCCGCCTGGCCGGCGGCCAGCCTCTCCCGGCCCGGCCGCCCCTGCCGCCCCTGCCCTGGGTCTCGGGGGTGGAGCAGGAGTGCTGCGGGGCGACCGAGCCCTGCCTGGTGCTGTCGGTGCCGGTGCCCGGACCCGGCGGCCGGCCTCAGGCCTACCTGGGCATCACCCAGCCTCCCACCTATTGGCGCGAGTTCTTCGGCCAGTTCTCGGCCCGGCCGGGCCGCACCTTCTTTCTGTTCGACCGGGCCGGCCAGTTGGTGGCCGCCGGCCTCAGCCGGGCCGAGCTGCCCGGCGCGGCCCTGACCGCCCTGGCCTGGCAGGTGCGCCGGCGCCTGCCGGAAAAAGTGGGGCACTGGGCCGGACTGGTGCGGCTGCCGGCCAACCAGGAGCGGGTCTTCGCCGCCACGGCCGCGGTGCCCCGGGGGGGCTGGACCGTGGTGGTGATGCACGACTACGAGACGGCCATGGCCCCCACCGGGGCCCTGTTAAAGAGCATCCTGCTGCTGCTGGCCCTGTTGTTCTGCTGCCTGCTGTTCCTGGGCGGCCTGCTGTTCAGCCGCTACCGGGCCCAGGAGCGCCGCCTGGTGGACCTGGACGGCGAGGCCCGCCACCTGGAGGCCCTGGTGGCCGAGCGCACCGCGGACCTGGAGCTGTCCACCCAGCGCTACCTGAGCCTGGTGCAGGACCTGCCGGACATCGTCTACGAGGTGGACCAGGCCGACCGCTTCACCTTCGTCAGCCGGGCGGTGAGCAAGGTGCTGGGATATGAGCCCGAGCAGATGCTGGAGAGGAGCCACCGCGAGTTCGTGCTGCCCACTGACCGGGCCAAGTACGACCAGTTCAAGGCCAGCACCGACCCCGGCCAGCCCATGAGCATCCTGGCCCTGCGCCACCAGGCCGCCGACGGCGAGGCCCGCTGGCTGTCCATCCACTCCCAGGGGGTCAGCGACGCCCGCGGCCGCTACTTGGGCCGCCGGGGCGTGGCCCGCGACGTGACCCAGCAGGTGCTGGCCGAGCAGCGGGTGCATGAGCTCTCCGGCCAGCTGATCAACGCCCAGGAGGAGGAGCGCAAGCGCCTGGCCCTGGACCTGCACGACGAGATGGGCCAGCAGCTTTCGGCCCTGAAGATCGGGCTGCAGACCGTGGCCCGCAACCAGCCGGCGGTGCGCCCGGAGCTGGACCGCCTGATCCGCCTGGTGCAGGAGGTGATGGACCGCAGCCGCAGCCTGGCCTACCGCCTGCGGCCGGCCATCCTGGACAACTTCGGCCTCACCGCCGCCCTGGAGGACCTCTGCGAGAGCCTCAACGAGGAGGGGGTGCTGGAGGTGGAGCACCATCTGGAAAAGGTGGACGACCGCAGCCTGGGCCCGGCGGTCAAGACCACCCTGTTCCGCTTCGTGCAGGAGGCCCTGACCAACGTGATCAAGCACTCGGGCAGCCTCCGGGTCCAGGTGAGCCTGAGCCAGGCCGGCGGCCGCCTGCGGGCCGAGGTGTGCGACTTCGGCCTGGGTTTCGACGTGCAGCAGGTCCTGGACCAGGGCGGCGGCCGCCACCTGGGCCTGCTGGGCATGCACGAGCGGCTGCACCTGATCGGCGGCCGCCTGACCATACGCACATCCAGCGAGGGGACCGTGGTGGCGGCCGAGGTCTCCCCCCGGGGGCAGTCATGAGCGACACCCGCAGGCTGGTGGTCTGCGACGACCACGCCATCATGCGCCAGGGCATCCGGCAGGTGCTGGCGGCCAACCCCCGCCTGGAGGTGGTGGGCGAGGCGGCCAGCGGCCTGGAGGCCCTGGGCCTTATCAAGAAGCTCAAGCCGGACCTGGCCGTCATCGACATCACCATGCCCGAGATGAGCGGCATCGAGGTGACCCGCGAGGTGACCCGGGAGCTGCCCGAGACCCGAGTGGTGATCCTGTCGGTGCACTCGCGCAAGACCTTCATCATGGAGGCGCTCAAGGCCGGGGCCCGGGGCTACGTGCTCAAGGACTCGGCCGGCGAAAAGCTCCTGGACGCGGTGGAGGCGGTGCTGGCCGGCGACAGCTACCTGGACTCGCCGGTGGCCGCCCACATCGTGGAGGAGTTCGTCAAGCTGCCCGGTCCCCAGGAGCCAATGGGCCCCACCGGCGAGCCCCTCACCGACCGCGAGCGCCAGATCCTGCGCCTGGTGGTGGAGGGCTACTCCAACAAGCAGATCGCCGAGAAGCTCTTCCTGAGCCCCAAGACCGTGGACAACCACCGGGCCAAGATCATGGCCAAGCTGGGCCGCCACGACGTGATCGGCCTGGTCAAGTACGCCGTGGCCTCGGGCCTGGTGGACCCGGACACCTGGGGCCGCTAGCCGCGCAGATCTGGCCGGCAGTAGTATTTTTCCGATAAATTTCGGCCTCCTCCCTGGGTTGCCGTGGCCTGGGGCAAGGCCTTGGCTAAACCCCGTCTTTGCGCCTTTGTTCACTAATTTGGGGCTTTTCCTGATGCCGAATGAGGTTTAGCCCTCATTTATCCCGCCTGCGGCCCATGTTTAACTGAAAACCGAGTAAAAACGGCCCCGACCGCCCCGTGCGGTGGTGGGTCAAGGGAAACCTACAGCGGAATAAAGCACATTCAGGAGAAGGCTTATGACCAAGAAATTCGCGGCCGGCGGCGCGCTGACGGCTCTGGCCGGCCTGCTGCCCGGCTGGGCCTGGGCGGCCGGCGGCAAGGCCAGCGAGCTGGTGGTGGTGGCCGACACCCGCGTCCTGCACGGCTTCAGCCTGTACCTGGCCACCCTCTACAACCAGAACATGTGGCTCTTCGCCACCTGGGCCGTGGTGCTCACCACCGCCCTGGGCGTGGGCCTGGGTCTGTTCATGGACCTGATCATGAGCCGCATCGGCCTGGACCTGGGCAAAAGCGGCGGCCACGTGGAACACTAACTGCCCCGCCTAAGGAGCGACAATCATGGAATGGCTATACATGCACATGCCCATTGCGGGAGTGGACATCTTCTGGCCGGGTCTGCTCTTGATCGGCTATTCGGTGGGAGTCATCGGCGGCTTCTTCGGCATGGGCGGGGCCTGGATGGTTACGCCGGGCCTGAACATCCTGGGCTTCCCCATGGCCTTCGCCATCGGCACGGACATCGCCCACATCGCCGGCAAGTCCATGATCTCCACCATGCGCCACTCCAAATTCGGCAACGTTGACTACCGCCTGGGCTTCATCATGCTCATCGGCACCATGGCCGGCATCGAGCTGGGCGCCCAGATCGTCATGGCCCTGGAGCGGGTGGGGCGCATCGGCCCGGTGGTGCGCTGGGTCTACGTGGTGTTCCTGGCCCTGATCGCCCTGATGGTCTTCTACGACTACAGTAAGGCGGTGCGCAGCAAGAACAAGAGCGACGATCCCAGCCACACCGGGGCCACCGGCGGCGTCAACTGGGCGCCGGCCCTGCACAAGATCAAGATTCCGCCCATGATGCACTTCCGGGTGGCGGGCATCTACTGCTCCATGTGGCTGCCGGTGATCGTCAGCTTCGTCACTGGCGTGCTGGCCGGCTTCCTGGGCATCGGCGGCGGCCTGCTGCGCATGCCGGCCCTGATCTACTTCATCGGCGCCCCCACCCACGTGGCCGTGGGCACCGACTTGTTCGAGGTGATGATCAGCGGCCTGTACGGCGCCTTCACCTACAGCCTCAAGGGCCGCATCGAGCTGGTGGCGGTGTTCGTGATGCTCTGCGGCGCTGCGGTGGGCGCCCAGATCGGCACCGTGGCCACCAAGTACGCCCGCGGTTACGGCATCCGCCTGATGTTCGGCTGCGCGGTGCTGGCCTGCATGATTTCCATCATCCTCAAGCAGTACAACATCGACCTGGCGGCCACCGTGATCATCCTGGGTGCCATCAGCATCATCTGCATCTACATCATGGTGATCATGTTCCGGGGCGCCGCAGCCGAGCTGCGCGAGAAGAAGGCCCTGCGCGCCGCCGGCACGGCGGCCTAGGCCGGGAGGTGTATCATGACGAGAAAGATTAGCCTGCTGGCGATGCTGGTCCTGGCCCTGGCCCTGGCGGCCGGCTGCACCGACGGCGCCCGCGACTCCAAGGTGTTCCAGGGCGTCTGCCTGGCGGTGAGCGACAGGGGCCAGACCCTGAAACTGACCAACCACCAACCCAAGCTCAACCTCATCAAGACCCCCGAGGCCAGCTTCGACATATCCAAGGCCAAGGTGGGCCTGACCCCTGAGCCGGGCAACGTCATCCGGGTGTCCTACCTGGAAAAGGGCGACCGCCTGGTGGCGCTGAAGGTCATGAACATCACCAAGCAGGACCTGCGCAAGAAGTAACCCCAGTCCCCCGCGCCCGCCGCCCAGCGCGGCGCGGGGGCGGGCAGAGAGAGGGATCATGAATTTTCGCCGCGCCGCCATCCTGGCCGTGATGGACATTCTGCTGCTGGCCGAGCTGTGCCTAGCCATCTGGTGGGGGCAACGGGAGCCCGCCGAGATAGCCTGGCGCTTTATGCAGGTGTTCCTGCCCGCGGCCGCGGCCACGGTGCTGGGCACCCGCTGGGCCTTCCGGCGCTGGGCCCCCAAGGTCAAGGTCTCGGCCGAGCAGGCCGGGCGCCAGCCCTGGCGGCCGGTGGACCTCTTCGGCGCCCTGGGACGGGGCCCGGGCCGGCGGGAGCCGTAGGCAGGGTCATGGTCAAGCGCCTGAGCAAACTCCTGGGCCGCCTGAGCCCGTCCAACGGGACGGGGCGGGAGTCCTATGGGGACCTCAAGCTGAGGTTCCGGGAGTTCAAGTACCTGCTCAGGGCCAACAACGAGGTGCTGGCCATCATCGCCGAGCTAGAGCAGCACCTGACCGACGGCGGGCAGGTGGGCCTGGACTTCCTGCGCTCCCGCTACATTGCCGCCAGCGCCAAGGTCTACAAGATGATCCGCCACCTGAACAACCTCTCCGGCGGGCGCTACGCCGGTCTGGTGGCGGGGTTCAACCACATCCGCGGCGAGATAGACGAAGTGTTGCAGACTGACGGCGAGCGGGGCGGGGCCCTGCTGCTGCCCCTGGCCCAGGTGGAGCCGGGCCAGGCCCACCTGGCCGGCAGCAAGGCCTCCAACCTGGCCGAGCTGTCCCGGGCCGGCCTGCCGGTGCCGCCGGGCTTTGTGGTCACCACCGAGGCCTTCCGCCGCTTCATGGACCACAGCGGCCTGGGGGCCCAGCTGCGCCAGGCGGTGATGCTCCTGGACGGGCCGGAGCCGGCCGAGATTCAGGCCTTCAGCCGCCTGCTGCAGCAGAAGCTGCAGGCCGCGCCCCTGCCGCCCAAGCTGGAGGAAGAGCTGACGGCCGCCTGCAACGCGCTGGCCGGGCAGGGGGCCGGCGGCCTGCTGTCGCTGCGCTCCAGCGCCGTGGGCGAGGACACCCAGAGCTCCTTCGCCGGGCTCTACCGCAGCCTGCTGGGGGTGCCGCCGCAGGAGGCCTCCCTGGCCTACCGCGCGGTGCTGGCCGCCCTGTACTCGCCCGAGGCGGTGATCTACCGCCGGCAGCGGGGGCTCTTGGACCAGGACGCGGAGATGGCCGTGCTGGTGCAGGCCATGCTGGAACCCATGGCCAGCGGCGTGATGTACACCAGCGACCCCCTGGCCGGCGGCAAGGGCCCGCTGTTGATCAGCGCTGTGCGCGGCCTGGGCCAGGGCCTGGTGGACGGCTCGCTCAACGCCGACCTCTACCGCCTGGAGCGCAGCCACCCGCCGGTGCTCTTGGACTACCAGCCCGGCGGCCAGAGCGAGAGCCTGGGCCTGGCCGCGGGCGGGGTGGAGCGCCGCGGCCTGGCCGCCGACCAGCGCGGCCGGCCGCCCCTGGCCGAGGACCAGGCTCTGGAGCTGGCCCGCCTGGGCCTGGAGCTGGAGGAGCGCTTCGGCTGCCCCCAGGACGTGGAGTGGGCCCTGGCCGCCGACGGCCGCCTGACCATCCTGCAGTCGCGGCCCCTGCACGTGCTGGCCGCGCGGGCCGCGGTGCCGGCCCCGCAGATCGCCCCCCTGCTGGAGGGCGGCAGCACCGCCCGCTCCGGGGCCGGGGCCGGGGCGGCCTTCGTGGTGCGCTCCGAGCAGGACCTGGCCCGCTTCCCGGACGGCGGGGTGCTAGTGGCCAAGAACTCCTCGCCGGCCCTGGCTGCGGCCCTGCCCCGGGCGGCGGCCCTGGTCACCGACGTGGGCGGCGTGGCCGGGCACCTGGCCTCCCTGGCCCGGGAGATGGGCGTGCCGGCCCTGGTGGGCGCGGGCCAGGCTACCAGCCGCATCGCGCCCGGCCAGGTGGTCACCGTGGACGCCACCGCCCGGCGGGTGTACCCCGGCCGGGTGGACGAGCTGCTGGGCGGGGAGCCCTCGGCGGCCTACTGCCGGCCGCGGCCGGCCCCGCGGCCCTACTGGCACCAAGCCGCCCCGCTCATCACCCGCCTGAACCTCACCGACCCCCAGGCGGCGGACTTCAAGGCCGAGCGCTGCGCCAGCTTCCACGACATCATCCGCTTCGTGCACGAGATGTCCTTCCGGGAGATGTTCCGCCTGGGCGACCTGGTGGGCCGCGACCCCGGCGCCGGCGCCCGCCGCCTGGAGGCGCACCTGCCCTTCGAGCTGTGGTGCATCGACCTGGGCGGCGGCCTAGCCCCGGCGGCCGGTCCCCGCCTGGCGCCGGCCCAGGTGGTCTCCGCGCCCGGCGCCGCCTTCCTGCGCGGCCTGCTGGACCCGGCCGTGGACTGGAATCGGCCCCGGCCGGTGAGCCTCAAGGGCCTGGCCTCGGTGTTCAGCAGCTCCCTGCTCACGCCCCCCAACGGCGGCGGCCTGCGGGACATGGGCCAGCGGGCCTACGCCATCCTCAGCGCCGAGTACCTGAACTTCAACTGCCGGGTGGGCTACCACTTCACGGCCCTGGACAGCTTCTGCGGGCCGGAGCGCAACGACAACTACGTCAGCTTCCGCTTCCACGGCGGCGCGGCCAGCGAGGACCGCCGCTCGCTGCGGGCGGAGCTGATCGCGCGGCTGCTGGGCGAGCAGGGCTTCGCTGTGGAGCGCAAGGGCGATCTGGTGAGCGCCTTCCTGAAGAAGTACGACGCCGCCGCCACCGCCGCCGTGCTGGAGGAGCTGGGCCGTCTGGTGCTGTTCACCCGCCAGATGGACATGCTCATGGACGGCCGCCCCATGCTGGAGTGGCTGGCGCAGGCCTACGCCGAAAAGAACTACAACCTGGTCCACCGCGACAAGGGGGAGCAGCCGTGAACCGGCCCTACGCCAATCTTTCCCGCCGCATGACCATCGTGGCCCTGTTGGTGGCGCTGCTGCCCCTCAACGGCCTGGGCCTGGGCCTGTACTATTACTTCCACTACGCCAACACCCAGGCCCTCATGGGCGAGCTGCGCATCCGCGCCGCCAACCGGGCCGGCGCCATCGAGCTGTTTTTGGCCGAGCGCACCGCGCTCTTGGAGGTGCTGGCCTCGGCCGCCCGCTTGCACCAGTTGGGCAACGAGCCGGAGCTCAGCCGCCTGCTGCAGATCATGAACCGGCGCTCCTGGAGCTTCGTGGACCTGGGCATTATCGACGCCAGCGGCCAGCACCGGGCCTACGTGGGGCCTTACCAGCTCAGGCAGCAGAACTACCGCGATGCGCCCTGGTTCCAGCAGGTGATGCTACGCGGGGTGTACCTCAGCGACGTGTTCCTGGGCTACCGGCAGGTGCCCCACTTCGTCATCGCGGTCAAGCACGACGACGGCGCCGACTCCTGGATCCTGCGCGCCACCATCGACTCGGACGTGTTCAACCGGGTGGTGCGCACCGCCCAGGTGGGCAAGAGCGGCGACGCCTACATCGTCAACCGCCAGGGCCTGCTGCAGACCCCCTCCCGCCACGGCGGCAAGGTGCTGGACAAAGCGCCGCTGAACCTCCGCAGCGTGCCGCCGGGCAGCTCGGTGGTCAGCCGCACCACCGCCGACGGCCGCCAGGTGATCACCGCCCTGGCCTGGATGGACCACGGCAAATGGCTGCTGGTCATCGACCAGGACCCCAAGGAAGGCCTGGGCCTCTTAACCCAGGCGCATAACATCGAGCTGGTCGTGCTGGGCCTGGCCAGCCTGTTCCTGGTGGCGGCGGTGCTGTTTTTGGTGCGGCTGTTCATCCGCCAGTTGCAGGCCAACGACGCCGAGCGGGCGGCCATAGACGCCCAGCTATCCCACTCGGCCCGCCTGGTCTCCCTGGGGCGCATGGCTGCCGGCGTGGCCCACGAGATAAACAATCCCCTGGCCGCCATCAGCGAGCTGGCCGGGGAGGTACAGGACATCCTGGTGCCGGCCGAGGCGGCCAAGCTGAGCGAGGGCGAGGTGGTGAGCGAGAACCTCACCCGCATCCAGAATCAGGTGGAGCGGGCCCGGGGGGTCACCCACCGCATGCTCAAGTTCGCCCGCCGCATGGAGCCCCATCTGGAGAGCTTGGACCTTAACGAGGTGGTGCAGGAGTCCTACTCCTTCATCGAGAAGGAGGCCCTGTTCCAGAACATCAAGGTGCACCTGGAGCTGGAGCCCAGCCTGCCCCTGATCAAGAGCGACCGGGCCCAGTTGCAGCAGGTGTTCCTGAATCTGCTGGACAACGCCCTGGACGCGGCGGGCCAGGGGGGCCGGGTGCGCGTGAGCACCGCCGGCGAGGGCTCCTGGCTGACGGTGCGGGTGCACGACAGCGGCCCCGGCGTGCCCCCGGAGCTGGCCGAGCGGGTCTTCGACCCCTTCTTCACCACCAAGCAGCCGGGCCAAGGCACCGGCCTGGGCCTGTCCATCAGCCACTCCATCATGCAGCGGCTGGGCGGCCGCCTGGAGCTGGAAGGCCCCACGGACGAGGGGGGAGCCACCTTCGTGGTGCGCGTCCCCAACGTGCCGCCGGAGGCCCTCTAGGGCCGGCGGCGCAGGGGAGGGAAGCATGAGCGCGTTCAAGGTACTGGTCGTGGACGATGAACGGGACTTCCTGGAGTCCCTGGTGCGGCGCCTGCAGCGGCGCGGGATGGAGGCCGCCGGCGTCGCCAGCGGCGAGGCCGCCCTGGAAAGCCTGGCCGTCGCGCCGGCGGATGTGGTGGTGTTGGACGTGAAAATGCCCGGCCTCAACGGCTTGGACACCCTGCGCGAGATAAAAAAGCGCCACCCTGCCGTGGAGGTGATCCTGCTCACCGGCCACGCCTCGGTGGAGTCCGGGGTGGAGGGCCTGGCCCTGGAGGCCTTCGACTACCTGATCAAGCCGGTGAAGCTGGACGAGCTGATCGAACGCATCATGGAGGCCTACGACCGGCGCAAGCTGGTGGGCGAGCTGGCCGGCGGCGGCCCCGAGCACGCGGACTAGCCTTCCGCTCGGCCCCTCTCCCCAAAATGCTGTCCCGCGGCGAACCGCGGGACAGCCAGGGGATGAGGGCCGCAGTGTCTAGAACATGGTTCTCAGCCCGACCCAGAAAGTGCGCCCCATGCCAGGGTAGCCGCTTTCCATCTCATAATCCCGGTCCAGGATGTTCTGCACGAAGCCGAAGGCCTCCAGGTGGTTGCCCAGGGGCTGCACCAGCTTGAAGTTGGCCAGGAAGTAGCCGCTGGTCTCCAGAGTAGTCAGGGTGGGCTTGGTGGGGGTGGGCAGCTGGCTGTACTGCGCGCCCAGGTACAGGCCCTGCAGGACCAGCTGGGTGCGCACCTGGGGCACGGTGTAGACCGCGCGCAGGCCCACCTTGTGCTCGGGGGCGTGCAGCACGTCGTCGGTCACCCGGCCGTCGCTCTCGTCCTTGGCCTTGAGATAGGTGTAGTCCGCGCGCAGGGTCAGGTCCTTGCACGGGGTGTACTCGCCGGCGACCTCGAAGCCGTAAAGGGCGATCTTGGCGTAGTTGTAATACACCGAGTCCAGATGGGGTCCGTCGCGGGAGATGCGGTCGCTGACGTCGTGGTAGAACAGCGCGAACTGGCCCCAGAGCTTGTTGTCGAAGAAGCGCCGGGACACGCCCAGGGTGTAGTTGATGCTCTCCTCGGGCTCCAGGGTGGTGTTGCCGCCGGAGGTGGAGAACAGCTGCTGCAGGGTGGGGAAGCGGGTTTTCTTGGCCGCCGAGGCGAACAGCCGGGTGGAGTCGGCGAAGGTGTAGCTGGCGCCGGCCATGGGGTTGAGGGCGTCCTTGGTGTCCGGGGTGGTCAGGTCGTCGGTGCGCAGGTAGGCGCCCGAGCTGCTGGTCACGTTGCTCTGGGCCTTGGTCACGTCGAACCAGTCGTAGCTGACGCCCACCACCAGGGCGAAGCCGGCGAAGGGCTTCCACTCGTTCTCCAGGGCCAGGGAGCCGGTGTAGGACAGGGCCTCGGTGAAGGGCAGGTAGGCGTCGGCGCGCTCCTTGTGGCTGTCCTGGCGGAAGTGGGCCGCCAGGCGCAGGGTGTCCAGCTTGTGCAGCCGCCAGTCGCCGTACAGGGCGCCGCCGGCGAAGTAGTCGTCGAAGCGGCTGACCGCGATGACCTTGCTGTAGGTCTGGTCCGAGAAGGAGGTGTAGTCGTCCAGGTGGTGGTGGTAGAACAGCTTGCCGCGCAGCTTGAAGCTGCTGGTCAGGCGCTGCTCGCCGCTCAGGTCCAGGCCCCAGTCCTCGTACTTGTCCATGCGGGCGAAGGTGGAGAAGGCCGGGCGGCTGGTGAAGACCCGCTCCTCCACGGTGCTGACCGGGAAGCCCCAGGAGGAGTCCATATAGTAGGCGCTCAGGAAGTACTGCGACTCCGGCGCCAGGTCGAAGCCCATCTTGGCCCAGACGCTGGTCTGGCGGGTGTCGGAGTTCACCCGCTCGCCGTCGCCCTGGATCACCGCCGTGGTGGTCTTGCCCGGGCGGTTGATGATGCTGGTGGCCTTGGGGGCAAAGTCGTCAGACAGGCCCCAGCCGCTGCGCTCCAGGCGGTTGGCGTTGATCCAGTACTTGAACTTGCCCAGGCTGTTGCCGTGGGCCGCGGTCAGATGGTAGGCGCCGTACTCGCCCACTTCGGCCAGGGCGCTGAAGGTGGGCCGGTTGCTGGCCTGCTTGGTGATGATGTTGATCACGCCGGCCATGGCGTTGGGGCCGTAGAGCACCGAGGGCGCGCCCTTGATCACGTCGATGCGCGCAATCATCTCGGTGGGCAGCTGGTTCAGGTTCAGCTTGCCGTAGTTGGTCTCGTAGTAGGGCACGCCGTCGATGAGGATCAGGGACTCGAACTGATCAAAGCCGTGGATGCTGATGCTGGGCTCGTTTTTGCGCCCGCTGGTGACGCTGACGCCGGGGGCGTAGCTCAGGGCCTCGGGCACCGTGAGGCTGTGGGTCTGCTGGATGTCCTGGGCGCTGACATCGCTGGTGATGCTGATGTTGGCCACCGCCGGGTGGTCACCGGAGACTACCACCTCGCCCAGGCGGTAGACCTGGAACTCGGGGCCGGGAACGATGGGTTTGGTGGCCGCCAGCGCCGCCGGCGCGCAGACCAGGCCCAGGATCACCCAGGCCAGTAAGGCCCTTTTCATCAATCGCATTGCCTTTCTCCTCCCGCTTTTTTATCGATGCAACCTCTGTTGCTTAACCAGCTTTCAACGCAGGCAGGGGCCTACGAAGATCACTCCCAACCAGTCTTCCTTGACCTTGGCCAGCTCGGCGCGCAGGTCCTTGAGCGGCGCGCTCACCACCCGCTCGGCCTGGGCGTAGCCGGCCCGGTACACCACCGCCGCTGGGGTCTGGGGCGGGTAGGCCTGCTTGATGACCGCCAGCACCTGGTCCAGCTTGGGCAGGCCCATGAACACCACCAGGGTGGCGTTCTTGGCCGCCAGCTGCTTGGCCAGCTCTGGGTCCTTCATGAGGGTGAAGGGGTCGCTGATGGCCACGGCGCCCTGGCAGGTGATGTCGCGCCTTAGCGCCGCCGAGCCGGCGTTGAAGGCGCTCATGCCCGGCACGATGGTCAGCTGGTCCTTGGGCACGAAGTCCGCCAGCCAGCGCCAGGAGCCGTAGACCATGGGGTCGCCCCAGTCCAGCACCGCCACGCTCCGGCCGCCGGCCAGGACCTTCTTGATGCGCTCGGCGGCGGCGGCCTGGGCCTGGTGCAGGCGCTTGCGGTCAGCCACCTTCTTGTGGGTGCCCAGGGGCGTGAAGGGCTTCCGGCCCACGGTCATGGGGTCGAACAGCACCTGCTTGTCGTGCAGGTAGAAGGCGAAGCGCTTCTGGATGTCCCTGGGCGCCACCAGGACCTGGGCCTGGGCCAGGTAGCTCAGGGCCTGCAGGCTCAGCAGGCTGGTGTCGCCGCAGCCCATGCCGATGACGAAAAGGCGGGCCTTGGGCGCCAAAGACACCGCCTGCACACGGGAGACCGCCTTTACCCAACGGTCGGCCCATAGATCGTCGGGAAAGACCAGTTCAAAGCGCCCGCCCGCCTCGATGGGCTTGCCATCCTTGCGGTCGGCCAGGATGATCCGGGCCCCGGCGGGGCGCAAGAAAAGCTCCCCGTAGGAGGCCAGGGACTGGTAGCCGTCCGGCGCGCTGATGACGAAAACGCTGTTCAGGTCGGCCTTTATCTTCTGCTGGCGCAACAGGTCGCGCAGGGCCACGCCTTCCAGGCGGTGGTTGCCGTGGAAGCCCTTGCCCTCGCCCACCTGCAGGGCCTGCACCTGCTGCTGAGGCAGCGCCGGCAGGCTCTTATACTCTTGGGGCGAGTGGCCGGGGAGCTCCACCCGCAGGCTGGGGGCGTAGAGCTTGTCCTGCTTGGGGCCCCACTGGGCCGGCACAGGCCAGACCACCTCTATATGGTTGACCCCCTCCAGGCTGCGGTCGCTGAAGAAGTCGCCGGCCACGGCCAGCTTGGGCAGGCCCACCTTGCGCGTGAGCTGGTCCATCCAGGGCTGGAACACCTCGGGCTGGTGGCAGGCCTGGCAGCTCTTGCGGGGCATCACCGGCGCGGAGTCCAGGGCGATGATCACGTCGGCCGGGTTGCGGTGGAACACCTCGCCCCAGGACAGGGCCACCTGGCGGCCGTCGCGGCTGCGCACCAGGATGGCCAGGTCGGTCAGCTTGTTGAAGCCGCCGGCCTCCTTGTCCGCCACCGCCAGCTCCAGCAGGCTCCGGAGGGGCACGCCGCGCAGCCAAAAAACCCCACGGAAATCACCCCGGGAATTGATATCATTGAGCTTCAGCGTCATGGACGCCAGGCGGGCCAACTGCCCGGCGTCCAGGCGCAGGGGCTGCTTCACCAGGCCGGAGATGGTCAGCATTGGCTGGGGGCCGGGCGCCTGGGCCACGGCCGGGGCCGCGGCCAGCAGCGTCAGGCCGGCCAACAAGAGGGCTAACTTGCGCATCATCACGCTTCCTCGGGGAGTGTGCGGGGGCCGGTCAGAGGGGCAGGGCCGGCCTGCGGCTAAGGAGTTTCAAGCTCATATGTCACAATTGACATATATGCCAAGAAAGACATAGTATGCCCCGACTGTCAAGCAAAAAAGACCTGTCAGCGGGGGCCTGAAACGATGGACGCAGGAGCGGAGCAGGGTGGCGGCCTCAGCCGCCGGGTGGGGCTGTTTTCGGCCGGCTTTTTGATCGTGGCCAACATGGTGGGCACCGGCATCTTCACCACCAGCGGCTACATCATGCAGATGCTGGCCGATCCCAAGCTGATGCTGGGGGCCTGGCTGCTGGGCGGGCTCATCGCCCTGGCCGGGGCCCTGTCCTACGCCGAGCTGGGAGCCCGCCTGCCCCGGGCCGGCGGCGACTATGCCTTCTTAAGCGAGAGCTTCGGCCCCCTCTGGGCCTTTCTCTCCGGCTGGATCTCCCTGGTGGTGGGCTTCTCGGCCCCCATCGCCGCCTCAGCCATGGCCGCGGCCGCCTACCTGCTGCAGGCCTGGCCCGGCGCGGCCGGGGTGGTGTGGTGGCGGGCCGGGCTGGTGACCTTCTCGCCCGAGAGCCTCTTGGCCCTGGGCTTCATCGCGGCCCTGACCCTGGTGCACACCCGGCGCCTGGCCGTGGGCCTGGGCGTGCAGAACCTGCTCACCTTGTTCAAGCTGCTGCTCTTGGTGGTGCTGGTGGTGGCCGGCCTGGCTCTGTGGCCGGCGGCGGATGTCTGGCAGGCCCCGGCCGTGGCCCCGCCCGCCGGGCGGCTTGTCGGCAGCCTGGCCATGTCTCTGATCTTCATCTTCTTCGCCTACAGCGGCTTCAATGCCGCCGCCTACCTGGGCGAGGAGATCGACCGGCCCCAGCGCAACTTGCCCCTGGCCCTCATGCTGGGCACCGGCCTGGTGATGCTCTTGTACCTCTTGATCAACCTGGCCTACCTGGCCACCCTGGGCCCCCAGGGCATGCTGGGGGTCAAGGAGATCGGCGCCCTGGCCGCCAAGGTGCTGTTTGGCGAAAAGGCCGGCGGCCTGTTCAGCCTGGCGGTGAGCTTCTGTCTGCTGTCCAACATCGGGGCCATGATCCTGGCCGGCTCCCGGGTCTACTTCGCCATGGCCCGCGACGGGGTGTTCTTCGGCTTCCTGGCCCGGGTGCCGCCGCGCTCCCGGGTGCCCATCAACGCGGTCTTGCTGCAGTCCCTAATCGCGGCGCTGCTGGTGCTGACCGCCTCCTTCCAGGCTCTGTTGTTCTACATCGGCTTCACCCTGTCGCTGTTCGCGGCCCTGACCGTGGCCGGGCTCTTGGTGCTGCGCCGCCGCCAGCCCGAGGCCCCACCCTTCCGGGTGCCGGGCTACCCCTACACCCCCCTGGCCTTCGTGGCCGTGAACTTGGGCATCGCCGGCTTCTCCCTCTGGGAGGAGCCCCTGCGCGGCCTACCGGCGGGCCTGACCATCCTGGCCGGCCTGGTCTTCCACCTGCTGCACCGCCGCCTGCGCCGCCCGCCCGCCCAGGCCTGAGCCCAGACGCCCGATAAAAAACCGGGGCCCCCGCGGGGGTCCCGGCTGCGTTGGGCCAACGAGTCCGTCCCGGCTCAGCCGTGGCGGTACATCTCCTTCCAGGGGGCTCGCTGCTTCTGGTAGTAGCTGCGCAGGGCGGCCTTGAGGGTGGCCGCGGCCAGGGCCGCGCAGTGGCGGTGGTCCTTGGGCAGCCCGCCCAGTTCGCCCTCGATTTGGGCCGCCCCCATCTGGGCCGCCCGGTCCAGGGGCAGGCCCTTGATCAGGCAGGTCAGGGCGCTGCCGCAGGCCACGGTGTGCAGGCAGCCGTCGGTCAGGAAGCGGGCCTGGTCGATGACCCCCTCGCGGATACGCAAATACAGCTCGATGTGATCGCCGCAGGTGCCCTTGGGCGCGGCAAAGCCGTCGGGGTTGGGCAGGGCGCCCAGGTTCTGCGGGGTCAGGGCGTGGGCCAGAAAGGCCTCGGCCAGGCCGCCGATATCCTCCTGCGAATGAGACTTGTGCGGATCCATCTGTTTTCTCTGCTGGTGGCGAGGGCGGAGCCGACCGGCCCCGCCCCCGCCAATGTCAGGTTTGGCTAGCTGCGCAGCACGTAGTGGGCCACGCCGTCCTTGTGCATGCGGCCGATGATGCCCTCGCCCACCATCTCGCGCAGGCTCTCCATGACCGGGGCCTCATCCTCCTTGAGCGCCGCGGCCAGCTCGCTGAGCTGGAAGGGCCGATGTTCACTGGAGAGCAGGTTGGCCACCCGGGCCCGGATGAACTCCTCGCTGAGCACGCCCATGAAGTCGCGGTCGAAGATGAGGGCGTTGCGCTGGTTGCCAGGGTACACGTCCTCCCAGGGCCGGCGCAGGCTAGCGCCCAGCACCCAGCGCACACGGGCGTTGTTCACCGTGGAGTACAGGCCGCGCAGCTTCTCCAGGTTCTCCTGGCTGCGCTCGATGGGCCCCAGCTCCGCCACCTGGCTCACGAAGGCCTCCACGGTGCGGATGTACTCCTCGGGCTCGTTGAGGTCCGCATGGGCCAGGGCGATGCGCCGGCGGTCGAAGCCGCACAGGGCCAGCAGCTTCTTGAGCAGGTTCACCCGGCTCCAGGTGTGGTCCAGGCCGTAGGAGTGGTGGCAGTCCTCGGGCGGGCAGCCGATCAAGAGCAGGCCGTTGGCGCCCTCCAGGAAGGCCCGAGCCATCACCGAGGGGTCCAACTGGCCGATGCAGCTGACCCGCAGCATGTACAGGCGCGGGTCGTACTTCAGGCCCTTGACCCCAGCGTTGTCCGCCGCGGCCAACCCGCCCCAGGCGCAGCCGAAGGCCAGCACCTCGTCGGCCGCCAGCTCCTTGGCCAGGGCCGCCACCCGCGCCTCGCGCTGGGCGGTGGTGTTGTTCAGCTGGGTCAGAGCGTGGTAGGGGCAGGCCGCCGCGCAGGTGCCGCCGCCGGTGCAGACCATGGGGTCCACGTGGCGGGGGATGTTGCCGCCGGGGCCTTCCACCGGCTCGATGCCGCCGCAGTCGCAGATCTCCTTGCACAGCCCGCAGCCGATGCACTTGCTGGCGTCCACCACGCAGATCATGCGCGGGGCGTACAGCTCGCCGCGGGCGGCCTTGGCCGCCATCTCCGCCACCCCGGCCGCGGCCCGCCGGCCCTGGCGCAGGGCCTCGTGCAGGTCGCAGGGGTAGCGGGCGCTGCCGGCCAGGATGGTCTCGGCGCGGCCCACCATCTCCGGGCGCACTCGCTGCTTGTGCTGCTCCAGGAAGTGGCCCTCCACGTGCTCCAGGCCCAATACCGCCGCCACCTTGAGCGCCTCGTGGCCCACCGAACGCCGGGGGCTCAGGATCAGCTTGTCCCAGGGCATCTCGCTTTCCACGTGGCTGACCGGGTCGCAGTAGGTCACGTAGCCGGTCTGCACCGTGGGCCGCAGGGAGCCGTCATAGGGCACCCAGGCGATGCCCAGCTGCCGGCTGGCCGCCCGTTCGCCGGTGGACAGGGGGATGGACATCTGGTGGTTGTAGAGGATGGTCACCTGGGTCAGGGGCGAGCGCGAGCGCATGTAGCGGGCCATGGACCAGGCCGCCCGCGAGGAGAGGTAGGCGTACTCCGGGTGGCCGGCCTCGTAGTCGTTGATCCAGAACAGCACCTTGCCCTCGGGCACCCCCAGGGTCCACATCATCTCCTCGGCCTCGGTGTGGCAGATCACGTTGCGGCCGTCGTGTCCGAAGTTGGAGCCCTGGTTGAGCATCTGGCCGTCCAGGCAGGCGATGGCCGCGCTGGCCTCGTACATCCGCGGCGGGCCGCCCAGGGGGTCGGAGAAGGTGACCTGGTAGTTGCCGGTGCGGCCGGTGAGGCTGGTCAGCTCGCCCACGGTGATGCGCCGGATGTGGGGGCTGGCATCAACCTCCTTCATGATCTCCTGCAAGCGGCCATAGTAGTGGCGCTCGCCAGGGTAGTGCTCGTGCAGCATGCGGATCTCGTCTTCCCACTCGTCGGTGGAGACGGCCAGCACCGAGTCTATGCCCCGGCGGGATAGCTCCTGGGCCGCGGAGTAGGTGGCGATGCCGCCGCCCAGGACCATCACCGGCCCCTTGAACTCCACCTTCTCGTGCACCGTGGGGGTCAGGGCCTGCAGGCCGCTCACCGCGGACTTGATCAGCTTGAAGCCCTTGGCCGCCTTTTCCTCGGGGCTCAGGTCGCTGACCTGGGCCACGTGGTCGCGCAGGTTGACCATGTCCACCTGGCCCTCTTCCAGGCCCGCGGGCACGAGTTCGTTCTCCAGCTTCTTGAGCAGGATGCGCGCCTCGCAGCCGGCCACCACCACCCGGGTGAGGCCATTGTCGCTCACCGCCTGGCGCAGGGTCGCCAGGCCCGGGGTCAGGCAGGTGAAGGGCTCTATGGCCGCGTAGGCCACCTCCGGGTCCGCGGCCAGCTTGGCCTGCAGGCCCTTGAGGTCCACCAGGGGGGCGATGCGGCGGCCGCACTCACAGAGGAAGACGCCTATCTTGCAACCGTTGCCGTTGTCCATTCTCTTGCCTCCTTGCTGGCTAACGGGCCCCGTGGGCCAGGACCACCTTGGGCAGGCCGCGCACCGCGTCGAAGCGGCTGCGCATGGCGCCGGTGGGGCATACGGTGACGCAGCAGCCGCAGGCCACGCAGGCGTCGGTGGGGGTCAGGTAGGGCGCCCCGACCTGCTTATGCACGCCGCGGCCCACGGTGCTGATGGCGCTGGCCTTGACCACCTGGGCGCAGACCCGGCTGCACAGGCCGCAGAGGATGCACTGCTCATCCGGGTTGTGCACCGCGAAGCGGGTGCTGGTGACGCCGTACTCGGCGGCCAGGGCCTGTATCTCCTTGCTGGCCGGGCACTCGGACAGGAGCATCTCCAGTATCCAGCGCCGCACATTGTTCACCTTTTCGCTGCTGGTGTAAACCTCCAGACCTTCCTCGGCCGGATATACACAAGAGGCCACCAGGCGGGATCTATCGCCCTGCTTGAGCTCCACCACGCACATGCGGCAGGCCCCAAAGGGCTCCACGGCCTCGTGAAAGCACAGGGTGGGTATCTCGATGCCGTACTGGCGCGCCGTGTCCAAAAGCGTCCAACCAGGCTGGGCTTCGACTTTTTTCCCGTCTATGGTCAGATTTAACATTACTTGAATCTCCCCAAATGCGGGCTAAGCGCCTAAGAGACCTGGATCGCTCCAAACTTGCAGGATTCCATGCACATGCCGCAACGGATGCAGAGGCTCTCGTCTATGGCGTGCGGCTTTTTCTTCTCGCCGCTGATGGCCCCCTGCGGGCAGGCCCGGGCGCAGGCGCGGCAGCCGGTGCAGACCTCAGGGTCTATGCTGTAGGTGATCAGGTCCTTACAAACGCCGGCCGGGCAGCGGTGCTCCAGGATGTGGGCCTCGTACTCGTCGCGGAAGTAGCGCAGGGTGGAAAGCACCGAGTTGGGTGCGGTGCCGCCCAGGGCGCACAGGGAGCCGGCCTTGATGGCTTCGGCCATGCTGTAGAGGTCGTCTATGTCTTGCAGCGTGCCCTCGCCCTTGGAAAAGCGGGTCAGGGTTTCGCGCAGCCGAGGCACCCCCAGGCGGCAGGGGAGGCACTTGCCGCAGGATTCCTCCTCCAGGAATCCCAGGAAATACTTGGCCACGTCCACCATGCAATCGCGGTCGTCCATGACGATCATGCCGCCGGAGCCCATCATGGAGCCCGCCTCGATGAGCGAGTCGAAGTCCACCGGCAGGTCGGCGTCTTTCCAGGGGAGGCAGCCGCCGGAGGGGCCGCCGGTCTGCACGGCCTTGAAGTGGTCGGAGCCGGGCACTCCGCCGCCGATCTTCATGACGATGTCCCGCAGGCTGATGCCCATGGGCACTTCCACCAGGCCTACGTTGTTCACCTTGCCCACCAGGGCAAAGACCTTGGTGCCCTTGGACTTGGCGGTGCCCAGCGAGGCGAACCAGTCCGCCCCCTTGTCCAGGATGCGGCTCACGTTGGCCCAGGTCTCCACGTTGTTGAGCACCGAGGGCTTGCCGAACAGGCCCTTGTCCGAGGGATAAGGCGGCCGGGGCACCGGCTCGCCCACCTTGCCTTCCACCGAACGCATCAAGGCGGTTTCTTCGCCGCAGACAAAGGCGCCCGCCCCCCGGTTGATGCTGATGTCGAAGTCGAAGCCTGAGCCCAGGATGTTCTGGCCCAACAGGCCATAGGCCCGGGCGTCGGCCAGGGCCTTTTCCAGGTGCCTGATGGCCAGGGGGTACTCGGCGCGCACGTACACGTAGCCGGTGTCGGCACCGATGGCGTAGCCGCCGATGATCATGCCCTCCACCACCGCGTGCGGGTCGCCCTCCATCACCGAGCGGTCCATGAAGGCCCCGGGGTCGCCTTCGTCGGCGTTGCACAGCACGTACTTCTGCCCGCCTTTGTGCTTGGCGGCCAGGGACCACTTGACGCCCGTGGGGAAGCCGGCGCCGCCCCGGCCGCGCAGGCCGGACTTGGTCACCGCCTCGATAACCTGGCTGGGCTTCATGGTGGTCAGGGTCTTGGCCAGGCCGGCGTAGGCCCCGGCCTTCAGGGCGTCCTGGATGTCGGTGGGGTCGATCTGGCCGATGTTTTGCAAAACCACCCGTTGCTGCCCCGAGTAGAAGGGGATGTCCTCAGTGGTCTGGATGGTCTCCTTGGTCTGGGGATGCACGTAAAGCAGCCGCACTACGGGCTCGCCGTTCAGGATGGTCTTTTGGACTATATCCTCGGCGTCGTCGGCCTTGACCTGCTGGTAGAAGATGTTCATGGGCTTGATGATCACCAAGGGCCCCCGGGAGCAAAAGCCGTGGCAGCCGGTGGTCTTGATGCCGGGCATGACCTTGATGTCCTGGCCGGCCTTGGCCAGGGCCTCGCGCAGGGCCCGGGTGACCGCAGGGCTGTTGTTGGCCATGCAACCGGTGCCGTGACAGACGATTATCTTGGTTTGATCTGGGTCCTCCGCCGCGCGCAACTCGCTACGGAGCTTTTCCAATTCCTCCAGGGAGCCCAGCCTCAGGTCCGCTGAGTCTTTCGCCGTGACTTGCATTGCCTCACACTCCGTTACTCAACTTATTCCGCCCCGAGCTTTTCCACCGCCTTCATCAGCTTGGGCGAAGTCACCTTGGGCTGATAAGCGCCGTTGACCACCGCCACCGGCGCCAGGGCGCAGGCGCCCAGGCAGTTGACCGTCTCCACGGTGTATTTGAGGTCTTCGGTGGTGCCTGGTTCGTCCAGCCCGATCCGGCGCAGCAGGTTCTCGGCGATGAGCCCGCTGCCCTTGAGGTGGCAGGCGGTGCCCAAACAGACCTGGATCAGGTTTTCCCCCTTGGGCTCCAGGCTGAAGGACTTATAGAAGGTGGCCGCGGCGTAGGCCTGGCTCACCGGCACCCCGGTGTAGTCGCAGATCAGGGCCAGGGCCTCGGGCGAGATGTAGTTGAAGGCGGCCTGCACGTCCTGCAGCAGGAAGATCAGGTACTCCGGCCGGCCGGGGTAACGCTCCATTATTTCGTCCACATCAATATCCACCGCTGGCTTCACCACGCTTCTCCTTTGCCGAATGTGACTTTGGGCACACACAAGCTATGGGTGCAAAACCAGGGCCATGGCCCAATAGATATGTATTTTTCAGGTGATAAGACGTGGCGGGTGCCGGCGGACCGGCCGAGTGCAACATGATTTGTTTCAGAGCCGGGGGCAGGGGCAAAGCAACTGATCAGGTCTTTTACTCTAATGAGCCGTAAAAAGGCATCAATAACTTATTTGAAACATCAATTGAAACACACATGAAACAACGCTGAAACAAAACGCCGCACAAGGCCAACCCATTCAAGCGGCGTAGGTGGCAAGTTGCTTACATCAGCCCCCGCTTCTGGGCCATGCGGATCATTTGCTGGCTGGTGTCGGCCGGCGGAATGCGCATCTGCTCCGCGGGCTTGGCCGCCAGGCTCAAGGCCCCGCTGGGGCAGTGGGTCACGCACAGGCCGCAGCCGATGCAGCGGTCCAGGTCCACGGCAGCCACCCCCTCGCCGTCCAGGGAGATGGCCCCCATCTGGCAGCGCTCCAGACAGGTCTCGCAGCCGGTGCACTCGTCTGCTTCCACCACCGCGTAGTGGTTGGAGAGCACCAGGCTGGCCGGCCGGGGATGCTTGTTCAGCGAGCGCAGCACCCCGCAGCAGTCGCCGCAGCAGTTGCACATGCCGCCCGGATTCTGGGCCGTGGCCGGCTGGGTGACCAGGCCTGCCTCCTGGCACTCCTCCAGGATGCGCAGGCCCTCTTCCAGGCTGATCTCCCGGCCCAGGCCCCGGTCCAGGTAGTACTGGCCCATGGAGCCGAACATGTAGCAGGCCTCCAGGGGCTTGTCGCAGCCGGCGCCCAGGACCTGGCTCTTTTTGCGGCAGATGCAGTCGGCGATGACGATGCGGTCCTTGGCCCGGAGGATATTCACCGCGTCCTCGTAGGAGGCCACGTTGTGCTCCACCGGGATGGCGCGGTGCACTGGAATGGGGCGCAGGAAGTGCTCGGCCCCCTGCTGCAGGGTCTGCTCAAAGGCCTCCTGGCCATAGGTTTCCACCATCTCGGCCAACTCGCGGTCCAGGTTCTTGACCTGGAACTCGAACAGGCCGTGCACAAAGGGGACGGCCCCGTAGCGGCGCGCTTCGCCCTTGATCAGGCGGAACAGCAGCCCCCGCTGGGTCATGTCCTCCAGTTGGGCGGCCACCTCCTCCACCGGCCGGCCCAGGCGGGCGGCCACCGCCTCGGCGCTCTCCAGGCGCTGGCTCAGGGCCAGGAACAGCTCGGCGTCGGCCCGGTCGAACAAGTACTTGAGGATATTGATCTCGATGCCCGATTCCGTGGCCGGAAAGCCCATGGAGAACTGGTCCAGCTTTTGTTGCAGGGCGCGGTAGGTGTCCTGGCTCATGCTGCTGCCTCCTGTCTGCCGCGGGTCTGGAGAGTTGCCCCGATAATAACCGACGAGGGAGCCAGGGCAAGGAAAAAGCGGAGCCGTTTCAGGAAAGGCCCAGTTCCTTCATGCGCCGCCAGAGGGAGGTGCGGCTCATGCCCAGGCGCTCGGCCGCCTCCTGGCGGCGGCCGCCGCTTTGGGCCAGGGCCTCCCGGATCGCCTCCCGCTGCTGCTGCTCCGGGGCCGCGGCCGGCTCGGCCGGAGCCGGCGCGGGCACGGCCCGGGGGCCGGCCTGGCGCTCGTGCATGAACTCGCCCAGGGAGGGCAGGTTATGGGCGAAGATCACCGGGCCCTTGACGAAGACGTAGGCGTGCTCCATGACCCGTTCCAGCTCGCGCACGTTGCCGGGCCAGTGGTAGTTCATGAGCATCTTCATGACCTTTGGGTCCACGGAGCGCACCTGCTTGTTGTGCCGGGCGTTGAGGCGTTCCATGAAGTGCTGCACCAAAAGCGGTATCTCCTCGACGCGCTGGCGGAGCGGCGGGATGGCCAGGGGCACGGTGCGCAGGCGGTAGAACAGGTCCTCGCGGAAGCGGCCGGACTGCATGTCCTTGGCCAGGTCCCGGTTAGTGGCGGCGATGATGCGCGCGTCCATGGGGATCAGGCGGGTGCCGCCCACCCGCTCGAAGACCTTCTGCTCCAGCACGCGCAGCAGCTTCACCTGCAGTTCGGGCTTCAGCTCGCCGATCTCGTCCAGGAACAGGGTGCCGCCCTTGGCCAGCTCGAAGCGGCCCACCTTGGAGCGCACCGCGCCGGTGAAGGCGGCCTTTTCGTGGCCGAACATCTCGCTTTCGAGCAATGTCTCGGCCAGGGCCGAGCAGTTCACGGCCACGAAGGGCCCCTGCTTGCGCGGGGAGTGGTGGTGGATGGCCCGGGCGAACAGCTCCTTGCCGGTGCCGCTCTCGCCGGAGATGAGTACGCTGGCCTCGCTGGCGGCCACGTCGGGCAGCATCTGGAACAGGCGGCGCATGGCCGGGCTGGAGCCGATGATGTCGGCGAAGGAGTGGCCCTGCTGGCCCTCGGGCAGGGTCTGCTCCAGCAGGCCGTCCAGGGGCCGGAAGCTCTCCACCGCCCCCACCACCGTCCCGGCCCGGTCGCGCACCACCGAGGTGTTCACCAGCACCCCCAGGCGGCGGCCGCCCTTGTGCAGCATGCGCACGTCCTGGTCCATGCGGATCACCCCGCTCTCCAGGGTGGTGCGCAGGGGGCAGACCGAGTGGCACAGGTCCGAGCGGAAGATGTCCCAGCAGTGGCGGCCCAGCACCTCCTCGCGGCGGTAGCCGGTGATCTCCTCGGCCCGCTGGTTGAAGGAGGTGATGCGCCAGCGGGTGTTGATGGTGAAGATGCCCTCGGCCAGGTTCTCGAACAGGGCCTGGTAGCCCAGGCGGGGCATGTCCGGCAGGGTCTCGCCTGGATCCAGCCGCCCCTCCTTCAGGGGCGCGAAGTCCAGGTCCCGGAAGGCGATCAGGGCGCCGGTCACCTGCCGGCCGGGGCCGAACAGGGGGTTGATGCTGTACTCGCCGTTGAACTCCTGGCCGGTGGCGTCGTGCATGCGGCAGTGCAGGCCGCCCGTGCCCGCGCCCCGGCCCAGGGCGTTGTCCAGCACAGCCTGGAAGTCGCCCAGGTCCGGCCCGGACAGCAGCCGCTCCAGGCGCAGGTGCTCGCCCGGATTCATCTCCCCGCCCAGCAGCTGTCGGGCCGCCTGGTTGCAGCCCAGCATGCGCAGGGACGGGTCCACGGCCACCACCGCCTCGCCGGCCAGCAGGGCCTTTTTGTCCTCAGAGCTCATGGGACGCGCGTATGCTCCCGGGGGAAGATATCACCTGATAAATGTAACTAATTGAGGAAATTGCGCAAGCTTAAAAAAGACGCCCCCCGCCGCCCCCCTGCGGCCCGGCCGCGGCCCGGCTACAGCTTCAGGCCCAGGATGCGGCCCACCTCGCCGTCCTCCAGGAAGGAGGAGACGTTCCAGCACAGGGCGCGCAGGTCCTTTTCCAGAAGCCCCGGCGTGAGCAGGCCCCGGGCGTCGGCAAAGCCCCGGCCCCCCACCAGCGCGGCCAGCTCCTTGAGGCGGCTCAGGGCAATCCGGTCGCCCTGGGCGTGGGCCTGGTCATAGACCTTGACCAGGGCGTTGACCCGGATTACGGAGCAGCGCTTGCAGGTGCGGTCTGGTTCCACGATGCCTCCTCGATCCGCGCGGCGGCCTGCCAAGGGGGAAAGATGATTAGAGCATACTATAATCAGTCTGATGGCTTGGCAAGATTTTTGGCCGATTGCTCAAACATTTCCTGGGGATAATCACCCAAAGCCTTCCAGGAATACCCCCAGCCGCACCTCGGGCGGGCCTTGACAGGCGCCCCTGGCCGCGTTAATAAAAAAGCATAGTTTTTCCCTGACCTTAACTGCCGCGCCTCTCCGGGATTTTCCCACGCGGAGCTTTGGGCCATGGCCAGCGAGTTCGACAGCCGCCGCACCCCGCCCCTGCAAGGCATCCTGGACGCCGTGTCCCTGGGGGTGCTGACCGTGGACCAGGCCGGCGTCATCACCTACTTCAACCGCGCCGCCGAGCAGATCACTGGCGTGGGCCGCGACCAGGCCCTGGGCCGCACCTGCGCCGAGGTGCTCAAGTCCACCCTCTGCGACGAGTACTGCCCGGTGCGCCGGGCCATGGAATCCGGCGAGGACCAGCTGGGCCTGGAGGCGGTGTTCATCCGCCAGGAGGGGCGCTCGGTGGTGCCGGTGCGGCTGTGCGCCTCGCCCCTGCACGACGAGAACGGCCAGGTCTGCGGGGCAGTGGAGACTTTCCAGAACCTGCACCTGGGCAGCCAGTCCGAGGACGACCGCGAGGACCAACGCACCTGGGAGGACTTCATCGGCGACAGCCCCCAGATAGCGCGCATCTTCGACACCCTCAAGGTGGTGGCGCCCAACAAAGTCACGGTGCTCCTGGAAGGGCCCACCGGAACCGGCAAGGACCTGCTGGCCCAGATCATCCACAGCAACAGCCCCCGCGCCGACAAGCCCCTGATCAAGGTCAACTGCGCGGCCCTGCCCGAGAACCTTTTGGAAAGCGAGATGTTCGGCTACACCCGCGGGGCCTTCACCGGCGCCGAGCGCGACAAGCCTGGCCGCTTCCAACTGGCCGATGGCGGCACCATCTTCCTGGACGAGATCAGCGAGCTGCCCCTGTCCCTGCAGGCCAAGCTGCTCCGGGTGCTGGAGGACCAGGAGTTCTTCCCCCTGGGCGCCCGCCAGACCACCCGGGTGGACGTGCGCATCCTGGCCGCCAGCAACAAGCCCCTGGACCGCCAGGTGGAGCGGGGCCTGTTCCGCGAGGACCTCTACTACCGGCTCAACGTGATCAAAATCAACGTGCCCGGCCTGCGCGAACGGCGCGAGGACATACCGCTCTTGATCCGGCGCTTCATCCAGCGCAAGAACGTGGAGAACGGCACCTACATCTGCCGCTTCTCGCCCGAGGTGCTGGACATCCTGCTCAACTACGACTACCCAGGCAACGTGCGCGAGCTGCAGAACATCCTGGAGCACGCCTGCCTGCTCTGCCGCGGCGACGTGATCCGCAGCCACCACCTGCCCCACGATCTGCTCAGCGGAGCAACGGCCGCGGCCAAGCCCCTGGGCGATCAGCAGGAAAAAGACGAGTTGATAGACCTGCTTACCCGCCACGATTGGAATCAGACCGCCGCCGCGCGCGATCTGGGCGTGGACCGCACCACCCTCTGGAGACGGCTCAAGCGCCTGGGCATCTCCCGCCCTTGAAGTGTTGCTGTTGCTGCAACGCTGCTGTTGCGTTCAACGCAACAAATTTAAGTCTTAAAAAATAAATAGTTAAACAATAGATTCATATCTCCGGGCATTAAATAGTTGCATTCGTGCGCAACACTGCCTCGGTTCCGGAATATTAGGCTTTTGACAAGCGGCCAGGAACTAAGGCGAATCTGATTTTGCGCGTTTTGGCACGAGTTGTGCCTTATGATTTAATCTGAACCCGATCAGGTGGACCGATGAACTCGGCCAAACTCATAGGCAAGAAACTCACCCAGCGCCTGTCCTTCAAGCTGACGGCCGGGGTGGGCGTCTGCCTGATCGTGCTCACCGGCGTGGCGGCCTACTTCGGCATCCGCAGCCAGGAGGAGCGCTCCATCCAGAAGATGCTGCAGACCGGTACCTGGTTCTCCGACACCGTCAAGCGGGCCACCCGCTACGGCATGCTCAAGGACCAGCGCGAGAGCGTGCACCACATCATCGAGGCCATCGGCCGCCAGAGCGGGGTGCAGGCCATCCGGGTGCTCAACAAGAAGGGGCGCATCATGTTCAGCAGCCGGGCCGGGGAGATCGGCCGCCTGGTGGACATGGAGTCCGAGGCCTGCTACGCCTGCCACTTCAAGGACCGGCCCCTGGAGCGGCTGCCCCTGACCAAGCGCAGCCGCATCTTCACCATCACCGAGGGCGGCGCCAGCCACCGGGTGCTGGGGGTGATCAACCCCATCCACACCGAGAAGGTCTGCTACAGCGACCCCTGCCACGTGCACCCGCCTGGCCAGACCGTGCTGGGGGTCTTGGACGTGGCCCTGTCCCTGGACGAGGTGGACCGGGAGGTGGCCCAGAGCACCCGCCAGGTGCTCATCTACGCGGCCGCAGGCTTCGTGGCCATCTGCATGGTAGTGGCCCTGTTCACCTTCTACCTGGTCAACCGCCCCCTCAGCTCCCTGCTGGGCGCCACCCGGCAGATCACCCAGGGCGACTACCAGCACCCCATCACGGCTCGCACCGACGACGAGCTGGGCGACCTGGCCCGCTCCTTTGACCTGATGCGCCGGGGCATCAAGGACAAGACCGAGGACCTGGAGCAGAGCCGGCGCCAGTACCAGCGGCTGTTCGAGGAGGTGCCCTGCTACATCTCGGTGCAGGACGCCGACTTCAAACTGGTGGCCCACAACCGCATGTTCGAGCGCGACTTCGGCTACTCCATCGGCCGCCACTGTTACGTGGCCTACAAGGGCCGCACCACCAAGTGCCCCCACTGCGCGGTGGACAAGACCTTCCGCGACGGCCGCGTGCACAGCGCCGAAGAGACGGTGGTGGGCGCCGACGGCAAGCCCATCTACTTCCTGAACCTGACCACGCCCCTGACCAACAAGCAGGGCGACATCATCGCGGTGATGGAGATGGCCACCGACATCACCGACATCCGCCGCCTGGAGGAGGAGCTCAAGCGCTCCGAGGAAAAGTACCGCCTGTTCTTCAACAACGACCCCAACCCCATCTTCGTCTTCGACGCCGCCAGCCTGGAGATACTGGACGCCAACGACCGCGCGGCCAGCGAGTACGGCTACGAGCCCGGCAGCCTCATCGGCCGCTCCTTCCTGGACCTGACCCACCCCGGCGACCGGGGGAGGGTGCGCTCGTTCATCGAGGGCCAGGAGGCCTTCCTGCCCACGGTGCGCCAGGTGCGTAGCAGCGGGGACACCTACTTCGCCAACCTGCGCGCCTCCTACGGCGAGCACCTGGGGCGCCGGGCGGTCATCGCCACCACCAACGACATCACCCAGCGCCTGCAGACCGAGCAGCAGCTCATCCAGGCGGCCAAGATGGCCACCCTGGGCGAGATGAGCGCCGGCGTGGCCCACGAGCTCAACCAGCCCCTGAGCGTCATCGCCACCGGCAGCGATTACCTGCGCAAGGTGGTGGACGGCGGCGGCCTGCCCGACGCCGCCACCCTGCGCGAGGTGGCTACCGAGCTGACCGGCCAGGTGGAGCGGGCCCGGCGCATCATCTCCCACCTGCGCGAGTTCGGCCGCAAGCACGAGGTGGCGGCCCAGAACGTGTCCATCAACGACGCCATCCACGGCGTCTTCGCCCTCCTAGGCCAGCAGCTGGCCGTGCACAACATCCGGGTGCAGACCGATCTGGCCGCGGACCTGCCGCCCATACGCGGCGAGCTGAACCGCCTGGAGCAGGTGTTCATCAACCTGGTGATGAACGCCCGCGACGCCATCGAACAGGGGCGGGAGGAGGGCGCCGCCGAGGGGCTGATCCGGGTGGCCAGCGCGGCCGAGGGCGGGCGGGTGGTGGTCACGGTCAGCGACAATGGCTGCGGCATAGCCGCCGCGGACCTGGACCGCATCTTCGAGCCCTTCTTCACCACCAAGGAGGTGGGCAAGGGCACCGGCCTGGGCCTGTCCATCTCCTACGGCATCGTGCGCGACTTCGGCGGCAGCATCGAGGTGGAGAGCCAGCCGGGGGAGGGCACCACCTTCCGCCTGAGCTTCCCGGTTAGTCAGGAGGCGGCCTGATGAGCAGCGCGGCCACCCAGCGCTTCAACCGCCTGCTGGTCATCGACGACGAGCCGGGCATCCGGCGCATGATGTCCCTGTCCCTGGCCGCCGACGGGTTTCAGGTGCAGACCGCCGGCAGCGGCGAGGAGGGGCTCAAGCTCTTCGCCGCCGAGCACCCGGACATCGTACTCACCGACATCAAGATGCCGGGCATGGACGGCATCGAGGTGCTCAAGCGCATCAAACAAAATGACCCGGCCACCGAGGTGATCGTCATCACCGGCCACGGCGACCTGGACCTGGCCATCCGCTCCCTGCAGCTAGAGGCCAGCGACTTCGTGACCAAGCCCATCAACGACCAGGCCCTAGCCGTGGCCCTGGCCCGGGCCGCCGAACGCCTGGCCCTCAAGGCCGAGCTTCGGGCCTACACCCAGGACCTGGAGAAGCGGGTGGCCGAGGCCACGGCCAAGGCCCTGGCCAGCGAGCGCCTGGCCGCGGTGGGCCAGACGGTCAGCGCCCTGGTGCACTCCATCAAGAACATGTTGGCCGGGCTCAAGGGCGGCACCTATCTTGTCTCCGAGGGCCTGGCCAAGGACCAACGCGACCTGGTGGCCGGCGGCCTGGACATGCTGCAGCGCAACGTGGGCCGGGTGCAGGAGCTGGTGAGCGACCTGTTGACCATCGCCAAGCCGCGGGTGCCGGAGCGGGCCGCCTGCGCCCTGTGCGAGCTGGCCTCCGAGGCCGTGAGCTGCATGCAGCCCCAGGCCCAGGAAAAGGGCGTGGAGCTGCTGCTCCGGGAGGTGCCCCCGGACCTAAGCGCCGAGCTGGACCAGAAGATGATCCTGGACGCCCTCTTAAACCTGATCAGCAACGGCCTGGACGCGGCGGCCACGGTCAGCGGCGGGCGGGTGGAGGTGAGCGTCAGCCGCCGGGCTGGCGAGGTCTGCCTGCAGGTGGCCGACAACGGCCCCGGTCTGGAGCCCGAGGCCGTCGAGCGCATCTTCGAGGGCTTCTACAGCAGCAAGGGCGCGGCCGGCACCGGGCTGGGGCTGATGGTCTGCGCCAAGACCGCCCAGGAGCACGGCGGCCGGGTGGAGTACGACAACCAGCCAGGGCAGGGGGCCGTGTTCCGCCTGCTCCTGCCGGCCGGGCCGGCCGGGGCGGCGGCGAGCTAGAGCTTATGGCCGGCCGCCGCGGACTGGAGCCGGGCGGCGGGTCTAAAAAGGGAGGTGGACGATGATTGCCTACAAGAACATCTTGTACTGCACGGATTTCTCGGAGGACGCGGAGATAGCCTTGTATCACGCGGTGGACCTGGCCAAGCGCCACGGGGCCCGGCTGCACGTGCTGCACTGCCCCCACTCCACCCTGCGCTACATGCCCACCGAAACTGACGAGGGCGCCCCGCCCGGGGAGTTCACCGACGTGACCCCGGAGCTGAAGGAAAAGCTCCTGGCCGAGCTCAAGGCCCGCTACGCCGGCAAGCTGGAGGGCCTCAAGGACGTGAGCTGGCACGTGATCACCGGCACCCCCTTCGTGGAGATCCTGCGCTACGTGCGCGAGAACAACGTGGACCTGGTGGTGCTGGGCGCCGTGGGTGCCTCGGGCAAGGAGGACACCCACTACGGCTCCACCGTGGAGCAGGTCAGCCGCCGCTGCCCCTGCCACGTGATGGCCATTCGCAACCCCGAAAAAACCTACACCCTCTAAATCAGGGAGGAGACAGTCATGGCAAAGAGAGTGTTGGTGGTGGACGACGAGATGGACGTTCGCACCTTCATCTCCACCCTGCTGGATTCCAACGGCTACAAGGCCGTGGTGGCCGAGAACGGCGAGCAGGGCTGGAGCAAGTTCCTGGAGAAGAAGCCGGACCTGGTGACCCTGGACGTGATGATGCCCAAGGAGAGCGGCATCAAGATGTACCGCAACATCAAGACCGACCCGGCCCACATGGGTGTGCCGGTGCTGGTCATCAGCGGTCTGGCCCGGAAGACCTTCCTGCACTCCCAGAAGGTGCTGGACAAGTTCAAGAACCAGCAGGTGCCCGAGCCCGAGGGCTACATCGAAAAGCCGCCCGAGCCCGACGAGCTCTTGGGCGAGGTGAAGCGCATCATCGGCTAGCGTCCGCGGAGGAGACCCATGTCCCACACGCCCGGCGGCGCGGCCCCCCCGGCCGCCTACGATCAGGCCGCGCCCAAGACGCCGCCCCCCCCCCCGCCCCCGCCGCCCCTGGCCGAGGCCATCCGCCCCAACGGTCGCTGGCTGGCCCGGGTGGAGGCCGCCAGCGGGGTCAAGGCCGGAGCCTGCTTCGGCTGTAAGAAGTGCTCCAACGGCTGCCCCCTGACCTTCGCCATGGACCTGCACCCCTACCAGGTGGTGCGCTACCTGCAATTGGGGCAGGTGGAGCGGTTGGAGGGCTGCCGCACCATCTGGCTGTGCGCCTCCTGCCAGACCTGTCTGACCCGCTGCCCCAACCAGGTGGACCTGCCCCGGCTCATGGACTACCTCAAGGAGACCGTGGCGCGGCGGGGCGACAGCGTGGAGGAGAAGCGCACCCTGTTGTTCCACCAGCTTTTCCTCAAGGGAGTGGCCAAGCGGGGCCGGGTCTTCGAAGGCGAGCTAATGGGCGGCTACCTGCTCAAGAGCGGCGGCGCCTTCGGCCCCGAGGCCCTGGCCAACGCCAAGCTGGGCCTGACCATGTTCCGGAAGGGACGCCTGAAGCTGCTGCCGGCGCGCATCAAGGACCGCGCCTGGCTCAAGGAGCTGTTCAAGTGAAAACGAAGCAAGAGGCCGCCCGCAGGGTCAGCTACTACCCCGGCTGCTCGCTGGAGGCCACCGCCCGGGACTACGCCGAGAGCATCGAGGGCGTGGCCCAGCGCCTGGGCATCGAGCTGGTGGAGCTGGCCGACTGGAACTGCTGCGGAGCCAGCGCCGCCCACAGCCTGGACCACCGGGCCACCATCAACCTGGCGGCGCGCAACCTGGCCCTGGCCATGCAGGGGCCGCAGCCGCTGGTGGTGCCCTGCGCCCTGTGCTTCAACCGCCTGGCCAGCGCCCGCCACGAGCTGATGGCAGACGACTCGCTGGTCATCGACTCCATCGGCCGCCTGGGCCGGGACTACGCCGCGGTAGAGGTCAAGGAGCTCAACGAGTTCTTCACCCAGCCCGAGGTGATCGCCCAGGTGGAGCGCGAGGCCACCCAGGGCCTGGGCGGCCTCAAGGCGGTCTGCTACTACGGCTGCCAGGGCCAGCGCCCGCCCAAGATCACCGGCAAAGCCAACTGCGAGAACCCGCAGGGCCTGGACCGCCTGCTGGCCGCCCTGGGGGCCGAGGTAATCGACTGGCCCTTCAAGACCGACTGCTGCGGGGCCTCCCACTCGGTGGCCCGGCCGGACCTGGTGCACACCCTGGTGGCGCGGCTGTACGAGCGGGCCCTCATGCAGGGCGCCAACTGCATCGTCACCGGCTGCCAGATGTGCCAGGCCAACCTGGACATGTATCAGCGCGAGATCGCCCAGGAGATGGGCCGCGAGGTGTATCTGCCGGTGTTCTACTTCACCGAGCTGATGGGCCTGGCCCTGGAGGTTCCCCAGGCCTCCAAGTGGCTGGGCCGCCACCTGGTGAGCCCCCGGGCCCTGCTGGAAGAGAGCGGGCTTCCCCGCCCGGTATGGGAGCGGCTATGAGCGGACAAGTGATCGACCTGAAGAAAAAGCCGGTCTCTGGCGCGGTGCTGGTGGCCGGGGCGGGCATCGCCGGCATGCAGTCCGCCCTGGACCTGGCCGACGCGGGGTTCTTCGTCTACCTGGTGGAGAAGAACATCTCCATCGGCGGCATCATGGCCCAGCTGGACAAGACCTTCCCCACCAACGACTGCTCCACCTGCATGATCTCGCCCAAGCTGATCGAGGTGGCCAGCAACCCCAACATCAAGATCATCAGCCGGGGCAGCATCACCTCCCTGGAGGGGGAGCCGGGCGACTTCACGGTGCGAGTCACCAAGGAGCCGCGCTTCATCGACGAGGACCGCTGCACCGGCTGCGGCGAGTGCATCAAGGTCTGCCCGGTAGAGGTGCCGGCCGACTTCAACCTGGGCCTGAACCAGCGCAAGGCCATCTACCGCCACTTCCCCCAGGCCGTGCCCAGCGCCTTCGCCATCGACAAGCTGGGGGAGAGCCCCTGCAAGAACGCCTGCCCGGCCGGCATCAGCGTGCAGGGCTACGTGGCCCTCATCGCCCAGGGCCGCTACGCCGAGGCCCTGCGCCTGATCCGCCAGGACAACCCCCTGCCCGCGGTCTGCGGCCGGGTCTGCACCCACCCCTGCGAGGCGGCCTGCGCCCGGGGCGAGGTGGACGAGCCTATCGCCATCCGCGAGCTAAAGCGCTTCGTGGCCGACTGGGAGGTGAACAGCGGGCAGATGGACCTGCCCACCTGCAAGCCGCCGCGGCCGGAGAAGATCGCCATCATCGGCGCGGGCCCGGCCGGCCTGGCCGCCGCCTACTACCTGGCCCTGGAGGGATTCGCGGTCACCATCTTCGAGGCCCTGCCCAAGGCCGGCGGCATGCTGCGGGTGGGCATCCCGGACTACCGCCTGCCCCCGGAGGTGCTGGACTACGAGATTGAGTACATCCAGAAGCTGGGTGTGGAGATCAGGCTGAACACGCCGGTGGGCGGGAACCTGGGCCTGGAGCAGCTCAAGCGCGAGGGCTACAGCGCGGTGTTCCTGGCCGTGGGCGCCCACAAGGGCCTGCGCCTGGGCGTGCCCGGTGAGGCCCTGCCCGGCGTGCGCTCGGGCGTGGAGTTCCTGCGCCAGGCGGCCCTGGGCACGGCCGAGTGCCCCGGCGAGAAGGTCTGCGTCATCGGCGGCGGCAACGTGGCCGTGGACGCGGCCCGCACCGCCCTGCGCCTGGGCAGCCGCGAGGTGACCATCCTCTACCGCCGCACCCGCGAGGAGATGCCGGCCTACGAGGAGGAGATCGAGGAGGCCCTGGAGGAGGGCGTCCGGATAGAGTACCTGGCCGCGCCGGCCCGCTTCGTGGACCAGGGCGGCCGCCTCGGCGGGGTGGAGATCATAAAGATGGAACTGGGCGAGCCCGACGCCTCGGGCCGCCGCCGGCCGGTGCCAATGCCGGGCAGCGAAGAGGTGCTGGCCGTGGACGGCGCCCTGTCCGCCATCGGCCAGGAGCCGGATCTGGACTTCCTGGAACCCAAGAGCGACCTGGAGGTGGCCCCCCGGGCCCGGGTCATCGCCGACCCCCTGACCAGGCAGACCTCGCTGCCCTGGGTCTTCTCCGGCGGGGACGCGGTGACCGGGCCGGCCTCGGCCATCGAGGCCATCGCCGCCGGCAAGGCCGCCGCCGAGAGCATCCGCCGCCTCATCGAGGGTCAGGACCTGGCCGCCGGCCGCCAGAAAGAGCGGCCCCTGGCCGTGGCCGACAAAGAAGGCGTGACCAAGCAGCCCCGCCAGCGCGCCCGCCGCCGCGACCCAGAGCAGCGCAAGGGCGACTTTGGCGAGGTGGTGCAGGCCTTTGACGAGCCGGCGGCCCAGGCCGAGGCCGCCCGCTGCCTGGCCTGCGGCATCTGCTCGGAGTGCTACCAGTGCCTGGGCGCCTGCCAGGCCCAGGCCATCAACCACGACCTGGAGCCCTCGGAGCTGACCCTGAAAGTGGGGGCCGTGGTCATGGCGCCGGGCTTCAAGCCCTTCGAGGCCCGGCTCAAGGGCGAGTACGGCTACGGCCGCTACCCCAACGTGCTCACCAGCCTGGAGTTCGAGCGGGTGCTCAGCGCCAGCGGCCCCTTCGGCGGCCATGTGCAGCGCCCCGGCGACGGGACCGAACCCAAGCGGGTGGCCTGGATCCAGTGCGTGGGCAGCCGCGACGCCTCCCAGGGCCGCGACTACTGCTCCTACGTCTGCTGCATGTACGCCTCCAAGCAGGCCATCATCGCCCAGGAGCACCTGCCCGGCCTGAACGCCACCATCTTCTATATGGACATCCGGGCCCAGGGCAAGGGCTTCGACCGCTACTACGAGCGGGCCCGGGACGAGCACGGGGTGCGCTATGTGCGCTCCATGCCCAGCCGCCTCTTAGAGGACCCGGCCACCGGCGACCTGATCATCCAGTACTACGACCAGGACAATAAGCTGGTGGAGGAGCGCTTCGACCTGGTGGTGCTCTCGGTGGGGCTGACCCCCAGTCCGGGCGCGCGGGAGCTGTCCCAGGCCATGGGCGTGGACACCGACCGCTTCGGCTTCGCCCAGCGCAGCGATCTAAACCCCCTCCTTACCAACCGCGAGGGGGTGTTCGCCTGCGGCGTGTTCCAGGCCCCGCGCGACATCCCCGACACGGTGATGCAGGCCAGCGGCGCCGCGGCCCAGGCCGGCGAGATCCTGGCCCCGGTGCGTGGCAGCGAGGTGACGGTCAAGGAGTTCCCGCCCGAGCGCGACATCGCCGGCCAGGAGACCAAGACCGGCGTGTTCATCTGCCACTGCGGCATCAACATCGGCGGGGTGGTCAACGTGCCCCGCGCCGTGGACTACGCTGGCGGCCTGCCCGGCGTGACCCACGCCCAGGACTTCCTGTTCACCTGCTCCACCGACAGCCAGGAGAAGATGGCCGCGGTCATCAAGGAGCAGGGCCTCAACCGAGTGGTGGTGGCCTCCTGCAGCCCGCGCACCCACGAGAAGCTGTTCCAGGACGCCCTGCGCCGCGCCAGCCTGAACCCCTACCTATTCGAGATGGCCAACATCCGCGACCAGTGCTCCTGGGTGCACCAGGGCGACCACGACGCGGCCACGGACAAGGCCCTGGACCTGATCCGCATGTCCGTGGCCCGGGCCGGGCTCTTGGAGCCGCTCCGGCAGTTCCCCATGCCCGTGGAGCAGACGGCCCTGGTCATCGGCGGCGGCATCGCCGGCCTGACCGCGGCCCTGAGCCTGGGCGAGCAGGGCTTCACCACCCACCTGGTGGAACGGGCCGAGTTCTTGGGCGGCCTGGCCCGGCGCATCCCCAGCACCCTGGAGGGCTTCGACGTGCAGGCCCACCTGGACCGGCTCATAGACCAGGTGACCCACCATGGCCACATCACGGTGCACACCTCCAGCGAGGTGAAGGAGATCAAGGGCCTGGTGGGCAACTTTGTGGCCACCATCAAAAGGCCGGACAAGACCATCACCCTCAAGCACGGCGCGGCCATCGTGGCCACCGGCGCCCAGGAGTACCAGCCCACGGAGTATCTCTTCGGCGCCGACCCGCGGGTGCTCACCCAGCTCAGCCTGAACCAGGCCCTGCACCAGAACCCGGCCTGGCTGGAGGGCGTGCACGAGGTGGTGATGATCCAGTGCGTGGGCAGCCGCGAGCCCGAGCACAGCTACTGCTCGCGCATCTGCTGCTCGGCGGCGGTGGCCAACGCCATCAAGATCAAGGAGGCCAGGCCCGAGACCGAGGTGACCATCCTTTTCCGGGACATCCGCACCTTCAGCCTCAAGGAGCTCTACTACCAGAAGGCCCGCGACCTGGGGGTGCGCTTCGTGCGCTTCGACGCGGCCAACCCGCCCCAGGTCAACGCCGGCCCCGACGGACTGGAGGTGATGGTCTACGACCAGATCCTGGGCCAGTGGCTGGGCATGGTGGCCGACCGCCTGGTGCTGAGCGCGGCCACCCGGCCCAACGACGACGCCCACGTGCTGGCCAGCCGCCTGAAGCTGCCCCTGGACGCGGACGGCTTCTTCATGGAGGCCCACCTGAAGCTGAGGCCGGTGGACTTCACCAGCGCCGGCTTCTTCATGGCCGGCACCGCCCACGGCCCCAAGTTCCTGGAGGAGGTGATCAGCCAGGCCAAGGCCGCGGCGGCCCGGGCAGCCACGGTGCTCTCTAAGGCCGAGATGCTGGTGGGCGGCGAGGTGGCGGTGGTGGACGCCGAGCGCTGCGTGGCCTGCCTGACCTGCGTGCGCACCTGCCCCTACGGCGTGCCCCAGCTCAATGCCGAGGGCGTGGTCTACATCGACCCCGCCGCCTGCCAGGGCTGCGGCAACTGCGCCAGCGCCTGCCCGCGCAAGCTGATCCAGGTGCAGCATCACAAGGACGCCCAGATCGTGGCCAAGGCCACGGCGCTGTAGGGAAGGCCCTCCGGGGCGAGGAGATGACATGGGCGAAAAATACGAACCCACGATAGTGGCCCTGATCTGCACCTACTGCACCTACACCGCCGCGGACATGGCCGGGTCCATGCGCCTACAGTACCCCCCCAACGTGCGGGTGGTGAAGCTGTTGTGCACCGGCAAGGTGGATGTCCTGTACCTGCTGGAGATATTCAAGGCCGGCGCCGACGCGGTGATGGTCAGCGGCTGCGAGATAGGCGACTGCCACTTCCTGGAGGGCAACCTGCGCGCCAAGGAGCGGGTGGCCCATGCCAAGACCCTGCTGGAGGAAGCCGGCCTGGGCGGCGAGCGCCTGGAGATGTTCCACATCGGGGCCTCGGACGCGCCCAAGTGGGCCCAGGCGGTGCAGGGCATGACCCGCCGGGCCCTGGAGCTGGGCCCCAACCCCCTGGCACGCAGACGGCCGCGGGCCGCGGCCGCCTAGATACGAGGAGCACGGAGCATGATAGTAGCCCAAAGAAAGCCCTTCGCCGAAATCGCTGCGGCGGTGGCCGGCCACCGGCGGGTGCTGGTGGCCGGCTGCGGCACCTGCGTGGCGGTCTGCCTCACCGGCGGCGAGAAGGAGGCCGGCATCCTGGCCGCCCAACTGGACATCGCCGCCCAGCTCAAGGAGCGGGAGCAGGCCTTCGGCGTGGCCTGCGTGGAGCGCCAGTGCGACCGCGAGTTCCTGGATGAGCTGGCCGCCCAGGTGGCCGAGCACGACGCGGTGCTCTCCCTGGCCTGCGGGGCGGGCATCCAGTTCCTGGCCGAGCGCTACCCGGACACCCCGGTGCTGGCCGGGGTGAACACCACCTTCATCGGCATCAACGACGAGGTGGGGGTGTGGGGCGAGCGCTGCCGCTCCTGCCGGGACTGCGTGCTCACGGTCACCGGCGGGGTCTGCCCCATCGCCCTGTGCCCCAAGGGCATGCTCAACGGCCCCTGCGGCGGGGCCGAGGACGGCAAGTGCGAGACCGACCGCGAGCGCGACTGCGCCTGGACCCTCATCTACCAGCGCCTGGAGAACACCGGCCGCCTGGCCAACCTGGAGCCCATCATCACCGCCCGCAACCACCAGGCCAGCCTGCCGGGCCGCCAGGTGCACCCGGCCTACGAGCGGAGGTACAGCGCCCATGAGTAAGTTCAGCCAGGCCCTGGCCGCCAAGGATTTCGTGCTCACCGTGGAGTTGGACCCGCCCCGGGGACCGGAGCTGGGCCCCCTTACCGAGCTGGCCAAAGAACTGGCGGGCAAGGTGGACGCGGTGGTGATCAGCGACAACCGCGAGGCCCACGCCCGCCTCAGCCCCCTGATGGCCGGCCAGGCCCTGGTCCAGCACGCCGGGGCCGAGGTGGTCATGACCCTCACCTGCCGCGACCGCAACCGCCTGGCCCTGACCAGCGATCTCTTGGCCGCGGCCGCCGCCGGGGTGGGCAACCTGATGCTGGTCAGCGGCGACTTCGTGAGCCTGGGCGACCAGCCCGGCGCCAAACCGGTCTACGACCTGGACTCGGTGCAGCTGTTGCAGCTGGCCGCCGAGCTGGGCCAGGGCCGTGACCTGGCCGGCGGGCTGGAGGGCCCGGCCATCTTCTTCCTGGGCGCCAGTCTGGCCCCCGAGGCCCGGCCCCTGGGGCCGCAGCTCATCAAGCTCAAGAAGAAGCTGGCCGCCGGGGCGGGCTTTCTGATCACCAAGCCCCTGCGCGGCCTGGAGGGCCTCAAGGAGTTCGCCTCCGTTGCCGGCGAGCTGCCGGTCAAGCTCATCGCCGGGTTGGAGGTGGCCGCCGGCGCCGAGCCCGCCGAGGCCCTGGCCCTGGCCAAGGAGATCAAGGCCGCGGGCCTGGCCGCCGGGGTGCATCTGGCCTGGCCTGGGGAGCCCCAGCGCCTGCCCGAGCTGGTGGGGCAACTGTAGCATCCAAAGGGAAGGGAGCCCGCCGTGGCTTTGCAAGATAAACAAGTCCTGGTCATCGGCGGCGGCATCGCCGGGGCCAGCGCCGCCCTGGACCTGGCCGCCCAGGGGGTGGCGGTGCACCTGGTGGAGCGGGACGACTTCATCGGCGGCCGCGCGGCCCAACTGGCCTGCAAGGCCCTGGACGCCTGCCAGAAGTGCAACGCCTGCCTGTCCGAGCCCCGCCTGGCCGCGGTGCTGGCCGAGCCCCTGGTGACCATCCACCGCCGGGCCATTGTGCAGGGCATAAGCCGCACCAACGGCGACTTCGAGGTGCTGCTCAGCCTGCGGCCGGCCTACCTGGACCCCCAGCGCTGCACCGGCTGCGGCCTGTGCCTGGAGGCCTGCCCGGCCCTAGACGAGGGGGCCATCCGCCGGCCGCTTCTGGCCGCCGAGGCCCCCCGCCTGGCCATCGCCCCGGCCGCCTGCCTGTACTTCAAGGATCGCCAGTCCACCCTCTGCCGCGACGCCTGCCCCGAGGAGGCCATCGACTTCAACCGTCAGCCCAGCCAGGAGCGCCTGAAGGTACAGGCGGTGGTGCTGGCCACGGGGTACGCGCCCTACGACCCGCGGGCCAAGGAGCGCCTGGGCTATGGCCGGGTGCCGGACGTGATCACCGCCCTGGAGCTGGAAGCCATGCTGCGCGAGCAGGGCGGCCTGCAGCGGCCCAGCGACGGCGCGCCGCCGCGCAAGGTGGCCTTTATCCAGTGCGTGGGCAGCCGCGAGGTGGCCGGCAACAACTACTGTTCCCGGGTCTGCTGCGGCTACGCCCTGCGCCTGGGGCGGGCGCTCAAGGCCCGCTTCGGGGCTGAGGTGAGCGTCTTCTACATGGACCTGCAGAGCTTTGGCCACGCCATCGACGACTTTTTGCAGGCGGCCGCCGGCGAGCTGCGCCTGGTGCGCTCCATGCCCTACGACATTTACGCCGGCAGGGACGGTCGGGTCTTGGTGGAGTACCAGACCCAGGCCGGCCAGGCCCCGCAGGCCGAGCCCTTTGACCTGGTGGTGCTCAGCGTGGGCCTGAGCCCCAACCCGGACAACCCGGCCCTGGCCGGGCTGGCCGGCCTGGGCCTGGACGGCCACGGCTTCCTGCGCGCCGGCGAGAATCCGGGGCTGTTTCTGGCCGGGGCCGCGGCGCGGCCCATGGACGTGGCCGAGGTGGTGGCCCACGCCGGACGGGCGGCCCAGGAGACCATCGGTTATCTGGAGGCGAAGCAGTCATGAGCCAGCCCGCCAAGGTGGGGGTGTTCCTCTGTCAGGGCGGCCGGCAGGCCGCCGACTCCCTGGAGTTCAAGCAGCTGCGCTGGACCGCCGACGCCGCGGCCGGCGGCCTGGTCTTCGAGCTGCCCCAGACCTGTCAGGCTGAGGGCGCGGCGGCCATCGCCCGCCTGACCCAGGAGCACGAGCTGGAGGCGGTGGTGGTGGGGGCCTGCCCCCTGCTCAAGAACCCCGGCCAACTCTCCGGGGCCCTGCGCCAGGCGGGCCTGGACCCGGACATGGCCCTGGTGCTGGACCTGTGCCAGAAGCCGGCCAGCCAGGCCGCCGGCACCTGCCAGGTGGCCCCCGGCGCCCAGGCCGCCCTGAGCCAGGCCCTGTGCAGCCAGGTCTTCCGCCACCCCCTGGCCTGCGAGAGCCGGCAGGTGGCCACCCGGGTGCTGGTGCTGGGCGACGGCCTGGCCGCCCTGCTGGCCGTGCGGGGCCTGGCCCAGGCCGGCTACCCGGTCAGCCTGCTCACGCCGGGCAAGCGCCTGGCCCCGCCGGTCCCCCTGCTGGGGACCGAGGCAGCGGAGATGGCCGCAGCCCTGGCCTCGGAGGTGGAGGGCCTGGCCGGGGTGGATCTGCTGCGCCAGGCCGAGCTGCTGTCCTTGAGCGGCGGGGCCGGCGACTTCCGGGCCCAGGTGCGCGACCGGGGCGGGGAGCTGCACGAGCTGAAGCTGGGCGCGGTGATCATGGCCCAGGGCCCGCCCCTGGCCCAGAACCGGGCCGGGCTGGGCCTGCCGGAGTCCGAGCGGGTGGTAAGCCTCAGCCAGTTCCTGACCATGCTGGCCGCGCCCGAGCACCTGCAAAAGCGCTTCGGCGGCCGGCCCCTGCGGGTGGGGCTCCTGGTGGGCCTGGCCCGCCAGGCCGATCCCCTGAGCATGCGCGCCGCCTGCCTGGCCGCCCAGCGGGTGGCCGTTGACCCCGAGGCCCGGGCGGTGCTGTTCACCGGCAACGCCAAGGTGGCCGGCAGCGGCCTGGAGGCCCTGACCCAGCAGGTGCGCGGCCAGGGCGTGATCATGGTCAAGTTCAGCGCCGGCGGCCTCAAGGCCCAGGAGACCGAGGGCGGCGTCGAGATCACCTGGGACGAGGAGGTGCTGGGCAGCAGCCTGAGCCAGGAATTCGACCTGCTGGTGGTGGACGAGACCCCGGCCCCGGACGCGGCCTATTGGCGCCTGGCCAGGCGGCTGGGCCTGGCTCCGGGCCGCGACGGCTATCTGCAGCCGGACCAGGTGGCGGCCCTGCCCGTGCAGAGCCGCCGCGGCGGAGTGCTCCTGGTGGGGCCGGCCCGCGGCCAGGGCGAGCCCGAGCGCTGGCAGGACGAGGTGGCCGAGGCCCTGCTGGAGACCCGCGGCCTGTTGCAGCGGGGCGAGGTGCGCCTGGAGGCCGGCCGGGTGCAGGTGGACCGCAAGCGCTGCGCCATCTGCCTGACCTGCGTGCGGGTCTGCCCGCGGGGGGCCATGGGCCGTCTGGACCGGCGGCCGGTGTACAACCCCCTGGTCTGCACCGCCTGCGGCACCTGCGCCGCCGAGTGCCCCATGGAGGCCATCCAGTTGGTGGGCCTGGAGGACGAGCGCTTCTCGGCCGAGATCGGCGCCGCCGCGGGCCGGGTGGGCGACCTGGGCCAGGCCGGCGAGCGCTCGCTGATGGTCTTCCTCTGCGCCAACAGCGCGGCCCAGGCCTTCCGGGCCGCCCGCCTGGCCGGGAGCGAGCCGCCGCCGGGCGCCCGGCTGGTGGAGGTGCCCTGCGCGGGCAAGCTGGACCCGGACATGGTGCTGGAGGCCTTCCGCCGGGGCTTCGACGGGGTGCTGGTGCTCTCCTGCTTCCCGGACGCCTGCCACTCGCTCACCGGCAGCACCTGGGCCGGCTACCGCACCGGGCACCTGCAGAACCTGCTCTCTGAGGCCGGCCTGGAGCCGGAGCGCCTGGTCAGCGCCGGGGTGGCCCCCAGCCAGGCGCGGGAGGTGATGCGGCTCATGGCCCAGGCCCAGGAGGCGGTGGCCGCCCTGGGCCCCAGCCCCCTGAAGGTGGGGGCCCAGGTGCGCGAGCTCTTAGGCCGTTACACCTTGGAGGTGGACGAGACCTACGCCATCATCGCCTAGGCCGGCCGGGCCCGACCCTCCAGATAGGCGAAGTCGCGCTGGCCGCAGCAGGGGCAGTTCGGCGCCGGGCCGCCGGGCAGCTCGCTGAGCTGGAACTGGCCCCGCCACAGATCGAAGCTGAACAACCCCGGCAGCCGGCTGTCGACCGCGCCGCAGAGCAGCTTGATGGCCTCGGCCGCGGCCAGGGCGGCGGCGAAGGCCGGGGTGGGGCCCATGATGCCGTGGGTGGCCACGCTGGGCAGGGCCCCCGGGGCCGGCGGCGTGGGGAACAGGCAGCGCAGGCAGGGGGTGCGGCCGGGCACGATGGTCAGCACGTTGCCCCGGGCGGCCACCACGCCGGTGTAGACCCAGGGCAGTCCCAGGCACACCGCCGCGTCGTTGAGCACGTAGCGGGCGGCGGAGTTATCCAGGCCGTCCAGGATCAAGTCCACGCCCTGGGCCAGCTCCAGGGCGTTGGGCGGGCCCAACTCGGCCACCACCGCCTCGATGACCACCTGGCTGTTGACGGCCCGTAGCTTCTCGGCGGCGATCTGGGCCTTGCCCTCGCCCGAGCCCAGGTCGTTCTCGTCGTAGAGCGGCTGGCGGTGCAGGTTGCTCAGCTCGGGCACGTCGCGGTCCACCAGGCGCACCCGGCCCACCCCGGCCCGCACCATGAGCTGGGCCAGGTGGCCGCCCAGGGCGCCCACCCCGGCGATGAGCACCCCGGCCGCGGCCAGCCGCTCCTGGCCCTCGGGCCCCAGCCCGGCCAGCAGCTTTTGTTTCTGGTAGCGATCGCCGTCTTCGGGCATAAACGCCTCCCCGCCTGGGTGGTTAATTGCCGCTCACCTCTTTGACCAGCCGGCGCTCGCGCAGGAAGTACAGGTCGCGGCGGCGCACCTTGTCCGCCGCCTCCTGGGGCGTGTAGTCGTAGAGGCCCTGGCCGGTCTGCACGCCCAGGTGGCCCTGGGCCACCAACTGGCCCAGGCGGGCCGGAGGCTCTTTGGCGTCGGACAAGAAGGGGAACAGGTAGCTGGCCACCCGGTGCCAGGTGTCCAGGTTGCCCAGGTCCGCGGTCTCCAGGGGGCCGATGAACGACCAGCGGAAGCCCAGGGCGTGCTTGACCGCCCGGTCTACGTCCTGGGGATCGGCGATGCCCTGCTCCACGATGTGCATGGCCTCGCGGAACAGGGCCAGCTGCATGCGGTTGCCCACGAAGCCCGGCGCCTCCTTCTTGACCATGATGGGCACCCGGTCCACCCGCTGGCACAGTTCGTAGACCAGGCGGGCAGTGGCCTCGCTGGTGCGTTGGCCCTTGACCACCTCCACCAGGGGCACCAGCTCCGGCGGGTTCCACCAGTGCATTCCGCAGACCAGCTCCGGCCGCGGGCACTGGGCGGCGATCTGGGTGATGTACAGGGCCGAGGTGTTGCTGGCCAGCACCGTGCCCGGCGCCGCCTCCTGCTGCATCTGGGCCATGAGCCGCTGCTTGAGGGCCAGGTCCTCGGGCACCGCCTCCAGCACGAACTGGGCGCCGTCCAGGGCCGCGGCCCGGTCGCGGTAGGCGGGGATGAGGCCGGGCACGGCCCGGGCCTGCTCCGGGCTGACCACGCCCTCCTGCTGGAACAGGGCCAGGGCCTTGGCGATGCGCTCCCGGCCCACCTCCAGTTGGCGCGGGCTGATGTCGAACAGGCGGGCCTCTATGCCCGCCACGGCAAAGGACAGGGCCAGGCCCGCCCCCATGGTGCCAGCCCCGATCACCGCCATCCGCTGAATGTCCTGCGCGTTCATATCCTCTCCCTCGGCCCGGCCCTTGCCCAGGCCCCGGCGGTGCGGCTCGCGGCCCTGAACTGCGGCCTTGCTTGTCCGGTGGCCGCGGCAACAAAACCATTCCGCGGACGGCGGTGGAAGCGAACCCGGCCTGGGTGCAGCCTCAGGGCTCCGCCGGTTTTTGTTGGCGGTAGAAGGCCTCCATGGTCTGCTCGATCATGTCCAGGTGGGTGGTCATGGCCCCCAAGGCCTGGCCGGGGTCGCGGGCCTGCATGGCCTCGTAGATGCGCCGGTGCTCCTGCAGGGAGTGCTGCATGCGGCCGGGCATGGCGCCGAAGGTGTCGGTGAGGAACTGCTCAAAGGGCTGGCGGATGTTCTGGAACAGGCTGGAGAGAAAGCGGTTGTGCGCGGCCTGGGCGATCAGGTGGTGGTAGAGCAGGTCCTTGGTGCAGTAGGTCTCCACATCGCCCCTGGCCACCGCCCGCTCCATCTCCGCCAGCAACTGGCCGATGGCCTCCAGCTCCTCCTGGCTGGCCCTGGTCACGGCCAGGGAGACCACCCCCAGCTCGATCACCCGCCGGGCCTCCACCAGCTGCAGGGTGGCCTCGGCGTCGGAGATTAGGGGCAGCTCCAGGTGGCCGGCCAGCAGGGCCGGCGAACGGGCCACCAGGATGGTGCCCACCCCCGGTCGCTGCTCGATGGCCCCCAACTGGGTCAGGGCCTGCAGGGCCTCGCGCAAGGAGGGGCGGCTCACCCCTAGCTGGGCGGCGAACTCGCTCTGGTTGGGCAGCTTGTCGCCTTCCTTCAGCTCGCCGCTGATGATCATGCGGCGTATCTCGGCCAGCACCGAGTCCGGCACCTTCTTTTTGATGATGCGTGGTTTCAAGGGGCACGCTGTTAAGTTAGCGGTTTAATAAGCTAATTATCTTAAAGCACTAGTTCCGGGCAAGGTCAAGCCACACTTCTGCGCCCCTGCCGCCGCCGCCCTAGGCTCTCAGGAAATCCCTGAGCGCTTGGTCCCGGGCCTGGTCGGGCTGGAACAGCATGGAGAAGTGGTTCAGGCCCTCCAGGTCCACCACCTTGGCCGTGGGCAGGTCGCGCCGCAGGCGCTCGGCGGCATCGGCCGGCAGCACCAAGTCGTCTTGGGCTATCATGCCTCGGGTGGCCCGTAGGACCAGCACTGGGCAGTGGATGTCCTGGTAGTACACCGAAGTGTCTTTGCCCAGCAGGCTCTGGCGCTCCTCGGCGATGTTCTCCGGCCGCACCCGCGAGCGCACCCCGCCCTCCACCTCCTCGCACTCATAGCGGAAGTAGTCCTCTATGGTCTGGTTCCAGGGCTGCAGGTATGGCGCCTGCTTCACCATCTCCAGGACGGCGGCGAAGCTGGGGAAGACCACCCCCAGCCGGTCCATGGAGGGCTTTATGCCCGCGGAGACCTTGCCCCACTGCTCCGGCGTGAGCTGGCCCCCGCCGTCCATTAGTATCAGCCGCTCCACCCGCTGCGGGCTGTGGGCGGCCAGGGCCAGGGCGATGTAGGCACCCAGGGAATGGCCCAGCAGGGCCACCCGCGCCTGGCCCAGTTGATCCAGCACCGCCTCCATGTCGCGTACGTGGTGCTCCAGGGAGTAGCCGTGGGCCGGCTTGTCCGAGCGGCCGCGGCCGCGCAGGTCCACGGCCAGCAGGCGGCGCAGGGGGGAGACCGCGGCGGCGACGGTGTCCCAGCAGCGGCAGTTGGCACTTAGCCCGTGCAGGGCCAGCACCGGCGGCTCCCCCCCCGGCCAGGAGGCCAGTTGAATGACCACGCCATCGCCTCGGCAACGCAACATCTCAGGTTGGGGCACGTTCTCTCCTCACAGCTTCAGGGTTGGACCAAGCTGGCCCTATTGTAGCGCCCTCGGCCGGGGCTGGCTGGTGCTTTTTGCTTCCGCCGCGGCCGCGGCCAACAAAAAACGCCACGGCCGCGCCGGGGGTGGTAAAAATGTATAGCCGGCCGCGGGCCGGCGCCCTGACTACACCGCCGCGGAGCCGCCCATGACCGAACGCAGCTTTGGCCCGGTTCGCTTCCTGCCCGGCCCCAACCGGGGCAGGTATCCCGCCTGCCACTCCGTCTACATAGAGGGCGCCGGCGTGCTCATCGACCCCGGCGCGGACCGGGAGCGGCTGCAACGCCTGCGCCAGGAGGAGGGGGTGCGGGCGGTGTGGCTCAGCCACTGGCACGAGGACCACATCACCCACCTGGACCTGTTCGAGGACCTGCCCCTGTGGGTGCCGGCCGCGGACGCGCCGCCCCTGGCCGACCTGGAGGTGTTCCTGGACTGGTACGACATGCAGGGGGCGTTCCGGGAGCAGTGGCGGCGCATCATGACCGAGCAGTTCCACTACCGCCCCCGCCGGCCGGCCGGCCTGCTGCGCGGCGGCCAGGTGCTGGAGCTGGGCCCGGTCAGCGTGGAGGTGATCGCCGCGCCCGGCCACACCCCCGGCTCCCTGGCCTTTTTGTTCCGCGAGCCCCAGGTGTTGTTCTTGGCCGACTACGACCTTACGGCCTTCGGGCCCTGGTATGGCGACCTGCACTCCAGCATTGAAGACACCATCGCCTCCCTGGAGCGCCTGCGGGCCACCCCGGCCCGGGTCTGGCTGGCCGGCCACGAGACCGGCCTGTTCAGCGAGGAGCCGGGCCCGCTCTGGGACCAGTACCTGGGGGTGATCCACCAGCGGGAGGCCCGGCTGCTGGAGCTGCTGCGCCGCCCCCGCAGCCAACAGGAGATCATCGAGGCCTGGATCGTCTACGGCCGGCCCCGGGAGCCCCGCGACTTCTTCGTTTTCTCTGAGTGGGCTATCATGAAAAAGCATGTGCAGCGCCTGGAGGGGCAGGGCCGCCTGCGCCAGGAAGGGGAGCGGGTGGCCCTTCGTTAGCCGGCCAGGCGGAGATTGCTACGGGAGGCCGGTTTATTCTATGATGTATACACCAGGTTTCGCCTGTATCCGCGAGGACGGAGGGGGTAAAGCCCGCAAAGGGCATTAGGCGGGGAGCATTCCATGGCTGTGGTGACCATTTCACGGCAGTTCGGGGCGGGCGGCAAGACCCTGGGCGAGCAGGTGGCCCAAAGTCTGGGCTACCGCTTTCTGCACGAGACCCAGTTGGACACCATGGCCGAGGAGGCCATGAAGGGCGCGGGCCAGGATGCCGAGGCCTCCCACTACCATTCCCTGGTGGTGGACCTGTTGACCAACCTGGCCCCCAGCAACTTCATGGACCGCTGGACCGGCGCCTCCCAGTGGGACGAAAAGCAGCACATCGGGGCCCTCACCCGGGTCATCCAGGGCCTGGCCGGAGAGGACAAGGTGGTGCTCTTGGGCCGGGGCAGCCAGTTCATCCTGCGCCACCATCCGGGCACAGTGCGCATCCTGCTGGTGGCCAAGATGGCCGACCGGATCCAATTCATGACCCGCAACTATGGCATGGAGCAGCAGCAAGCGGTGCGTCTGATCAACGATGCGGACAAGAAACGGGCCCGCTTTCTGAACAACTTCTACCCCGGTGAACCCGACGAGGCCAGTCTTTACCATCTGACCCTCAACACCAGCCTGGTGCCCTTGCCCAGCGCCATCAACCAGGTCAGCCGGCTGGTGCAGCGGCTGGAGCTGTAGGCGGAGGACACCTCATGGCGATTCTGAGTATCTCACGGCAGTTTGGGGCCGGCGGCAAGACCCTGGGCGGCATGGTGGCCGAGAAGCTGGGCTACCAGTTCGTGGACGAGAGCCTGCTGCAGAAAGTGGCCGAGGAGGCCAACGTCTCCGTGCGCTGGGTGGAGGGCGTGGAGCGCGAGGCCGGTGGCCGCCTGATGCGCTTTCTTTCCACCCTGGTGCCCTCCAGCTTCATAGACCGCCACCTGGGCGAGAGCGGCCAGGACTTTGACGAGCGGCGCTACGCCGCCTTTCTGACCAAGGTCATCAAGGAGCTGGCCCAGGAGAACAACGTGATCATCCTCGGCCGGGGCAGCCAGTTCATCCTGGCCGAGCACCCGGAGTCGGTGCGGGTGCTACTGGTGGCCGAGTACCCTGACCGCATCAAGTTCCTGCAGCGGCGCTACAACCTGGAGCAGGAAAAGGCCGAGGCCATGGTCAACCGCGAGGCGCGCAAGCGCGAGCGCTTCCTGCGCAACTTCTATCAAGGCGACCCCAACAACCCCAGCCTGTACCACATGGTGCTTAACACCAGCCTGGTGCCCATCGAGACGGCCTGCGAGCAGCTCTGCGACCTGGTGCTGCAACAGGTGGACCGCACGGCCAAGCCCATCTGGGACTGAGCACGATATATCAGCCAGTCCGGAGCCGCGGCCCGGCCTGAGCCCGCCGGCCAGAGCGCCGGGGGCGGAGGGAGCCGGAGGACGGGCGCGGCCCGGCCCCCGGCTATGGTCTCAGACTCAGTCCTTGGTGGCCGCGGGCACCACCAGCACCTGCACCGGCGAGCGCCGCACCACCCGCTGGGCCGTGGAGCCGAAGAGGGCTCCGCTGACGTGGCCGCGGCCCAGGGAGCCGATCACCAGCAGGTCGGCGCCGGTATCGCTGGCGGCCTTGAGTATCTCGGTGGCCGGCACCCCCACCCGCACCAGGCGCTGCAGGGGCAGCCCGCGGCAGGCGGCCTTGTCCACGCACTCGTCGATGGCCTCGTTGCGCTCGGCGGTGAGCTTGGCGATGTACTCCTCCACCGGCGGCAGATCCACGTAGCGCTTGGCGGTCTCGATGGCGTCCACGTCGCGCTGGTTGATCACACTGACCACCACCAACTCGGCCCCCGCCGCCTTGGCCCAGTAGGCCGCGCAGTCCAGGGTGCCTGGGGAGTGTTGGGAAATGTCCAGGGCAGCTAATACCTTCTTCACCGGCTTCATGACTGGCATCCCTCGCTTTTGCCGCGGCCCGTGCCCAGGCCTTGGCGGTAATAGTGTTCGGCCAGATAAGAGCTGCGCACCAGGGGCGCCGCCGCCACCGCGCTGAAGCCCATGTCCAGGGCCCGCTGGCGGTGCTCGGCGAACACCTGGGGATGAATGTATTCTACCACCGGGTGATGGGCGGCAGAAGGCGCCAGGTATTGGCCCAGGGTGAGCATCTGGCAGCCGGCCCGCCGCAGGTCGCCCAGCACCTGCTCCACCTCCGCCCGGCTTTCGCCCAGGCCCAGCATCAGGCCCGACTTGACCAGGACCCCGCCGCTTCGGGCCGCCCGGCGCAGCAGCGCCAGGGAGCGGCCATAGTCGGCCTGGGGCCGCACCGCTGGGTAGAGCCGGGGCACCGTCTCCAGGTTGTGGGCCAGCACCTGGGGCCCGGCCGCCAGCACCGTGGCCAGGGCCGCGGCCGAGCCCTGGAAGTCCGGCGCCAACAGCTCCACCGCCACCCCTGGGCAGCCCCGCCGCACCTCTCGGATCACCGCCGCCAGGTGGGTGGCGCCGCCGTCGGGCAGGTCGTCGCGGGTCACGCTGGTGACCACCACCAGGCGCAGGCCCATGGCCGCCACCTGGGCCGCCGCCCGGACCGGCTCCGCCGGGTCCAGGGGCCGGGGCCGTCCGGTTTCCACCGCGCAGAAGGTGCAGGTCCGGGTACAGGCCGGGCCCATGACCAGCAGGGTGGCCACCCCCCGGGCGAAGCACTCGCCCCGGTTGGGGCAGCGGCCCTCTTCGCAGATGGTGTGCAGGCCGCGCTGGCGCAGGCCCCGGGCCATGGCCGCCGGCGACCCGCCCACGGGCAGGCGCCGCTTGAGCCAGGCCGGCTTGCGTTGGGTTGCGGGGGTGTTGTCCGGGGTCAAGAGACCTCCTTTGGCGCGCCGTAGGGGCTCTAGAGGCAATATACAACAACCGGCCCGCGCGACAAAGCCCAGCATCACTATCACTCTGTGGTTGATTGGCCCGCCGAAAATATGCATAATTCTTCAGGTGCGGTTTCCATCTCCCCGCGAGACCGGAGATGAGGCGGGCAGCTTGAGTTCACCTTCCAGCTGGAGCGCCAGCGGAACCAGAGCCCGCCGGACAGGCGTTGCGACGAATGCTCAACCTGGAGTCTCAGTTACAACAGCACAATAAGGCCGGACGCGGCCGGCGCGGGGCGTCGGCATCCAGGGCGGCGGCCTTCGGGTCCCTGTTCGTGGGCTTGATGCTGTTGTGGGTGCTGCTCTCGGGCAAGCTGGACGCCTTCCATCTGGGCATGGGCGTCTTCTGCAGCCTGCTGGTGGCCGCGCTGTGCACCGACCTGTTCGCCGATCACTTTGACCTGCGCAAAGTTCTGCGCACCCTCTTGGGTCATCTCACCTATCTGCCTTGGCTCATCTGGCAGATCGTTTTGGCCAACCTGCACGTATTCAAGCTGGCCCTGCATCCCCGGATGTACGACAAGCTCGACCCCCACCTCGTGCGCTTTCACACCCGCCTAGAGGGCGCCTACGCCCAAACCAGCTTCGCTCAATCCATCACCTTAACCCCCGGCACTATCACCGTCCGGGTCCTGCCGGATGGTGTTTTCATCGTTCATGCCGTTGACGGCAAGTCAGGCGACCTGTCCGCCTTGCGGGACATGGAGACCCGGGTCGCCCGCACTTTTGGGGAAGATAGATAGCTGAGTTCTATTTATATTGCGCCCTGTTCTTGTGCCTGTTGATGGCCTTGTCCCTGTACCGGGGCATCGCGGGCCCCACCGTGATGGACCGCCTGGTGGGGGTCAACGCCATCGGCTCCAAGACCGTGGCCCTGCTGCTGCTGATAGGCCTCATCTACCAGCGCCTGGACATGTTCGTGGACATCGCCCTGGCCTACGCCATGCTCAACTTCATCGCAGTGATCGCCGCCGCCCGCTACTTCCACAAGCGGCGCGAGCTGGGCGAGGAGATAACCCTGGAGCTGCCCAAGGACTAGAGGGGAGAAGGCCCATGACGGTGATCACCATCGCGCTGCTGCTGGCCGGGCTGGTGTTCTTCGTCGGCGGCACCGTGGGCATCCTGCGCTTCCCCGACTTCTACACCCGCCAGCACGCGGCGGGCAAGATGGACTCCCTGGGCCTGATGATGGTGACCCTGGGCCTGGCCTTGGGCAGTCTGCACGCCTACAGCCTGGACGAGATCCTGGTGGCCATCAAGATCATGCTGATCATGCTGTTCATCTTCCTGGCCAGCCCCACCGCCACCCACGCCATCGTGGACGCCGGGCTGCGGGCCGGCCTGCGCCCCTGGACCAAGGAGCAGCGCGAGGAGTGATGCGGATCGCGGGAGTCACCAGCGCCGCGGGAGAGGCCCGGTTATGATCGTACAACTGGACCTGGTGATCCTCACCCTGGTGGTGGTCTGCGCGGTGGGGGCCCTGTGGGTGCGGGACCTGTTGAGCGCCGCCATCCTCTTCGGGGCCTACAGCTTCATGCTCTGCCTCCTGTGGTCCATCATGGGCGCGGTGGACGTGGCCTTCACCGAGGCCTCGGTGGGGGCCGGGGTGAGCACCGTGTTCATGGTGGCGGCGGTGTTCCGCACCTCCCGGAGGACCAAGGATTGAAGGTACTGGGGCTGATACTGGTGGTGGCCTGCTGGATTCTCTTGGCGGTGGGGGCCACGGACTTCCCCCGCATGGGCGATCCCGCCTCTCCGGCCGCCTTGCACGTGTCGCCCCGCTACCTGGAAAAGGGCCTGGCCGAGACCCAGACTCCCAACATCGTCACCGCGGTGCTGGCCGACTACCGCGGCTACGACACCATGTACGAGACCACGGTGGTCTTCGCCGCCGGCGTGAGCTGCTTTCTGCTGCTGCGCTTCTTCCGCCGCCAGGCCCCGCCCCACACCCTCTACCGCCACAAGCCCTCGGGCACCGTGGTGGCCATCCAGCGCGGCTACCGGCTCCGGGGCCCGCACCCGGACTTGGTGCCCATTGACCGAGACTGGGCCCCGCACGACCCCATCGTGGAGCTGGCCAGCCGCATCCTGATCCCCCTGATCCAGATATTCGCGCTCTACGTGGTGGCCCACGGCCACTACAGCCCCGGCGGCGGCTTCCAGGGCGGGGTGATCCTGGGGGCCAGCCTGATCCTGCTGGCCATCTCCCAGGACCTGCGCACGGCCCAGGCCCGCCTGGGCGAGCGCAGCAATGCCTTACTCAGCGCCATCGGGGTGCTGATCTACGTGGGGGTGGGGGCCCTGGCCCTGGCCCTGGGCGGCAACTTCCTGGACTACGGCGCCTTGGCCGGGCTGATGCACGTGGACCCGGTCTACGCCCGCAACCTGGGCATCCTCTTCGTGGAGATAGGCGTGGCCATCGCGGTGATGGCCACTATGTTCTTCATCTACCGCAATGTGGCCTCGGCCGGGGCCCTGGACGAGGGGTTGTAGGCCGTGGATCGCTTCCTGGAGCTGCTGACCAGCAACTATAACTACTGGGTCTACATCACCCTGATGATGATCGGCCTCTGGGGCATGATCGCCAAGCGCAACCTGGTCAAGAAGATCATCGGCATGTCCATCTTCCAGACCGCCATCATCCTGTTCTACATCTCCATCGGGGCCAAGGAGGGGGGCACCATCCCCATCATCATGGAGCCGGGCGGCCATGGCTCCGCCGCGCAGGCGGTGGTGCGCGCGGCCGACTACATCAACCCCCTGCCCCACGTTCTGATGCTCACGGCCATCGTGGTGGCGGTGGCCACCCTGGGGGTGGCCCTGTCCCTGGCCATCAAGATATACCAGCGCTACGGGACCCTGGAAGAGAAAGACATACTCAAGCAGATCAACAAGCCATGAGCCACCAGCTACCAGCCCTGGTCGTCGCCGCGCCCCTGATCGCCGCCCTGCTTATCTTCATGGCGGGCTGGGTGCGGCGCGGGTTATGCTTCCCTCTGGCCGGGGCGGCGCTGGTCGTCTCTCTGCTCAGCGCCCTGGGCATGCTCTCCCAGGTGCTGACCCAGGGGCCGCTGCACTACCGGCTGGGCGGCTGGGAGGCGCCCTGGGGCATCGCCTACGACGTGGACGCCATCAACGCCCTGGTGCTGTCGGTGGTGGCGGCGGTGGCCCTGGTCAACCTGGTGGCCGCGCGCGTCTCTTTGGAGGCCGAGCCGCCCCACCGCGTCGGCGCCCTCTACGCCCTGTACGTGCTGTCGGTCACGGGCATGCTGGGCATGGTGGTCACCGGCGACGTGTTCAACCTGTACGTACTGCTGGAGATCACCTCGCTGTCTGGCTACGCCCTGGTGTCCATGGGCGACGACCGCGCCCCCCTGGCGGCCCTGAACTACGTTTTCCTGGGCACCATCGGGGCCTCGTTCTACCTGCTGGGGGTGGGCTTCCTCTACACCGTCACCGGCTCGCTGAACATGGCCGACATCGCCCGGCTGCTGCCGGCCCTGTACGGCTCCAAGGCGGTGCTGGCCGCCTTCGTGATGATCATGGTGGGGCTGTGGTTCAAGGCCGCCTTCTTCCCCCTGCACTCCTGGCTGCCCGGCGCCTACTCCTTTGCTCCGCCGGCGGTGGCCGGCCTGCTGGCGCCTTTGATGACCAAGGTGATGATCTACGTGATGATCCGCCTGATGCTCAGCGTCTTCACCCCGGCCTACAGCTTCGCCCTGGCCACCCTGAACCAAGCGGTAGTCTGGCTGGCGGTGCTGGCCATCGTGGCCGGGGCCCTGCTGTCCCTGGCCGCCCGCGACTTCCGGCGCATGCTCACCTACATCATCGTCGGTGAGGTGGGCTACATGGTGGGAGGGGCCTGGCTGGGCACCCGCCTGGGCCTGACCGGCAGCCTGCTGCACCTGGTCAACGACGCAGCCATGACCCTGTGCGTGTTCCTGGCCGCTGCCGCCTTTACCTACCGCTACAAGGGCGAGTCTCTGCACAGCCTGCGCGGCCTTTTCCGGCGCATGCCCTGGACCATGGGCGCCCTGGTGATCGGCGGCCTGTCCATCGTCGGCGTGCCGCCCACCTGCGGCTTCTTCAGCAAGTGGTACCTGCTCTCGGCCGGCATCCAGGCCGGCCAGTGGGGCTACGTGGCCGCCCTCTTGTTCTCCAGCCTGGTCAACCTGGTCCTTTTCTTCCGCGTCTTCGAGATTGCCTACTTCGAGCCCTTCCACGACCACCACCACGGCGAGCCGGCGCCCAGCGCGGCCGCGGTGCGCAACGAGGCGCCGGCCCTGATCGTGCTGCCCTTGCTGTTCACCGCCGTGGGCCTGATCGCCCTGGGGCTCTACAGCGGGGAGCTGGCCAGCGGCGTGATAGCCCTGGGCCTGCCCACGGGCCTGCGCTGAGGGAGGCGGCCATGGAGACTCTGACCTCCCTCAGACCCCTGCTGGCGGTACTGGTATCCCTGGCGGTGGTGCCGCTCTTGGTGTGGTGCCGCCGGCACCCCAACCTGCGCGAGGCCTGCACCTTCCTGGCCGCGGCGGCCAAGCTGGCCCTGGTGGCCAGCCTGCTGCCCGATGTGCTGGCCGGCCGCGAGGTGCTCTGCCCGGTGGTGTCGGTGCTTCCCGGAGTGCCCATCGCCTTTAGGGTGGACGCCCTGGGCCTGGTCTTCGCCCTGGTGGCCAGCTCCCTGTGGATCGTCACCAGCGCCTACTCCATCGGCTACATGCGCGGGCTGGACGAGCACGCCCAGACCCGCTACTACTGCTTCTTCGCCCTGGCCCTGTCGGCCACCATCGGCGTGGCCTTCGCGGCCAACCTGCTGACCCTGTATTTGTTCTACGAGATGCTCTCCCTGGCCACCTATCCCCTGGTCACCCACCACCAGGACCGCGAGGCCCGCTCCTCGGGGCGCAAGTATCTACTCTACATCGTGGGCAGCTCCATCGGCCTGCTGCTGCCGGCGGTCTTGATCACCTACTACCTGGCCGGCACCACCGACTTCGCCGCCGCCGGCATCCTGGCCGGCAAGGCTCCCTACTGGCTGATGCTGGTGCTGATGCTCATGTACCTGTTCGGCCTAGCCAAGGCCGGCGTGATGCCCATGCACTCCTGGCTGCCGGCGGCCATGGTGGCCCCCACGCCGGTCAGCGCCCTGCTGCACGCGGTGGCGGTGGTCAAGGTGGGGGTGTTCTGCATCCTGCGAGTCATGACCGGCGTCTTCGGGGTGGGGCTCCTGCGCGACATGGACCTGGGGGTGGTGCTGGGCTACATCGCCTCAGTGACCGTGCTGGGGGCCAGCCTGGTGGCCCTGAGCCAGGACGAGCTCAAGCGGCGGCTGGCCTTCTCCACCATCAGCCAGCTGAGCTACATCATCCTGGGTCTGGCCCTGCTGGTGCCCCTGGGCCTGTTGGGCGGGGTGCTGCACATCGTCATGCACGCCCTGGGCAAGATCACCCTGTTCTTCTGCGCCGGGGCCATTTTCGTGGCCACGGGCAAGAAGTACATCAGCCAGATGCCTGGTCTGGGCCGGCGCATGCCCGTGACCCTGACCGCCTTCCTGGTGGGCAGCCTGTCGGTGATCGGCCTGCCCCCGGCCGGCGGCTTCCTGAGCAAGTGGTACCTGCTGCTGGGCACCCTGGACGCCCACCGCCTGGTGTTCATGGTGGTGCTGCTGGTCAGCAGCCTGCTCAACGCAGCCTACTTCCTGCCCATCGTGTACCGGGGCTTCTTTGCCCCGCCGCCGGAGGGGGAAGCCGGCCAGGGCCTGGCCGAGGCGCCTGGCTGGTGTCTGGTGCCCCTGGTGCTCACCGCCGCGGGCTCCCTGGCCCTGTTCTTTTACTCCGAGCCCTTCCTGGGCCTGGCCCGCCTGGCCGTGGCCCGCCTGACCGGAGGCTAGAGGCATGGATGCGCAGACCTCCAGGCCGCGCATGGAGCTTAGGCACGAGCCGGTGCCCGGCTTCCGGCCGGCTTTTTACCTGACTTTGGCCGCGGGCCTGGTTTACCTGGCCCTGGTCTTCTGCGGCCTGATCGTCGGCGGGGGAGGAGGCCACTGATGTCGGTGTCGGAGAAAAAAGGCTTCTTTGATAAGCCGGGCAACTTCAGACGTTTTCTGACCGCCTTCTTCGCCGCCCTGGTCGTCCTGCTGCTGGTGGATTTCCTGGTCAGCAAGCACGGCCATTTCTCCTGGGAGCAGGCGCCGGAGTTTTTCGCGGCCTACGGCTTCGTCTCCTGCGTGGTGCTGGTGTTAGCGGCGCGGGTGCTCAGGCGGCTGGTCAAGCGGCCGGAGGACTACTATGGGCGGTAGCATCCCCCCGGCCCTGATTTTGATGGGCGCGGCCGCGCTGTTGCCCCTGTTCTCCCGCAGGGTCAAGCCGGTGGTGTGCCTGGCGGCGCCCCTGATCTGCCTATTGGTCATCTACGCCACTCCCCCGGGCGCCCACTGGAGCCTGTCTTTTTTGGACTACCAGCTGGTGCTGGGCCAGGTGGACCGGCTGAGCAAGCTGTTCGGCTACATATTCTCCCTGATCGCCTTTTTGGCCATGCTCTTCGCCTGGCGGGTGGAGGACGACCTGGAGCGTTGCTCGGCCCTGGTCTACGCAGGCAGCGCCCTGGGGGTCACTTTCGCCGGTGATTTCTTCAGCCTCTACATCTTCTGGGAGGTGATGGCGGTAGCCTCCACCTTCCTGATCTTGGCCCGGCGCACCCCGGCCGCCCGCCGGGCGGCGGCGCGCTATCTGCTGGTGCACCTGTTCGGCGGGCTGTTTTTGCTGGCCGGCATCCTCATGCGCCTGGCGGCCAGCGGCAAGCTGGCCGTGGAGCAGGTCGGCCTTGACGGCGGCGCGGCCAATTGGCTGATCTTCATCGGCATCGCTGTCAACGCCGCCATTCCGCCGCTGCACCCCTGGCTCAAGGACGCCTATCCCAAGGCCACCGCCACCGGCGCGGTGTTCCTTTCGGCTTTCACCACCAAGAGCGCGGTCTATCTCATGGCCCGCACCTTCGCCGGGGCCGAGGCGCTCATCTGGCTGGGCGCTTTCATGACCTTCTTCCCCATCTTTTACGCGGTGCTGGAAAACGACGTGCGCGGGGTGCTCTCCTACAGCCTGATCAACCAGGTGGGCTTCATGATGTGCGGGGTGGGCATCGGCACCCCCCTGGCCCTCAACGGCGCGGTGAGCCACGCCTTCGCCCACATCCTCTACAAGGCCCTGTTGTTCATGTCCGCCGGGGCGGTGATGTACCGCACCGGCAAGACCCTGTGCACCGATCTGGGCGGGCTGTACAAATACATGCCCCTGACAGCCGCCTTCTGCATGATAGGGGCCGCTTCCATCAGTGCCTTCCCCTTGTTTTCGGGCTTCGTCAGCAAGTCCATGATCGTCTCCGCGGCCGGGGCCGGGGGGATGGTGGTGGTGTGGCTAATGCTGCAATTCGCCAGTGCCGGCGTGTTTCATCACGCGGGCATCAAGGTCCCCTTCTTCATGTTCTTTGGCCACGACTCCGGCCTGCGACCCAAGGAGGCCCCCCTGCCCATGCTGCTGGCCATGGGGGGAGCGGCGTTCTTGTGCATCTTCATCGGGGTCTATCCCCAGCCCCTGTACCAGCTGCTGCCCTATCCGGTGGAGTACGTACCCTACACCGGCGCCCACGTCATAGGGCAGCTTCAGTTGCTGATGTTCGGGGCCCTGGCCTTCTGCCTGCTGATGCTCTCGGGCATCTACCCGGCCGAGCAAAGGGCCATCAACCTGGACTTCGACTGGTTCTACCGGATGGGCGGCCGGGCCTTCTACCGCCTGTGCGACGCAGGGCTCAACGGCCTGAACCGGGTCTCGGAACGGGCCCTGGCGCAGGGGGTTTCCCGCGCCTTGGGTGGATACTGTCAGGCCGCCCCCGCCCGCCTGGCCCTGGTGCTGATGCGGCCGCTGTGGGCCCTGCAAGGCCTGGGCGTGCCCGAGCGCGAGCGCCGCGAGCAGTTCCTCAACGCGGCCATGGAGGCCGGCGGTTTCCCGGTGGGCTGGGCCGCGGCGGTGGCCCTGATCATGCTCATTCTTTTGTTCGTACTCTAGCCGGGGGAGTGGCTTATGGCGACCACGGCCGACCTGCGCAAGATAAACATCCTGCAAGACCTGCCCGAGGCGGTGCTGACTAAAATCGCGCCCCTGGTTAAGGAGACCTCCTACAAGGAGAACGACATAATCTTCCGCCACGGCGAGCTGGCCGATAGCTTCGGCATGCTGCTGCGGGGCAAGATCCTTCTCAATGTGGAGGCTGCGCCGGGGGTGGTGGTGAGTCTGGGCTCCATAAAGGCCGGCTACTCCTTCGGCTGGGGCGTGCTGATTCCCGGCTCCACCCACCGCAACGACGCCGTGGCCCTGGAGCCCTGCCTGGTGCTGCTCATATCCGGCGAGGACCTGCTGTCGCTCATGGACCGCGACCGCGATACCGGCTACCACCTGCTCAAGCGCTTTACCACCATCCTCAAGAACCGCCTGGACCGGCGCACCAGCCAGTTCGTGCTGGCCATGGGTCAGCAGGTGCAGGTGGAGGAGCTGGCGGAGTAGACCGCCGCCCGCCGGAGCGAACCCCTGTTAATTTTTCGCCGGGGCCGTGCCATAAGGGGGGACGGCGGGGCGCAGTCCGCGCCCGCCGCCTAGGCGGCTGGGCGGGGGTCCAGGGGCGTGCGGTCGGCCAGGCCGCTGAGCTGCTCGAACAGGGCCGCGGCCGCGATGACTTTCGCTTCGCCCCGGGGCGGGCCCACGATCTGCAGCCCCACCGGCAGGCCCGCGGCCGTGAAGCCGCAGGGCACGGACAGGGCCGGGCAGCCGGTCAGGGTGATGGCGTAAGACAGGGCCAGCCAGCCGAAGTAGGACTGGAAGCGCTTGCCCTCCAGCTCCTCCAGATAGCGGATGGACACGTCGAAGGGCGCGGAGGCCGCGGCCGGGGCCAGCAGCAGGTCGTAGGTCTGGAAGAACTCCACCGCCCGCTGGTACAGGGCCCCGCGGCCCTTTTCGGCCTGCAGGATTTGCTGGCCGCTGAGGGCCAGGCCTTCCTCCACGTTGCCTATCACCTCCGGCTTGAGCAGGTGGCGTTTGTGGGGCAGGTGTTGGCCCAAGGCCGCGGCGTAGCGGGCGGCCCGCAGGGGGGTGAAGATCTCGGTGCTGTCACTGAGGTCCGGCGCGGCCTGCTCCACCGCCGCGCCCAGCTCCGTGAAGCGCTGGGCGGCCCGGGTGCAGATCTGTTGCACCTCGGCCTGCACCGGCCCCTGGCCCAGGTCCGGGCTGAAGGCCACCCGCCGGGGCGGCCTGGGCTCCTGGGCCGCCTGGCTGAAGCTCTGGGCCGGCCGGGGCAGGGAGCGGGGGTCGCGGGGGTCCTGGCCCACCATGGCGTCCAGCATCAGGGCCAGGTCGCCCACGTTGCGGGCCATGGGCCCGATCACCGCCAGGCTCTGCCAGGGCAGGATGTCCGGGCCCGCGGCCACCCGCCCGGAGTTGACCCGCAATCCCAGCACCGAGCAGAAGCTGGCCGGGGTGCGCAGGCTGCCGGCCAGGTCGCTGCCCGTGGCCAGCCAGACCTGGCCCGCGGCCAGGGCCGCCGCCGAGCCGCCCGAGGAGCCGCCGGCGGTCTTGCCGATGTGCCAGGGGTTCAAAGTGGCGCCGAAGACCTCGTTGAAGGTGTTGCCGCCGGCCCCGAACTCCGGGGTGTTGGACTTGGCGATGACCAGGGCGCCGTTTTTCTCCAGGCGCTGCACCGAGATTTCGGTGCGCGGGGCGATGTTGTCGGCGAAGATGCGCGAGCCGAAGGTGGTGCGCACTCCGGCCACCTCCTGCAGGTCCTTGACCGCGATGGGCAGGCCGTAGAGGAACCAGGGCGGCGGGTCGCTGGGCGGGTTCTGGGCCAGGCGGCCGGCGTGCTCCTGGGCCCGCTCCAGGCACAGGGTGGGCAGGGCGTTTATCTGGCCCTCGGTCTGGGCGATGCGCTGGGCCGCGGCCTGGATCAGCTCCCGCGGGCTCACTTGGCGCGTTTTCAATAGCTCCACCGCCTGGCGGGCGCTCATCCGGATCAGCTCGTGCATCTGCCTCTCACCCCTTTGCGGCCTCTAGTGCCGCTGCTGGGCAAACCTGAAGCTATCCCGTGTTAGACGCCCGCGGCCAGGCTGTCAAGGATTTTCCCCGCCCGCCAGGACGCAAGGAAGGGGCTTAAAGTGGGAGGGCCGCCCGCCCCGCTGGACGGACGGCCCGAGTCCTGTGCAGCTCGGCTTAGATGAACAAAGTGATGTTGCAGCCCGCGGCGTAGCTCAGGAAGGTGGCCGCGCCGCCCACCTCGATGGGGTCGATCAGCTCCTCGCGCTTGATGCCCAGCACGTCCATGGTCATCTGGCAGGCGATGAGCTTGACCTCGGCCTCGATGCACTCGTCTAAAAGCTGGGGGATGGTGGCCACGCCGGCCTTTTTCATCCAGCTATTCATCATGGAGGTGGCCATGGCCGTCATGCCCGGCAGCATGCCCAGGATGTTGGGCACCGGCACCGGCATGGCCGGGTTGCCGATGGGGGGCACCCCCAGGTGGGCGTTCTTTTTCTTCTTCAGGATCTCCAGGCCGTAGAAGGTGAAGAACACGGCGCACTGGATGTCCAGGGCCGCGCAGGTGGAGGCCAGGATCAGGGGCGGGTAGGCCATGTCCAGGGTGCCCTTGGAGGCGATGATGGCCGCCTTGTCCGGACCGGCCTGCTTCTTCACCTCGGCCTGGATCCGCTGGGCCAGCTCGGCGTCCAGGGTCTCTTTCACGCTCTTTTGGATATAGGCGGTGATCTCGGGGTCCATGGACTAACCTCCCGTGTTAGCGCCGGCCGCCGGCGGCGGCCCGGGGCTGCTCCGCGGCGGCGCGCCGGGCGCTTTCGCGGATGCAGTCCAGAATCTTGTAAACCTCGGGGCGGGCGATGGAGTAGTAGACGCAGGTGGCCTCGCGGCGGGTGTTGAGCAGGCCGCGCACCCGCATGGCCTTGAGGTGCTGGGAGGTCACCGACTGGGCCGCCTCCACGGCCTCGGCGATCTCCCCCACCTTGCGCTCGCCGTCTTCCAGGCTCTGGGCGATGCGGATGCGCAGGGGGTGGCCCATGACCTTGAGCATCTCGGCCGCTTCTTCCAGAAACTGGGCCATGAATTTCTCGTCCATTTATAGCCGCTCCCTTATATTGAGATATACTAATATATTAATTAACAAAGATGTCAAGCGAAAAAGCCGGCCGCCTAGAGCACCGCCCCCAGGGGCCAGGGCACGAACTCCTGGTCCCCGAAGCCCTGGGCCTCGCTTTTGCTGGGCTGGCCCGAGGCGATGGCCAGCATCAGGTCGAAGATTTTGCGGCCCATCTCATCCACCGTGGCCTCGCCATCGGCGATGGCCCCGCAGTTCACGTCCATGTCCTCGGACATGCGGCCGTACATGGCGCTGTTGGTGGCCAGCTTCAGGGTGGGGGCCGGCTTGCTGCCGCAGACCGAGCCCCGGCCGGTGGTGAAGCAGATCAGGTTGGCCCCGCCGGCTAGCATGCCGGTGATGGATACCGTGTCGTAGCCGGGCGTGTCCATGAACACCATGCCCTGGGCCGTCACCGGCTGGGCGTACTCGTAGACCTCCACCAGGTTGGTGGTGCCGCCTTTGGACACCGCGCCCAGGGACTTCTCCAGGATGGTGGTCAGGCCGCCGGCCTTGTTGCCCGGCGAGGGGTTGTTGTCCAGGCTGGCGCCGTTTTCGCGGGCATAGCGCTCCCACCAGGCGATGCGCTGAGCCAGCTTGCGCCCCACCTCCGGGCTCACCGCCCGCCGGGTTAAGAGGTGCTCGGCGCCGTATATCTCCGGCGTCTCGCTGAGGATGGCCGTGCCGCCCTGGCGCACCAGGATGTCCACCGCCGCGCCCAGGGCCGGGTTGGCGGTCAGGCCCGAGTAGGCGTCCGAGCCGCCGCATTCCAGGCCCAAGAGCAGGCGGCTGGCGGGCAGGGTCTGCCGCCGGGCCTGGTTGGCCACGGGCAGCATCTCCTTGAGCAAGGCCACCCCCTCATCCACGGTGCGGCGGGTGCCGCCCTGGTCTTGGATGTTCATGGCCCGCAGCAGGGGCCCCTGGCTCAGCTCCATGTTTTCCATCAAGAGCTGCACCTGGTTGCCCTCGCAGCCCAGGCCCACCAGCAGGATGCCGGCGAAGTTGGGGTGGCGGGCGTGACCGGCCAGCACCCGCTGCAGGTAGGTGAAGCCCAGGCTCTTGGTCTCGGCCCCGCCGCAGCCGCCGCCGTGTCCCAGGGCCACCACCCCGTCTACCTGGGGGTAGGCGGCCAGCGCCTCCGGGGTCAGGGCTCGGGCGATGAAGTGGCACACCGAGGCCGAGCAGTTCACCGTGGCCAGCACCCCCAGGTAGTTGCGGGTGCCCACCCGGCCGTCGGCCCGTAGATACCCCTGGAAGCTGTCCCGCTGCTCCGACGGGGTGTAGGCGGTGGGCTTGGCCTCGCTGCCCACGGCCAGGTCGCGGTCAAAGGCCTGGAAGACCAGGTTGTGGCTGTGCACATGGCCGCCGGCCGCTATGTCCTGACAGGCGAAGCCTATGATCTGGCCGTACTTGCGCACCGGCTCCCCGGCCGGGATGTCGCGCAGGGCCACCTTGTGCCCGGCCGGGATGGTGTCGCGGCAGGCCAGGCCGGGGCGGTCCAATTGGCTGCCGGCCGGCAGCTCGCTGAGGGCCACCAATACGTCGTCGCTGGGGTGCAGGGATATGACCCGGGGTCTGTCTTGCGCCATGGCTTCTCCTCTTGTCTTTGCGTGGCCGCCGTCTGGCCGGTTGCGCGGTTTGCGCCGCCGGTCCATATTAAAGCACTTAGCAACCCGGTTTTGCTAAGATCAAAATGGCTCTGGCGAGCCGAGCCGGCCTGCATTAAGCTGATGGCAATTGCCACATCCCCTGAGGCGTCCATCAGCGGTCGCCGGTGAAACGCGAGGTAAAGCATGGATCAGCACCAGATCGCCTGGAACCAGAAAACCGCCCAGCACCTTATCAAGAACTTGACCAAGCGCCGCTTCGCGGCCAGCTTCGCCTCCACCGCGGCCGAGGCCGTGGACCAGGTGGTGGGCATGATCCCCGCGGGCTCGGTGGTGTTTCGCTGCGGCTCCATGTCCACCGCCTACGCCGGGCTCTGGGAGCGCCTGGCCCAGCAGCCGGGAGTGGAGGTGATCAACCCCTACCTGCCCAGCCTTTCGCCAGAACAGAGCCTGGCCGAGCGCCGCCGGGGCCTGACCGCCGATTTCATGATTGCCAGCACCAACGCCATTACCCTGGACGGCCGCCTGGTAAACCTGGACGGCACCGGCAACCGGGTGGCGGCCATGACCTTCGGGCCCAAGAAGGTGATCCTGATGGTGGGCATGAACAAGGTGGCGGCGGACCTGGATTCGGCCCTGAGCCGGGTGAAGAACTACGCCGCGCCGGTGAACTGCCTGCGCCTGGGCCTGCCCACCCCCTGCTGTGAGGATGGCCTCTGCCACGACTGCCGCACCCCCAAGCGCATTTGCAACATATGGACCGTCCACGAGGGCAACATGATCGAGGGCCGCATACACGTGTTGCTGGTGGGCGAGGACATGGGATACTGATTGACGGGCCCCGGCCGCGCCGGAGCGCCTGATGCTGAAAACCATCTACGCCGTTAGGAGGCAATCATGACGCGTTTACTGGCCGTGCTGGCCGCGCTGGCCTGGCTGGCCGGGGCCGCCCCGGCCTGGGCGGGTTGGCAGGTTACGTCCGAAAAGACCCTGCCGGGCAAAGGCCACCCGGAGTCCGTGGCCTACGACGCCGGCAAGGGCGTGCTGTACATGAGTAACTTCGGGCCCCAGTTCAAGCCCTTGCTCGCCGACGGCCAGGGCTACATCAGCAAGCTGGACTTGAACGGCAAGGTGCTGGTGGGAAAATTCCTACCCGGCCCCGGCCAGAAGCTGAACAAGCCCAAGGGCGTGTGGGTATCCGGCGGCCGCCTGTGGACCACGGACATAGACTCGGTGTGGTGCTTTGACCTAGCCAGCAAGAAGGGCCGCCGCCTGGTCCTCAAAGGGGCCAAGTTCACCAACGACGTGACCGAGGTCGGCGGCAAGCTCTTCGTCAGCGACACCATGGCCGGCTATGTGTACCTGATCCAGCCGGCCGACTTCCTGGCCGCCGAGCCCAAGGTGCGGGTGATGCTCAGCCCGCCCCGCTTCCAGCCCAACGGCCTGTGTCCGGCCAAGGAGGGCGGGGTGATCATCGCCACCTCCAGCGACATGGGCGGCCCCGGCGGGCTTTCGCAGGCCGGCGAGGTGGGGCAGGCCCGCACCATCAAGGCCGGCCTGGGCCGGCTGGACGGCGTGGCCCAGCTCCCTGACGGCGCCATCCTCTACACCGACTGGGCCCAGGGCGGCCTGTTCATCCTGGAGACGGGCGGTGCGGTGCGCAAGCTGGCCGGCGGCTTCAAGGGCCCGGCCGACTTTGCGCTGGTGCCCCAGGGCAAGGGCTTTTTGGTGGTGGTGCCGGACCTGGTCACCGGCTCCCTGCGCCTGATCACCCTGGCGCGCTGAATCTGAGCGGGGCCTGGCGGCGCTCTGCCCCGGCCCCTGGCCCCAAACCGCGTCTGCCGGCCGGGGCCGTACACCCCGGCCGGTGTGCCTTGCCCCAGCAGCCGCTGGCTGCCCCGGAGAAGCCATGCCTGACTATCGCCACGTTGACCTGACCGGCCTGGAGCAGTACGAGAAGACTCCTCTGGACCAGCGCCTGCCCTTTTGCAACACCTACCAGCTCCTGCAGCACGGCGCGGCCATAAATCCTGCCAGCCCGGCCCTGAGCTTCATCCCCTCTGGCAAGCAGTGGGACCAGCCGCTCACCTTCAGTTACCAGGACCTGCTGGCCCGGGTCACCCAGAGCGCGAACCTGTTCCACGACCTGGGCGTGGGCCCCCGCGACGTGATTTCCTACCTGCTGCCCAACCTGCCCCAGACCCACTTCGTGCTCTGGGGCGGCGAGGCGGCGGGCATCGTCAACCCCATCAACCCCCTGCTGGAGCCGGCCACCATCGCCGACATCTGCCAGGCCGCGGGCACCAAGGTCCTGGTGACCCTGGGCCCCACCCCCGGCGCCGACCTCTGGCAGAAGGCCCAGGCGGTGCGCGAGCGGCTGACCAAGCTCAAGGCAGTGGTGCAAGTGGGCGGGGCCGGTGAGCCGGATAAGGACGTGGTCAGCTTCGATCGGGCCCTGGGCAATTACCCCGGCGACCGGCTGGTCTCGGACCGCCGGATCGACCCCCAGGACACGGCCTCCATGTACCACACTGGCGGCACCACCGGCACGCCCAAGCTGGCCCCGCACACCCACTACATGGAAGCGGCCATGGCCTTCATGACCGCCGCGCCCCTGGACCTGGCCCCCGGCGAGTCCCTGCTCTGCGGCCTGCCCCTGTTCCACGTCAACGGCACCACCGTCACCGGCTCCATGCCCTTCTGCCAGGGGGCCCACGTGGTGCTGCTCTCCCCGGCCGGCTACCGCGACCCCAGCGTCATCGCCAACTTCTACCGGATCGTGGAGCGCTACCGGGCGGTGATGTTTTCGGCGGTGCCCACGGTGCTGGGCATGCTCCTGGACGTACCCAAGGGCCAGGCGGACATATCCAGCCTGCGCTTTTTGGTCTGCGGGGCGGCGCCCCTGTCCGTGGAGCTGTTCCAGCGCTTCGAGGCCTACACCGGCATGAAGATCATCGAGGGCTACGGCCTGACCGAAGGCACCTGCGTATCCACGGTCAACCCCCTGCACGGCGAGCGCAAGATCGGCTCCATCGGCCTGCGCGTCCCCTACCACCAGATGAAGATCATCCAGTTGGACGAAGAGGGCCGCTTTCTGCGCGACGCCCAGGTGGACGAGATCGGCTCGGTGGCCATTAAGGGGCCCAACGTGTTCAAGGGCTACCTGGACCCGGCCCACAACAAGGGCTGCTGGCCGGGCGACGACTGGTTCAACACCGGCGACCTTGGCCGCCAGGACGCCGACGGCTATTTCTGGCTCACCGGCCGCAAGAAGGAGCTGATCATCCGCGGCGGGCACAACATCGATCCGGCCATGATCGAGGGCCCGCTGTACCAACTGCCGGGCGTGCAGGTGGCCGCGGCGGTGGGCCGGCCCGACCCCCACGCCGGCGAGGTGCCGGTGGTCTATGTGCAGTTGCAAGAGGGGGCCCAGCTCACCCCCGAGGAAATCCTGGAGTACCTCAAGCAGAAGGTGGGCGAGCGGGCGGCCATGCCCAAGGAGGCCATCATCCTGCCGGCCATGCCCCTGACCCCGGTGGGCAAGATTTTCAAGCCGGCCCTGCGCTGGGACGCCGTGCAGCGGGTCTACAGCCAGGAGCTAAAGAGCCTGGGCGGGATGGCCCAGGACGTGGAGGTGGCCGTGGGCGAGGACAAGGTGCACGGCGTGCTGGCCAGCATAAGCCTGCGGCCCGCCCCTGGCATCACCTCCGGCCAACTGGAGCGCATGGTGCGGGATCTATTGAGCCTATACACGGTCAAGTACCTGCTGCGCGTGGAGTGAGGCCGGCGCAGCATTGCGGAAATAACAGCCCCCGCCCCGGCCGGGCGGGCGGTGCGCCGGTCAGGGAGCCTGAACCATGGCCATCTACGAGTTCGAGGGCCAGCGGCCGCGGGTGGACTCCGCGGCCTACGTGCACCCCCAGGCGGTGCTCATCGGCCAGGTGGATGTCGCCGCCGATTGCTTCATCGGGGCCGGCGCGGTGCTAAGGGCCGACTTCGGCGCCATCCGCATCGGCCGGGGCTCCAACGTGCAGGAGTGCTGCGCCCTGCACACCAACGTCGACAGCGCCGTGGAGGTGGGCCGGGAGGTGATCATCGGCCACGGCGCCATCCTGCACGACTGCCTGATAGAGGACCGGGCCTTTGTGGGCATGGGGGCGGTGGTGCTGGCCGGCTGCCGGCTGGGGGAGGGGTCCATGCTGGCCGCGGGCGCCGTGGCCCGCGAGGGCCTGCAGGTGCCGGCCGGCCGGCTGGCCGCAGGCAACCCGGCCCGGGTGGTCAAGGAGATCAACCCCGAGCTGGCCGCGCGCATCGCCCACGGCCGCTCCCTGTACCAGGGCCTGGCCGCCCGCTGCCTGACCGGCCTGCGCCGCCTGGACTGACCCCCCACTGCGTCCCCCCACCGCGCCCCCACTCCCGGCGGGATTCAGCCGCCGAAGGCCGGCAGGATGAACTCCAGCCGGTCGCCGGCGGCCAGGCGCAGCGTGGCGTAGTCCCGGGGGTATACGAAGCGGCCGTTGTGCTCCACGAGCAGCTCCTTATGCTGCACGGCCAGGCGATCCATCAACTGGGCCAGGGTGGTACCCTCTGGCGTCTGCTCCGGGAAGCCGTCCACCTGGATGGTGATCATGCCCTTGGCCGTCATGGCCACCGCTTCGCCTTCTCACCCCCGTTCTAGCCTTTGCGCCGCCCCCCCTTTTTATTTTGACTTGCTTTCTTGATGGCCGCCAGCACCCGCTCTGGGGTCAGGGGCAGCTCATCGATCACTGCGCCGGTGGCGTCGTAGACTGCGTTGAGGATGGCCGGGATGGTGGGCATGATGGCCCCCTCGCCCACCTCCTTGGCCCCGTAGGGGCCGTTGGGCTCGTTGCTTTCCACCACGATGCACTTCATCTGGGGCATGTCCATGATGGTGGGGATGTGGTACTCGCCCAGGGAGGGGTTGAGCACCCGGCCGTTGGCGTCGAACTTCACCTCTTCGAACAAGGCCTCGCCCAGGCCCATGGAGACGCTGCCCTCCATCTGGGCCTCCACTGAGGTGCGGTTGATGGCCTGGCCGCAGTCGTGGGCGTCGGTGATGTTCTCCACGAACACCTGGCCGGTCTCCAGGTCCACGCTCACCTCGGCCACCTGGGCCGAGCAGCCGTAGGCCGGGCTGGTGCCCACCGCGGCGCCCTTGTACTTGCCGCCCAGCACCGGCGGCTTGTACTTGCCGGTGCCCACGATGGTGCCCCGGCGCAGGTAGGCCACCCGGGCCGCCTCGCGGAAGCTCAGCTCCTTGCCGGTGGGCTGGTCGGTCCAGCCGCGGTGCTCCTTGAGGTAGCGGGCGCGCAGGGGGCCGATGTCCACCGGTTTGCCAGCGATCTTGACCCGGCCCCGCTTTACGCTCAGGCGGCCGCGCACCACGCCCAGCTCCTCGGCCAGGGCCTGCAGGATTTGCTCGCGGGCGTCCTCGGCCGCCTCCTTGGTGGCGTGGCCGGTCATCAGGGTGGTACGCGAGGAGTAGGCCCCCAGGTCTATGCCCAGGTCCGTGTCGCCGGACTCCACCCGCACGTCGCTCAGGGGGATGCCCAGGGTCTCGGCGGCGATCATGGCCATGGTGGTGTCGCTGCCCTGGCCGATCTCGGCCGCGCCGGTGAGCACCTTCACCCCGCCGCCGTCCTCCTGCACCTTCACCGTCACCGTGGCATGGTAGGTGTCGCTGCGGTAGATGGGGTAGCCGGCGCCGGAGACGAAGAAGCCGCTGGCCATGCCGATGCCCCGGCCCCGGGACAGGCGGCCGCGCTTGCCGCTCCAGCCGGAGCCGCCCTGCACCGCCTCCAGGCACTCGCGCATGCCCAGGGAGGACATGTTCAGGTCGTTGCAGGTCACGTCGCCGGCCTGCATGATGTTCTTCAGGCGCAGGGCGATGGGGTCCATCCCCAACTCCCGGGCGATGAGGTCCAATTGCTGCTCGAACAAGGCCCGGGCGATCACCCCGCCGTGGCCCCGCTGGGCCCCGCAGGCCGGCTTGTTGGTGAACACTCGGTAGCCGTCGTACTTCATGTTGGGCAGCTTATAGGGCCCGCCCAAGAGCGAGCCGGCGTAGTACACCGTGGCGATGCCGAAGGAGCTGTAGGCCCCGCCGTCCAGGGTGCAGCGGTGCTCCAGGGCCAGCATAGTGCCGTCCTTGGCCACGCCGATCTTCATCTCGTGGAAGAACTGGTGCCGGGCCCGCGAGAACAGGAACACCTGCTCGCGGGTGTAGCCCATCTTCACCGGCCGGCCGGTACGCTGGGCCAGGAAGCAGGCGTTCAGCTCCAGGGGCGTGGCCGCGGCCTTGGGCCCGAAGCCGCCGCCCACGTAGGGCTTGACCACCCGCACCTGGCTCATGTTCAGGCCCAGGACCATGGCCACGGTGCGCTGCACGTAGTGCACCGACTGGGTGCTGCTGTAGAGGGTCAGGTTGCCCCGCTGGTCGAACTCGGCGATGCAGGCGTTGGGCTCCAGGAAGGCGCCGTCCTGCATCTTGTTGACCATGCGGCCGCCACGGATCAGGTCGCACTTGGCGAAAGCCGCGGCCACGTCGCCGAACTCCTGGTGCACCTCGGCGCAGAGGTTGTTCGGGAACAGCTCGTGGATGATGGGGGCGTCCTCGGCCAGGGCCTGCTCCACGCTGAGAACCGCCGGCAGGGGCTCGTACTCCACCTCGATCAGGCTCAGGGCCTCCAGGGCGGTCTCCAAGTCCACCGCCGCCACCGCCGCCACATCGTCGCCCACGTGGCGCACCTTGTCCCTGGCCAGCACCTCCTCGTCGTAGCGGGCCGGCGAGACCCCGTACAAAATATTCGGCAGGTCCTGGCCGGTGAGCACTGCCTTGACGCCCTTGAGGCGCTTGGCCCGGCTCGCGTCGATGCGCTTGATCAGGGCGTGGGCGTGGGGGCTCTGCAGCAGGGCGCCGTAGAGCTGGCCGGGCAGGTTCAGGTCGTCGGCGAAGCGGGCCCGGCCGGTGGCCTTGTCCGGGGCGTCCAGGCGCGGGGCCCGGCTGCCCAGCACGTCGTACTTGGCGGCCATGGCTAGCTCCTCTCCCGGCTCAGGCGGCGGCTGGCTTCGCTCACCGCCTCCACGATCTTTTGATAGCCGGTGCAGCGGCAGAGGTTGCCAGACAGGGCCTTGCGGATCTGCTCCTGGCTGGGCCGCTTAGTCTTATCCAGCAGGGCCTTGGCCGACAAAATCATGCCCGGGGTGCAGAAGCCGCACTGCACGGCCCCCTGCTCCACGAAGGCCTGCTGGATGGGGTGCAGCTCCCGGCCCTGGGACAGGCCCTCGATGGTGAGCACCTTATGGCCGTGGGCCTGCAGGGCCAGCACCAGGCAGGAGTTCACCGGTTCGCCGTCCAAGAGCACCGTGCAGGAGCCGCAGTCGCCTTCGCCGCAGCCCTGCTTGGTGCCGGTGAGCCCCAGGTCCTCGCGCAGGAGCTGGGCCAGGGTCCGGTTGGCAGGCACCAGCACCTCATGGGCCACGCCGTTGACAATCAGGTTGATCTGGTGGCTGCTCATTACTTCTTGCCTCCCCGGCCGCCGCGGGCCTGCTCCCAGGCCTGCTGCAGGGCCCGCCGCGTCAGCACCCGCACCATCTCCCGGCGGTAGGCGGCCGAGCCGCGGTGGTCGTCGATGGGCCGGGCGTCCTTGGCCGCCGCCTCGGCCGCCGCGGCAAAGGTCTTGTCCCCGGCCGTCTGCCCCATCAGGGCCTTGGCCGCCCTTGGCGAGAGGATGGGCGTGGGGGCCACGGCGCCCAGGGCCACCTGGGCCTGGGCGATGCGGCGGCCGTCGGCGGCCAGCTCCAGATAGGCGGCCACGTTGACCAGGGATATCTCCATGGCCCGCCGCAGGCCCAGCTTGATGTAGCCGCCGCCGCAGCCCGGTCCGGGGCGGGGCACCACCACCCCGCGCAGCACCTCGGCCGGGGCCAGGGTGGTCAGGCCGGGGCCTTGGAAGAATTGGCTCAGCGCCACCTCGCGCGAGCCCTGGTGGCCGTCCAACAGCAGGCGGGCGCCCAGGCAGAGCAGGGCGGGCGGCAGGTCCGCGGCCGGCCGGGCCGTGCAGAGGTTGCCGCCGATGGTGGCCCGGTTGCGCACCTGGGGCGAGCCCAGGCAGCCCGCGGCCTGGGCCAGGAACTTGAGTCCGCCGCCCAGGGAGCGGCTGGCCGCCAGGTGGGCGGCGGTGTTGCGGGCCCCGATGAACAGCCGTCCGCGGCCGGTCTCCAGGCCGGTCAGCTCCTGCAGCCGCTCCAGGCCCACCAGGGCCTTGGGCCGCAGGCGGCCGTGCTTCAGGTTCACCAAGAGGTCGGTGCCCCCGGCGATGACGCGCGCCGCGGGGCCCAGCTCGGCCAGCAGCCGGCAGGCCTCGGCCACGTCCCGGGGCTGGTGATAATCGAACTTGGGCAGCAGCATGCTCAGGCCTCCGGGTCCGGGAGCGGGGGTTTGAAGAGCAGCCCCAGGTCCATCTCCATCATGCTCACGCAGGCCAGCAGGCGGCGGGCGTTGCGGTCCAGGGCCGGGAAGCCGGCCGCCTGGCCGGCCAGGGCCTCGGCCTGGTCCCGCAGCCGCTGCACCTGCTCCCGCAGTTGTTGCATCTCTGGCTGGTTCATGGCGTCCATCCGCTGGGCGCTCCAAGGCGCCCGTGGGTTGTTAAGGCGGCCGCTAGTGCGGCTTGCGCAGGTCCTTGAACCGGCGCGCCTTGACCTCGTAGCGGGTCAGGCTGCCGTAGGGGTGCACCTCGATGGCGTAGCCCAGGTTGGTGTTGATGCGCAGGGCGTCCTTGAGCCGGGCCAGCACCGCGTCCTTGGCGCCCTCGGCCTCGGGCAGCAGCTCCACCTTGAGGGTGATGTTGTCGGTGTCGCCCGGCCGCTCCACCACCACCTCGTACTCGTCGCTCAGCTCGGCGAAGCCGCGCACCACCTCCTCAATGGCCGTGGGCGACAGCAGCACGCCCTTGACCTTGGTGATGTCGTCGGCTCGGCCCAGCACCCCGCCCTGGATCAGACGGTAAGTGCGGCCGCAGGGGCAGGGCTCGGCGGCCCACTCGATGATGTCCTTGGAGTCGAAGCGCAGGCAGGGCTGGGCCAGGCGGTCGAAGGCGGTGATGACCATCCGGCCCCGCCGGCCCGGCTCGGTTATGGATTCGCCGGTGACCAAATCATCAATCTCCACCAGGAACAGGCCCTCGTTCACGTGCAGGCCGCCGGGCTGGGCCGTGCACTCGTAGGACCAGGCCCCGATCTCCGTGGCCCCGGCGTGGTCGTAGAGCTTGGCTCCCCAGGCCTCCTCTATGCGCCGCTTGGTGCTGGGGATGGAGGCCCCGGGCTCGCCGGCGCAGGTGATCTTGTTGATGCTCATGGCGGCCGGGTCCAGGCCCAGGCGGTTCTGGGCCACGTCGGCCATGTTGAGCATGTAGGTGGGGGTGCCCATCATGGCCGTGGCCTTAAGCTCGGCGATCTTGAGCACCCGCGAGGCGGTGTCCAGCACCCCGCCCGGCACCACCTCGCAGCCCAGCTTCTCGGCCGCGTAGTGCCCGGCCCAGAAGGCCACGAAGATGTTGTAGCCGAAGGGGATGAACACCCGGTCGGTCGGCCGGTAGCCCTGGGCCCAGAGGATGTAGCACCAGGCCTCGGACCACCATTCCCAGTCCGGCCAGGAGTCGGCCTGGTACACCGGCTTGCCGGTGGTGCCTGAAGTCTGGCGGAATTCGGCCACCTGGGTGAGTGGCAGGCAGAGCAGGCCGCCGTAGGGGAAGGGCTCCTCCTGCTGGGCCTGCTTGAGCAAGGCCTTGTCGGTCTTGGGCACCCGCCGCACGTCCTCCAGGGTCTTGATGTCCCCCGGCGCCAGGCCGGCGTTCCGGTACAGGCGGCGGTAGAAGGGCGAGCGCTCGTAGGCCCAGGAGAAAATGGCCCGGAATTTGGTCAGCTGCAGCTCGCGCAGACGCTCCGGGTCCATGGTCTCCAAAAAGGGGTTCCAATAGGGGCAGTGCAGGGCCATGATTGTCGTCGCCTTTTCCTTAGTACATCAGGTCCGGCAGCCAGGTGGCGATCTGCGGGAAGATGACTATGCACATGGTGCCCAGGATCAGGGCCACTAGGAAGGGCACGATGCCGATGAAAATCTTCTCCAGGGCGATGTTCTGGGCGATGCCGTTGACCACGTACACGTTGATGCCCACCGGCGGGGTGATCACCCCCATCTGGGTGACCAGCACGATGATGACCCCGAACCAGATGGGGTCGTAGCCCAACTGGGTGATGATGGGGTAGAAGATGGGGATGGTGAGCATGATCAGGGCCAGGGCGTCAATGAAGCAGCCGCCGATCAGGTACACGAAGACGATCATGGAGATGATGACCCAGCCCGGCATGTTCATGGCCCCCACCCACTGGGCCACCGAGAAGGGGATGCGGGTCACGGCCAGGAAGTGGCCGAAGATCACCGCGCCGGCCACCAACAAGAGTACCATGCAGGAGGTCCTGAGCGTCTCGTAGATGGACTTGACGAACCCGGCCCAGGTAAGCTGACGCCGCACCAGGGCCACCAGCAGCACCGCCGCCGAGCCCACCGCGCCGGCCTCGTTGGGGGTGAAGGCGCCCAGGAACAGGCCGCCCATCACCAGCACGAACACGGCCATGGTCTCGCCGGTCTCGGTGAGCGAGGCCAGACGCGTGCTCCAGGAGAACTTCTCCCCGGCCGGCCCCTGCTTGGGGTTGACCAGGCAATAGACCCACACGGCCAGGGCGAACCAGCCGGTCATGAACACCGCCGGTACGATGCCGGCCACGAACAGCTTGCCGATGGACTGCTCGGTGAGGATGCCGTAGACGATCATCACCACGCTGGGCGGCATGAGCATGCCCAGGCTGCCGCCGGCGGCCACCGACCCGGAGGCCAGCTCGTCGCCGTAGCCGTAGCGTTTCATCTCCGGCAGACCCACCGTGGCCATGGTGGCCGCCGTGGCCGGGCTGGAGCCGCACACCGCCCCAAAGGCGGTGCAGGCGCAGACCGTGGCCGTGGCCAGGCCGCCGCGGTAGGCGCCCACGAACTTGTAGGCGCTGTCGTAGAGCCGGCGGCTGATGCCGGCGTTGAAGGCGATCTGGCCCATGAAGATGAACAGCGGGATAATGGTCAGGCCGTAGGATGAGTAGATGTCGTAGAAGTCGCGCGAGAGCAGCTTCAGGCCGGCCTCGCCGGAGATCAGGAAGCTGAAGCCCACGAAGCCTATCAGGGTCATCACGTAGGCCACCGGCATGCGCGCGAAGAAGACGATCACCAGCACCGCGATGCCGATGACGCCGACCATAGTTTGGCTCATGACCGCCTCGCCTTGCTCAGGTTCTGGATCACCTCGGTGAGGATCACCAAGGACAGCACCGCGAAGGCCACCGCCACCACGTAGACCAGGATGTAGTTGGGGAACTCCAGGCTCATGGAGACCTCGCCGCTGTCCTTCATGGTGCGGGCGTAGAGGAACATCTGCCAGGAGACGATGGCGAACAGCAGCATGCTCATAACGCCGGTGACCGCATCCACCAGGTGCTGGGTGCGCTGGGGCAGGCGCCGCACCAAGAGGTCCACGCCCACGTGGCCCTTCTCCCGGTCGGTCATGGGCATGGCGCAGGCCAGCAGGATGGTGGCCATGAAGCTGACCATCTCCACCGCGCCGAAGATGGGCTTGCCGAAGTAACGGAAGATGACATCCACGCAGGTGATCACCATCATGCCCACCAGGGCCACGCCGCCCAGGCGCTTGAGCAGGCCCACCAACTGGTCCACCAGCTTAAGCCACCAGTCCAAGGTTCGTCCTCCTCGGGGCCAGGGAGGCGGCGGGACGGCCCCTGGGCCGCCCCGCGCGCCGCTCGGGTTACTTCTTCTTGATCTTCTCCAGCACCTGCACGGTGAACTTCACCACTTCCTTGCCCGGCAGGCCCTTGGCCGAAGCCTCCTTGGCGTACTCATCCAGCACCGGCTGCACCGCGGCCACCCACTTCTTGGCCTCGGCCGGGCTCAGCGGGATGAGCTTGCCTCCCTTGGACTGCAGGAACTTGGTGCCCTCGGTGTCGCTGTCCACCCAGGCCTGGCCGTGCTTGGGGATCCACTCCTGGTTGATCTGCTTGATGATCTTCTGGATGTCCTTGGGCAGCGCGTTCCACTTGCCCTTGTTCATGACCACGTAGAAGCCGGTGGTGTAGGCCATGGGGTAGTTCAGGGTGGCGTACTTGACCACCTCGCCCAGCTTCCAGCCCTTGTTGGCCTCCAGGGGGTATACGGCGCCATCCACCACGCCCTTCTGCAGGGACTGGTAGGTCTCGGGCATGGGCATGGCCACCGGGGTGCCGCCCAGGGCCTTGACCGTCTTGGCCGAGAAGCCGTGGGAGCGGATCTTCAGGCCCTTGAGGTCGGCCATGGTCTTGACCGGCTTGTCCTTGGTGTGCAGCAGGCCCGGTCCATGGGCGTGCAGGTACATCACCTCCACGTCCTTAAGCTCCTTGGGCTGGAACTTCTGGTACACCGCGTTGACCACCATGGTGGCGGCTTTGCCATCGGGGTAGCCCAGGGGCAGGTCCACCACCTCCATGAGCGGGAAGCGGCCGCGGGTGTAGCCGAACAGGCTGAAGCCTATGTCGCTGAGGCCCTGCACCACGCCGTCATAGACCTGGGCGGCCTTGGTCAGGGTCTGACCGGGGTAGTACTCCACCTTCACCCGGCCCTTGGTGCGCTTCTCCACCTCCTTGCACCAGGCCTCGGCCAGCTTGGACTGGATGTGGGTGGGCGGGAAGAAACAAGAGTAGGTGAGTTTGATGGGCCCGGCCGCGGCCGCCGGCAGTGCGGCGGCGAGGCCAAAGGCGGTGAACAGAGCCACTGCCAGCAAGACTCCTAACAATTTTTTGGACATGACTCCCTCCCTTTGGCGGCGGCCCCATACGGGCCGCGCATAATATTGCCCGCCTGCTCAGGCCAGGCGCTTTTCCGACGGCGAATTATTAGCCGTGTTCTGCGGCCAAACTAACATAAACGCACGGTCGGCCACAATCGCCGGGGATTCGCTGGGAGTGCCAGGGCCAGGACCGGGACCCCCTCCGGTCCCGGGCGGTCCGGCCGGCGCCGTCACTGGCGGCCGGCGGCCCCACAAAAGGTTTTTCTTGCCCTTGTCTAGGGATTGTATGTGTCAGCCGGGGACCCCTTCTATGACCTGGGTCATAGTTCGCCAAAAAAAGTTCGGCAGGCCCTTTTCAGACCCAGAGGGGTTCGCTGTGCAGCTTCTTCAGGGAGGCGGGCTGGATGATCTTCACCTGACCGCGGCCGGACTTGATGATGCCCAGGCGGCGCAGGCGGGCCATGGTGCGCAGGGTGGACTCGGTGGTGGTGCCGGCCAACTCGGCCAGCTCGCTGCTGGTCAGGTTTATCTCGGTGCCGAACTTGGCCAGCAGGGTGAACAGCACCCGCACCAGACGCTGCTCCACCCGCTTCTCCACCAGATCCACGATGCGGCTGTTGGCGCTGTCGATGGCCCGGCCCAGGATGGAGACGATGTTCACCACCACCGCCGGGTGCTGGGCGGCGAACCGCAGGAAATCCTGGCGCCGCAGGTGGGCCACCACCGTGTCTTCCATGGCCTCGGCCGAGAGAAAGCGCGGGGTGCCGGTGAAGGGTCCGATAAGGTTGAGCGGCTCGCCCCGGTTGGCCAGCAGGTAGGTCAGGCGCATGCCGCTGGCCGAGCAGATGTAGACCTTGGCCAGACCCTCGGCCACCAACTGGAAGAACCGGCAGGGCTGGTTGGCTTCGAAGATTATCTCGCCCTTGGCAAAGCGCCGGCCAAAGGCCAGGCTGGCCACCTCGGCGGTCTGCTCCTGGGGCAGGCCCTGGAAGCCCAGGGCGCGGCGGAACAAATCCACCCGCTGGGCAAGATCCATCTCTATCGGCTGGCCCCGCATCATGGCTTGTCCACCCAACCAGGCCTCCTGGGCAGGCCAGGCCTTATCATGCTGAAAATATGCGATTTTATTCGGCTGACTTCATCTTATGACGCCGCCCGGCCGCCTGTCAAGCCGGGCGGGCCAACTTGCAGCCGGGGGCGCTGTTTGGCCCTGGCCGCAGGGCCCTGATATAGGCTGCGGAATTTATAAGATAAATCAGCCTCCAATCAGGCCTGGCAAATTTTTCCCCTTGACAAATTCGCGTTGGAACGTAAAAAGTTGCTTACGATCACTTTGTATAGGGCAATTATGTTCCACGGCGGTCAAAATCTGATCTTCCTCCTGCAGACCAGCCTGCTGAGCCGGGCCGCCGCTCTGCCCTTGTTTTTTAGCTACTATTGGTGGCGCTCACCCGTGACGGTGGAGCCCGTGCCCAAGTGGCGTAGCTAGAAACCCCAGCACCCCCAAGCACACAGCCCACCGTCGGAAGGCGGTGGGTTTTTTATTTGGGGCGAAAGGCCAGCGATGTCCTTGCAGGCGGCGACCAAGAATCTGTTGGCCGACGTGGAGACGCCGGTGTCGGCCTATCTGAAGCTCTGCCGCGGCCAGAGCTGCTCGTTTCTCTTTGAGAGCGGCGAGACCCACGAGAACGTGGGCCGCTACTCCATCGTCACCTGGGAGCCGCTTTGCCGCCTGCGCCTGTGGCACGACCGCCTGGAGCTGGAGCGTGACGGCCTGGCCAGCCGCCACGCCCCGGCCGAGTTCTTCGCCCTGGCCCGGCGGGTCATGGCCGAGATGGACTGCCAGGGCCTGCCGGACCTGCCCTTCGTGGGCTCCCTGCTGGGCTACGTGGGCTACGACGCCCTGCGCCTCATCGAGCCCCTGGGTCCGGCCCCGGCCCAGGAGCTGCCCATCGCCGACCTGTGCTTCCCGGCCAGCTTCCTGGTCTTCGACCATCTGCAGCGCACCATGACCCTGGTGGGCATCGACCGGGATCAGGCCGCGGCCCAGGCCCGCCTGGCCGACATCGAGGACCGCCTGCGCCACCCGCTCAGGATCGGCGGCCGCCTGGCCCAGCTCAGCGTCAGCGACCCGCCCCGGGAGCGCTTCCAGGAGGCGGTGCGCCGGGCCAAGGAGTACATCCTGGCCGGCGACATCTTCCAGGTGGTGCTCTCCGACCAGTTCCGCGGCCAGAGCGACCTGGACCCCTTAAGCGTCTACCGCTGGCTGCGGGTCAAGAGCCCCTCGCCCTACATGTTCTTCCTACACCTGGACGAGCTGCGTCTGGTGGGGGCCTCGCCCGAGACCCTGGTCAAGACCGAGGCCGGCCGGGTGCAGATACGCCCCCTGGCCGGCACCCGCGGCCGCTCGGCCGACCCCCGGCGGGACCAGGAACTGGAGCGGGAGCTGATGGCCTCGGAGAAGGAGCGGGCCGAACACATCATGCTGGTGGACCTGGCCCGCAACGACGTGGGCCGGGTGGCCGAGTACGGCTCGGTGGTGGTGGAGCCCTACCTGGCCGTGGAGCGCTACAGCCACGTGATGCACATCGTCTCCGAGGTCACCGGCCGCCTGCGCCCGGGCCTGGACGCCTGGGACGCCTTCCGGGCCGGCTTCCCGGCCGGCACCGTCTCCGGTGCCCCCAAGGTGCGCGCCGCCCAGATCATAGACGAGCTGGAACACCTGCCCCGCGGCCCCTACGCCGGGGCGGTGGGCTGCTTCGGGCCCGGCCCGCGCATGGACACCTGCATCGCCATCCGCATGATCCAGTTCCTGGGCGACCAGGTGACCCTGCAGGCCGGGGCCGGCATCGTGGCCGACTCCCTGCCCGAGATGGAGTACGCCGAGATCCAGCACAAGGCCGCCCAGGGCATCGCCGCCCTGCGCGCGGCGGCGGAGGCCTCGCTATGATTCTCTTGATAGACAACTACGACTCCTTCACCTACAACATCGCCCAGGCCCTGGGCGTCCTGGGCCACAGCCTTGAAGTGCGGCGCAACGACGCCGTCAGCCTGGATCAGATCGCCGAACTGGCGCCCGAGGCCATCTTCATCTCCCCCGGTCCGGGCCGGCCCGAGGACTCGGGCATCACCTGCGCGGCCATCGAGCGCTTCGCGGGCAAGGTGCCCATCATGGGCGTCTGCCTGGGCCACCAGGCCCTGGCCGAGGTGTTCGGGGCCCAGGTGGTGCGGGCCAACCGGCCGGTGCACGGCAAGATCAGCCAGGTCTTCCACGACGGCCGCGGCATCTACAGCGGCCTGCGCAACCCCTTCGCCGCCGCCCGCTACCACTCCCTGATCGTGCCCGAGGCCAGCGTGCGGCCGCCGCTGAGCGTGTCGGCCTACACCAGCGAGGGCGAGGTGATGGGCCTGCGCAGCAGCGAAATGATGCTGGAGGGGGTGCAGTTCCACCCCGAGTCCATCGCCACCCACCAGGGCATGATGATCTTCACCAACTTCCTGGATCTCTACCTGGGCCGGCCGCAGAGGGCCGCGGCCCAGACCGGGGTTTAGAAGGGGGCGCCGCCATGGTCATCGGCATGCGCGAGGGTTGTCAGAAGGGCGAGGTGGCCCTGGTCATCTCCGCCCTGCGCCAGCGCGGGCTGGAGCCGCGCATCATCTCGCCCGGACCCCAGGTGGTGCTGGGGGTGGTGGAGGAGATCAGCCAGGCCCTGGCCGAGGAGCTGACCGCCGAGATCAGCCGCCTGGCCGGGGTGGAGGAGATTAACCGCTTCGGCACCTCCTGGAAGCTGGTCTCGCGCAACTTCCGGGCCCAGACCACCACCATCAAGCTGGGCCGGCGCAGCGTGGGCGGCCGCGAGGTGGTGGTCATGGCCGGGCCCTGCGCGGTGGAGTCGCGCCAGGCCTACCTGGAGCTGGCCCAGCGCCTGGCCCCCCTGGGGGTGGGGGTGCTGCGCGGCGGGGCCTTCAAGCCGCGCACCTCGCCTTACTCCTTCCGCGGCCTGGGCGAGGAGGGGCTGAAGATCATGGCCGAGGCCCGCGAGCAGACCGGCCTGCCCATCGTCACCGAGGTGCTCAGGGCCAGTGACGTGGAACTGGTGGCCCGCTACGCCGACGTATTGCAGATCGGCACCCGCAACATGCAGAACTTCGCCCTCTTAGAGGCGGTGGGCGAGGTGGACAAGCCGGTGCTCTTAAAGCGCGGCCTCATGGCCACTATCAAGGAGCTCTTGCTCTCGGCCGAGTACATCCTGGCCCGGGGCAACTGGCAGGTGATCCTCTGCGAGCGCGGGGTGCGCACCTTCGAGACCGAGACCCGCAACACCTTGGACATCTCGGCGGTGCCCCTGCTCAAGCAGCACACCCATCTGCCGGTGCTGGTGGACCCCAGCCACGCCGCGGGCAAGCGCGAGCTGGTGCCGGCCCTGGCCCGGGCGGCGGTGGCCGCCGGGGCCGACGCGGTGATGGTGGAGGTGCACGCCGACCCCGAGCATGCCTTCTCCGACGGCCGCCAGAGCCTGACCCCGGAGGCCTTCGCGGAGATGATGGCGGACCTGAAAAAGGTGGCTGCGGCCCTGGGCCGCGGCCTGGGGGAGGGCGCGGCGTGAGGCTGGTCGGCTCCTTCAACCCGCCGGGGGACAAATCCATTTCCCACCGCATCGGGCTCTTGTCCCTGCTGGCCGGCGGCGCCTGCCGGGTGAGCAACTTTGCGCCCGGCAAGGACTGCGCCTCCACCCTGGCCGCGGTGCAGGCCCTGGGCGGGGTGGTGCGGCGTCGCGACGGCCAGGTGCTGCTGGAGGGCCTGCGCGGGCGGCTGAAGTACGAGGCTGAACTGGACTGCGGCAACTCCGGTACCACCATGCGCCTGCTCATGGGGCTCTTGGCCGGGGTGCCCGGCCGCTTCACCCTCATTGGCGACGAGTCTCTGTCCCGCCGGCCCATGGAGCGGGTGGCCGCGCCGCTGAGGCTCATGGGAGCCGAGGTGGAGTGCCGCCAGGGCCGGCCGCCGGTGCGGGTGATGGGCGGCGGGCTCAAGGGCATCGACTACCGCCTGCCCGTGGCCAGCGCCCAGCTCAAGAGCGCGGTGCTGCTGGCCGGCCTGCGCGCCAGCGGCCCCACCATTGTGCAGGAGCCGGCCCCCAGCCGCGACCACACCGAGCGTCTGCTGGCCCTGTGCGGGGCTCAGATCAGCCGCACTGGCGGCGCCTGGCGGCTGGAGCCCTCGGCCTTGACCCTGCCCGCCTCCCTGCGGGTGCCGGGCGACGCGTCCTCGGCGGCCTTCTTCCTCTGCGCGGCGGCGGTCACGCCCGGCAGCCAGGTCACGGCCGAGGGCGTGCTGCTCAATCCTACCCGCATCGGCTTCTTGTCCGTGTTGGAGCGCATGGGCGCCCGGGTGCAGGTGGATGAGCAGGGCGACCAGCCCGAGCCCTGGGGCCGGGTGCGGGCGGCCTTCTCGCCTCAGCTGCGCGGCTGCCGGGTGGCGGCCGCGGAGATCGGCGGCCTGGTGGACGAGGTGCCTATTTTGGCCTTAGTGGCCAGCCAGGCCCGCGGCGCCACCGTGTTCGAGCAGGTGGGCGAGCTGCGCCTAAAAGAAACCGACCGCCTGGCCGCCCTGGTCAGTCAGTTGGGGGCCCTGGGCGCCCGGCTGCAGGTGCGCGGCGAGGACCTGGTGGTGGAGGGCCCCACCCCGCTCAGCGCCCCGCGGGCCCTGGACAGCCTGGGCGACCACCGCATGGCCATGACCCTGCGCCTGGCCGGGCTGCTGGCCGGGGCGCGGCCGGCCATCGTTGGCCAGGAGTGCGTGGCCATCTCCTACCCCAGCTTCGAGGCCACCCTGGAGGGCCTGCTGGCATGATTCTGCTGGGCGTCATAAGCGATGAGCGCGCGGCCCACTCCCTGTCGCCGGCCATGCACAACGCGGTGCTGGCCGAGCAGGGCTTGGCCGGCGTGTACCTGCCCTTTGCCGTGGAGCCGGCCCAGCTCCCCGCGGCCGTGGCCGGGCTGCGCGCCCTGGGCATGACCGGGGTCAACGTCACCGTGCCCCACAAGGAGGCGGCCGCGGCCCTGGCCGACCGGCTGACGCCCCCGGCCGCGGCCCTGGGCGCGGTGAACACCCTGGTCCTCAGGGACGGCGTGCTGGAAGGGCACAACACCGACGTGGGCGGCTTCGTGCAGGCCCTGGGCCTGGCTGGTTTCGCGCCCGGCGGCCGGCGCTGCCTGGTGCTGGGGGCCGGCGGCGCGGCCCGGGCCGTGGTGCAGGCCCTGCGCGAGGCGGGCGCGGCCTCGGTGCAGGTGGCCGGCCGCAACCTGCGGCGGGTGGAGGCCCTCACCGAGCGCCTGGGCGGCCAGCCCCTGGACCTGGTGCAGGCCTCGGAGCGGGCCGGGCAGGCGGAGCTGATCGTCAACGCCACCAGCGTCTCCAGTCCGTCCGAGTCGCTGGCCATGGCCGCCTTCGCCTCCATGCTGCGCCTGAGCGGCCGCTGCCGCTTGGTGATGGACATCAACTACGGCCGCCAGGAGAATATCTGGGCCCGCCTGGCCGAGACCTCCGGCGCGGCCTTCTGCGACGGCCTGAGCATGCTGGCCTGCCAGGCGCGGCAGAGCTTTTTCATCTGGACGGGCCGGGAGGTGCCCCTGGCCAGCTTCCAGGGGGCTTTGGAGAGAGCGGCGTGAAGGACAATCTGTACATCACCGGTTTCATGGGCGCGGGCAAGTCCACCGTGGGCCGGGCCCTGGCCCAGGCCTTGGGCCGCCGCTTCGTCAGCCTGGACCGCAGCATCTCCCGCCGCCTGGGCATGTCCGTGGCCCAGGTCTTCGCCGAGCGGGGCGAGGAGGCCTTCCGCCGCCTGGAGACGGCCGAGCTACGCACCGTGTCCCGGAGGCAGGGCCTGGTGGTGGCCACCGGCGGCGGCCTGCCCCAGCGGCCGGTCAACCGCCAGCTTATGCGCGCCTCGGGCCGCATCATCTTCCTGGAGGCGTCCTTGGAGGCCTGTCGCCGCCACCTGGGGCCCAGCGAAGAGAAGAAGCGTCCCCTCTGGCAGGACCCGGCTGGCCTGGCCGCGCTGTTCGCCAGCCGGCAGCAGGCCTACGCCGACCACGACCTCAAGGTATCGGTGGACGGCGGCGGGCCCCTGAACCTGGCTGACAGCATCGCCGGGGCCCTGCTGCCCGACGAGCGCTTCAGCCTGCCCCTGGACGGCGTGGACTGCCCGGTGATCAGCACCTGGCAGGGCCCGCAGGTGCTGGAGGAGCTGGCCGCCGGCCGCCGCACGGTGATCGTCACTGACCGCAAGCTGGCCCGCCTGCACCTGGCCCGCTACCGCGCCATGCTGGACGATCCCCTGGTCATCGCCATCCCGGCCGGCGAGCGCAGCAAGACCCTGCGCAGCGCCGAGCGCATCTACAAGGCCATGCTGCAGGCGGGCGTCGAGCGCGGCGACCTGCTGGTGGCTCTGGGCGGCGGGGTGATCACCGACCTGGGGGCCTTCGTGGCCGCCACCTACAAGCGCGGCTTGCCCTTCGTGCTGGTCTCCACCACCCTGCTGGGTTGCGTGGACGCGGCCGTGGGCGGCAAGGCCGCGGTGGACCTGGGGCCAGCCAAGAATCAGGTGGGCCTGTTCACCCGGCCCCAGGCGGTGCTGTTGGACCTGAAGGCCCTGGCCACCCTGGCCCGCGGCCAGATCGCCGACGGCCTCACCGAGGCCTACAAGAACGGCCTGGTGGCCGCGCCGGCCCTGGCCCGGCTGGTGCAGGAGGAGATGGCCGCCCTCCTGCACGGCGACCTGCTGGGCCTGGCCCAGGTGGCCGGTCAGGCCGCCCGGGCCAAGGCCGCGGTGGTGGGCGAGGACTTCCGCGAGGGCGGCCGCCGGCGCATCCTCAACCTGGGCCACACCTACGGCCACGCCCTGGAGGGCCTGAGCCGCTTCCGCCTCAGCCACGGCCAGGCCGTGGCCGCGGGCACCATGGTGGCCACGGCCCTGTCGGTCCGGCGGGGCCTCATCAAGGACGAGGCTGCCGGCCGCATAATGGGCGCCCTGAAGCACCTGCTGCCCAAGGGCCTGGCCCTGCCTTCGGCGGCCGCGGTCTGGCCCATCATGCAGAGCGACAAGAAGAACCGCGGCGGCAAGGTGGTGTTCGTGCTGCTGGCCGGCCTGGGCCGGCCGGTGGTGGTGGACGACGTGCGGCCCACCGAGCTGCAAGGCGCCATAGACGCGGTGCAGAAGGGTTAGCATGGGCAGCATATTCGGCAGATATTTGCGCGCGGCCACCTTCGGCGAGTCCCACGGCCCGGCGGTGGGGGTGGTGGTGGAGGGCGTGCCCGCCGGCCTGGCCCTGGACGCGGGCATGATCCAGGCCGACCTGGACCGTCGCCGGCCCGGCGCCTCGCCCCTGACCTCGGCCCGGCGGGAGCCGGACGCGGTGGAGATACTCTCGGGCCTGGCCCAGGGCAAGACCCTGGGTTCGCCCATCGCGCTGTTGGTGCGCAACCAGGACGCCCGCTCCGGCGACTACCAGGCCCTGGCCGATGTCTTTCGCCCCGGCCACGCGGACTACACCTACCACCAGAAGTACGGCTTGCCCCCGCAGCCCGGCGGCGGCCGCGCCTCGGGCCGCGAGACCGTGGGCCGGGTGGCAGCCGGGGCCGTGGCCCGGGCCCTGCTGGCCAGCCTGGGCGCCACCGTGCAGGCCTACACCGTGGCCATCGGCCCGGTGCGGGCCGAGCGCGTGGACCTGGCCTTCGCCTACAATGACCCCCTGCGCTGCGCCGACCCCCAGGCGGCCGCGGCCATGGTGGATCAGGTGCAGGCGGCCCGGGCTCAGGGCGACTCGGTGGGCGGGGTGGTGGAGCTGATCGCCCGCGGGGTGCCCGCCGGCCTGGGCGACCCGGTCATGGACAAGCTGGACGCGCTCCTGGGCGGGGCCATGCTCTCCATCGGCGGGGTCAAGGGCGTGGAGATCGGCGACGGCTTTGCCGCCGCTGGCCGCCGGGGATCAGAGAACAACGACCAGATGGGGGCCGAGGGCTTCCTGTCCAACCACAGCGGCGGCATCCTGGGCGGCATCTCCACCGGCCAGGACATCACGGTGCGCCTGGCGGTGAAGCCCACGCCCTCCGTCTCCCAGGAGCAGCAGACCATAGACCTGGCCGGCCAACCCCGGCGCATACGCATCCAGGGCCGCCACGACCCCTGCCTCTGCCCGCGGGTGGCGCCGGTGGCCGAGGCCATGGCCGCCCTGGTGCTGGCCGACGCCTGGCTGGCCCAGCGGGCCCAGAGAGGAGCGGCGCTATGAATATCGCGGTGATCAACGGGCCCAATCTTAATATGCTGGGCCAGCGCGAGGCCGCGCACTACGGCACCCTGACCCTGGCCGAGATCAACGGCCGCCTGCAGGAGCTGGCCGGCGGCCTGGGCCTGGAGCTGAGCTTCTTCCAGTCCAACCACGAGGGCGAGCTGGTGGACGCCCTGCAACGGGCCGGGCGCCAGGCGGCCGGCGTGGTGCTCAACGCCGGGGCCTACACCCACACCAGCGTGGCCGTGCGCGACGCGGTAGCCTGCTGCGGCGCGCCGGTGGTGGAGGTGCATCTGAGCAATCCCCAGGCCCGCGAGGAGTTCCGCCGGGTGTCGTTGATCAGCGGGGTCTGCCGGGGCTCGGTGGCCGGTTTCGGCTGGCGCTCCTACGCCCTGGCCCTGTGGTGGTTCGCCCAGGGCGGGGCAGAGGGGCAGTAACCAAAACGTCACCTCGGCCGGCCGGCCGGTGTGAAAAATACCGTTGACATCGGCGCTAAAAGGCATATAGTAAAAATTCGAAGATCGGCGACCCTAGAGATTAGAGGCCATGGACAAGGCGAAGGCAAATAGTTTTAGCCAGCTCGGGAGCCAGCTCCCTGGGCAGAGCTATTTCTATTTTAGCTTTTATTATTTTGCCGCCGTCCGTCCGTGGCGCGGGGAGGCCGAAGACTAAGCTAGCTTAGCAAAAAGCCAAAACCACAGGCCAGGGGCGGACGAAAAGCCGCCCTTGGCCTTTTTCGTTCTGGGGCAAAGAGGCCGGCGGCGGAGCCCAGGCCGCGAGCTAGACGGAGGGTTACGGTGATACAGGCGAGAGTGGACATAGGCAAGATGGCGGGGACGGCCGCGGTGGCCGGGCCGCCGCCGCAGGACCTGGTCAGCCGCAAATGGCACAGCCAGGACACGGTGATCCCCCTGCCCGGGGTGAAAATCGGCGGCGGCGGCTTCGTGGTCATCGCCGGCCCCTGCTCGGTGGAAAGCCACGAGCAGCTCATGGCCACGGCCCAGGCGGTCAAGCGGGCCGGAGCCGGGGTGCTGCGCGGCGGCGCCTATAAGCCGCGCACCTCGCCCTACAGCTTCCAGGGCCTGGGACCCGAGGGTCTGGAGCTGCTGGTGCAAGCCCGCGAGGCCACCGGCCTGCCCATAGTCACCGAGGTGATGGACAGCGCCGAGCTGGAGTTGGTGGAGGCCTGCGCGGACATCATCCAGGTGGGCGCCCGCAACGTGCAGAACTTCTCCCTGCTCAAGAAAGTGGGCCGCTGCCGCAAGCCGGTGCTCCTCAAGCGCGGCCTGATGACCACGGTCAAGGAGCTCTTGCTTTCGGCCGAGTACATCCTGTCCGAGGGCAACTCCCAGGTGATCCTCTGCGAGCGCGGCATCCGCACCTTCGAGACCGCCACCCGTAACACCCTGGACCTGAGCGCGGTGTGCGTGCTCAAGGAGCTGACCCACCTGCCGGTGATCGTGGACCCCAGCCACGCCGTGGGGCAGCGCCGCTTCGTGGGGCCCCTGGCCCGGGCGGCCCTGGCGGTGGGGGCCGACGGGGTGATGGTGGAGGTGCACCACCGGCCCGAGGACGCCCTCTGCGACGGCGAGCAGTCCCTGCATCCCGAGGAGTTCAGCCAACTCATGGCCGAGCTGAACCTGCTGCGCGGCCTGCTGCCCCTGCGGGCCTAGGCCGACCGTGATAGACCAGATCAGCGTGAGGTGAGATATGCAAGCTACGTCCTCCCCGGAGACCCTGGTCCAGCCCGACGAGGCGGATTGGCCCCAGCAGGCCCTGACCCAGGCCCGGCAGAAGATAGACGAGATCGACCGCTCCCTGCGCGAGCTACTCAATCAGCGCGCCCAGCAGGCCAAGGTGGTGGCCCAGTGTAAGAGTGCCGGCGACCAGCCCCTGTTCGTGCCCGAGCGCGAGGCCCAGGTCTTGGAGGGCCTCTGCCAGGACAACGGCGGGCCTCTGGCCGGGGAGTCGCTGCGCCACATTTTCCGGGAGATCATCTCCGCCTGCCGCCAGGTGCAGCAGCCCCTGCGGGTGGCCTTCCTGGGCCCGGAGCACACCTTCAGCCACCAGGCGGCCCTGAGCCACTTCGGCCGCTCCTGCCAGTACGCCCCCCAGGAGAGCATCGCCGAGGTCTTCGCCGAGGTGGAGGCCGACCGCTGCCCTCTGGGCGTGGTGCCGGTGGAGAACTCCAGCCAGGGCGGGGTCAACGAGACCCTGGACATGCTCATGACCATGCGCCTGAGCGTGTGCGGGGAAATCTACGCCCGGGTGGGGCATGTCTTGATGTCCCGCGAGGCTGAGCTGGCCTACGTGACCCACGTGCACTCCCATCCCCAGGCCCTGCACCAGTGCCGTGGCTGGCTGCGCCGCCGGCTGCCCCAGGCCGAACTGCGCGAAGCATCCAGCACCGCGGCCGCGGCCCGTCTGGCCGCCCAGGAGCCGGGCGGCGCGGCGGTGGGCAGCGCCCTCACCGCCCAGCACTACCAACTCAACGTGCTGGCCGCCGACATCCAGGACAGCCCCCTGAACAGCACCCGCTTTTTGATCCTGGGCCGGCGGCCCTGCCCGCCCAGCGGCCAGGACAAGACCTCGCTGTTCTTCGGGCTGGACCACCGGCCCGGCGCCCTGTGCCGCACTCTGGGCCACCTGGCCCGCCGGGGCGTGAACCTGACCCACATCCAGTCGCGGCCCATCAAGGACCGGCCCTGGGAGTACGCCTTCTTCGTGGACTGCCTGGGCCACCACCAGGACGGCCGCCTGGGCCAGGCCCTGGCCGCCATGCGCCCGGAGGTGGAGTTCCTCAAGGTGCTGGGCTCCTATCCCCGCGGCCAGGCGCTGCCGGGCATGTAGGTTGCGTTGAACCCTCTGGCTGTATAGGAGAGGAGAAAATGGAGGTCCCCCCATTTAGACCTTCCATCGGCATCATCGGCGGCCGCGGCCGCATGGGGCGCTGGTTGGAGCGCCGCCTGCGCCACAGCGGCCACCCGGTCACCGTTGTGGACCAGGAGCAAGGCTCCCTGGGGGCCGCCTTCGTGCAGGCCTGTCAGGTGTTGATCCTGGCCGTGCCGGTGGCGGCGGTGGAGAAGGTCATGGCCGCCATCGGCCCCCTGACCCGCCCGGACCACCTGGTCATGGATATCACCTCGCTCAAGGCCCAGCCCCTGGCCAGCATGCTGGCCCATGCCAGAGGCGAGGTCATCGGCACCCACCCCCTGTTCGGGCCGGCCACCCGCTCCTCGGCCGGGCAGCTGGTCTTCGTATGCCCCGGCCGCGGCAGCCGCTGGCTGAGCTGGCTGATGAACCTGCTGCGCGAGGGCCGCATGCAGGCGGTGCAGATCGAGGCCGAGCGCCACGACCGGCTCATGGCCCAGGTGCAGACCCTGCGCCACCTGCTCTTGGTCGGCCTGGGCCGCGCCCTGATGCGCCTGGGCTTCGACCCGGCCCAGGACCTGGGGCGCAGCGGCCCCTGGTTCCAGAGCATCATGGGCATCCTGGCCCACCAACTGCGCCAGCCGGCGGAGCTGTACGCGGACCTGGCCCTGCACAATCCGGCCGGCCCCGAGGCCATGCGGGTGCTGGGCCAGTGCCTGAGCGAGCTCACCGGCTGCCTGGCCAGCGGCGACCGGGGCGGCCTGGTGCGCATGATGGAAGAGGTGGGGGCCTTCCTGCGCGGGGAGGGCGGCGGCGGGCTTGACGCGGGCCCGCATTTGGTATACAAAACAGGCAACGCTTCTTGACAGGAAAGGCATTACATGCGGTTCAACACCTCCTGGCGCTGGTGGCGGAGTTTCCTCACGGGTCGTCCCCGCGCCGCGGTGGTCTGAGCAGCAGAAGCCAAACCGACAAAACCCAGGCCGTGGACCTGACCCGAGCAGGTTCACGGCCTTTTTGTTTGCCCTGAGAGCAGCGAAAGAAATGCAGACCTCCAACCCGCAAGCGGCCCTGATCATCAACGCCTGGCGCTGGTGGCGTAGCGGGCAGAGGTCTGTCCCGCCCTAGGCCGCTTCCGGCAGCCGGGCGCTCCCAGGGCCGAGGACAGACCACAAGCTGTCCCGGCCTTTTTGCTTTTAGCCAGACCATCAAACGCGGAGGATCGAAATGATACAAGAGGCGATCGCCAAGGCGGTGCAGGGCGAGGACCTCACCCAAGAGGAGATGATCCGGGCCATGACCCAGATCATGGAGGGCGAGGCCACCCCGGCCCAGATCGCGGCCCTGCTGGTGGCCCTGCGCCTCAAGGGCGAGAGCGTGGAGGAGATCACCGGCGCGGCCCAGGTGATGCGGGCCAAGAGCCGGCCGGTGCCCTGCCGCCTGCCCGCGGGCGAGCCCCTGGTGGACACCTGCGGCACCGGCGGCGACGGGGCCGGCACCTTCAACGTCTCCACCACCGCGGCCCTGGTGGTGGCCGGGGCCGGGCTGCGCGTGGCCAAGCACGGCAACCGCTCGGTGTCCAGCCGCTGCGGTAGCGCCGACCTGTTGGAGGCCCTGGGCGTGTCCCTGGACCTGAGCCCGGAGGAGGTGGGCGGCTGCATCGAGGAGGTGGGCATCGGCTTTTTGTTCGCCCCGGCCCTGCACCAGGCCATGCGCCACGCCATCGGCCCCCGCCGCGAGATCGGCCTGCGCACCATCTTCAACCTGCTGGGCCCCCTGACCAACCCGGCCGGGGCCGACGTGCAGGTGGTGGGGGTCTACGACCCGGCCCTGGTGGAACCCCTGGCCCGGGTGCTGGGCCGCCTGGGCTGCGCCAGCGCCTTCGTGGTACACGGCCACGGCGGCCTGGACGAGATCAGCCTCAGCGGCCCCACCCTGATGGCCCGGCTGCAGGATGGCCGGGTGGAGCGGCAGGTGGTCTCGCCCGAGGACCTGGGCCTGCCCAGGGCCAGCGCCGAGGCGGTCCGTGGCGGCGACAGCCAGCGCAACGCGGCCCTGACCCTGGCGGTGCTCCGGGGCGAGTCAGGCCCTCGGCGCGACCTGACCCTGGCCAACGCCGGCGCGGCTTTGGTGGCCGCCGGCCGGGCCGGGGAGCTGCGCGAGGGCATAGAGCTGGCCGCCCGGGCCATCGACAGCGGCGCGGCCCTGGCCAAGCTGGAGGCCCTGGCGGCTCGGGGCCAGGGGCGCCGAGCCCAAGCCGCGGGGGCCTGAGCATGGCTCGCTCGCTGCCCGACGTGCTGCGCCGCATCCTGGAGCAGAAGCAGGCGGAGGTGGCGGCCCTGGCCGGCCGCGCGCCCGAGCTGCGGCGGCTGGCCGCGGATATACCGCCGCCGCGGGACTTCCTGGCCGCCCTGCGCGCCCGCCCCGGCCGGGCCGTCATCGCCGAGGTCAAGCGCGCCTCTCCCTCGGCCGGCCCCCTAACCGCGGCGGTGGACCCGGCCGCCCAGGCCGCCCGCTACCAGAACGGCGGCGCCGCGGCCCTGTCGGTGCTCACCGACGGCCCCTTCTTTCAGGGCTCGCTGGCCGACCTGCGGCAGGCCAGGGCCGCGGTGGCGCTGCCGGTGCTGCGCAAGGACTTCATCATCGACCCGGCCCAGCTCTACGAGTCCCGCGCCGCCGGGGCCGACGCGGTGCTGCTCATCGCCGCGGCCCTGGAGCCGCCCCAGCTCAAGGACCTGTACCAGCAGGCCGTTGGCCTGGGCCTGGCCGTGCTGGTTGAGGTGCACCAGGAGACCGAGCTGGTGCCGGCCCTGGCCCTGAACCCGCCCCTGGTGGGGGTCAACAACCGCGACCTGCGCACCATGCGCGTGGACCTGGACACCAGCCTGCGCCTGCGGCCCCTGATCCCGGCCGCCACCACGGTGGTGGCCGAGAGCGGCATCGCGGGGCCGGAGCAGGTGACCCGCCTGCGGGCCGGCGGCCTGGACGCCTTTCTGGTGGGCAGCCACCTGATGCGCGCCCCGGACCCGGCCGCGGCCCTGCGCGCCCTGGTGGAGGCCGCCTGATGGTGCGGGTGAAGATATGCGGACTGACCACGGTAGAGGACGCCCTGGCCGCCGCCCGCCTGGGCGCGGACCTGCTGGGCCTGGTCTTCGCAACCAGCCCCCGCCAGGTGACCCCGCGCCAGGCCCGGGAGATTATCCAGGCCCTGCCGCGCTGGGTGCAGACCGTGGGCGTATTCGTGGACACACCTCCCCAGGAGGTGCAGCAGGTGCGCCTCTTCTGCGGCCTGCACCTGGTGCAACTGCACGGCAAGGAGAGCGCCGAGGAGGTGGCGGCCCTGGGCCGGGGAGTGATCAAGGCCATCCGGGTGGGGCAGGGCACCGAGCTCAACCCCCTGGCCTATCCCAGCGCCACCCTGCTCTTGGACGCCTATGTGTCCGGCCGGGCCGGCGGCACCGGCCAGAGCTTTGACTGGAGCCGGGCCGTGGAGCTGGCCCGCCGGCGACCGGTGATCCTGGCCGGCGGGCTGAACCCGGACAACGTGGCCCGAGCCGTGGAGATCGTCAAACCCTACGCCGTGGACGTGTCCAGCGGCGTGGAGAGTCAACCAGGAAGGAAGGATCATGACCAGATCGCCCGCTTCATCGCCCGCGCCAAGGGCCTGGACTTGTCTGCCTGACCCGCAGGGCCACTTCGGCCGCTTCGGCGGGCGCTACGTGCCCGAGACCCTGATGCCGGCCCTGTCGGAGCTGAGCCAGGCCTATGCCCAGGCCAAGGCCGACCCCTTGTTTCAGGCCGAGCTGGCCGAGCTGCTGCGCGACTTTGCCGGCCGGCCCACCCCGCTGTACGAGGCGCGCAACCTGGGCCGCCGCCTGGGCGGGCTGCGCGTGTTCCTCAAGCGCGAGGACCTGGCCCACACCGGCGCCCACAAGATCAACAACGTGCTGGGCCAGGTGCTCTTGGCCCGGCGCATGGGCAAGCGGCGCATCATCGCCGAGACCGGCGCCGGCCAGCACGGCGTGGCCACCGCCACCGGCGCGGCCCTGATGGGCATGGAGTGCCTGGTGCACATGGGCACCCTGGACATAGAGCGCCAGGCGGTGAACGTGGAGCGCATGCGCATGCTGGGGGCCACGGTGGAGCCAGTGGAGACCGGCAGCCGCTCCCTGAAGGACGCCGTGAACCAGGCTATCCGCGACTGGGTGACCAACGTGGCCCACACCCACTACATCATCGGCTCGGTGGTGGGGCCGCACCCGTATCCCATGATGGTGCGCGACTTCCAGGCCGTGATCGGCCGCGAGGCCCGCGCCCAGGTGCTGGAGCGCATCGGCCGCCTGCCCGACCTGCTCTTGGCCTGCGTGGGCGCGGGCAGCAACGCCATCGGCCTGTTCCACCCCTTCCTGGACGACCAGGTGGCCATGATGGGAGTGGAGGCCGCCGGCCACGGCCTGGACAGCGGGGCCCACGCGGCGTCCCTCAACGCCGGCAGCCCCGGCGTGTTGCACGGGGCCAGCCTCTACCTGCTGCAGGACCAGTACGGCCAGGTGACCGAGGCCCACTCCATCGCCGCCGGCCTGGACTACCCCGGCGTGGGACCCGAGCACAGCCTGCTCAAGGACCTGGAGCGGGTGCGCTATATGGCGGTGCGCGACGACGAGGCAGTGCAGGCCTTCATGCGCCTGACCCGCGAGGAGGGCATCATCCCGGCCCTGGAGAGCGCCCACGCCCTGGCCGCCCTGGAGCACCTGGCCCCCGAGCTGCCCTCGGGCGCGGCGGTGGTGGTGTGCCTGTCCGGCCGCGGAGACAAAGACCTGGCCCAGGTGGCCGTCTATCTGGAGAAGCAATCATGAGCCTGAGCATCGCCGAGGCCTTTGCCGCTGCCCGCGGCCAGGGCCGCTGCGCCTTCCTGCCCTTCGTCACCGGCGGTTACCCCGACCCGGATGGGTGCCTGGAGCTGATCCAGGCCCTGGACCAGGCCGGCGCGGACCTGATCGAGGTGGGGGTGCCCTTCTCCGACCCCCTGGCCGACGGCCCGGTGATCCAGCAGACCAGCCAGCGGGCCCTGGCCGCCGGGGCCACGCCGCCGTCGGTGCTGGCCCTGGTGGAGCGGGCCGCGGCCCGGGTGCGGGCGCCGCTGGTCTTGATGACCTACGTCAACCCGGTGCTGGCCATGGGCCCGGCCGAGTTCGCCGCCCGGGCCGCCGGGGCCGGCGCGGCCGGGGTGATCGTGCCGGACCTGCCGCCCGAGGAGGCCGGACCCTGGCTGGAGGCCGCCCGCGGCCAGGACCTGGACACGGTGTTTCTGGCCGCGCCCACCACGCCGGCCGAGCGCCTGGGCCGCATCGCGGCGGCCAGCCGCGGCTTCCTGTACTATGTGGCCCTGGTGGGGGTCACCGGCGCCGAGCTGGCCCTGGACCAGGGGCTCCTGGACGGCCTGCAGCGGGCCCGGGAGGCGGCCGGGCTGCCGGTGGCGGCCGGCTTTGGGGTGGCTACCCCGGCCCAGGCCAGGGGCCTGGCCGCGGCCGCCGACGGGGTCATCGTGGGCAGCGCCCTGATGCGAAAGATGCTGGAGGCCCCCCGTCCCGCGGAGGGCCTGGCCGCCTGCGCCGGGCTGGCCCGGGACCTGGCCCGGGCCTTGGGCCGCGCCTGAGCCGGCCACAGCGGGCTTAACAAGCCGGCCTCGGCCTGCTATACCAAGGGCAGGACAACTCTGACCGGAGGCGTGAAGTGGCCGAAGCAAAGCGGGCCCTGTGGGTGGTGTTCCAGCCCCGGCCCATGCCCAGCACCGAGGAGCTGCGGGCCCAGTTCACCACCAGCTACCCGGTCTTCGCCGACCTGGAGGCGGTGGAATTCAAGTGCTGGTGGGTGGATCAATCCCAGGGGCAGTGGGGCGCCTTTTACCTGTTCCGCTCCGCAGCCGCACTGGAAGAGTACCTGGCCTCGGACCGCTGGACCAAGGTGATCCCCCAGAAGTACGGTTGCGTGCCCACCTGGCGGGTGCTGGAGGCGGGGCTGGTGCTCTCCAAGCAGATCATCACCCAGGCCGCCGGTTCCTGGCAGAGCAGCTAGGCCGGGGCAGGGCGGCGGCGGCGAGAACGTCCTGCGCGCCGGGGCCGTTTTGGTGCACAATAAAAAGGGGAGAACCGTTGGCCCATGGGACGGGGGGCGCCCCTTATGCTGGACAAGGTCCTAAACAACCCTAACCTGGCCGAGTACCTGGTCTCCTTCGTCGAGGGCCAAAACGTCTTTCTGGAGGGGGAGGCCAGCGCGGCCCTGTACGTCCTGGTCTCCGGCGAGCTGGAGGTGCTCAAGGGCCAGCAGGTGATCTCCACCATGAGCCAGCCGGGGGACATCTTCGGCGAGATGGCCTTCCTGCTGGGCTCGGAGCGCACCGCCACCCTGCGGGCCCGCGGCCAGGTGCAGGCCATCCGCATCCCCGCCGACAAGATCGGCGACTTCTTCCGGGACTTTCCCGAGGCCGTGCAGGAAATGAGCCGGGTGCTGGCCCTGCGCCTTAACCGGGCCAGCCAGGCCCTGTTCGGCTTCAAGGAGCTGTGCGACCAGCTGCCCGACGCGGTGGCCATCAGCGACGGCGAGGGCCGCGTGCAGGCCTGGAACCGGGCGGCGGCCAAGCTCTATGGCCGCGACTGGAGCCAGGTGGGCCGCCTGCCGGCCGAGCAGATATTTGAGGACCCCGAGGCCTACCGCGCCCTGCGGGCCCAGGTCCAGGAGGGCCAGCGGGTGCTGGAGGCGCCCCTGAGCATCCTGCACCCCAGCCTGGGCCAGCGACACCTGTCCCTGAGCCTGTCGCCGCTCAAGGACGCCAAGGGCGGCTACCAGGGCATGGTGGCCATCGCTCGGGACGTGACTGCGGCGGTGCGCCTCCGCCAGCGGCTGCGCCTGCTGCGGCGCTGGCTGTTCATCTCCCTGGGGCTGCTGGCCCTGTTCGGCGTCGCGGCCCTGATCACCTATCCCTATCTCATCAGCACCCAGCGGGTGATGGGCCAGCAGCGGGTACAGTTCCGCAACCTGCTGGCCAAGGACTACGTGCTGCTGGCCTCCCTGCTCAGCCGCCCCCTCAGCCAGGGCGACCGCGAGCAGACCAGCCGCAGGCTGAGGAGCTTCTTCGAGATGCAGGAGCCCAGCGCGGTGCCCTACCGCGGGCTGGTGCTACTGGATAAGGACAAGAAGGTCTTCGACGCCCGCTGGGCCGACCCCCGCCAGGACGCCCGCAAGATGGTGGGCACCAGCTACGAGCACATCAAGTTCGCCGGCGACACGGACTCTCTGCACCGGGTGCTGGTGGTCTACCGCCAGGCGCCCGGCGGCAGCGCCCAGAGCGTGGAACTGGCCTTTGAGCTGCGGGAGAGCGACCGCCTGCTGGGCTGGCTGGTCTTCGTGCTGGACCCGCAGGCCCTCCAGAAAATGTACGGCGTGGAGCCGGCCGACCTGAAGAACATGCGCTTCCCGCGGCCCTGACCTGCCGCTACTTGCCGCCGCCCAGGCGGAAGGCCTTCAGGTAGTTGAGCATCTGGGACAGGTCGCTCACCTTGACCTTGCCGGCCATAAAGGCGGCCTGGGGGTCCAGGCTGCCGGCGGCCAGGCCCTCCAAGGTGTCCGCGCTCATCTCCACCCGGCAGTCGGCCTGGCCGGACAGGCCCTCGGCCACGGTGCAGGCCCCGTCACGCATGCTGAGCGTCCACTGGTCCGGCTCCGCGCCGGCCAGCGCGAAGTGGAACACCGCCGACCAACCCGGTACCGCCTGGGACCGGAACAGGCCGGGCAGGGAGCGCATCAGGGCCGCGGCGCCGCCGCCGGCCGCCTGGCCTTGGCGCTGCTCGGGCGGGGTGGGCTGGCTCTCGCCGATCATCAGGCGCCCGATGATCTCGCGCATGATCTCGCTGGTGCCGCCCACGATGGTGCCCACCCGGGCGTCGCGGTTGAAGCGGGCCATGGGGTACTCCTCCATGAACCCGAAGCCGCCGAAGGCCTGCAAGCAGGCGTCGGTGACCCGCTTGGCCAGCTCGCTGGTGTAGAGCTTGGCCATGGAGCACTCGCTGGTGCAGGCGTGGCCCTGGGCCATGAGCCAGGCCGCATGGTAGGTGAGCTGGCGGGCGGCCTCCAGCTCGGTGGCCATGTCCGCCAGGCGGTGAGTGAGCACCTGGAACTTGGTCAGGGGCCGGCCGAAGGCGGTGCGTGAACGCATGTAGGCCAGAGTCTCCTCCAGGCAGAGCTGCACCGAGCCCGCGGCCATGGCCGCGCCGGACAGCCGCTCCAAGGCGAAGGCGTCCATGATGTAGTAGAAGCCCATGTTCTCCTGGCCCACCAGGCGGCCGGCCGGCACCTCTACGTCCGTGAAGGCCAGCTCGGCGGTGTCCGAGGAGTACCAGCCCATCTTCTTCAGCCGCCGGGCCACGCTGACCCCAGGCGCGTCGCGGTCCACCACGATCAGGCTGATGCCCGCCGCGCCGGCCTGGGGTTGGGTCTTGCAGGCCAGGGTGTAGAAGTGGCCGTCGGCGCCGTTGGTGATGAAGGTCTTGGCCCCGTTGATCAGCCAGTGGTCGCCCTGGCGCACGGCCTTGGTGCGGATAGCGGCCACGTCGCTGCCCGTGTCCGGCTCGGTGATGGCCAGGGCGCCCACCTTCTCGCCGCGGATGGAGGGGGCCAGGTAGCGCTGCTTCAGCTCCTCGCTGCCGTGCTTGTAGATGTGGGCCGTGGCCATGAACTGCTGCACCGACACCGCCGCGCAGAAGCCGCCCATGCGCGAGCGGGGCAGCTCCTCCAGGAACACCATGGCAAAGAAGATATCCCCGGCGCTGCCCCCATACTCCTCGGGGAACAGGATGCCCAACAGGCCCAACTCGCCCATGCGGCGGAATATTTCCCGCGGTATGGCGCCGGCCGCCTCCCAGGCCTCGGCCTGGGGGGCCACCTCCTGCTCCATAAAGCGGCGCACCTGGCGGCGGAACTCCTCATGGTCCGGGGTCAAGTAGACCGAGTGCAAAGTTTCCTCCTGGGGACGGCCGCCTACGCGTAGAAGCTGCGGCCGCTCTTGGCGTAGTCCTTGAGCAGGGCGGCCGGCTGGAAGCGCGGGCCGCACTTGATCATGAGCTGCTCCATGCGCGCCACCACCTTGTCCGGCTGGGCCGCGTCCAGGTAGCGGAAGGGCCCGCCGCGGAAGGGCGGGAAGCCCAGGCCCAGGATGGCCCCCAGGTCGCCGGTGCGCGGGGAGTCGATCACCCCCTCTTGCAGGCAGAGCGCCGCCTCGTTGACCATCAACAGGGCCAGGCGCTCGGCGATATCGGCCGGCGCGAATTCGTGGCGGCCTTCCTGGCTGAAGTAGTGGTACACGCGGGTGTTGGGCTGCTTCTGGCCGCCCTTGCCCGGATACTTGTAGAAGCCCCGGTTGTTCTTGCGGCCCTGGTAGCCGGCCTCCACCATCTTGAGCAGGCCCTGGTTGGGCTCCACCCCCCGCTGGGAAAAGGCCCGGCTCAGGTGGCGGGAGACGTGGGCCACCACGTCCAGGCCAACCTCGTCCAGGAGGGTCATGGGCCCCACCGGGAAGCCGAAGTCCTTCATCACCCGGTCCAGGGTCTCGATGCGCGCGCCCTCGGCCAGCAGGATCAGGGCCTCGTTCATGTAGGGGCCCAGGATGCGGCTGGTATAGAAGCCGGGCCGGTCTTTGACCAGGATCACGGTCTTGCCCTGGCGCTGGCCGAACTTCAGGGCCGTGGCCTTCGCCCATTCGGCCGCGGCGTCGGGCACCACGATCTCCAACAGCGGCATCTTGGGCACCGGCGAGAAGTAGTGCATGCCCAGCACTCGCTCGGGATGGGCGGCCTGGGCCGCGATCTGGTCGATGGGCAGGGCCGAGGTGTTGGAGGCGAACACCGCCTGCGGCGAGATGATCTGTTCGCACTCGGCCAGCACCCGCTGCTTCAGGGCCAGGTCCTCGAACACTGCCTCGATGACCAGGTCCGCGCCGGCCAGGTCCTTAGGCTCGGTGGTCAGGTGCAGGTGCGACCAGCGACGGTCCCGCTCCAGCTTGGTGATGGAGCCGGCGCGCCTCTGCTTGGCGAGCCCGGTGTCCACCTCCCGCGCGCAGCGGGCCAACACGGCCTGGTCCAGGTCGCGCACCGTCACCGGGCACAGCCCCACCGAGACCGAGGCGATGCCCGCGCCCATGAAGCCGCCGCCCAAGACGGCCAGGCGCCCGACCTCCCGCGGGGGCTCCGTCAAGGTCTGCTTCTTGGCCTCGTTCATGGCCTGGAACAGGCGCACCAGGTTGCGGCTTACCGGCCCCACGGCCAGCTCGCCGAAGTAGGCCGACTCCGAGGCCAGGCCGGCGGCGATGCCCCTCTTGAGCCCAGTCTGCACGCAGTCCAGGATCTTCACCGGCGCGGGGTAGTTGCCCCGCGTCTGGGCCATCACCTGCTGGCGGGCTTTATGCAGGATGAAGCTGCGCACCGGGGCCAGGCCAGAGAGCTTCTCGGGCCAGGAGCGCTTGCGCTTACGGCGGCTGAGCTTGCCCGCGGCCAGGGCCAGGGCGGCCCGGGCCCCGGTCTCGGCGATGCCGCCGGGGGTAGTCAGGGCGTCAACCAGGCCCAGGCGATAGGCCCGCCTGGCCTGCAGCCGCTTGCCGGTGAGCAGGAGCGGCAGGCCCTGGATCAGGCCCACCCGCCGCACCAGGCGCTGGGTGCCGCCGCCGGCCGGGAGTAGCCCCAACATCACCTCGGCCTGGCCCAGCACCGTGGCCGGGTGGTCCGAGGCCAGGATGTAGTGGCAGGCCAGGGCCACCTCCAGGCCGCCGCCCAGGGCCGCGCCGTGCACCGCCGCCACCACCGGCTTGGGCGAGTCGGCCAGGCGGCTGAGCAGGCGGTTGCCGTCGCGGGAAAGAGACGCTATCTCCTCGGCGCTGTCGGTACGCGCCAAGACCTCCAGGTCCGCGCCGGCCACGAAGCTGTCCTTCTTGGCCGAGACCAGCACCAGGGCCTTGACCTCCGGGTCGCTGAGCAGGGGCTCCACCTTGGCCTCCACCTCCCTGAGCAGGGGGATGGAGATGGTGTTCACCAGCTTGCTGGGATGGTCCAGGATCACCAGGGCCACGCCGTCGGGCCGGCGCAGGGTGCGTATGGCGCCCGGCTTGTCCGTCGCGCTTTGCTGCATCATCACGCCGCCTCCAGAACCAGGCCGATGCCCAGCGCCCCGGCCGCACAGGCCGCCACCAGACCGTAGCGGCCCTTTTCCTGCTGCAGCCGGTGGCAGCAGGTGGTGATCAGGCGGGCCCCGGTGGCCCCGAAGGGGTGGCCCACGCTCAGGGAGCCGCCCCAGGTGTTGAGCCGGTCCAGGTTCACCTCGCCCACCGGCTCCTCCCGGCCCAGGCGCTCCCGGCAGAACTCTTGGTCGCCCAGCATCTTGAGCACCGCCAGCACCTGGCCGGCGAAGGCCTCGTGCAGCTCGATGACCTGCACCTGCTCCAGCTCCAGGCCGGCGGCGGCCAGGGCCCGGGGCATGGTCAGGGCCGGGCCCAGCAAGAGCTCCTCCTGGGGGTCCAGGGCCGCGGCGGCCGCGGCGCGCACATAGGCCAGGGGCCGGCAGCCCAGTCGGGCGGCCGCCTCCTCGCTCATCAGAAGCACCGCGCCGGCCCCGTCGGTGAGGAAAGAGCTGTTGCCCGCGGTGACGGTACCGAAGCGGCGGTCGAACACTGGCCTGAGCCGGCCCAGCTTGTCCAGGGTGGTGTCGCCCCGGAAGCCGTTGTCCTGGGTCACCGCCTCCTTGAACGGCGGCACATAGGCCGGCACGATCTGCCGGGCCAGGCGCCCCGCGGCCGTGGCCGCGGCAGCCCGCTGGTGCGACAAGAGCGCGTACTCGTCCTGCTCCCGGCGGCTGATGCCCAGGCGCTTGGTGAGGCGCTCGCAGTTCTCGCCCATCACCTCGCCGGTGGAGAACTCGGCGATGGCCGGCACCTCGGGCAACAGGTCGCTGAGGTGCAGGCCCTTGGCCAGGCCCAGGTAGCCCAGGAGGCCCTTGACCTTCTGGGCGGCGATCAGGCGCTTGCGTAGCGGCCGGCGCAGGCGGATGGGCACGTCGGAGAGCAGCTCGGCCCCGGCGGCGATGGCCACCTCGGCCTGGCCGGCCTGGATGGCCTGCATGCAGCAAAGGAACGACTGCAGCGAGGAGATGCAGGCCATGGTCACGGTGTAGGCCGGCAGGGACAGGGGCAGGCCCGCGCCCAGGGCCACCTCCCGGCCCAGGTTGGTGGTCTTGGGGTCGGCCAGCACCGTGCCCAGCACCAAGAGATCCACCGCCGCGGGGTCCAGGCGGGCACGCTGCATGAGCCCGGACACGGCCAGGCAACCCAGGTCGTAGGCCATCAGGTCGCCGAAGGCGGTGCCGGAGCGCAGAAAGGGCGTGCGGCAGCCGTCCACCACCACCACCCGCCGGGTCTGAAGGTCGTTTGCGGCCATGTCGGACTCCCGGGCCGGCGCGGGATGGACCGCGCGGGCTGGTCCCCGGCCGGCGTATCGCTGACGCCGCCGGCCGCTGTATTAGGGCAGGGCGGAAAACATTTTAGCGCGGGCGCCGTCTAAAGTTGGCCTAGATTGTCTTACAGGCGCGGCCGGCCTGGCAAGCCCCAAGTGGCCCCCGGCGCGGCCCTGCCGGGACCTGGCTGCAAAGGATGGTTGTTTTGTCTCGGCGCCATTTTGTAAGATCAGAGCTATTCGATCCCAGACCGCCAACCGAGGAGGGGGTTGCGATGGCCAGCAAACCGTGGCACGGGCCCAGGTGGCCCGAGGGCGTCCCGTACGACGTGAGCGGATACGACCGGCCCCTGTCCGTCCTGCTGGACGAGACGGCCCAGGAGTTTCCCAACCACACCTACACCATATTCCAGGACCGCGGCCGCAGCTTCGCCCAGGTCAAGGACACCGCCGACCGCCTGGCCAACTTCCTGGCCAGCCGCGGCATCGCCAAGGGCGACCGGGTGGCCATCTTCCTGCCCAACCTGCCCCACTACCCCGAGATATTCTTCGGGGTGCTAAAGGCCGGCGGCGTGTGCGTGACCTGCAACCCGCTCTACACCAGCGGCGAGCTGAAGTTCCAACTCAAGGACTCCGGAGCCAAGGCTGTGTTCGTCATGGACCACCCGCAGTTCTACCCCAGCGCCGTCAAGGCGGTGGAGGGCACCCCGGTGGAGACGGTGGTCATCTGCAACATCAAGTCCTACCTGCCCGGCGCCAAGGCCTTCCTGGGCGGGCTGCTGGGCAAGATACCCAAGGCCGACAAGCACGAGCCGGGTCACTTCATGTACGACCAGGTGGTCAAGAAGGCCCGGCCTGAGCCGCCCCAGGTGCAGATAGACCCCGCCAAGGACCTGGCGGCCATCCTCTACACCGGCGGCACCACCGGCGTGCCCAAGGGCGCGGCCCTTACCCACAGCAACATCATGTACGACCTGATGGCCTCCGGCGAGTGGATACGCCTGGCGCCCAAGGAGGGCGGCCCGGCCCAACCCCTGGCAAAGGGCGACCACACCTACTTGGGGGTGCTGCCCTGGTACCACAGCTTCGGCCTGACCCTGTGCATGCTGGCCTCGGCCGAGCGGGCCGGCCGGGTGGTGTGCATCCCCGACCCCCGCGCGGGCAAGCCGCCCTTCACCGACACCATCGCCGCCATCCCCAAATACAAGGTGGACTTGATGATCGCCGTGCCCACCATCTATTCGGCCTTCATCAACCACCCCCTGACCGACAACTACGACCTGACCACCCTCTTGGCCTGCGGCTCCGGGGCCGCGCCCCTGCCGGCGGAGGTGGTCAAGCAGTTCGAGGCCAAGACTGGGGCGGTGATCTTCGAGGGCTGGGGACTCACCGAGACCTCGCCGGTGGTCTGCACCAACCCCACCAACACCGCCACCCGCAAGATCGGCTCGGTGGGGCCGCCCCTGCCCGGCTGCGAGGTCAGGGTGGTGGACCTGGACGAGAGCACCAAGGAGCTGCCCCTGGGCAGCGACGGCGAGCTGGCGGTCTGCGGGCCCCAGGTCATGGCCGGTTACTGGGGCCGGCCGGACGCCGACGCCGAGGTGTTTCGCGAGATCGACGGCAAGCGCTTCTTTCTCACCGGCGACATCGGCCACCTGGACGAGGACGGCTTCGTGGTCATCACCGACCGCAAGAAGGACCTGATCCTGGTGGGCGGCTTCAACGCCTACCCGCGGGAGATCGAGGAGGTGCTCTACACCCATCCCAAGGTGGCCCAGGCCGCGGTGGTGGGCATCGCCGACGCCCACACCGGCGAGGCGGTCAAGGCCTTCATCCAGCTCAAGCCGGGCGAGGAGGCCACCGAGGAGGAGATCATCGCCTTCTGCAAGGAGAACCTGGCCGGCTACAAGCGGCCCCGCTTCGTGGAGTTCCGCACGGAGCTGCCCACCTCGGTGGTGGGCAAGGTGCTGCGCCGGGTGCTGCGCGACGAGGAGCGGGCCAAGCAAAAGGCCTGAGACCGCTCCCGCCTGAAGACAAGCTCCCCGCCGCCGTGATCGGGCGGTGGGAGGCTTGTTGCGCTCGGCGCGGGGTGGGGCTAGCCTAAGAGCTTCTGGCCGGCCAGGGCCGCGGCCACCCGGGCGATGTTCATGCCGTGCTGGTGGCAGGCCACGGCGCGCTCCTGGGGCAGGCCGCCCTCGATGGGCGACAGGTCCTCGTTGTGGGCCCGGCCGTAGGGGCCCCACTGCAGCCCGCCCTTGACATAGCCGGGAGAGTTCTTGGGCAGGGGGACCAGGATCAGGCCCAGCTCGGCCAGGTTGTTCAGCATGGCCAGCATGGTCAGCTCGCAGCCGCCTCCGGCGCTGCCGTAGCCGCTGCCGCAGGCGAACACGCCCCCCACCTTGCCGTTTATCCTGTCCCCCATCCACAGGCCGCCGCACACGGTGTCGATGAACTTCTTCATCTTCCAGTGCATGCTGCCCATGTGCACCGGGCTGCCCAGCACCAGGGCGTCGGCGCCGGTCACGTCCTCGGCCGTGGCCTCCTCGGCGGTCTTGAGCACCGCCTGGCAGCCCTGCACCGACTTCACCCCCTCGGCCAGCGTCTCGGCCATCTTCTTGGTGCTCCCGTAGTCGCTGGCGTAGACGATCAGCACCTTAGCCATTGGCTATCGCCTCCTTGAAGTCAGGGTTCTACTAAAAGTATGACCCAGGCCCCGGCGGCCGGCCACCCGGGCCGGCGCGAGCCGCAAAGCCAAAGGCCGCGCCCGCGGAGGAGCGGCGGCCTTGAGAATGCCTAGATATCCCGGCGCGGCAGGGGCAGGGGAAGGGGGCAGGACCGCGGAGCTAACGCCAGGGCTCGTCCCCCCACTCGATCTCGTCCGCCGCGCGGCGCTCGGAGACCGCGTCCGGCACCTCGTAGTAGTACTTGGCGCAGCCCAGGAGCGGCACGGCCAGGGTGCTGAGTAAGAGCAGCCACCAAATCATTCGCTTCATGATCATCGCCGCCTCCCTAACTCTTACTCAATCATAACCCGCCGCGGCGGGCGCTGCCAATCAGGACTTTTCCTCCAGGGCCCGTAGCCGGCCGGCCAAATCCTCCAGCAACTCCACCAGGCCCTTGATCACCTGGGCGGTCTCCGGCTGGGGCAACTGGCCCAGGTCGGTCAGGTACTGCTGGATGTACTGCACCTGCCGGTTAAGCTGGGCCATCTTCTCCTTGATCTCGGACATGTCTCCTCCTCGCCCCCGGCCCTAGTAACCTATGGCGCAGCCGTCCTTGCGCCGGTCCGAGGCCCCCAGCCACACGCCCTGCTCCTGGTCGCGGTACACCGCCTGGCCCCCACCCACCTTGTTGAACGGGGTGGGGGTGGGGTCCATTTCGTGGCCCATCTCTTTTAGGCGCCGGGCGGTGGCCTCCGGGATGCCGTCCTCCAGGTAGACCACCTTGCCCTGCATGCGGCGCAGCCGGGGAGCGTCCACCGCCTCCTGCAGGTTCAGGCCGAAGTCCACCAGGTTGCTGATGAACTGGGCGTGGCCCTGGGGCTGCATGTCTCCGCCCATGACCCCGAAGGACATGATGAAGCGCCCGTCCTTCATGAGCATGCCCGGGATGATGGTGTGGCGGGTGCGTTTCTTGGGGGCGATGCAGTTGGGGTGGGCCGGGTCCAGGGAGAAGGAGTGACCCCGGTTCTGCAGCAGGATGCCGGTGCCGGGCACCACCATGCCCGAGCCGAAGAGCATGTAGATGCTGCTGATGAACGAGACGCTGTTGCCCTCCTGGTCGCCGGCGGCCACGTACACCGTGTCCGAGCCCCGGGGCCCCAGACCCGGCGAGGGCGGCGCCATGGCCCGGACCGGGTCTATGCGCTCGCGGCAGCGCCGGCCGTAGTCGGCCGAGAGCAGCTCCTTCACCGGCACGTCATAGAAGGTGGGGTCGGTGAGGTAGTAGTCGCGGTCGGCGAAGGCTATCTTGATAGCCTCGGTCAAGAGATGCAGGTGCTCGGGCCCGTTGCGCTCCATCTTGGCCAGGTCATAGCCGGCCAGGATGTTTAGGATCTCCAAGGCGACCAGACCCTGGCCGTTGGGCGGCAGCTCAACTACCTGCCAACCGCGGTAGTCCAGGCCGATGGGCTCCACCCAGTCCGCCTGGTGCGCGGCCAGGTCCTCCAGGGCCAGCAGCCCGCCGCTCTCCCCTGCGTACTTGGCGATGCGCTCGCCCAACTCCCCGCCGTAGAACGCGCCGATGCCGCGCTCCACGATCTGTTCGTAGGCCGCGGCCAGGTCCGGGTTCCTGAACACCTTTCCGGGCCGCGGGGCCCGGCCGTCGATCAAGTAGGTGGCCGCGGCGCTGGGCGTGGCGGCCAGGAGCTTCTCTTTCTCCCGCCACTCGCCGGCGATCATCTCGCTGACCGGGAAGCCGCGGCTTGCGTAGTAGATGGCGTCCTCGAACACATCGGCCAGGCCCAGACGGCCGTAGCGCTCCACGGCCTGGGCCCAGCCCATCAGGGCACCGGGCACCGTCACCGGCAGGATGCCCTCGCTGGGCATGGCGCCGAGGCCCTGGGCGGCGAACCACTCCCGGTTGGCGGCGGCCGGGGCCCGGCCCGAGGAGTTCAGGCCCACCACCTTGTTCTGGGCGGCCAGGTAGATCAGGGCGAAGCAGTCCCCGCCGATGCCCACCGAGTAGGGCTCCACCACGCTGAGGGTGGCCACCATGGCCACCGCCGCGTCCACTGCGTTGCCCCCCCGCTGGAGCATCTTCAGGCCGCTGTAGGTGGCCAGGGGCTGGCTGGAGGCGCACATGCCCCGGGGGGCCATGAGCACCGAGCGCTGGGCGGCCGCGCTCCACTCCCGCTTCTGCTGATAGCTGAACCGCATGCTGCTTCTCCGGAACGTACGCCTAGGGCAATAGCGGCTTGAAGGCCGCCGCCAGGTCCTCGATCACCGCAGGCGTGGGCATGGTCAGGGGCATGCGCACCACGCCGCCCTGGTAGCCGGCCAGCTCCATGGCCGCCTTGAGCCCGCCCACCCCGTGGATGCGCGTGACCAGGGCCGCGGGATAGGCGATCTCCCACTGCAAACGGCGGGCGCGCTCGTAGTCGCCGGCCTGGAAGGAGGTCACCAGCTCCACGCACTTAGATGGCAGCACGTTGGCCACGGCCAGGATGCCGCCCACCGCGCCCAGGCACAGAGCCGGGTAGAGCACCTCGGCGTTGCCCACCAAGACCCGGAAGCCATCCTGAGAGAAGTGGATGATCTCGCTGAGCTGGGCGATGTTGCCCGAGCTGTCCTTGATGCCCGCGATGTTGCCGTGGCTGCTCAGCTCGGCCACCACCTCCGGGCCCATGTTAACGCCCGTGGCCTGGGGCACGTTGTATAAGAGGATCGGTATGGGCGACTCATCGGCCACCCGCTGGAAGTGGCCGGCCAGGCGGGGGTTGGTCATCTGGCCCTTGAAGTAGTGCGGGGTCACCACCAGGGCGCAGTCCGCGCCCTGGGCGGCGGCCCGCTTGGTGGCGGCCACCGTGGCCCGGGTGGACTCCCGGCCGGTGCCGGCCATGACTATCATCTCTGGCGCCGCCGCCTCTTTCACCGCCGCGATGGCCCGCTCCTGTTCCGCGTCGTCCAGGTACACCGCCTCGCCGTTGGAGCCCACCACCAGATAGCCGGCCAGGCCGGTGGCGTTCCAGGCCTTGATGTTGGCCTTGAGGGCCCCCAGGTCCAGCTCCTCCTTCTTGAACGGCGTGGCGATGGGCGGCAGTATGCCCGCCAGGGGTTTGTTCATCACGGCCTCCTACGCAAAGTCCTTGATGGCGCCCAAGAGCACGTTGACCTTCTGCACGCAGGCGTTTTCGCCCATGAGCCCGATGCGCCAGATTTTGCCGGCCACCGGCCCCAGGCCCGAGCCCACCTCTATGTCGTAGTCCTTGAGCAGCTTTTTGCGAATGCCCTCCACGTCCCAGCCCTCGGGCGGGAACACGGAGGTCAGGGGCGGCAGCCGGTGGCCTTCGGCGGCGAAGAAGCGGAAGCCCATCGCGGCCAGGCCCTTGGCCAGATGGGCCGCGGCCGCGCTGTGGCGGGCGCAGCGCTGGGCCAGGCCCTCCTCGGCGATGATGCGCAGCCCCTCGCGCAGGCCATAGATCATGCTGATGGGCGCGGTGTGGTGGTACAGGCGGTCGCTGCCCCAGTACTTCTGCAGCAGGGTCAGGTCCAGATACCAGCTCTGCACCTTGGACTTACGGTTGGCCAGCACCTGCATGGCCTTGGGGCTGAAGGTGACGGGCGCCAGGCCCGGCGGCACGGCCAGGCACTTCTGGGTGCCGCTGTAGCTCACGTCGATGCCCCAGTTGTCCACCTCCAGGTTCACCCCGCCCAGGGCGGTGACCGTGTCCACCAGGAACAGGGTGTCGGTGCCCTTCAAAAAGGCGCCCAGCTCAACCAGCGGCTGCAGCACGCCGGTGGAGGTCTCGGCCATCACCACCCCGCAGACCTTGGCGCCGGGGTTGGCCTTGACCGTCTCCGCCATCTGCTGCACGTTCAGGGGCTGGCCCCAGGGGGCCTCCACGGTGATCACCTGGGCCCCGCAGCGGCCGGCCACGTCGGCCATGCGCATGCCGAACACCCCGTTGACCCCGATCACCGCCTGGTCGCCCGGCTCCAGCACGTTGACCAGGGCCGCCTCCATGCCGGCGCTGCCGGTGCCCGAGACCGGGAAGGTCATCTTGTTCCGGGTCTGGAAGGTGTCGCGCAAGAGCTGGCACACCTCGTCCATGATCTCCATGAACCGGGAGTCCATGTGGCCCAGCAGGGGCGTGGACATGGCCCGCAGCACCCGGTAGGAGACGTTGCTGGGTCCGGGGCCCAAAAGCAGCACGGGGGGTGGGTTAAGCTCCTTCATCTCGCGCTCCGCTCAGGTTGTCAAAAAGGTCCCCTCAAGTTCCCTTGCGCACCTGGTTTTGTCAAGGCCAAAGGCCCGTGGTGGGCCGCAAAAAAGGGCCTGACCCCGCGCCCGGCCTGGGCGGGCCGCTATGGATGGCCAAAACCGGGATTTTGGGTAGAATAAGCCATGTTGATAGGCAGCTATCGCAAGCGCCTATACATAGCCTTACCCGGCCCGGCCGCCGAGGGCGGGCGGTCCGGAGGCCTGCCGCAACCGATTGCGTTCCACTGCTTAGTCAAGGGAGGAAAGTCATGAAGTTCAGGCGAGCCGGCATATTCCTGCTGACCTTGGCCCTGGCCCTTACCCTGGGCCTGGCCGCTCCGGCCGCGGCCGCCCAGGAGTTCACCTTCGGCTGCGCGGTGCCCCTGACCGGCCTGTTCGGCAAGGACGGCCAGTTGGTGCGCGACGCCTACACCTTCTGGATGGAGACGATCAACGCCAAGGGAGGCATCGCCGGCAAGTACCGGGTGCGCATCATCTTCTACGACGATCAGTCCGACCCGCAGACCAGCGCCAAGCTGGTGGAGCGGCTCGTCACCCAGGACAAGGTGGACCTCTTGCTGGGCGGCTTCGGCTCCTCGCAGGTGATGGCCGCCTCGGCCGCGGCCGAGCGGCACAAGTTCCCCTATCTCTCCGGCGGCGCCTCTTCCAACAAGCTCTATGACCGCGGCTTCAAGTACTACTTCGGCACCCTGGGCAAGGCCACCGAGGAGGTGCGCGGCTGCGTGGACGTGTTCACCGCCGTCAAGCCCAAGCCCAAGACCGTGGCCATCGTGGGGGCCAATATCCCTTTCACCGCCGAGTCCTGCAAGGGCTTCAAGGAGTACGCCGAGAAGTCCGGCCTCAAGGTGGTGCACTTCGAGCTGTTCCCCATTAGCCTCAAAGACTACAACACCATGCTGCTCAAGGCCAAGGCCAAGCGGCCCGACGTGCTCTTGGTGGGCTCGCACCTGGCCGTGGCCATGCGGGTGGTCAAGGCCATGAAGGAGATCGACTTCAACCCCAAGGGCGTGGCCTTCTCCTACGGCCCCACGGTGCCCACCTTCGTGCAGGAGCTCAAGGCCGACGCCGACTACGTGTTCGCAGCCAGCGAGTGGACCCCCAACCTGCCCTACAGCGGCCCGGTGTTCGGCAGCGCCAGGCAGTTCAACCAGGCCTACCGCCAGCGCTTCAACCGCTTCCCGGACTACGTGGAGGCGGCCAGCGCCGCCGCGGCGGTGGTGCAGCAGGTGGCCATCGAACAGCTGGGCCTCAAGCCCAGGGTCAGCCCGGCCGACCGGGTGCGGCTCATGGAGAAGCTGCACCAGATAGACCTGATGACCTTCTACGGCTCTGTCCACTTCGGCAAGTCCGGGGCCAACCGCGCCCACCCGCCGGTGGCGGTGCAGGTGCAGAAGGGCCAGCTGGTCAACGTGTACCCGGCCAAGTGGGCCGAGAAGCCCCCCATCTATCCCATGCCCGCTTGGAATAAGCGCTAAAACCCCAGCTGCCGGACGGGCCCGCGCCCGTCCGGCGGCCCAGCCCCGGCGGGGAGCGGGCTAGATGAGCGCCCTGGTAATCCAGTCCCTGATCAACGGCGTCCTGATGGGCGGCATCTACGCCCTGTACTCGGCCGGCTTCTCGCTGATCTTCGGCGTCATGGGCGTGGTCAACATCGCCCACGGCGACCTGTTGATGCTGGGGGCCTTCCTCACCTACTGGATGTTCGTAGGCCTGGGCCTGGACCCGTTCCTGACTTTGCCCTTCTCCCTGCTGGGCCTGTTCGTCCTGGGCTACCTCATGCAGCGCCTGGCCATCCACCGGGTGGTGGGCGCCCCGCCCATCATGAGCTACATCCTCACCTTCGGCACGCACCTGATGATCAGCAACCTGGCCCTGGTGGCCTGGACCGCCGACCCGCGCACCGTGACCACCGCCTACTCCGGGGCCCATCTGGCCATCGCCGGCCTGACCGTGCCCTGGGTCAAGCTGATCACCTTCCTCATCTCCCTGGCGGTGGTGGGGGCACTGTATCTCTTGCTGCATCACTCTCAGATGGGCCGGGCCATCCAAGCCACCTCCCAGGACCGGGAGATGGCCCGCCTCAGCGGCATCAAGGTGGACCGGGTCTACGCACTGACCTTCGGCCTGGGCGCGGCCATCACCGGCCTGGCCGGGTCCCTGGTGGTGGCCTTCCGCGACGTGGACCCGGGCATGGGCCTGCCCTACACCATCATCGCCTTCTGCGTGGTGGTGCTGGGCGGCATGGGCTACATCCCCGGCGCGCTCGTCGGTGGGCTGATCCTGGGGGTGACGGGCTCGGTGTGCACCCTGCTGTTCACCCCCGGCTGGTCGGTGGCCATCACCTTCTTCCTGCTCTACCTGATGCTCCTGCTGCGGCCGGCGGGCATCATGGGCAAGGGGATCGTGGAATGAACGCCGGCGGCCGCCGCAGCCTGTACCTGGGTCTGGCCGCGGCGGCGGCCCTGGCCGCGCTGCCCGCGGCGGGCCCGGCCTACTACCTGCAACTGCTCACCATCGTCTTCTACTGGATCGGCCTGGCCGCCTGCTGGAACCTGATGTGCGGCTACACCGGCTACATCGACTTCGGATCGGCGGCCTACACCGGCATCGGGGCCTACGTGGCCGGCCTCTTGATGCTGCGCCTGGGCCTGCCGCTGATGGCCGCCGCGCCCCTGGCCGGCCTGGGGGCCGGGCTGGTGGCCCTGGCCGTAGGCTGGCCCACCCTGCGCCTGCGCGGGGCCTACTTCGCCATCGCCACCTTCGCCCTGGCCGAGGCCCTGATGCAGGTCTGCGAGGAGTGGTCCGGCCTCACCGAGGGCGGGGTAGGCATCACCATCCCCCAGCGCCTGGCCGAGCTGTCCTACTACTGGCTCTACCTGGGCCTGGCCGGGCTGGTGGTGGGCCTCACCTGGTGGGTGGAGCACCACAAGCACGGCTACGGGCTCAAGGCCATCCATCAGGACGAGCAGGCCGCGGCCCAGGTGGGGGTGAACACCCACCTGGTCAAGCTGCAGACCTACGTGACCAGCGCCTTCTTCATCGGCATCCTGGGGGCCCTGGAGGGCAGCCGCCTGGGCTACTTCAAGCCCGACGACGTGTTCAACGTGCACATCACCATCAAGATGGTGATCATGTCCCTCTTGGGCGGCATGGGCACCGTGCTGGGGCCGGTGATCGGGGCCAGCTTCCTGCAGCTGGTGGAGGACTTCCTGGGCGCCCGCTTCCTGAACTACTACCTGGTGATCATCGGGGCCATCATCGTGGGGGTGATCATCTTCCTGCCCCGGGGCATCGCCGGCTCGCTGGGCCAGCGCCTGGGCTGGCGGCCTTGGAGGCGGCGGTGAGCCTCTTAGAGGCCAGGGGCCTGAGCAAGAGCTTCGGGGCGCTCCAGGCCCTGGAGGGCGTGGACCTCAAGCTGGAGCAGGGTGAGATCCTGGGCGTGATCGGCCCCAACGGCTCGGGCAAGACCACCCTGTTCAACTGCATGACCGGCAGCCTGCGCCCGGACCAAGGTCGGGTGCTCTTCGACGGCCGCGACATCACCGGCTGGCCCACCCACCGCATCTGCCAGGCCGGCCTGGTCAAGACCTCCCAGATCGTGCGGCCCTTCCTGGGCATGAGCGTGCTGGAGAACGTGCTGGTGGGCGGGCTCTACGGCCAAGGGCTCTCGCTCAGGCTGGCCCGGACCCAGGCCGCGGGCATCCTGGAGCAGGTGGGCCTGGCCGAGACCGCCCAGCGCCCGGCCGGCTCCATCACCGTGGCCATGCGCCGCCGCCTGGAGCTGGCCCGCTGCCTGGCCACCGGCCCCCAGGTGATTCTGCTGGACGAGAACCTGGCCGGCCTGACCCCAGCCGAGATCGCCGAGGCCTTGGAACTGCTCAAGCGGCTCAACGCCCAGGGCCTGAGCCTGGTGGTGGTGGAGCACGTGATGCAGGCGGTGATGGGCATCAGCCAGCGGGTGATGGTGCTGGACTATGGCCAGAAGATCGCCGAGGGCCCGCCGGCCCAGGTGGTGGCCGACCGCCGGGTGATCGAGGCCTTCCTGGGAGAGGAGTATGCCTGAGGCCCCGCTCTTGCAGGTGGAGGGCCTGGAGGCCTTCTACGGCGACGTGCAGGTGCTCTGGGGCCTGAGCCTCACGGTGCGCGCCGGCGAGGTGGTGGCGGTGATCGGACCCAACGGCGCGGGCAAGTCCACCCTGCTCAAGGCCATCATGGGCCTGGTCAAGAGCCGCCGGGCCGGCGGCGGGCCAGGGGTGATCTTTGACGGCCGGCCCCTGGACGGCCAGCGGCCCGAAGACATCGTGGCCGCGGGCCTGGCCCTGGTGCCCGAGGGGGCCAGGGTCTTCCCGGATATGACCTGCCGGGACAACCTTCTGCTGGGCGGCTACCTGCTCAGGGACCGCGGCCAGCGCCAGCAGGCCCTGGAGGAGGTGCTGGCCATGTTCCCCCGCCTGGCCGAGCGGCTGCGCCAGCCGGCCAAGACCATGTCTGGCGGCGAGCGCCAGATGCTGGCCATGGGCCGGGCCCTGATGGGCCGGCCGCGCTTTTTGCTCTTGGACGAACCCTCCCTGGGCCTGCACCCCCTGATGACCAGCGCCATATTCCAGGGCATCGGGCGCATCAACCGCCAGGGGCTCACCGTGCTCCTGGTGGAGCAGAAGGTCACCTTCGCCCTGAAGATGAGCCACCGCGGCTATGTCTTGGAGAACGGCCGCATCAAGATGAGCGGGGCTGGCCAGGAGCTGCTGCGCGACGACTACGTGCGGCGGGCCTATCTGGCAATGTGAGCCCCCGCCCTTTTACCCCCGAATCAGCCCAGGAAACGGCAGCGGCCCTGTTGCAGCGAGGCCAGGAGCAGGCGCGGCGCGCCCGGCTCCCCGGCCAGGAGACGGGCCACCTCCTGGGCCCCCTCGGCCGCGCCGGGCAGGTCGGCCTGGTTCAAGAGCGCCACCCGCCGGGCCGCGGCTGGGGCGCCCTTGAACAGGCCCTGGGGGTGGCGAGTCAGGGCGGTCAGGTGGGCCGGGGTGACCTTCTGCCCGGCCGCCGCGCCGGTCAGGGCGCAGAACTGGTTCAGGGCCAAGACGTGCTCCTCGGTGGCCGGCCGGCCCAGGCCGCCCAGGCCCAGCACCCCGATCACCATTGTGCTCCAAGAGGGCAGCACCGGCTCATGCTCCCGGGGGGCCTTGAGGGGCCGGCCCTTGGCGCCGTCGGCCTCCACCAGCAGATAGTCGGCCAGGCCCGCGGCGCACAGCTCATCCACGGCCTCCGGGGCCAGGCCCTTCACCTTCTGCCTCCCCGGCGCCTCCTCCAGGCCAGCCCCCGCAGTCAGATACGAGCCCGGCTCCAGCTCGGCGCGCACCGCCTCGCGCAGCCGCTCCGGGTCCGCGGCCAAGAGCAGCCGGCCCTCGGGCCGGTAGATGCGGGTGGTGGTGGTGCACAGCACCCGGGCCCCGGCCTGGGCCAGCACCGCGGCCAGGGTCTCCATGAGGGTGGTCTTGCCGCCGGCGCCCACCAGGCTGATCAGCTCGGCCGGGCCCAGGCCCAGGCAGGCGGGCAGGCCGGCCGGCGAGGTGAGCCGCAGTTCCAGGGCGGCCAGGTCGGCCGGCCGGTCCACGTCCGCGCCCTGGCCGGCCTCCAGCGGCTTAACCGCCCGCACCGCCTCGGCGTATCGCTCCAGGAGGCTGCGCCCGCCCTGGTCGCCGGTCAGGTCGGCCAGCTCCGCGAAGTAGCGCCGGCCGAACAGAGCCGGCGGCCGCAGCCGGCTCTGGGGCTGCAGGGCGGCCAGCTCCACGCCCTCCCTGGCCAGGCGCAGGAACTGCTTGATCAGGCTGGGGCTGATAAGCGGTTGATCCGCCAGCAGAAACAGGATGTGGCTGAACTCCGGCTCCAGGCTGGCCAGGCCCAGCCTCAGGGACAGCGCCTGGCCCTGCTCGGGCGCGGAGTTGGGCACCACCCGCAGCCGCGGCCCGCCGGGCCCCAGGGCCCGGGCCACCTCGTCCCGGGCCACCAGCACCACCAGGTCCAGCTCCGAGGCCAGGGCCGCCGCCAGGACCCAAGCCGCCAGGGGCCGGCCGGCCAGGGGGGCCAGCAGCTTGTCCGCCCCAAAGCGCTTGCCCTGGCCCGCGGCCAGAATAACCCCCGCCACCTTGGTCTTAGCCATGACCGCCCCTCTAAAATCAGCCTGCCGGCATGTTATCATGATATAAAGTATCTTGCGTGCAGGGGCGCTGCCGCGCGAGGCGCGTCCGCCCCGCAAGAGGCCGCTTAGGTTTGACTTTCGCCGCCCTGGGCCGGAAAGGCCGGGCGGGCCTGCCCCACCGCGTCCATTGCGGACAGGGGGCCCCAGAACAGAGTGGAGCAGCCTTGAACCCCCAGAATCAGATACTTTTAGTGGATCACGAGGAAGAGCCCCGCCGGCTGCTGGCCCAGGCCCTGGCCGAGGACGGCCACCAGGTCACCGAGTCCGGCCGCGGGGACCATGCCCTGGCCCTGCTGCGGGACCGCGGCTTCCACGTGATCATCTGCGAGCTGCACACCCCAGGCGCCGAGGCCAGCGAGATACTGGCCTATGCCGAGGAGCACCTGCCCGGCGCGCCGGTGATCATCATCGCCGGCAACGGCACCGTGGACCAGGCGGTGGCCGTGATGCGCCAGGGAGCCTTCGACTTCCAGCAGAAGCCGGTGAACCTCGAGCACATGCGTCTCACCGTGCGCCGGGCCCTGCGCAAGGCCGAGCTGAACCACGCCTACGACTACCTGCGCCACGAGCAGCCCTACATCTACCGCCTGGAGGCCATCGTGGCCGCCAGCCCGGCCATGAAGGAGGTGCTGGAGAAGGTGGCGGTGGTGGCGGCCGCGGACGTGACCGTGCTGCTCACCGGCGAGACCGGCACCGGCAAGAGCCTCATGGCCGGGGCCATCCACGCCAACAGCTCCCGCGGGGGCAGCACCCTGATCACGGTCAACTGCGCGGCCCTGCCCGAGACCCTGCTGGAAAGCGAGCTGTTCGGCCACGAAAAGGGGGCCTTCACCGGCGCGCACAAGGCCCGCATCGGCCGCATCCAACAGGCCCACGGCAGCACCCTTTTCCTGGACGAGGTGGGCGACATGAGCCAGGCCACCCAGGCCAAGGTGCTCCGGGCCATCGAGGAAAAGGAGATCCAGCCCCTGGGCAGCGCCCGCTCCATCCAGGTGGACGTGCGCATCATCGCCGCCACCAACATGGACCTGGCCCAGGCCGTGAGCCAGGGCCGCTTCCGCCAGGACCTGTTCTACCGCCTCTCGGTGGCGCCCATCCACATACCGCCCCTGCGCCGCCGGCCCGAGGACATCCTGCCCCTGGCCGAGGGCTTCCGCTACAACTTCGCGGTGGACACCAAGCGCCGGCCGCGGGAGTTTTCCCCCGAGGCGGTCAAGGCCATGACCGCCTACAAGTGGCCGGGCAACATCCGCGAGCTGCGCAACGCCGTGGAGCGGGCGGTGCTGTTCGCCAGCGGCACCCAGATCACCCCGGCCGACCTGGGCCTGGTGCAGGCGGTGTGCGACACGGACTCCAAGGGTCTGCCCAGCCTGGAGCTGAAGGAGCTGGAGAAGCTGGCCATCCAGACCGCCCTGGAGCAGAGCGACTGGGTGCAGAGCCGCGCCGCCACCCTCCTGGGCATCTCGCCCCGGGCCCTGAACTACAAGCTGGACAAGCTGGGCCTGGACCACCCCAGCCTGACCGCCAGGCGCCGCCGCAGTTGAGTGCAAAGCCGCCCAATTACTAAATAGTAATTACTGTTTCGTAATTAGCACCATATCGAAACTGATTTCGCGGCCTTCCTGCTGGGGCCCCCTGCGCGGAACCCAAAATATTTATCTCTGATAACCCATCGATAATTCAATCAAAAAATAAGTGAAGCCCCGCCGGCGGCCCTGAGACAGGGCCCGCGCCCCGCCTTGGCACCCTTCTTGAATATCTAACCAGGCGTCCAACTTTATTTTTAGCCGGGCCTAACAGCTTTGATTCGCACAGCAACCACAAGCTAGGGAGGTTTGTGATGAGGGCTTGGCACGAGATTAAGAGGTTGGTGATCGAGGACAGTGGCATCAGCGCCGTGGAGTACGCGCTGCTGCTGGCGCTCATTGGCGCCGCCATCGCAACCGCCGCGTACACCCTGGGCACCACGGTGGCCGGCAAGATCGGAGACGCAACGACCGCTCTTAACACATCCGGGTCGGGCTCCTAGGAAGAACAACCTTGATGTTAAGAGCAAAACAGTGCAGGCAACGCCGGATAGCAGACTTGTCTCCCAGTTGAGCGGACCCAACTGGGGATTGCTCCCGGCGTGTCTATTCCTGCCCTGGCTGGCCTTTCCTCAGGGGGCCGGTCAGGGCAGGGCCATTTTTTTCCTCCTGCTGGCCCTGCTCATGGCCAGCCATGATCTGGTCACCTACCGCATACCCAACAAGCTCAACGCCCTGGCCGCCCTGGGCGGGCTGGGCGCCGCGGCCCTGACCGGCGGCCTGGCCGGCCTGAGCCAGGCCTTCCTGGGCGGGCTCACCGCCCTGGCCCTGCTGGCGGCGTTCTTCTTCCTGGGCGCGGTGGGGGCCGGGGATGTCAAGGCTCTGGCCGCCCTGGGCACCTTCCTGAGCCCCTGGGGCGCGGTGGAGCTGTTCCTGCTCACGGTGCTGGCCGGCGGCCTGCTGGCCCTGCTGCGCCTGCTCCTGGCCGGCGGCCTGCGCGGCCTGGGGGCCTGGCGGGTGCTGGGCCGGAGCCAGAGCCTGCCCTACGGCCTGGCCATCTGCCTGGGGGCCATGGCCCTGGTGGCGGTGAAGGGCGGCCTGCCATGAAACGCCTGCGCGAGTTTTTACATGGCCGCCGCGGCTCGGTGGCCGTGGAGTTCGCCCTGTTCATGCCCCTGCTCTTGATCCTGCTCTTCGGTGTGATCGAGCTGGGCGCGGCCTGGTACTCCAAGCAGATGCTCATCAGCGCCAGCCGGGACGGGGCCCGGGTGGCCAGCCTGCTCAATCCGGGCGGCTTCAGCGACCAGGACGTGGTGACCTACGTGCAGGGCGTGCTGCAGCAGGCCGGCTACCCCGGCGCCTTCACCGTCACCTCCACCGGCGCCGCCAGCGGGGCCGGATCCCTGGTCACGGTGCAGGTGGACAGCGAGTACCAACTGCCGGTGCTGGGGGCCCTGGTGCCCAGCGCCCTGAGCACGGTCAACCTCAGAGCCATCACCGTCATGCGCCACGAGTGAGGTCGCCGTTATGCGTAGCAAAGCGCCGCTGATTTTTCTGGTCCTGGCCGTGCTGCTGGCCGGCCTAGCCGCCTGGGGGGCCCACCGCTGGATGAGCGCCCAGGCCTCCCTGCGCCAGAACCCCAACCGGCAGCAGGCCCCGGTGGTGGTGGCCGCCCAGGTGCTGCCGGCCGGACACAAGCTCAAGGTGACTGACCTGGCCGTGCAGCACTGGCCCCTGGCCAACCTGCCCCCTGGGCGCTTCGCCCAGCGGGAACGGGCGGCTGGCCGGGTGCTCAAGGCGCCCCTGTTCAAGGGCGAGGTGGTGCTGGCGGACAAGCTGGCCGCGCCGGGCACGGCCGGGGGGCTTTCGGCGGTGGTGGCGCCGGGCAGCCGGGCCATGACCGTGCGGGTCAACGAGGTGATCGGGGTGGGCGGCTTCGTGCAGCCCGGGGACCGGGTGGATGTTCTGGCCACCCTGGCCCAGGGCAGCTTCCGCAACGACCCGGTCAGCACCACGGTGCTGGAGAACGTGCTGGTGCTCACCGTGGGCGAGAAGGTGGAGCGGGAGGCCAAGAGCGGCAAGACCCCCACCCAGAAGGTCAAGGTGGTCACCCTGCAGGTGACGCCGGCCCAGGCCGAGACCTTGACCCTGGCCGCCAACGAGGGCCGGGTGGTGCTGTCGCTGCGCAACCAGACGGACCGCGGCGATGGCCAGGCCCCAGGGGCGCGCCTGTCGCGGCTGGGGCCGGCGGCGACCCCGGCGGCGTCCCCGGCCAAGGCCCCCGCGGCCAAGCCGGTCGAGAAGAGCAGGGGTGTGGTGGTGGAGTTGATCAAGGGGGTGAAGAGAAGCCAGCAAAATCTTTAGCCGGAGTGTAAGCGTGCGCAGACAGGGCCTGTTCATCATACTCTGCTTGTGTCTTCTGGGATCGACGGCTCTGACCGCTGGAGCCGCCTCTCAGGCCGCCTCCCCCGCGGTGCACCGCGAGACCATCAAGCTGGGACACTCCCGCCTGATGGACCTGCCCCAACCGGTGGGCCGGGTCAGCGTGGGCCGCCCCGAGGTGGCCGACGTGGTCATGATCACCCCCCAGCAGCTCTACATCAACGCCCGCCAGGTGGGCAGCACCAACGTCAGCCTCTGGGACCGCCAGGACCGCCTGCTCAGCGTCTTCGAGGTGCAGGTGGCCCGGGACCTCACCCGCCTCAAGGAGCGCCTGTACCAGATACTGCCCTCCGAGCCGGTGGAGGTGCGCGAGCTGGAGGGCGCGGTGGTGCTCTCGGGCCGCGTCTCCAGCCTGGAGGCCAAGCAGCAGGCCGAGGCCCTGGCCAAGGCCTTCGCCCCCAAGCGCTTCACCAGCCTGCTGCAGGTGGGGGGCAACCAGCAGGTGGAGATACAGGTGCGCTTCGCCGAGGTGAGCCGCAAGGTCACCAAGCGCATGAACATCAACCTGGCCATCTTCAACCCCCTGAGCGGCGACTTCCTCTACACCATGCTGGGCAGCCTGATCAAGCCCAGCGACACCGCCGGCACCCTCACCCTCTCGGACAAGGTCACCGCCATGGGCGGCTTCAAGGACGGCAACGGCCGCTTCATGGGCTTCTTGGACATCCTCAAGCAGAACGGCCTGGCCAAGATTCTGGCCGAGCCCAACCTGGTGGCGGCCAGCGGCCAGAAGGCCGACTTCCTGGCCGGCGGCGAGTTCCCCATCCCGGTGCCCCAGCGCGAGAACATCACCATCGAGTTCAAGAAGTTCGGCGTGCAGCTGGCCTTCACCCCCGAGATCCGCCCGGGCGGCCGCATCCGCCTGACCGTGGCCCCGGAGGTGAGCGACCTGGACTTCACCACCGCCGTGGTGGTGCAGGGCTTCACGGTGCCCGGACTGACCACCCGCCGGGCCAAGACCCAGTTGGAGCTGGCCGACGGCCAGAGCTTCGCCATCGCCGGCCTGTTCCGCGACGACCTGTCCCAGACGGTGGCCAAGTACCCGGTGTTGGGCGACCTGCCCATCCTGGGGGCCCTGTTCCGCAGCACCGAGTTCAAGAAGAACAAGACCGAGCTCTTGATCGTGGTCACCCCCCGCATCGTGCGGCCGGGCCGCGGCCAGTCGCCTCCCATTCCAGCGGGTCTGTTCCGCGAGCCGGATGACTTTTCCCTGTTCCTCCTGGGCAAGATGGCCGCGCCCCACCGCCTGCAGCCGGGGCCGCCCATGTCTTTCCAGGAGCTGGAGGGGCGCTTTGGCCATGACTGGGCTTGGTAAGCTAAACCGCCTCTGCCGGCAGGACCGGGCCGCGGTGGCGGTCATCGTGGCGCTCTTGCTCTCCTCCCTGCTGGCCATGGTGGCCGCCGGGGTGGACCTGGGCCTGCTGTACACCACCAAGGGCGAGCTGCAAAACGCCGCCGACGCCGCGGCCCTGGCCGGCGCCGCCACCCTGATCAGCTGGGACGCCAGCGAGCAAGTCTCGGCCCAGTCCGACACCGCCCTGGCCACCGCCCAGCAGGTGGCCCTGGCCAACCAGGCCGGCGGCGTCAACCTGACCCTGCTGGCCCAGGACGTGACCCTGGGCCTGTGGGTGACCACCAGCGGCCAGTTCGACCCGAATCACATCGGCGCCAGCAGCAACCCGGACTACCTGACGGCCTGCCGGGTGGTGCTGCGCCGCGACAGCCTGGCCAACGGCCCGGTGAGCACCCTGTTCGCCGGGGTGGTGGGGCTGCCCCAGGTGCCGGTCACCGCCACCGCCACCGCCCAACTGGGCTACGCCAACGACGTGCCCACGGGTTCGGTGGACCTGCCCATCGCCATCAAGAGGGAGGCCATCAGCGGCGCCGACGGCCCCATCTGCGGCAAGACCATCACCTTCCACAGCGAAAACGACGAAAACTCCGAGTGGACCAGCTTCTTCGTCTCTCCGGCCAACGACCCCAACGTCAAGAAATACGTGGACGGCACCTGGCAGACGCCGGCCCTGGCGGTGGGGGATCAGATCAACGTGATCAACGGCAACCTGAGCAACAACACCTTCGCGGCTCTGGCCGATCGCTTCCAGAGCGAGGGCGTGGATACCAACGGCGACGGCGAGGCGGACTCCTGGTCGGTGCTGCTGCCGGTGATCAGCGACGACGGCGGCGGCGCCAGCACGGCCACGGTGGTGGGATTCGCCCACGCGGTGATCACCCAGGTGCGCACCGCCCCGGACAAGGACATGGTGGCCACCCTGCAGTGCGGCATGGTGGCCCCAGGCAGCACCACCGGCGGGGGCAACTACGGCACCCGCGCCGCCACCCCCAAGCTGGTTAAGTAGAGGTCCGCAGTGCACAGCAAGAAAACACAGGTTCTGGCCTACCAGCTCACCCGCGCCGGCGGCGAGCGCCTGCGCCAGATGGTGGCCGCCTCGCCTCGGGCCCAGCTGGCTGGCCTGGTGGCCTCGGCCGAGGAGTTCGAGCGCAAGGCGGTGCAGGTGCAGCCGGAGATAATGCTGGTGGAGTACGACCCGGAGTCGCCGGGGCTGCAGGACATGCTGGGCCGGCTGCGCCGCAGCGTGCCTGGGGGCTCGGTGGTGGCCTACGCCCAGTCCCAGGACCCGGAGGTGATCCTCCGGGCCATGCGCCTGGGGGTGCGCGAGTACCTGCCGGCCTCGGCCGAGGACCAGCAGTTCAACGACGCCGTGCAGCGCCTGTGGCGCGAGAGCGCCGCCGGCCACGCCGCCGGCCGCCTGCTGGCGGTGATGGGGGTCAAGGGCGGCGTGGGCACCAGCTCCCTGGTGCTTAGCCTGGCCTGGATCGCCAGCCAGGAGCTGGGCTCCCGGGTGGCCCTGATCGACCTGGACCTGGCCAAGGGCGACCTGGCCTCGCTCTTGGACCTGCCGGTGCGCCGCAGCCTGGCCCAGGTGGCCGAGGACTACAAACGCCTGGATTCGCTGCTCATGGACAGCCTGCTGCACGAGGTGGCTCCGGGCCTGCGCTTCTTGGCCGCCCCCGGCGACGCGGTGGTGGCCGAGGAGATCAAGGCCCCCCACGTGGAGCGGGCCCTGGAGCACCTGCAGGAAAACCACTCCCTGGTGCTGGCCGACCTGCCGCCCCGCATGGAGGAGGCCGGCCTGGCCACCCTGGACCGGGCCGAGATGGTGCTCCTGGTCACCGAGCCCACGGTGCTGGGGCTCAAGGCCGCCCGGCGCATGCTGGAGCTGGGCCGCAGCCTGGGCCACCACAACGGCAAGCTCAAGGTGGTCATCAACCGTTACGGCGCCAAGCAGTGCGTGCCGGCGCGGGAGGTGGAGCGGGTGCTGGCCGACCGTCCCCTGGCCTACCTGCCCAACGACAGCGTCACCCTGATGCAGGCGGCCAACGCCGGCCGGCCGGCGGCGCGCGACTGGCCGCGCAGCAAGTGGTCCCGCGAGACGGCGCGGCTGGCCCGCCTCCTCCTAGACGGGCAGGGAGGTGCCGCATGAGTCTGCGCAGCCGGTTGGGAGTCTGCACCGTCAACGGGAGCCTGCCCGAGGCCGAGCGCGCCGACAGCAGCCGCGAGCGGGCCCTGCAGGACTTCAAGGCCCGGGTGCACTACAAGGTCATCGAGCAGTTGGACCTGGCGGCCCTGGGCGGCAGCGAGCGCGAGCAGGCCGAACAGGACCTGGAGGAGGCCATCCGCCTGGTGGTGGCCGCCGAGCCCGACCCCCTGACCCACCAGGAGCGCGAACACCTGGCCTGGGAGATCAAGAACGAGGTGCTGGGCCTGGGGCCCCTGGAACCGCTCTTGGCCGATCCCAGCCTGAGCGAGATACTGGTCAACGGGCCGGACCGGGTCTACGTGGAGCGGGGCGGCCGGCTGCAAAAGGTGGCGGTGCGCTTCCGCGACGACCAGCACCTGCTCAAGATCATCGACAAGATCGCCAGCGCCGTGGGCCGGCGCATCGACGAGGCCTCGCCCATGGTGGACGCTCGCCTGGCCGACGGCAGCCGCGTCAACGCCATCATCGGGCCCCTTGCCCTGGACGGCCCCTGCCTGTCCATCCGCAAGTTCGCCGTGGACCCCCTCAAGGTGGATGACCTGATCCGCCTGGGCGCCTTCACCCCGGCGGCGGCCCGCTTCCTGGAGGCGGTGGTCAAGTCCCGCCTCAACGTCTTGATCAGCGGCGGCACCGGCACCGGCAAGACCACCCTCTTGAATGTGCTCAGCGCCTTCATCCCCTGCCAGGAGCGCATCGTCACCATCGAGGACTCGGCCGAGCTGCAGCTGCAGCAGGACCACGTGGTGCGCCTGGAGACGCGGCCGGCCAACATCGAGGGCCTGGGCGAGGTGACCATGCGCGATCTGGTCAGGAACAGCCTGCGCATGCGGCCCGACCGCATCGTGGTGGGCGAGGTGCGCGGCGGCGAGGCCCTGGACATGATGCAGGCCATGAACACCGGCCACGACGGCAGCCTGACCACCGTCCACGCCAACTCACCGCGCGACGCCATCAGCCGCCTAGAGACCATGATGTCCATGGCCGGCCTGGAGATACCCGACAAGGCCATCCGCCAGCAGATCGCCAGCGCCATCCACGTCATCATCCAGGTCACCCGCCTGGCCGACGGCTCCCGCCGCCTGACCAGCGTGCAGGAGGTCACCGGCATGGAGGGCGACACCCTGACCATGCAGGAGATATTCCGCTTCCACCAGACTGGCCTGGACGAGCGCGGCCGGGTGCTGGGCCAGTTCGGGCCCACCGGCATCCGGGCCCGCTGGAGCGAGCGCATCGCTTCCTTCGGCATCGACCTGGACGGCGAAATCTTCTCCGCCGGCTGGCAGGAGGGGGGCGCGCAGTGATCTGGGGCGTCACCTTCCTGGTCTTCCTCAGCCTGGTCCTGGCCGGGCTGGCGGCGCGGGATCTGCTCCTGGCCGGCCGCCTGGCCCGCCAGGCCGCGGTGCAGCGCCGCCTGCAGGCCATGGCGCCCCAGGCCGTCACCCAGGCCGTGGGCGTGCGCATTTTGTTCCGCGACCGCTCCCTGTCCTCCATCCCCCTGCTGGACCGCCTGCTGGGCCGCCTGCCGCGCCTGTCCCACCTGCAGCTGCTCCTGCAGCAGGCCGGCAGCCCCTGCAACCTGGGCACCCTGGTGCTCAGCGCCGGCGTGCTGGCCAGCCTGGGGCTGCTGGGCGGGGTGCTGGACCGATCCTGGCCCATGGGAGTGCTGCTGGGCGCGGCGGGCATGATGCTGCCGGTGATGTGGCTGCGCTTCTTGCGCAAGCGGCGCCTGGCCACCCTGGACGAACAGTTCTCCGATGCGGTGGACCTCATCGCCCGGGCCCTGCGCGCCGGCCACTCCTTCGGCTCCGGTCTGCGCATGGCCTCCGAGGAGCTGGAGCAGCCGGTGGCCGGCGAGCTGGCCCGCGCCTTCGAGGACTATTCCTTCGGCAAGAGCATGGATGACGCCCTGGCCGACCTGGCCCAGCGGGTGGGCCTGCAGGATGTCAAGTTCTTCGCCACCGCCGTGGCCCTGCAGCGGGAGACCGGCGGCAACCTGGCCGAGATTCTGGACAACATGGGCTACATCATCCGCCAGCGCTACAGCCTGATGCGCCAGGTCAAGGCCCTGTCTGCCGAGGGGCGCATCAGCGCCATGATCCTGTCCATTATGGCCCCGGGGCTCTTATTGGTGCTGTGGTTCTTCAGCCCGGCCTACATCTCCCTGCTCTTCGAGCACCCCCTGGGCCGCACCCTCTTGATGGTGGGCGGCGGCTTCCAGCTCTGCGGCATCATGGTGATCCGCAAGCTGGTGAACCTGAAGGTGTAGCCGTGGACGGCCTGCTGCACGCATATGGCCCGGAAGTGCTGGTGGTGGCGGGGGCGGGGCTGTGCGTATTTTTCTTGGCCTTGGCCGTCTACATTCTCTGGCGCCGCGGCCAGGACCCGTCCCAGCGCCGCCTGGAGAACCTGGCCGGCGACGGCACCGCCGCCGAGGAGGCCCCGGAGGGCCGCTCGCTCAAGGACATCGGCCTGGCCTTGCTCAGCCGCCTGTCCCAGCCGGCCCGGCCTCGCCACGCCTGGCAGGAGAGCGAGCTGCGCAACCGCCTGGCCCGGGCCGGCTTCCGCAGTCCCTCGGCCCTGCGCGTGTTCCTGGGCCTGCGCGTGGCCTGCCTGCTGCTGGCCATGCTCTGGGTGCTCTTGAGCCCCTTGCCCCAGCGGGCCGGGGTGCTGCCCCTGGTGCTGGCCCTGGTGGGGGCGGCCTGCCTGGGCTACATGATCCCCCAGATCATCCTGGAGTCGCGCACCCGGCGGCGGCAAAAGGCCATCACCCGCGAGCTGCCCGACGTGCTGGACCTCTTGGTGATCACCGTGGAGGCCGGCCTGGGCCTGGACGCGGCCATCAAGCGCGTCTCCCAGGAGGTGGACCGCTCCTGCCCCACCCTGGGCGGCGAGCTGAACATGCTCTCCCTGGAGCTGCGCGCGGGCATCCCCCGGGCCATGGCCCTGCGCAACCTGGCCCAGCGCTGCGGGGTGGACGAGGTGAGCGGCCTGGTGACCATGCTCATCCAGGCCGACCGCTTCGGGGTCAGCGTGGGCCGCTCGCTGCGCGTGCACTCGGACACGGTGCGCACCAAGCGCCGGCAGCAGATGGAGGAGGCCGCGGCCAAGATTCCTCTCAAGCTGCTGTTCCCGGTGCTGTTTATGATCTTTCCCGCCATCATGTTGGTCATGGCCGGCCCGGCCATCATCCGGGTCAGCCAGGGCCTGTTCAGATAAGGAGGCAGCCGTGCGTAGAACCCATCTTTGCCGAATCATGCTGGCCCTCCTGGCCGCGGCGGCCCTGTTGGCTTCGCTGGGCTGCGCCGGCACCAACAAATCCAACGCGCGCTGGCTGCAGCGGGGCGAGGCCGAGCAGCTTCTGTCTCAGCGGGCGGCCCGGGCCGAGGAAGACCCGGACCCGGACAAGGCGCCGGCCGGCCCCAGCCAGATGGAGGCCCAGGGCGACCTTTTGGCCGCTCAGAGCCAGCCCTGGGGCGCGCTGCACCAGTACCGCCAGGCCCTGGCCCCGGCCAAGGGCGCGGACAAGCTGCGCCTGCAGGGTAAGCTGGCCAGCCTGTACCTGCGCCTGGGCGACCACCGTCAGGCCCGGGAGATGTTCGCCGAGCTGTGCCGCCAGAAGCCCGGCCAGGCGGCGTACTGGCAGGGCCTGGGTCTGAGCCACCTGGCCGGTGGCCAGCGCGAGCAGGCCGAGAAGGCCCTGCTCCAGGCCGTGGCCCTGGACCCCTCCCTGTGGCGGGCCCAGAACACCTTGGGCATCATCTACAACCAGACCCGCCAGTCGGAAAAGGCCCTGGCCGTCCTGCACGCGGCCTTGCAGTCGGCTCCGGACCGCCCCGCCCTGCATAACAACCTGGGCCTGTCCTATCTGCTGCTGGGCCGCCGCGCCGAGGCCGAGGCCAGCTTCCGCCGCGCCCTGGCCCTGGACCCCGGCTACCGCCTGGCCAGCAACAACCTGGGCCTGCTCCTGGCCTGCGAGGGCCGTTTGGACGAGGCCCTGCAGACCTTCGGCCAGGGCGTGGGCCGGGCCAAGGCCCACTACAACCTGGGCCTGGTCCTGGCCCTGCAGGGCGACAAGGCCGGGGCGCGAGAGCAGTTCAACCTGGCCCAGACCCTCATGTCGCGCTACTACGCCAAGGCCAACCGCCACCTGGAGTGGCTGGCCCGCGAGGTGGCCCGGCCACGGCCCGCGGCCCGACCCGCGGCGGCCCCGGCCCCGGCGGCGGCTCCGGCTCGACCCAAGGCGGCCCCGGCGGCTGCGGCCAAGGCCCCTGCCGGGTCTGAGCGGCTGGTGCACGTGGTCAGCCCCGGCCAGAGCCTCAGCAGCCTGGCCCGGCGCTACAAGGTGCGCCCCGGCCAGATCCGGGACTGGAACCCCAGCCTCAGCGAGCGCGACAAGCTCTACATCGGAGAAAAGATCGTCATCTACGCTGCCAAGCCCCACTAGGCAGGCCCTTTCAACAGCCGATTGCCGTCCAGCCGGTTTTCAGGCATCATTGGGGTACGAGGTGTACCCATGCCGCAAGCTTCGCCCCAAGGGCCTGGCCGGCTGACGCCGGCCCTGTGTCTAGCCTTGTGTCTGTCCTGGTTGGCGGCGCCTGCCCTGGCCGCGCCGCCGGCCGCTCCCGCCGCACCGGCTGCCAAGGCCCCGGCCCAGGGCGAGGCGGCCTGGGCCAAGGAGATGCCCGCCATCGAGCGGCGTCGCCAGGCCCGGCTGGACTACGTCCAGGCCGTGACCGAGTTCAACGCCGGCCGCTACCAGAACGCGGTGCGTCTGCTCCAGCAGTGCCTGGCCGTGTTGCCGGGCGACGAGCAGGCCCGCAAGTTGCTGGCCCTGGCCCAGGAGCAGGCGCGCAAATCCCAGACCGGCTCCCTGCAGGTGACCAGCACCCCGCCGGCCGAGGTGTTCCTGGACGGCCGGCCCCTGGGCCGCACCCCCCTGAACCTGCCCGCGCTGGCCGTGGGGCGCTACAAGCTGCAGGCGCGCCGGGGCGGCTTCAGCCGGGAGCACGACCTGGTCATCAAGCCGCGCACCGCCACCAGCGTGACCTTCGATCTGCAGAGCCAACTGCAGGTGCAGGTGCTGCACGCGCCGGGCAGCCAGCAGCCCAGGCCGGGCCGGGGCTTTGTGCTGCAGGTGCCCCTGGGCTGGCGGTTGGCGCCCAAGACCGCCGCGGCCGATCTGCGCCTGAGCCCGTCCCAGGGCCAGGGCCTGATCCAGGTCAACTCCGGCCCCCTGCGCCGCGCGGGCGACCTCAAGCAGCAGGTGCGCATGTGGGAGGATGAGTTCTTCGCCAGCGGCACCCCCCTACAGGACAAGCAGAACGGCCGCAGCCTGAGCCTGGGCGGCGTCAAGGCCTATGAGGCGGTGTACCAGGGCGGCGGCCAGAAGGCCAAGTTCTACTTCCTCGTGGCCAGCGGCCGCCTCTATGTGCTGCGCGGCGTCTTCCCCCAGGCCGAGTACGCCCTGGGCGCCAAGGCCCTGGACGAGGTGGCCGAAAGCTTCCGCCCCCAGTAGCCGCCCGCTCGCCGCGCCCCTTAGTGGTTGACGGCGGCGGCGATCGGGGATATGCATTGTATTAGACTCCGCTGTTCCGCGGTGCCGCCGGCCCCGGCTAGAGGCGGTGGAAACGCCGCCGCAGAAACACTGCTCCCAGAAGGGGGCGCCACAGCCGGCCGTGGAGCAGGGGAGGGCTGAGATAATAAAATGAGGCCTTGCTTCAGTAGGGGCAGGGCGTGGCTAGAAGGCCCGAGCGCAGGCAGGCTCGGGCTGTTTTTTTGACCGCAACCTTGGCCGCCAGAAGGCGAAGCCGCAACCAACCCGCAGAACAAAGGAGGAGGAGCATGTTTGTGCGCGTGGTGAGTTGGGCCCTGATGCTTTGCCTGCTGGCGACCGCGCCGGCCGCGGCCCACTTCGGCATGGTGATTCCCCAGACCAACATCCTGGAAAAGCCCGGTGCGCTGCAGGTGGAGCTGCGTTTCTGGCACCCGCGGGAGGGCCAGGGCATGAACCTGGTCAAGCCCCAGGAGGCGGGCGTGGCCCTGGCCGGCCGCAAGCAGGACCTGCTGCCGGCGCTAACGCAGGTCAAGCTGGGCGGCTATAGCGCCTGGCGGGTCGCCTACCAGATCAAGCGCCCCGGCGACTACATCTTTTACATGACCCCCCAGCCCTACTGGGAGCCCAGCGAGAAGAGCTTCATCATCCACTACACCAAGACCATAGTCAGCGCCATGGGGGCCGAGTCCGGCTGGGACCGCGCCTTGGGCCTGCCCATGGAGATCATCCCCCTGACCCGGCCCTACGGCCTGTACGCGGGCAACAGCTTCAGCGGCCGGGTGCTGTACAAGGGCAAGCCCCTGCCGGGCGCGGTGGTGGAGGTGGAGTTCTTCGACCTGGGGGGCAAGCGCAAGGCAGCCGCGGACAGCTACGTCGCCCAGGTGATCAAGACCGACGCGGGCGGCATGTTCACCTGGAGCCTGCCCTGGCCCGGCTGGTGGGGGTTCGCTGCCCTGCACACCCCCGAGGACCTGAAGATCAAGAAGGACGGCCAGGACCGCGAGGTGGAGCTGGGCGGCGTGCTCTGGCTCTACGCGGCTCCGGTGCCGGGGCGCTAGCCATGCACATCTCCGAGGGAGTGCTTTCGGCCCCGGTGCTCATCGGCGGGGCGGCCCTGAGCGCGGCGGGTCTGGCCATGGGCCTGAAGAAGATGGACTACGACCGCCTGCCGCGGGTGGCCCTGCTCTCGGCGGTGTTCTTCGTGGCCAGCCTGATCCATTTGCCGGTGGGGCCCAGCTCCGTGCACCTGGTGTTAAACGGCTTGGTGGGGCTCTTGTTAGGCTGGGCCGCCTTCCCGGCCATCTTCGTGGGCCTGACCCTGCAGGCCATCCTGTTCCAGTTCGGCGGGCTCACCGGCCTGGGGGTGAACACCCTCAGCATGGCCCTGCCGGCGGTGCTCTGCTACTACGCCTGCGCGCCCTGGCTGCGCCGCGGCCGGGTGACCCTGCTGCTGGCCTCCTTCGCGGCCGGCTTCGGCGCGGTGCTCTTGGCTGCCCTGCTCACCGCCCTCAGCCTGTTCCTGACCGGCGAGGCCTTCCTGACCTCGGCCGGGGCCATCGTGGTGGCCAGCCTGCCGGGCATGATCGCCGAGGGCATCATAACCACCCTGGCCGTGTTCTTCCTGCGCCAGGCCCGCCCGTCCCTGCTGGGAGCGGAGGCCGGCCGGCCATGATGAGAGGCGCGAGCATAGCGCTGTTGGCGGTCCTGGCCCTGCTGCTGGCCGCGGGCCCGGCCCCGGCCCACCAGGTCAAGCTCTACGCCTGGGTGGAGAAGGGCCGCCTCATGGGCGAGGGCTATATGCCCGGCGGCGGCAAGGTCAAAAACCAGCCGGTGGAGGTCTACGACGCCCAGGGCCGCCTCATCGCCTCGGCCAAGACCGATAACGAGGGGGCCTTCTCTCTGCCTCTGCCCCAGGGCCCGGCGCCCTGGAAGCTGCTGCTCAAGGCCGGGCCCGGACACCTGGGCCAGTTCCAGCTGGGCGCCGCGGACCTGGCCCCGGCCGCGGGCAAGGCCTCCCACGCCAAGCCGCCGGAGGACCTGCCTCTGTCCGGGGTGGCCTACGGCCTGGCCATCATCGCGGCCATGGCCGGCCTGGGCGTGCTGGTACGCGGCCGTCTGCGCCGGCGGCAAAAGGCTTAACTTATGGCCAGGCCATCACCACCGCAGCCCTCCGGAGCCATCCCCCATCCCCTGGAGCACGCGCCGGCCCCTGGGCTGGCCGCGCGCCTGGACCCGCGGGGCAAGGTGGTGGTGGCCCTGGCCTACAGTTCGCTTATCGCCCTCTGCCCCGGCCCCCAGGCCCCCGCCCAGGGGCTGGGCCGGGGCCAGGGCCAGGCCGGCTGGTAGCGCCTGGGGGGGGCGGGGTTCTGGCGCCGCGGCCTGGCCGTGAACGCCTTCGTGGCCTTCCTGTGGCTGTTCCTGCCCTGGCGCCTGGAGCTGGCCCAGGGGCACGCGGCGGTGAGCTACAACCCCCAGGGCCTGGTCCTGGCCGGGTTGATTACGCTGAAGGCCAACGCCATTTTCCTGGCGGTGGTGGCCCTCTTGGGCTCCAGCCAGATCAACGACATCTTCCATGCCCTGGCCCACCTGCGCCTGCCGGCCAAGCTGGTGAGCCTGTTCATCCTGTTCTACCGCTACCTGCACGTGATGCGCCGGGAGTACCTGCGCCTGCGCCAGGCCATGGCCGTGCGCTGCTTCACCCCGCGCAGCAACCTGCACACCTACCGCAGCCTGGCCCAACTCATCGGCATCCTGGTGCTGCGCAGCCTGGACCGCTCCGAGCGGGTGTACCAAGCCATGCTCTGCCGCGGCTTCGCCGGCACCTTCTGGCTGCTGGATCATTTTCACTGGCAACGGGCCGACACCGTGTTCTGCGCCCTGGCCGGGGCCGTGGTCCTGGCCCTGGGCCTGCTGCAGTGGGGAGGGCCGCTGTGGAGCTGATCCGCCTGGAGAAAGTGGACTTCGCCTACGACGGCCGGCCGCCGGTCTTGTGCGGGCTGGACTTCAGCCTGTCCAGCGGCCAGCGCCTGGGCATCCTGGGCCCCAACGGCGCCGGCAAGTCCACCCTGTTCATGCTCTGCATGGGCCTCTTGAGGCCCCAGGCCGGCGCGGTGTACGGCCTGGGCCGGGCCTGCCGGGAGGAGAAGGACTTCCGCGCCCTGCGCCGGGAGGTGGGCTATCTGTTCCAGGACCCGGACGACCAGCTCTTCAGCCTCACCGTGGCCGAGGACGTGGCCTTCGGCCCTCTGAACCTGGGCCTGGGCCGCGAGCGGGCCCTGGAGCTGGTGGACAGCACCCTAAAGCGCCTGGGCCTGGCCGGCTTTCAGCGGCGGGTGACCTACCACCTATCCGGCGGCGAGAAGCGCCTGGTCTCCCTGGCCACGGTGCTGGCCATGCAGCCCCAGGCCGTGCTGCTGGACGAGCCCAGCAACGGCCTGGACGAGACGCGCGCCGCCACCCTGGAGCGGGTGCTGGTGGAATCGGACCTGTCCTGGGCCATGGTCTCCCACGACCGCGCCCTGCTGGAGCGCACCTGTCGGCGGGTGTTGGTGATGAAGGACGGCATCCTACAAGGTTGAGCGTCCGGCTTCGCCTGAGCCCCGCTGGCTGCGTTGCCGGCGGCGCTCGCGCCTCGACGTAGTTTCAGCTACGCCTCCGGCGCTCGCTTGCCGCCGACGGGCCGCCGGTGGCAAAGCGGGTCGAGGCGCCATCTGCCCCGGCTAGCCATCGACGCTCCCGCCGAAGGGGTTTGGCAACCCAAGCCTTGGGCCGCCTTGCCAGCCAGGCTCAGACTGTGCCGGGGGAGTGGCAGAGGGCGACTCCTTACCTGCCAGTCTTTATCTTCCCGCCCTAAAGATTAGCCCCATACACCAGCCGCTCAACCTTTAGGAAACATCCAGACTAGATCCGGCCTAATTTCAACGGAAATACTTTTTTAGCTCGCTGCGGTCCTGGACCTGGGGCAGGGCCAGCATCAAGAGCAGCCGGGCCTTGGGGCCGTGCAGGTCCCCGCCCAGGATGCAGCCGGCCTTTTGCAGGGCCAGGCCGCCGCCCTGGTCGCCGTAGATGGGCCAGACCGCGCCGTGGGGCACCCGGCTGGTGATCACCACGGCCAGGCCCTTCTGCAGGGCGTACTGGATAGCCCGATACACCTGGGCGTTGACGTTGCCCGCGCCCACCCCCTCCACCACCAGGCCCCGCGCCCCCTGGTCCACGGCATGGCGCAGCAGGGAGCCGTCGTCGCCGGCGTAGGTGGACAGAAACGCCACCTTGGGCAGCTCGGCCGGCAGGGGCAGGGTGAGGCGTCGCGGCCGCTCATGCCAGCGCTGCACCACGCTCCCCAGCACATAGCCCAGGTAGCCCTTCTGGCCGGAGTTGAAGGTCTGGGCGTTGCTGGTCTGGGTCTTGACCACGTCCCGGGCGCAGTTGACGTAGTTGTTCAGAGCCACTACCACCCCCCAGTCCCGGGCTGTGGGCGCGGCGGCGATGGTCACCGCGTTGAGGATGTTCAGGGGGCCGTCCGGGCTGGGGTCCGAGGCGTCGCGCATGGCGCCGGTGAAGACCACCGTCTTGGGGCTGGTCAGGGTCAGGTCCAGGAAGAAGGCGCCCTCGGCCATGGTGTCCGTGCCGTGGGTGACCACCGCGCCGGCCACCTCCGGGTCGGCCAGCTCCCGGTCCACTACCCGGCTGAGCCGGGCCCAGATGGCTGGCGTCATCTGCGAGGAGTCGATGTTGCACAACTCCACCACCTTCAGACGGGCCACCCGCCCCAGGCCGGGCACCGCCTTGACCAGCGCCGCGCCCGACACCGCCGGCACCGCGCCGCCGCCGGCCGGCGCGGCCTTTTCGGCGATGGTGCCGCCGGTGGTGACCACCACCACCAGGGGCAGCCGCCCCGCCGCCTGGGCCCCGGCCGCGGCCAGCAGCAGGACGGCCAGACACAGGACAACTCTCAGCGCGCGTCCGGACATGGTACTTCTCCCTAGACCAGCTGCAGGATCAGGTAGCCCATCACGGTCAGCACGATGGTGCTCACCGCGTAAGGCACCGGGTAGCCCAGGGCGGGCAGGGAGGAGCCGGCCTCCTCGCTGACCGCCTTCAGGGCCGCGGTGATCACCCCGGCGCCGGTGCAGGCGCCGATGTTGATCACCGGGTTGAGCCTGAGCACGTACTGGCCCCACAGCCAGGGGGCCAGGGCGGTGACCAGGGTGACCGCCACCCCCACCAGGAACACGCCCGGCCCCGAGGTCTTGAGCACCTCCACCACGCTGCTGCCGGCGGTGAGCCCCACCACCACGATGAAGATGGTCAGGCCGATGTCCTCCAGCACCGCCCGGGCGCCGCCGGGGATGTTGCCGAAGGTGGGGTGGCGGCTGCGCAGGAAGCTGATGACGATGCCGGCCAGAAGCAGGCCGCCGGCCGAGCCCAGGCTCACCGGCACCCCGAACAGCTTCACGCTCACCGCGCCCAGCAGCGAGCCCAGCACCATGCCCACGGCCAGGGTGAACAGGTCGGTGACCGCCGAGCGGTGCACCGCGTAGCCCAGATAGTTGGCCAGGCGGTCCACGTGGGTCTTGGCCCCGGTTATGAACAACAAATCGCCCTTCATCAGGCGCATTCCGCCGGTCACGTGCTGCTCCACCCCGGCGCGCAGCAGGCGCTTGAGGTAGCAGCCGAAGCCGGCCGCGCGGCCCACCTGGGCCAGGGTCTTGCCCACGGCCTGCTTGTTGGTGACCAGCACCTCGATGAACTCGCCGGTGATGTCCAAGAGCGCCTTGTCCAGCACCTCCGGCCCGATCACCTCCGGACCGTGGATCAGGTCGCTGGTGTGGCCGCTGACCGCCACCAGGTCCCCGGCCTGCAGGGTCAGGTCGTCCTTTAGCTCCAGCACCTGGCCGCCGCGCTCCACCCGCTCGATCACCAGGTGGTCGGGCAGGTGGCCCTGCAGCTTCTTGAGGGGATGGCCGGCGAGCTGCTGGTTGGTCAGCCGGTAGCCGCGCACGCCCTGGGCCGCGAACTCGGAGAAGTAGTCGCTGTAGGGGTCGTCCTCGGCGCTGGCCCCGCTCATGCTGGCCTCTAGCTTCTTGGCTTCGGCGGCCAGGTCATAGCCGAACATCCGGGGCAGCATCTTGAACAACACGATGCGCCCCACGGTGCCGAAGAGGTAGGTGATGGCATAGGCCACCGCCACGCTGCTCATGGCCATCTCGGCGGTGAGGCCCGAAGGCAGGGCCACGGCGCCGCTGGTGATGGCCTGCTCGGCCGCCCCCAGGGTGGGGGTGTTGGTCATGGCCCCGGCCAGGATGCCCGGCGCGATGCCCAGGGGCAGCCTCAGCCAGGCCGAGGCGGCCCAGACCATGGCGAAGCCGGCCAGGCAGGCCACCAGGGACATAGTGACCAGCTTCAGCCCGTCCTTTTTCATGCCCGCGAAGAACTGGGGCCCCACCCGCAGACCCACGGCGTAGATGAACACGCCGAAGCCCACGCTCTTGATGATGGGCGAGATCTCGAACTTGGCCAGGCCGACAACCAGGCCCACGATCAGGGAGCCGGCGATGGTGCCCAGGGAGAACCAGCCGATCTTGATGCGCCCCAGCAAATAGCCCAGGGCCATGACCAGAAACAAAAGCACCACCTCGTTGTGGCGCAGAAACTCGATCACCTCTTGCATGCGGGCCAACCCCCTCTCGCGCGATGATTAAAACCTTTCGCTGTCCGCCTAGACCACCTGCATAATCAGGAAGCCCAGCACGGTCAGCACCACGGTGCTCACGGCATAAGGCACCGGGTAGCCCAGGGCGGGCAGGGCCGAGTCCGCCTCCTCCATCACCGCCTGCAGGGCCGCCGTGGTGGGCACGCAGCCGGTGCAGGCCCCGATGGCGATCACCGGGTTGAGCCGCAGCACGTAGCGCCCCCACAGCCAGGCGCACAAGGCCGGGACGAGCGTCACCGCCACCCCCACCAGGAACACCGGCAGGCCGGCCGAGCGCAGCACATCCAGCACGCTGTGGCCGGCGCCCAGGCCCAGCACGGCCACGAACAGGGTCAGGCCGATGTCCTCCAGCACCCCCCGGGCCGCCCCGGGGATGTTGCCGAAGGTGGGGTGGCGGCTGCGCAGGAAGCTGATGATGATGCCGGTGAGCAGCAGGCCGCCGGCCGAGCCCAGGCTCACCGGCACGCCCCAGATCTTCACGGTCACCGCGCCCAACAGCCCGCCCAGCACCAGGCCCACGGCCAGGGTGAGCAGGTCGGTGGTGGCCGAGCGGCGCACCGCATAGCCCAGGTGCTGGGCCAGGTTGTCCACCCGGCGGCTGATGCCGCTGACCACCAGCAGGTCGCCCTTGTGCAGGGTCAGGCCCTGGTTCACCTCCTGCTCCACGCCCGAGCGCAGCAGCTTCTTGAGGTAGCAGCCGCGGCCCCACAGGCTGCCCACCTGGGCCAGGGTCTTGTTCACCGCCTCCTGGTTGGTGACCAGTATCTCCAGGTCCTCGGCCACCATGTCCAGCACCTGCTGGTCGGGCTTCTCCGGCCCGATGACCGCGGCGGCCTGGGCCACCAGGTTGATGCGGCCGCTCAGGGCCACCAGGTCGCCCAGCTGGAGCACCAGCTCTGGCGCGGCCTCGATGAGCCTGTCCCCGCGCTTGATGCGCTCGATGGCCACGGCCAGGGGGTATTGCCGGCCCAGCTCGGCCAGGCTCTTGCCGGCCAGGGCGGGGTTGGTCAGCTCGAAGCAGCGCAGGTCCCAGAGGTGATACTCGGAGAAATAGGCGCTCTCCGGGTCGGGCTCGGCCACGCCCTGGCTCATCTCCTGCTGCAGTTTCTGAGCCTCCTGGGCCAGGTTGTAGCCGAACATGCGCGGCAACAGCTTGTAGAAGACGATCAGCCCCACGGTGCCGAAGAGGTAGGTGATGGCGTAGGTGACGGCCACGTTGTTGCTGGCCACCTGGGCGCTGACCCCGGCGGGCAGGCTGACCGTGCCCGAGCTGATGGCCTGGGTGGCCGCGCCCAGGGTGGAGGTGTTGGTCATGGCCCCGGCGATGATGCCCGGAGCGATGCCCGGAGCCAGCTTGAGCCAGTCCGCGCAGAGCCAGACGATGACGAAGCCCGCCGCGCAGGTGACCAGGGACTGGCTGATGAACTTCAGGCCGTCCTTTTTCATGCCCGCGAAGAACTGGGGCCCCACGCGCAGGCCCACGGCGTAGATGAAGATGCCGAACCCGATGCTTTTGATCAGCGGCGAGACCTCGAACTGGGCCAGGCCCACGAACAGGCCCACGATCAGGGTGCCGGCGGTGGTGCCCAGCTTGAACCAACCCAGCTTGATGTGACCCAGGGCGTAGCCCAGGGCGATGACCAAAAACAGCAGTATCTCCTCATGGTCCCGCAGGAACCCGATTACCGCCTCCATGCTTCCTCCACCTGACCGGGCCTATGGGCGCCGCTTCTGCCACTCGGCATGGTATTCGGCCAGCAGGCTCTTTATCTGGCGTCCGATCTCGGAATAGGCCTCGTCTTTCAGGTTGGCCAGGCTTACCCGCACCGTCCAGTCCGGGGCGTCGAAGCCGGCGCCGGGCAGCAGCACGATCTGCCGCTCTTGGGCCAGGCGCAGCACGAAGTCCACCGGCTCGTGATCGGCGGTCAGCCAGCGGGCGAACTCCCGGCCGTAATGCATCCGGGCCATCTGCTGCACGTCTATGGTGGCGTAGTAGTGGGCGTCGTTGGGGCTGGGCTTATAGGGCAGCTCCAGGGCCTGGTACAGGTCCAGGAAGCGCTGGGTCACCACCTTCTGGGCCTGCTGCTTGTACTGGCCGTCGCGGTCCAGCAGGGACATCAGGGCGAACAGGGCCATCTGCACCTGCTGGGGCGTGGACAGGCCGGCGGTGTGGTTCAGGGCCACCGAGCGGCTGTCGGCCACCAGGCGGTCGATGAGCTTCATGGAGGCCACGTCCAGGGTGACGCTGCCGTAGCGTTTGTTCAGGGCGCGGCGCTCGGCTTGGGGCAGGGCGGCGATGGCCCGGTCGAAGACGTTGTCCTGGTGGATGGCGATCACCCCCAGGCGCCAGCCAGTGGCCCCGAAGTACTTGGAGAAGGAGTAGACGCAGATGGTGTTGCGGGGGCAGGTGGCCATCAGGGAGCGGAAGCCGTTCACGAAGGTGCCGTACACGTCGTCGGTGAGGATGATCAGGTCCTGGCGCTTGGTCTCCACCAGCTTGGCCAGGCGCTTCAGGTCCTTCTGGTCCATGCTCACCGAGGAGGGGTTGCCCGGGTTGACCAGAAAGAAGGCCTTCACCGCGGGGTCAGCCAGCTTGTCCAGCTCCTTGGGCGGCACCTGCCAGTCGTTCTTTTCCTGGCCCATCACCTCCACCTCCACCAGCTGGTAGTCGTTGAGGTGGGGTATCTCCAGATAGGGCGTGAAGATGGGAGCGCCCAGGGCGATCTTGTCGCCATGGCGCAGCAGCTTGTTCTCCTTTAGGCTGTTGAAGATGTAGCACATGGCCGCGGTGCCGCCCTCCACGGCGAACAAATCGTAGCGGCCGGCCGGCGGCTCATTCGCGCACATCTCCTGCTCCAGGTATTTGTGCACCACCTGCTCTATCTGGCTCAGCATGCGGTCCGGCGTGGGGTAGTTGTCGCCCAGAACGGCGTCCACCAGCTCGGCCAGGAAGGCCTCGGGGTCCAGGCCCAGGGCGCTCTTGACGTAGTCCAGGCAACGGCGCAGAAAGCTCACCCCCGGCTGGCCGGCGTGCTCGCCGGCGTAGTCCAAAAAGCGCCGCAGCAGGCCCTCTTTTTCGGCCGGGCCGCCCATGTGGTCGGCGCTGCAGGTGCGCTGAGACTCCGCCGTTGCGAAAAGACCCAGCTGGAAAAAAGCCTGGCGAGGCAGGGTGGCCAGCCAGTTGGGGTTGCCCCGGCCGGCGTTGAGCATCAGCCGCTGGGCGCGGCCCTGGGCCAGCTTGATCAAACGGTCTTTGAGCTGAAAGGGGCTCAGCCGCTCCAGGGCCTTTTCCTCTTTGCGCAGATCATCCTTGCCGCTCATGTAATCTCCTTCCGGGCTGACTGGCGGATCCGTCGAGATCGCCTGATTTTTTTGTGTGTGGCATCTAAGGTGTGACTGGAGGGTCTTATTGTAACCCAGGTGGCTGCGGATTTGGGACTGGTCTTGGCCGGGCTCAGCAAACGGCGGCCGCGGCCAGGCGGTGGGCGGCGCGCAGGGGCTCGGGCAGGCGATAGCGGCCGCCGCAGGCCAGGGTCAGGGCGATGGCCGTGGGCAGGCTGATCCGGTGCCCGGGCGAGACGTACAGCGGCCGCACCCCGTCCACGGTGCGCAGCACCGCGCCGATGACCCGGTCCTGGTGCAGCAGGGGGGCCCAGGCGCCGCGGGCCCGGCCCGGCGGCCGGTGGCTGCCCAGCAGGCGGCTCTTGGCCGCGCCGATGCTGGGCAGGCCGCTCATCACCCCCAGGTGGCAGGCCAGGCCGCAGCGCCGGGGGTGGGCGATGCCCTGGCCGTCGCAGAGCAAGAGGTCCGGCGGCCCGCTCAGCCGGGCCAGGGCGGCCAGCGCCGCCGGCGCCTCGCGGAAGGAGAGGAAGCCCGGCACGTAGGGCAGGGGCACCGGGCCCTCGGCCACGGCCTGCTCCAGGGGCTCCAGCTCCGGGAAGCTCAGCATTGCCGCCGCGGCCCAGGCCCGGCGGCCGTCGGGGCTGAAGTGCACGTCCAGGCCGGCCACCCGCCTCACATTTCCGAAGCGATCAGCCAGCACCACCTGGGCCGCCAGGCGCTCCTGTTCCTGACGGGCCCAGGCCAGGTCCAGCCCTCGCCGGCCGTCCGGCGACGGGGCTGTGATATCGGGGGGTTGTTGCATGACCCGGCCCAGTTGAAGGTTGCCAACCCAGAAAATATGACACCCGGCGGCACCGGCTGCCAGGCCGCTCTGGGCCCGCGGGCGATCTCTATCAGAAAAAGCATAATGAAATAAAAAGCTTTCCCTGGGCGGCCGGCCGATGCTAAATTACGCCCGGTCCAACCCGAGCCTTACAGCATGGAGGAGGAGAAGTTGCCCCCCACCCGCCCGCGCGACCGCAAAGCCCCTCCGGCGCCAGAGCGGCGTAAAAAAGCCCCCGCGCCCTCGCTCCCGCCGGCCCTGCCCAAGGAGCACGAGCCCCTGGCCCGGCTGCTGCAACTGGCCGGCCTGGGCTGCTGGGAGCTGGACCTGGCCAGCGGCCAGATGGTCTGCTCCCGGGAGGCGCTGAACATCTACGACCTGGCCGGCGGCCAGGAGCCGCCCAGCCTGGAACAGGTCCTGCAGGCGGTGCACCCCCAGGACCGCGACCTGCTGCGCAGCACCATAGACGAGCTGCCCGGCCGCGAGGCCATGGTGAGCCTGGAGCACCGGGTGCCGGGCCAGACCGGCGAGCGCACGGTGCACCTGCTGGCCGAGGTGGTGCGCGACGACCAGGGCCGGGCCCGGCGCCTGGTGGGCGCGGTGCAGGACGTGACCAGCCTGCGCCACAGCGAGCGCCGCCTGCAGCTGCTCAGCCAGGTCTTCGAGTCCACCAGCGAGGGCATCGCGGTCAGCGACAAAGAGGGGGCCATCTTCCTGGTCAACGCCGCCTTCTGCCGGCTCACCGGCCTCAGCGCCGAGGCCTGCCGCGGCCGCTGCCTGGTCGAGCTGGAGGAACAGCCCCTGTCCCGGGCCTCCCTGCGCCAGGCCCAGAAGGCCCTGGCCCTGCAAGGGAGCTGGAGTGGCGAGATCGCCGGCCGGGGCCCGGAGGGGGCCGACATCTCCTTCTGGCTGACGGTCAGCGTCATCGAGCGGCCCCAGGAGGCGGTGACCAACTACGTCTGGGCCCTGCGCGACATCTCCCCCATCAAGCGCAGCCAGGAGCAGGCCAGCTACCTGGCCTATCACGACGCCCTCACCGGCCTGCCCAACCGCCTGCTGTTCAACGACCGCCTGGGGGTGGCCATGGCCCACGCCCAGCGCACCGAGCAGAGCCTGGCCATACTGTTTTTGGACCTGGACAACTTCAAGAACATCAATGACGGCCTGGGTCACGCGGTGGGCGATCAGTTGCTCAAGGACCTGGCCGAGCGCCTGCGCGAGCTGGTGCGCGGCGAGGACACCGTGGCCCGCCTGGGCGGCGACGAGTTCATCCTGCTCCTGGAAGGCCGCCAGGACCCCAACTACTCGGTGCGGGTGGCCCAGCGCATCCTGGAGTCCCTGACCCAGCCCTTCGAGGTCAAGGGGCACCAGCTCTACGTCACCGGCAGCATCGGCATCACCATCTTCCCGGACGACGGCCAGGACCTGGAGACCCTGGTGGCCAACGCCGACATGGCCATGTATCGGGCCAAGGCCCAGGGCCGCAACTCCTACTGCCTGTTCACCCCGGCCATGAACTCGCGCATGAAAAAGCGCATGGAGCTGGAGGGCGCCCTGCGCCGGGCGGTGGAGCAGGAGGAGTTCACCCTGCACTACCAGCCCAAGGTGGAGCTGGGCAGCGGCGGGGTGGTGGGCCTGGAGGCCTTGGTGCGCTGGCAGCACCCCGAGCAGGGCATGGTCTCCCCGGGCGAGTTCATCCCCGTGGCCGAGGACACCGGCCTGATCGTCTCCATCGGCCAGTGGGTGATGCAGGAGGCCTGCCGCCAGGTGCGGCGCTGGCACGAGCAGGGCTTTCCGGACCTGCACGTGTCGGTGAACCTCTCGCCGCGCCAGTTCCAGGAGAAGAACCTGGTGCCCAGTGTGTACGCCACCCTGGCCGCCGCCGGCCTGGAGCCCCGCTTCTTGGAGCTGGAGGTGACCGAGAGCATGGTCATGAGCGAGGTGGAGGAGGCCATCGTTATCCTGCAGGAACTGGCCCGCCTGGGCGTGGCCCTGTCCATGGACGACTTCGGGGTGGGCTACTCCAACCTCTACTACCTCAAGCGCTTCCCCATGAACACCCTGAAGATAGACAAGTCCTTCGTCCAGGACATCACCACCCAGCCCGACGACCGCTCCATCGTGGACACCATCATCAACATGAGCCGCAGCCTGAAGCTGAAGGTCATCGCCGAGGGGGTGGAGACCAGCGAGCAACTGCAGTTCTTGCGTGAGCTGAACTGCGACCTGATGCAGGGCTATCTGTTCAGCCGGCCCCTGCCGGCGGCCGATATCACCAAGCTGCTGGCCAGCAACCCCCGCCTGGTCTGAGGGGGGGCCTGGAAACAAAGCCGCCGGCGCGTTCGCGCCGGCGGTTGGCTTTTTATAGGCGGGGTTCGGAGACCAGGTTGAGGTGGCGCTTGGCCTGGGCGGCGGCGCTGTCGCCGGGGATGATGTCGTCGAAGCGGCCCTCGCGCACCATCTTCACGAAGCTTTCCACCACCTGGGGGTCGAACTGGCTGCCGGAGCCGGCCTCCAGGCGCCGCAGGGACTCCCGCAGCCCCAGGGTGCGGCGGTAGGGCCGGTCGCTGGTCATGGCGTCGAAGGCGTCGCAGACCGTCACCAGGCGCACGGCCAGGGGGATGGCCTCGCCCTGGAGGCCGTCGGGGTAGCCGCTGCCGTCGAAGCGCTCGTGGTGGTGGCGCACGATGGCCATCTCCGCCTCGGAGAGGTTCAGGGGCTGAATGATGGAGTGGCCCCAGGAGGAGTGCAGGCGGATGGTGGCGAAGTCTTCCTCGGACAGCTCCTCCACCTTGTTGAGGATCTTGCGGTCGATGCCGATCTTGCCCACGTCGTGCAACATGCCCATGCGCTCGATCTGCTCCACCTGGGCCGAGGGCAGCTTGAGGCCCTGGGCCAGGCGCACCGAGTAGCGCGTCACCCGCTCGGAGTGGCCGCGGGTGTAGGCGTCCTTGGCTTCCAGGGCCTGGGCCAGGGACTTGACCGTGCTCAAGAAGGATTCCTTGAGGTTGCGGTACATGCGGGCGTTTTCGATGGCCAGGGCCACCTGGTTGGCGAACACCTCCAGGTAGTCGCGGTCCATGCTGGTCACCGCGCCCTCGCCGTAGTCGCGGTCGGCGGCCAGGATACCGATGACCTTGCCCTGGGCGGTCAGCGGCAGGATCACGATGGACTGCGGCCGGTAATTGCGGATGATGATGTTTTCCGGGTTTAGGTGCAACTGGCCGGCGTTCTGGCTGATCACCGGCTGGCCGCTCTGCACCACCCGGGCCAGGATGTTTTCGGCCCGGTCCAGGGGCACTGCGTAGCCGTCCAGGGGCTGCAGGTCCATGGGGTCCATGCCCACCCCGGCCACGTACTTGAGCACGTTGCGCTCTTGGTCCACCAGCATGATCATGCTGCGGTTGTAGTCGATGGTGCGCACGAACAGCTTGAGGACGTTGGGAATAAGTTTCTGGTAGTCCAACTCTGAGAGGATGGCCCCGCTGGCCTGTTGCAGGGCCAGGATCTGCTCGATCTTGGCCATCAGGCGGCGGTTCAGGGCCTGCACCTCCCAGTACTTGTTCTCCAACAGCTGCTTGTCGTGCTCGATCTCGGCCAGGCTCTCCGACAGTAGGCTGCGCCGGTTGTGCAGCAGCATCTGGAGGCGCCGCAGGGTGGAGGGGTTCTGCCAGCGGATCTCGAACTCGCAGTAGGGGTCGCCGTCGAACTGGCAGTGGGTCTCCTCCACCTTGGCCGGGGGCAGGCCCCAGATGGTGGGGATGGCCGAGTAGACGCCCTGGTTCATCAGGCAGAAGTCCTTGCTCAGCTCCAGCTCGCGGTGCCAGTGCAGGCGCACCACGGCCCGCTCCGTGCCTGACTCGATCAGCTCCAGGTCCTTGGTGCGGTTGAATTTCTTGTTGATGGTCTCCAGGCGCTTGATGGCCACCTTGGGCGAGGCCCAGGCCCGCAGGAGGATCTGCTGGATGTAGCCCAGGCGCTGGTGGGTTACTGACTCGAAGCCGATGGAATAGACCACCCGGCGGTCTCCGGACATCTGCCGGGCGTTGTCGTACATGCGCTTGACCAGATCAGAGGAGACCCAGTTGTGAGAGTCGCGCAGGAACTCGATGGGGTTTTCCACCCCCTCCAGATCCTCATCCAGACCCTCCAACAGCACCTCGGGCGAGCCATAGTGGCGCTCGACGTAGTCGATTATGGCCCGCGTATTGAGGCAGCTGTTGTGCCGTTCCACCTGTTTTGGTCTCCCATTGCTCCCAAAGGAAAAAACGGAATTTTTATAAACTCTTAAGTCTTATGATCAAAGAAGGCAACCCCCCTGTCAACAAAAAAACTATCCAATTGTGTAGTCAGTACGGCCAGATACTATATGTGGGGTATGGCGGGCCGCCGCAGCGTACAGAATGGGTTCCCGGGCCCTCAGTTCAGGGCGAAAACCTCGCAGCCGCGCAGGGATGCCTTCTCCACCTTCACCCCCAGGCCGGGTCCGCGCAGGGGCGGGGCCTGGCCGCCGGGGCCGAAGGTGAGGTCCTGGGCGATGATGTCTTGGGGCAGGAAGAAGCGGGTCAGGGAGCCTTCCAGGTAGATTAACTCCGGGTGGATGCTGGCAAAGTGGCGGCCGGCCGCGCTGAGCACGCCCAGCTCGCCCACCTGGCAGCCCAGCATGCAAGCCATCCCGGCCTGACGGGCCATCTCCAGCAGCTTGCGGGTGCGGGCCGGACCGCCGCACTTGGACAGGCGCAGGTTGAAGCCGCCCACCGCCCGGCGCTGGATCAGCTTCTGGGCCTGGGCCAGGGTGCACAGGGACTCATCGGCCAGCACCAGGGGCTCCACCTGGGCCGTGACCTGGGCCAGTCCCTCCAGGTCCTGTTTGGCCACCGGCTGCTCCACCGCCTCCACCCCGTAGGGGGCCATGGCCTGTATCAGCTCCACCGCCTCAGCGGCTTGCCAGGAGCCGTTGGCGTCCACGCGCAGATGGGCGTCGGGCCCCAGGGCCGCGCGGACCTGGGCCACCCGCTCCACCGAGACCTGCTGGTCCACCTTAATTTTGATTTGCTTGAGGCCCAGGGTCTTGATCCGGCTGAGCACCCAGGCCAGCGGCTCCGGCTCCAGCAGGGGCACCACCGCGCTGTAGGTCACCGGGCCGGGCGCGTCCCCGTCCAGCAGGGCGCTCAGGGGGCGGCCGCTCTCCTGGCCGGCCAGGTCCAACAGGGCCGTCTCCAGGGCGCAGGCCGCGGCCGGGAAGCGGTCCAGCAGCTCCGGGCCCGCCAGGCTCTCCAGCAGGCCCAGGGCCTCTTGCGGGGCCGCCTCGCGGCCCATTAGGGCCGGGGCCAGCTCCTGCCGCAGGGCCTGCAGGGATGGGCCCACCTCCTCGCCGGTGACGTAGGCCCGGGGCACCCCCTCCCCGTAGCCCAGGCGGCCCTCCTGGTCCTGCAGGGCCACCACTATGTTGGCAGTGGCGGTGTTGCTAGCCAGGCTGTGGGACACCGCCAAGGTGAAAGGCCACTCGATTAAATAGGCCCTGAGCCCCTGAATTCTCATTTGCCCTCGATTCCAGGTTCGCGTCCACGAAGGGCCGGAGCTTCTTCCACTCATACCATTCGTGCGGCCGTGAGTAAATGTAGGAGCTCAGCACCGACAGGCACTGCTGAGAGACCAGCGCGGCGCCGCGGGCGGCCGGGTGCGTCTGGGGCTGCCGCAGCTCTACCTGGTAGCGGCCGCAGCCCAGACGGTGCACCAGGCCCATCACCACCACTGCCTTGGACTTGCGGGCCAGGATGTCCATGGAGCGGTCCAGGGGCACGTTCAGGCCCAGGAAGTTGATGGTCTTGTCCTTGTAGGGCCGCCACATGTCGATCTCGTCGCACTGGGTGATGACCACCCGGCCGCGCTTGAGGTGATCCAGGGCCTGGAAGAACACCTCGCCGGACTTGGGGTCCAGCAGCTCGGTGCGGGTGCGGTTGGCGCGTTCCTCCAATATCTTCTTGAGCTTGGGGGTCTTGCAGTGCACCATGACCGACAAGGGGAAGCCCCGGAAGGCCAGGGCCCCGGGCAGAAACTCCAGGGCGCCGTAGTGCCCCGTGACCAAAATTACCCCCCGCCCCTGCGCCACCGCCTGGTCCAGAATGTGTTGGTTGGCCACAGACACCCGCCGCAGGCACACGCGCCGGATACAGCGGAAGCTCTTGAAGGCCAAGAAGAGTTTTTCGTGATAGTGCTCCACGATGCCGTCGCGCACCCGCGACCAGAGCAACTGGGCCTTGCGGCTGCCCATGCGCAGGCCCAGGCAGTGGGCCAGGGAGGCCTGGATGGCCCCGCGCTCCTTGGCCGCCAGCCGGAAATAGAGCCGGCTTAGCAGGCCCAGGTACATGCGGCTGACCCAGGCGGGCATGTTTTTGAACAGCCAGACGTTGAAGGGAAGCTGGAAAAAGGTGCTGAGGTCTTTGAACTTGAGCTTGGCCTTCAGCCGGTCCGCGGGTTCCTCCCGCTTGCCAACCGCCGGCCGGCTCCCGACCCATTGCCCCGGGCCGGCCAGGATGCCCATCGCCCCGGAGCCACCTCCCCACTCAGCACCGACACCCGATGACGGAGTCATGGCGCACCTCCTCGGCGGCCCAATAGCCGATGCCAGGGGCTTGGCTGGCCGCCTTCAGCAGGAGGTAGCGGACTTGTCAGGTGTGCGGGGCCGCGGACTCTAAAAGGATGGCCCAGGCAGAGGCTACCCCCTCAGAGGCGCCTCTCCCAATATGCACCGGACATACCCCCTAAACCTAAGCTTGCTCTAGTTCCTCAGGTTGAGCGATTTAATACTACTACTTAACCCCTCACGAGCACAACAATTTTTTTGGGGGGTGTCAACAGGCGTATGGCAAGGGTCCTTTTGGCTCCCTACGGCAGCGGCGGCGGGCGCAGGAAATATCGCATTTTTCCCGGAATCGGCGGGCATTTTTCTTGACGGGGGTGGGGGCCAAGCTGCTAGGTTAACCAGGCACACGCCCAAGTCCGTAAACGCCAACCGGCGCGGAGGGTTATGACGCCGCTGGCCCGACTCAAGCTCAGCCTGTGGTCCAAGGAGCAGGTTACGCTCATGGCCCTGGGCGTGGCCGTGGGCCTGCTGGGCGGCTACGGCGCGGTGGGCTTCCGCTGGCTCATTGACTTCCTGCGCACCCTCAGCTACGGCAGCGCCGGCGACTTCCTGGCGGTCCTGGCCGGACAACCCTGGTGGTATCTGCTCCTGGTGCCGGCGGCCGGCGGTTTGCTGGTGGGGCCCCTGATCTACTTCCTGGCCCGGGAGGCCAAGGGCCACGGCGTGCCCGAGGTCATGGAGGCGGTCTCTCTCCGGTCCGGCCTGATCCGCAAGCGGGTGGTGATCGTCAAGTCCCTGGCCTCGGCCCTGTCCATCGCCGTGGGCGGCTCGGTGGGGCGCGAGGGACCCATCGTGCAGATCGGCTCGGCCATCGGCTCGGCCCTGGGCCAGGTGCTCCAGGTCAGCGCCAACCGCCTGCGGGTGCTGGTGGGCTGCGGCGCGGCCGCGGGCATCGCCGCCACCTTCAACGCCCCGGTGGCGGGCATGATGTTCGCCATGGAGATCATTCTGGGCGATTTCGCCATCGCCACCTTCAGCCCCATCGTGCTCTCGGCGGTGATGGCCACGGCCATCAGCCGCTTCCACCTGGGCGACTTCCCGGCCTTCGTGGTGCCGGCCTACCAGTTGGTCTCGGCCTGGGAGCTTTTGCTCTACGGCGTGCTGGGCCTGGCCGCCGGTCTGATCGGGGCCGCCTTCACCAGCACCCTGTACAAGGTGGAGGACCTGGTGAACTCCTGGCGCTTTCCGGAGTACCTCAAGACCCCCCTGGCCGGCCTGGCCCTGGGGGCCATCGGCCTGGGCTTCCCCTGGGTGCTAGGAGTGGGCTACGAGGGCATCGAGCTGGCCCTGCGCGGCCAGATGGTCTGGTGGCTGATGCTGTCGGTGGTGGCGGTGAAGATCCTGGCTACCTCCCTGACCATCGCCGGCGGCATGTCCGGCGGCATCTTCGCCCCCTCCCTGGTCATCGGCTCCATGCTGGGCGGCTGCTTCGGCCACTGGGCCCACGCCCTGTTCCCGGCCGTCACCGCCCGGCCCGGCGCCTACGCCGTGGTGGGCATGGCCGCGGTGGTGGCCGGGGCCACCCACGCCCCGCTCACCGCCTTTCTGATCCTGTTCGAGATGACCGGCGGCTACCAGATCATCCTGCCCCTGATGATCGGCTGCGTGGTGGCCACCCTGGTGGCCCAGCAGATCAACCCCGAGTCCATCTACACCATGAAGCTGATCCGCCGCGGGGTGGACATCCGGGCCGGCAAGGACATGAACCTGCTGCGCTCGCTGAGCGTGCGCCAGGCCATGCGCAGCGAGGTGGACAGCGTGCCCCAGGACATGACCCTGGGCCAGTTCCACCAGAAGATGATCCACTCCAAGTACGCCTCCTTCCCGGTGGTGGACGGTCAGGGGCGACTGAAGGGCATCATCTCCCACGCCGACTACGCGGACCACAGCTTTGACCAGGAGCTGTGGGACCTGGTGGTGGTGGCCGAGCTGGCCACCAGCGAGGTGCGCACCGTCACCCCCGACGACACCCTGGAGACGGCGCTCCGGCGCATCTCCGAGCACGACTACGCCACCCTGCCGGTGGTGGCCGGCCCCTCGGATTCGCGTCTGGTGGGCGTGATCAGCCACCGGGACATCATCAGCGTCTACAGCCGGCAGCTAAAGAAGCTGGGCTTCAAGGACGCCGGCCGCGGCCCGGCCCCAGGCTAGGCCCGCGGGGCCTCAGCGGTTGACCAGGTAGATGCCGGCACCCACCAGCCCCAGGCCCAGCCAGACCAGCGGCCCCACCGGCTCGCCCAGGATCAGCGCCCCCAGCACCACCCCGAACAAGGGCGTCAGGAAGGTGAAGGCAGTCAGGCCGCTGACCCGGAAGCGGTTGATCATCCAGAACCAGAGCAGGTAGCTGAAGCAGGCCACCACCAGGCATTGGTAGGCCAGGGCGGACAGCACCAGGCTGGTGAGGGCGATGGGCCGGCCCCACTCCAAAAGCGCCGCCGCCGCGGCCAAGAGGGGCAGGGAGTACAGGAGCTGGGCCTGTAGCATCTGGTAGTGGCTCATGGCCCCGCCCGGCCGCTGGGAAATGCGCTTGATGTACAGGGTGGTGGCGGCCCAGAACAGGGCCGCGGCCAGCACCATCAGGTCGCCGATCCAGTACCCCGGCGGCAGCTGGGCCGGGTGCACCGCGAACACGCTGAGCATGCCCGCGAAGGCCAAGAGCAGCCCCAGTATCTTGCGCGCGGTCAGGCGGTCGCCCTGGATGAAGAAGTGGGCGCCCAGGGCCACCCAGAAGGGGTGAGTGTAGAGGAAGATCACCGCCCGCGAGGCGTTGGTGAAGGCCAGGCCCCAATAGAGGAACAGAAAGTCCAGGCCGAACAGTAGGCCCAGGATGGCCCCCTGGCCCCAGCGGCCGGCCGGCAGGGCCGTGACCTCGCCCCGCCAGCGGGCGTAGAGCCAGACCACGACCGCGGCCACCGCCGAGCGCAGGGCGGCGGCGGTCAGGGGGGGCAGGCCCAGGTTGGAGAACTTGATGGCCACGCTGTTGCCGCCCCAGATGAAGCAGACCAGCACCAACAGGGCCGCCCCGCCCAGGTCCATGGCCTCGCTGTCCGGCCGCCGCTTCATGTCTCGTCTCTCCGCCTCCGGGGCCAAACACAAATAGCCTCCGCCGCCGTAGCGGAGGCTGCGCGCGACCGGGGCCGCCGCGGGTCTAGGCGCTCGGGGGCGCTCCCCGCCGGGCGGCCGCGGCGATCATGAGCAGGGACCAGCCACCGAAGATCAGGTCGATGCCCAGCAGCAGGCCCAGAATCCAGGGCGCGTCGCCGGGCCAGCGGGCCCAGATGAGCACCCCCAAAAAGAGGGCCAGCAGGCCGCTGAAGAAAAGCCAGCCCCAGGCCTGCGAGGGCCTCACCTTGAAGGCCAGCACCAGCTTGTACACGCCCTCGGCCACGAAGAAGGCCGCCAGCAGCAGGGTCAGGGTGAGCACCCCGGTCAGGGGCTGGGTCAAGAGCACCGCGCCGGCCACGATGTACACCGCCGAGCCCAGCAGGTTCCAGAACAGGCTCCAGCTATGGGCCTTGAAGCTGTGGATGAGCTGCACCACGCCGCTGATCAACAGCAGCCAGCCCACGAAGACGTTCACCGCAAACGCCGCCGCCCAGGGCGCCAGGATGGCCAGGCTGCCCAGGATCAGGAACACCACGCCCAGGATCGTCAGCCCCAGCCAGTGCTCGTGCAGGGCGTGCCACACCTGGGCCTGCAGGCGTCCGCTGTCGGTTTGATTAGCCATGCCTCTCCCCCTCCCGCTTGGGTTTTTTTCATCATGGGTGGCCGGCGCGGGTCCTGTCAAGCCGGCTGCCTTGCTTAACCCCCGTAAAAATATTAATCTGAGCCAGGTCCGCGATTCGGCCACCTCTGCAGGGGGAGAGCGCGATGGCCCAACCGCGTCTGGATTTTTACAAGGCCTTGTTCGAGGAACTGGACCCCGAGCAGTTCCCGCGCCGCTTTATGCAGCTCCTTTTGGAGCTGCAGGGCGTGGAGCGCGGCTCCATCTGGGTGAAGGAGCCCGAAGGGTACCGCTGCATCCAGGCCGTGGGCCAGGAGTCGGAAAAGATACTGGGCCTGCTGCTCAAGCCGGAGCAGCCCAGCATCGTGGGCTGGGTGATAGAGAACCGGCGCATGACCATCTCCGAGGTGGGCCGCGACCGCCGCCAGGCCAAGCAGATCGAAAACGAACTGGACCTCAAGAGCACCATCATCCTCTGCTTCCCGCTGATACTCAAAAACGGCGAGGTCTACGGCGCGGTGGAGGTCATCGACACCTCCCACCAGGGCGACCGCATGAACCTGGAGCCGGCCTACCTGGACCTGCTGCAGAACCTGGTGGACATCGGCTCCATCGCCCTGGGCAACGCCCTGTCCTTTGCCGACCAGCGCCAGGAGAACCTGCGCCTCAAGCAGGCTCTGCAGGCGGCGGGCAGCAGCCGCATCATCAGCCGCAACCCGGCCTTTCTGGAGATGCTCAAGACCGCGCGCAACTACGCCCGCACCGACTTTCCGGTACTCATCACCGGCGAAAGCGGCACCGGCAAGGACCTGGTGGCCGCCGAGATCCACCGCCTGGGCCGCCGGCGGGAGCACCCCCTATTAGTGCAAAACTGCTCGGCCATCCCCGACACCCTGCTGGAGAGCGAGCTGTTCGGCTACAAGAAGGGGGCCTTCACCGGCGCCGACCGCGACCACGTGGGCCTTTTCGAGGCGGCCCAGGGCGGCACGGTGTTCCTGGACGAGATCGGCGACATGCCGCTCAACCTGCAGGCGCGCATCCTGCGGGTGCTGCAGAACCAGGAGATCAAGCCCCTGGGCCGGGCCCAGAGCAAGCAGGTGGACGTGCGGGTCATCGCCGCCACCAACCGCGACCTCAGCGAGGCCATCGCGGGCAAGGTTTTCCGGGAGGACCTGTACTACCGCCTGAACGTCCTGCCCCTGCACCTGCCGCCCCTGCGCGAGCGCCGCGAGGACATCCCCCTGCTGCTGCAGTTTTTCATGAGCCGCGAGGCCGCGGTGATGGACATGCCGGCCAAGCGCTTCACGCCGCGGGCCCTGGCCGTCCTGACCGCCTACGACTGGCGGGGCAACATCCGGGAGCTGGAGAACTTCGTCAAGTACCTGCTGGCCACGGTGGAGGGCCCGGTGGTGGAGCCGGGGCACCTGCCCCCCCACCTGGGGCAAGGCGGCGCGGAGGACGTGGGGGCCGGGCCGGCCTTCGGGGAGGGCCTGAGCTGGGACGAGATGGAGCGGGCCTACGCCCAGCACCTGCTGGCCCGGCACCAGGGCAACGTCAGCCGGGCCGCGGTCGAGGCCAGGGTCAACCGCTCCACCTTCAACTCCCGCCTGGCCCGCCTGGGCCTGCGCAAGAACGGGAGTTAGACTGAACTGGCTCCTCGCCAGCCCGGCGCTGGGACCGGCTGTGTCCGCGGCCGCTCCACGGTGCCGTGAATCAACACCGGCTGCGGCCGGAAGGGCTGATGCGGCCGCTGGGGCCGGGGGAGGGAGGCCTCCGGGGACTGGGCGGCCCAGCGGCCCAGCCGCGCCACCCCCCAGATCAGCACCACCAGCCCAGCCAGCATGGTGAGGTTCAGGGCCAATAACGGCAGCAGCACCCGCTGATAGGCCGCCTGCCCCTCCACCAGCAACAGCAGCAGGCTGGAAAAGACTAGAGCCAAGACAACGGCCCCGATGGCCAGGACGCAGCTGGTCAGGACGGCGCGGCGCTCACTGCGCCTCCCGGACGACGGCAAGGCCAGTCGGTACATCACGTCCCTCCTTTTTTCCCCAATGCCCTCAATTCAATGCAACCGGAGTGCCAGCTTGGCCGGTGCGGCCCCCTCGGGCTCCGCTCGGGGCCGGGGGAGAAAGTCCTTTTTTACCGGCCGCTTGCGCGCAGGTCCCCGCGGCGGCCAAGGCCCCGCGCCAGGCCCTTGGCCCGGCCCCTGACGGCCAGCCGCCTGCGTTGGCGATATGTCGCGGCCAGGGACGGCGGGCGGGTCCGGGCATGCGTACTTTGGTTGACAGCCACCGGGGGGAACTGTATAAAATCGCTTCGTATACTGTATCCAAAGCCAGCGTCGCGGGGATCGGCCTTGGTCCCGGCCAAGGGGACTTGCGCGGTCGGGCCGGCGGGGCGGGGTAGGGCTGCATGAGCTTCGGGGACCAGATAGCCCAGTACATCGTCAGCGGGTTGACCACCGGCGCGGTTTACGCCCTGGTGGCCCTGGGCTTCTGTCTGATCTACAACGCCACCCACGTGGTCAACTTCGCCCAGGGCGACTTCCTCTCCCTGGGCGGGCTGATGATGTACACCTTCCTGGTGGCTGCGGGCCTGCCCGGCCCGCTGAGCTTCCCCCTGGCGGTGCTGGCCGTGGCCCTGGTGGGCGGGCTCTTGGAGCGGCTGTGCATCCGGCCGGCCAAGAGCCGCCAGGTGATGGTGCTCATCTTCATCACCATCGCCGCCTCCATCCTCATGCGCGGGGTGTTCAAGCACCTCTGGGGCAAGGAGCCCCTGGCCCTGCCCCCCCTGAGCCCGGAGACGCCGCTGAAGCTCCTGGGGGCCACCTTCACCCCCCAGAACCTGTGGGTGCTGGGCATGACCATCGCGGCCATCGTGCTGTTGATGTGGTTCTTCGGCCGCACCCTCATCGGCAAGGCCATGCGGGCCACGGCCCTCAACCCCCGGGCCGCCTCGCTGATGGGCGTGGACGTGCACCGCATGACCCTGTACTCCTTCGGCCTGGCCGGGGCCCTGGGCGCCCTGGCCGGCGTGCTCATCACTCCCATCACCTCCCTGTCCTACGACGTGGGGGTGATTATGGGCCTCAAGGGCTTCGCCGCCGCGGTGCTGGGCGGCTACGGCAGCTTCCCCGGCGCCATCCTGGGCGGGCTGGTGCTGGGCCTGCTGGAGAGCCTCTTCGCCGGGCTGGTCTCCAGCGTGTACAAGGACGCCGCCGCCTTCGTGGTGCTGCTCCTGGTGCTGTTCGTGCGTCCGGGCGGCCTGTTGGGCCTGGCCCGCCAGGAGCGGGTATGACCCGGCCGGGACGCACCTTCGCCGCCATCCTGGCCGGCCTGGCCCTGGTCCTGGCCCTGCTGCCCCTGTTGGTGCATAACCCCTACTACCTAAACGTGCTCAACGTGGTGGCCCTGCACGTAATAGTGGTCACCGGCCTGAACCTGCTCATTGGCTACGCCGGCCAGATCAGCCTGGGCCACGCCGCCTTCTTCGGCCTGGGGGCCTACATCTCCGGCATCCTCACCGCCAGCTACGGCTGGCCGCCCTGGCCCACCATGCTCCTGGCCGCCTGCCTGGTGGCGGGGGTGGCGGCGGTAATCGGGGTGCCCACCCTGAAATTGCAGGGCAACTACCTGGTCATGGCCACCCTGGGCTTCAACCTCATCGTCAGCGTGCTCCTGGTGCAGATGGACGAGCTCACCGGCGGGCCCTCGGGCCTGTCGGGCATACCGCCCCTGAGCCTGTTCGGCGCGGCGCTGAACAACGACCTGTCGTTCTACTGGTTGGCCTGGGGCCTGGCCCTGCTGGGGCTACTCTTGGCGCGCAACCTGGTGCACTCCCGGGTGGGGCGGGGGCTCAGGGCCCTGCACGACTCGCCCCTGGCCGCGGCGGCCTCGGGCGTGCCCATCGAGGCCTACAAGGTCAAGGTCTTCGTGGTCAGCGCGGTCTACGCCTCGGTGGCCGGCTCCCTCTACGCCCACTACTACGGCATCATCACCCCCCGGACCTTTGACATCTTCAAGTCCGTGGAGCTGGTGACCATGTGTATCGTGGGCGGCATGGGCTCCTTGTGGGGCAGCCTGTTCGGCGCTTCCTTGCTCACGCCGCTGCCCCAGCTCCTGGCGGTGGTGGAGGAGTACAAGGACGTGCTCTTCGGCGGCATCCTGCTGCTGCTCCTGATCTTCCTGCCCCAGGGCCTGGTGGGCTGGCTGGAGGGGCGGCGCAGCCAGAGCGGGAGGGCCTTCTAGATGGCGGTGCTGTTGTCCATCCAGGGGCTGTCCATCAGCTTCGGCGGGCTCCGGGCCCTCAGCGGCTTCAGCCTGGAGGCCCCGGCCGGGGCCATCACCGCCCTCATCGGCCCCAACGGCGCCGGCAAGACCACGGCCCTCAACTGCATCAGCGGGGTGCTGCGGCCCGACGCCGGCAGCGTGCGCCTGGACGGCCAGCCGGTGCTGGGCCTGGCCGGCCACCAGCTGGCCCGCCGGGGCCTGACGCGCACCTTCCAGAACCTGCAGGTCTTCGGCCGCATGAGCGTCTTGGAGAACGTGATGGTGGGGCTGCACGGGGCCAGCCGGCGGGAGTTCGGCGCGGCCATGCTGCGCCTGCCCGGAGTGCGCGTTGAGGAGCGGGCTATCCGGGAGCGGGCCTGGGAGGTGCTGGAGTTTTTTGGCCTGGCCGGGCAGGCCGATCAGCCGGCCGACCAGCTGCCCTACGGCGACCAGAAGCGGGTGGAGCTGGCTCGGGCCCTGGCCGCCCGGCCGCGCCTGATGCTCCTGGACGAGCCGGTGGCCGGGCTCAACCCGGCCGAGACCGACGCCCTGGGCGGCCTGATCGTCAAGATTCGCGAGCAGGGCGTGGGCCTGGTGCTGGTGGAGCACGACATGGCTCTGGTGATGAAGGTGTCCGACCAGGTGGCGGTGCTTTCCGGCGGGCGGCTGATCGCCTCGGGCCCGCCGGCGGCCATACAGGCCGACCCGGAGGTGATACGCACCTACCTGGGCGGCGGAGAGGAGTTCGGGCTGGTTGCTTAGGGTGGAGTCAGTGCACTTCAGCTACGGCCGGGTGCGGGCCTTGACCGACGTGAGCCTGACCGTGGCCCCGGGCGAGGTGGTGGCCCTGTTGGGCATGAACGGCGCCGGTAAGAGCACCCTCTTGGCCCTCATCTCCGGCCTGCTCCGGCCCCAGCAGGGCCGGGTGGTGCTGGAGCGCCAGGAGATCAGCGGCTTGAGCCCCTCGGCGGTGGTGGCCGCCGGGGTGGTGCAGGTGCCCGAGGGCCGCCAGCTCTTCGGCCCCCTGAGCGTGCGCGAGAACCTGGAGCTGGGGGCCTACCTGCGCCTGCGCCGGCGGCAGCGGGCCGCGGTGCAGCGCGACCTGGAGCGGGTGCTGGCCATCTTCCCGGTGCTGGCCGAGCGCCTGGACCAGGAGGCCGGCACTTTGAGCGGCGGCGAGCAGCAGATGCTGGCCATGGCCCGGGGGCTCATGGCTCGGCCCAAGCTGCTCTTGTTGGACGAGCCCTCCCTGGGCCTGGCCCCCAAGATCGCCGCCGAGATCCTGGGCGTGGTGCGCGACCTGCCGGCCCAGGGCTGCTCGGTGCTCCTGGTGGAGCAGAACGCCCTGGGCGCCCTGTCCGTGGCCCAGCGGGGCTACATCATCACCAACGGCCGCATCCGCCACCAGGGCACGCCCCAAGAAATACTGGCCGACGAGATGCTGCGCGAGGCCTTCCTGGGGCCGCGCCGGGCCCGCCCCCAGGCCCCGGCCCCGAGGCCCGGCCAAGGGAGCTAGAGCCATGACCTTCATGCCCGCCTTCCGCGACTCCGCCGAGCTGGCAGCGCACCAGCTCCAGGGCCTGCAGTGGACCGTGCGCCACGCCTACCAGGGCAGCGAGTTCTATCGCCAGCGCCTGCAAGAGGCCGGCGTGGGGCCGGATAGCGTCCAGAGCCTGGAGGACCTGTCGCGCCTGCCCTTCACCACCGCCGAGGACCTGCGCGCCGGCTACCCCTTCCCCCTGCTGTCGGTGCCGCTGGCCGACGTGGTGCGCATCCACGCCTCTAGCGGCACCACCGGCAAGCGCAAGGTGCTGGCCTACACCCAGAAGGACATCGACGACTGGGCCCACATGTTCGCCCGCTGCTACGAGATGGCCGGGCTCACCCGGGAGGACCGGGTGCAGATCGCGGTGGGCTACGGGGTGTGGACCGCGGGCGTGGGCTTCCAGAACGGCTGCGAGCGCTTCGGGGCCCTGGCCCTGCCCGTGGGGCCGGGCAACCTGGAGATGCAGTGCCAGTTCCTACTGGACTTCCAGACCACGGTGATCTGCTGCACCTCCTCCATGGCCCTTCTCTTGGCCGAGGAGCTGACCCGTCGAGGGCTGTTGGACCAGGTGAGCCTGCGCAAGGTGATCTACGGCTCCGAGCGCACCAGCCAAGGGATGCGCCAGCGCATCGCCCAGGGCCTGGGCGCGGAGCTGTTCGACATCCCCGGCCTGACCGAACTCTACGGACCCGGCACCGGTCTGGAGTGCGCGGCCCACGACGGCATCCACTACTGGGCCGACTACTACATCCTGGAAGTGCTGGACCCGGCCACCCTGCGGCCCGTGCCGCCGGGCCAGACCGGCGAGATGGTGGTGACCACCCTGTGCAAACAGGCCGCGCCCCTGATCCGCTACCGCACCCGGGACCTGACGCGCCTCTTGCCCGGCGAGTGCGTCTGCGGCAACCCGCTGCCCCGCCACGACCGCATCCTGGGCCGCAGCGACGACATGATCAAGTTCCGGGCGGTGAACATCTACCCCGGCCAGATCGACCACGTGCTCTCGGTGGGCCGGGGCGTGGGCAGCGAGTACCAGGTGATCCTGGAGCACGGCGACGACGGCCGGGACTACATGACCGTCAAGGTGGAGCGGGCGCCCGAGGGCCGTGCTGGCGACGACGCGGCCGTGGCCGCGGCCATTGCCAAGGGCATCAAGGACACCATCCTGGTCAGCGCCAGGGTGGTGGTCGTGGACTACGGCAGTCTGCCCCGCAGCGAGCGCAAGTCGCAGCGGGTGTTCGACCGCCGCGACGCATAGAACCAGACGGCCCGTCGCGCAGGCGGCAAGGGCCAAACCAAGGGAGGCGGAAGATGAGAGGACTTCGCAAAACGGCCCTGGCCGCAATATGCCTGCTGGCCGCGCTGGCCCTGGCCGCGCCGGCCCTGGCCTCGGGGACCAAGTTCGAGCCGGTGAAGATCGGGGCCTTCTTCGCCCTGAGCGGCCCGGCGGCGGTGATCGGCACCCCCACCAAGCTGGTGGCCATCATGGTGGTGGACAAGATCAACAAGGAGGGCGGCATCCAGGGCCGGCCCATCCAGCTGCTGCTGGCCGACACCGAGGGCGAGCCCACCAAGGCGGTGATGGCCTTCAAGAAGTTCGTCAACGTGGACAAGGTGGCTGGCGTCATCGGCCCCACCCGCACCGGCACCGGCATGGCGGTCAAGAAGCAAATCGAGGCCGCCAAGATGCCCACCGTGATGACTGTGGGCGGCGACCCGGTGATCATGGAAGGCAAGCTGGGCAAGATGGACCTGGGCACCGCCCGCTACGTGTTCAAGGCCCCCCAGCGCTCCTCGGTGGCGGTGGCCAAGGTGCTGGGCTATCTCAAGGCCCATAAGCTGACCAATATCGGCCTGATCAGCGCCAGCGACGGCTTCGGCCGCGACGGCGCGGTGTGGGTCAAGAAGCTGGCCCCCAAGTACGGCCTGAAGATCGTGGGCAGCGAGCAGTTCAACCCCAAGGACGTGGACATGAAGACCCAGCTCACGTCCCTGGCGGCCAAGAAGCCCTCGGTCATCATCTGCTGGACCATCGGCCCGGCGGCCTCCATCGTGTCCAAGAACCACCACGCCCTGGGCCTGAAGATGCCCCTGTTCCAGTGCCACGGCGTGCCTGGGCCCAGCTACCTGAAGCTGGCCGGGGCCGCGGCCGAGGGCGACCTGATGCCGGCCACCAAGCTCATGGTCTACAAGAGCCTGCCGGACAGCGACCCCCAGAAGAAGGTCATCGCCGAGTTCGTGCGCCTGTACACCGAGGTGTATAAGTACGACAAGCAGTACCCCATCAACACCCACTCCGGCTATGCCTGGGACGCGGTGTATCTCTTGGCCAACGCCATGAAGAAGGTGGGCACCAACCCGGACAAGGTGCGCGCCGAGCTGGAGAAGACCAAGAACTACGTGGGCGTCAGCGGCGTGTACAACCTGAGCCCCAAGGACCACAACGGCCTGGGCGAGGACTCTATGGTCATCCTGCAGGTCAAGGGCGGCCAGTTCGTCCTGGTCAAGTAGCTCATAGGGCGGCCGGGGCCCATCCCCGGCCGCCGCTTGCCACCCGGCCTTGGCCGGGATAACTTAGCCTTTGGTTTTTGTTCTCCCAGCGCAGCGGAGCACAAGATTGGCCAAAGACAGGCGGCAGGAGATACTGCTGGGCAACCAGGCCCTGGGCCGGGGCCTGGTGGAGGCCGGCGTGCAGGTGATGACCGCCTACCCCGGCACCCCCAGCAGCGAGATACTGCCCGCGGTGGCCGCCTTCGGCCGCGAGCGGGCCCACCCGCCCTACTGCGAGTGGTCGGTCAACGAGAAGGTGGCCGTGGAGGTGGCCCTGGCCGCGGCCTACACCGGCCAGCGCACCGCCTGCGCCATGAAGCAGGTGGGGCTCAACGTGGCCCTGGACCCGGTGATGAGCGCCGCCTACATCGGCGTCATCGGCGGCATGATACTCATCAGCGCCGACGACCCCGGCCCCCACTCCAGCCAGACCGAGCAGGACAGCCGCCTGCTGGCCCACTTCGCCAAGCTGCCGGTGCTGGACCCGGACAGCCCGGCCATGGCCCGGGACCTGGTGGCCCCGGCCTATCGGCTCTCCGAGCGCTTTCAGATTCCGGTGATGATCCGGCCCACCCTGCGGGTCTGCCACGGCCGCCAGGCGATCCGCCTGCGCGAGCCCAAGGAGGTGCAAAGGCCGGCGGTCTTCGTCAAGGACCCCTTCCGCTGGGCGGCCATCCCCAAGATGCGCCTGGCCCTGCACCAGGGGCTCAACGCCAAACTGGAGGCCATCGCCGCCTGGGTGAGCGCCAATAAGAGCCTGAACCTCTGGCGCGCGCCGGCCCGGCCCAAGGCCCGCCTGGGCATCCTGGCCTCGGGCGTGGCCGCGGCCCTGGCCCGTGACGTGCTGGCCGAGCTGGGCCAGCCGGTGCAGGAGGGGGCCATCCCCTTCCTGCAGATCGCCATGCCCTATCCTCTGCCCCTGGGCCCGGTGCAGGAGCTGCTGGCCTCCTGCGGCCGGGTGCTGGTACTCGAAGAAACCGAGCCGGTCTTGGAGCTGCTCTCCCCGCAGCGCGACCGGCTCTGGGGCCGGGGATCGGGGCACGTGCCCTCGGCCGGCGAGCTGACCCCGGACGTGCTGGGCGGGGTGCTGGAGCGGGCCCTCCAGGAGGCCCGGGTGCGGGTGCCCCGGCCCCGGGGCAAGCTGCTCTCTGTGCCGGACCAGCCGCCGCTGCGGCGGCCCAACCTCTGCCCAGGCTGCTCGCACCGGGCGGTGTTCTACGCCCTGCGCCGGGCCCTGCCCGACGGCGTCTACCCCAGCGACATCGGCTGCTACACCCTGGGCCTGAACCAGGGCGCGGTGGACACCTGCCACGACATGGGCGCGGCCATCACCTTCGCCAGCTCCCTGAGCCGCGTGTTCCAGCGCGACGGCCGGCAGGTGCCGGTGGTGGCCACCATCGGCGACAGCACCTTCTACCACTCCGGCGCCGCCGGCCTGGTCAACGCGGTCTACAACGGCGCCGCCTTCGTGCTGGTGATCCTGGACAATGAAACCACCTCCATGACCGGCATGCAGCCCACGCCCGAGAGCGGCCTGACCGCCGACGGCCACCCCGGCCGGGCGGTGAACCTGCGGGCCCTGGTGCAGGGCTGCGGGGTGGAATGGATCCAGGAGATCGACCCCTACGACCTGGCCCTGACCCGCCGCACCCTACGGAAGGCCTGGCGCCAGGCCAGGGGCGGCTCCGTGGCGGTGATCATCGCCCGCCACGCCTGCGCGGCCCAGCGGCCGGCCGAGGCAATGCCGGTTCGCCGGCCGGTGCAGGTCAAGGGCTCCGCCCCGGTGGTCAAGGCCGTGTTCGACGGCCGCCAGCACCCCTGCATCGACTGCGGCCGCTGCCTGGCCATCTGCCCGGCGGGGGCCCTCAGCCGCCGGCGCAAGGGCCTGATCCAGGTGGACGCCGCTAAGTGCACCGGCTGCCGGCTCTGCGCCGAGGTCTGCCCCAGCCACACCATGGCCCTGGAGCCGGCCGGGGCCTGCGTGGGCTGCGGACTGTGCCTGAGCTGGTTCGCCTGCCCGGCGCTCAAGCCCGACGCCCTGGGCCGGGTGCGGGTGGACCGGGCCTGGTGCGTGGACTGCGGCCTGTGCGTGGAGGTCTGCGCCCACGGGGCCATCGCGCCCCAGGAGGCGGGCTCATGAAGGCGCGGGACTGGCAGGCGGTGGTGGCCGGCGTGGGCGGCCAGGGCGTGCTGTTCGTCACCAAGGTGCTGGCCGCCGCGGCCCAGGCCCAGGGCCGGCCGTTATTGATCAGCGAGGTGCACGGCATGGCCCAGCGGGGCGGGGCGGTGGTCAGCCACCTGAAGGTGGGCCGCTTCCAGGGGCCCCTGGTGGCCGCGGGCCGGGCAGACCTGCTCTTGGCCCTGGACCCCGGCGAGGCGGTGCGCAACCTGGCCTTCCTGGCCCCAGGCGCGGCCTTGGTGGTCAACGCCCCGGACCTGGGCTTCCTCTCGCCCCAGGCTCGAGCAGCCCTGGCCCAGCACCAGGTGCGCGCGGTCTGCGCCGACGCCAGCGGCCTGGCCGCGGCCGCCGGCGCGGCCAAGGGGGCCAACCTGGTGCTCTTGGGCGCGGCGGCCGCGGCCCAGGCCCTGCCCTGGAGCGCCGGGGCCCTGGCCAAGGCCCTGGGCGCGGGCCAACCTTCCCCGCGCCGGGCCCTCAACCAGCGGCTGCTGGAGCTGGGCCGGGCCGCGGTTTAGGGGGCCCCTCCGCCCTGCGACAGACCCTTTACCCCGCTTGTCCAGCCTGCTAGTATGGATCGGCTGCGGCCGTGCCAGGCCAGTCCTCCGGCGCGGCCGAAGGCCAAAATGCTGCGGCCGTAGAAGGCACTTGGAGCGCCCCGGGGGAGCGGCTGCCCAGCTACCGCGGGATGAGGGATGTTCCCGACCTACTACCTGCTCAACCTGGCCTTCACGGTGGGCTATGCCGTGGCGCTGCTGGTTTACCTGGGGCGCTACTCGCCGGACGATCCCAAAACCGGAGCCGTGGAGCGTTGGCTGGTCTGGGCCGTGGCCTGGGCCTTTTTTGACGCCCTGGTCAGCCTCACCGCCGACACCCACTCCCCCCAGGCCGCCTTCACCCTCTACCGCTGGCTGAGCTTCCTGCCCCTGATGGTGCCGGCCTTCGTGGGCGAGCTGATCCTGGCCCTGATGCGGCCGGTGCGCTGGCGGGACCGCCTGTGGATCTACATCCCCGGCCTGTGCTTCTACCTGTCGGCCCTCACCGAGCCCGGCTGGACCAGCGCCCGCCTCTACGGCGTGAGCCTGGGGGCTTCCAGCCACTTCAACCCCTGGTGGCAGGTCTTCCTCCTCTACAGCTTCAGCTTCGCCCTGGCCATGCTGGTGGCCCTGTTCATCAACACCCGCCGCGAGGACGACGCTGACATCCGCCACGAGAAATACATGCTGGTGGCCGGCGGCCTGGCGACCCTGGCCCTGCAGGGCCTGGCCCAGTGGTACATGGCCAAGGCCGGGCCCGACTTCCCGGCCCTGGCCAACCTGGCCACGTCGCCCATCGCCCTGGCTTTCTACTGGGGCACCAAGCGCTACGGCAAGGTGATCTCGCCCCGGGCCATGTACCGGGCCATGGTGCAGGCCGTGCCCAGCGGCCTGGCCCACCTGCAGGGCGGGCGCCTGACCTGGGTCAACCGCAGCCTGGCCGAGCTGCTGGGCTACGGCCGCTCAGAGGCGATCATGGGCCGCCGGGTGGAGGAAGTGCTGCGCCCGGCCCAGGCCAGCCCGCGGGAGGCGCGGGAGTTCCTGGCCCGCCTGATCCGCGGCCGGGTGCACGGCGAGGAGGTGGACCTGCCCGACCGCAACGGCCAACCGGTGCGCTGTCTGGTCAGCAGCTCCATGTTCGCCCGCAACGAGCCCGGCCGCGGCGCCTTGATGGTGGCCAGCGATCTCAGCCGCCTGCGCAGCATGGCCGACGACCTGCAGCACTCCGAGGCCCGCTACCGCAACTTGGTGGAGCAGTCCAGCGAGATGATCGCGGTGGTGCAGGACGAAGGCGTGGCCTACGCCAACAAGGCCGTCAAGGACGTGCTGGGCTGGGAGCCGGAGGAGGTGCTGGGCAAGAGGCCGGAGGCGTTCTTCCACCCCGAGGACCTGCAGCAGGCCTTGCAGCGCTACCGGGCCCGCATCACCGGCCGCTCCGGGCCGCAGCCCTTCTCCTGTCGCATGCTCACCAAGGACGGGGAGGTCAAGTGGATGGAGGCGGGCGCCCGGGTGGTGGACTGGGAGGGGCGGCCGGCCCTGCAGGTGTTTTTCCGCGACATCAGCGAGCACAAACAGGCCCAGCAGGAGCAGCTGGCCCGGCTGGAGCGGGGGGCGCGCCAGCAGGCGGCCATCGTGCAGGCCGCGGCCCTGAACGCCATCGCCACCGGCCAACTGGAGGCGGCCCTGGCCCAGCTGGATGAGCTGGCCGCCCAGGCCCTGCAGGTGGCGCGGGCCAGCGTATGGCTGCTGAGTCCGGACCGGGAGAAGCTCCAGTGCCGGGACCTGTTCGAGGCCGCCAGCGGCACCCACCGCCGGGGGCCGGAGCTGGCGGCGGCCAGCTGCCCTGAATACTTCGCGGCCCTGGAGGCTGGCCGCACCGTGGAGGCCGCCGACGTGGCCAGCGATCCCCGCATCAGCCATTTCTATCAGGCCCTGCCCCAGGCCCGGCCGGCGGCCTCGCGCCTGGACGCCGCAGTGCGCCTGGAGGGGCGGCTGATGGGCGCGGTGTGTCTGGAGCATGACGGCCCGCCCCGGCGCTGGAGCGAGGACGAGGCGGCCTTCGCCGGGGCCATCGCCGATCAGGTGGCCCATGCCATGCTGGCCGCCCAGCGGCGCCAGGCCGAGGAGGCCCTCAAGGAGTCCGAGCGGCGCTACCGCAACCTGTTCCAGAGCATCGGTGACTTCATCTACACCCACAACCTGGAAGGCCGCCTGCTCTCGGCCAACCCGGCGGTGCTCAAGGCCCTGGGCCGCCCCCAGGAGGAGGTGGTGGGCCACCTCATCAGCGAGTTCATGCGCCCGGAGGACGCCGAGAGCTTCCGCCAGCAGTACCTGCCCCTGGTGCGGCGCGAGGGCCGGGCCGAGGGCGTGACCGTGTACCTGGACCGGGACGGCGGCCAGCACTACCTGGAGTACCACAACACCCTGGTGAGCCGGCCCGGAAGGGAGCCCTACGTCAGCGGCTCCGGCCGGGAGGTGACCCAGCGGGTGCAGGCCCAGCGGGAGCTGAAGCAGTTGCAGGATCACTTCGTGCAGGTGCAGAAGATGGAGGCCGTGGGGGTGCTGGCCAGCGGCATCGCCCACGACTTCAACAACATCCTGCAGCGGGTGGGCGGCCACGTGCAGCTACTGGCCGAGCGCCCCGGTCTGGACGAACAGAGCCGCGGCCAGCTGCAGCAGATAGACGATGCGGTGAACCGGGCCGCGGACCTGGTGCGTCGGCTGCTGGAGTTCGGCCGCAAGGTGGACCCCCGCCTGGCGCCCCTGGACCTGAACCAGAAGGTGGCCGAGGTGGTGAGCATCCTGGAGCGCACCATTCCCAAGATGATCGCCATCGAGTCCCAGCTGCAGCCGGGGCTGTGGCGCATCAGGGGCGACGCCAACCAGTTGGAGCAGCTGATGATGAACCTGGGCGCCAACGCCCGCGACGCCATGCCCCAGGGTGGCCGTTTGCGGCTGCAGACCCGCAACACGGTGCTGGGTGAGGAGTTCTGCCGCCTGCACCCGGCACTAAAACCCGGCCGATACGTGGTGCTCACGGTGAGCGACACCGGTCAGGGTATGGACGAGGAGACCCTGCGCCACATCTTCGAGCCCTTCTACACCACCAAGAAGGTGGGCGTGGGCAGCGGGTTGGGCCTGTTCTCGGCCTACGGCATCGTGGAGGCGCACCGGGGCTACATCGCCTGCCAGAGCCGGCCCGGCCAGGGCGCCACCTTCACCGTCTATCTGCCGGCCCTGTCGGCCGAGGAGGCCGCGGCCCAGCCCGAGAGCCTGCCGGCGCCCCAGCCCCGCGGCGGCCAGGAAACCATCCTGGTGGTGGACGACGAGTTGGCCATCCTGGACTCCACCCGTCAACTGTTGGCCGGCCGAGGCTACCAGGTGCTCACCGCCGACAGCGGCGAGAGGGCCCTGGAGATTTATCAGGAGCGTCTGGGGGAGGTGGACCTGGTGATCCTGGACCTGGGCATGCCGGGCATGGGCGGCGAGCGCTGCCTGGCCGGGTTGTTGGCCCTGAACCCCCGGGCCAAGGTGATCGTGGCCACCGGCTACACCCAGTGCGGCCTCAACGACCATCTCCTGGCCTCCGGCGCCCGGCGGATGATGAACAAGCCCTACCGGCTGCAGGACTTCTTATTGGTGGTGCGCCAGGTGCTGGACGCCCCCTGAGGCGGGCGCCTCAGCCGCGCGCCCGGCTGTCCCAGTCAAAGTCCCGCGAGGTGACCACGTCTTCCATGCGCCGCAGACGGCGCTCCAGGTGCTCGTAGGTGCGCTTGAGGCGGCCCAGGGCCAGGCTGCGGCTATCGGCGTAGGAGTGGTAGAATTCCTCCTCGGCCTCGCTGCGCGGCGGCGTCACCGGCGCCGGCTTCATGATCAGGCCCATGACCAGGTAGAGGATGGCCGCCGGCCAGAAGCCGGTGAAGACGAAGGCGGCCACGGCCAGGATACGGATCCAGGTCACCGAGAAGTCGAAGTAGTCGGCCAGGCCCCGGCAGACCCCCAGCAGCACGCCGCGCCGGGAGCGGTACAGGCCGCGGCCGCCGCCCGGCCAGCGGCGTTCGGACCAGCGGCGGAAATGCCCTGCGCGGCGGTGGTGAAAGTGTCTCATGACTGCTGCCCCTTCTTGTCCTTTTCCAGCAGGATCGTCTCCAGGGCCTCGATGCGCTGCTCCATGCGGCTCAGCCCTTGGTGCAACTCCTGCATCAGGCGGGCCTCTTCCTGCTGGTCGCTGTCCTCGGCCCGGGCCCGGGGGCCCTTGATGATGCGCACTATGGCCACCGCCACCCCGCCCAAGAGGGCCAACACCAGGGCCACGAAACCCAAGATCGCCGTCAACACCGCCGACACTCCGCCTCCTTAGCCCGTATATTTCATGAGGGCCGGGCGTCCGGCTTCGCCAGTCCCCGGCATACTGCGTTGCCGGCTTCGCTCGCGCCTCGATGTAGCTTTGGCTACACCTGCGGCGCTCGCTCGCCGGACGCCTTGTCTGCCGGCGGCTGGCTGTGCCGGAAGTGGGTACAAACCGTACCCTGGAAATGTCGGCGCCTTTTTCATAACGGCCCCATGATTACTGGTTCATTGTTTAGCGCCACCCAACCCTCATGAAATATAAAGGCTATTCCTTATCGCCGGCCGGGCGGGGGGCCGGGGGCTGGGTCTTGTGCCGCTTGAGCGCGGCCAGCTCCCGCTCCACCTCTTCGTCGCTGGCCAGCCGGTCTATCTCCCGGGCCAGGCCGGGCTGGCGGTGCAGGTTGACCAGCTTGGCCTCGGCCTCCATGCGCTCCACCCGGTTCTGGAACTGCTCGAAGCGCATGAGCACCTCGGCCGAGTCGGCCCGGCGGATGTCGCCCTGGGCCCGCTTCTGCTGCCGGGCCAGCTTGTGGCGCTGCACCAGCACCCGCTGCTTCTCGCGCACCGTGGCCAGCTTCTGCTCCAGTTGGGCGATGTCCCGGTGGTACTGCTCCACCACCTCCTGGCTGGCGGTCAGCTCATCCTCCAGCTCCTGCACCCGCTGGCTGTACTCCCGGCGCATCAAGAGGGCCTCCCGAGCCAGGTCCTCGCGGCCCTTGTCCACGGCCAGCTCGGCCTTGGCCTGCCACTCGCCGGCCCGCTGCCGGGCGGCCTCCAGCTCCCGCTCCACCTTCTTGCGCGCGGCCATGGCCCCGGCGCAGGCGGCCTTGATCTCCACCAGGGTGTCTTCCATCTCCTGGATCATGAGCCGGATGAGCTTTTCGGGGTCCTCGGCCCGATCCAGCATGGCGTTGATGTTGGAGCTAATGATATCACGCAGCCTGGTGAACACGCCCATGTCATACCTCCTGAGAAAATTGCGGCGGCTGGGTCTTGGTTTGCCGCCGGTTCTGCGCCGGTGTAGAGCAACAAGCGGGCCAAAAGGCGGCGCGTTGGATTAAGGCAGTTATTCAGGCTGGTTGCCCATGAAAATTGCCTGGACGAATCTCTAATGGCGTTCGCGAATTGATTAATAATTAGTAAAAATAACCCAAATATAGTATAAATGACCACATGCAAGAGCCGGATGCCAACCAGCCGGGAGAGGCCCTGGGCCAGAGCGAGGCCTTCCTGGCCTTTCAGGAGGCCCTGTCCCGGGCTGCGGCCGTGGAGCGGCCGGTGCTCTTGGTGGGCGAGCGCGGCACTGGCAAGGAGCTGGCCGCCGCCCGGCTGCACTACCTCTCGCCGCGCTGGGGCGAGCCCCTGGTGGCCCTCAACTGCGCGGCCCTGGCCCCCACCCTGATCGAGGCCGAGCTGTTCGGCCACGAGGCCGGGGCCTTCACCGGCGCCGACCGCCGCCGCCTGGGCCGCTTCGAGACCGCCCACCGCGGCAGCCTGTTCCTGGACGAGATCGGCAACATCCCTCTCACCGTGCAGGAGAAGATCCTGCGCGTGGTGGAGTACGGCTCCTTCGAGCGGGTGGGCGGCAGCCGGCCGGTGCAGGTGGACGTGCGCATCCTGGGGGCCACCCACGCCGACCTGCCGGAGCTTGCCCGGCAGGGCCGCTTCAAGCAGGACCTCCTGGACCGGCTCAGCTTCGAGGTGCTGACCCTGCCGCCCCTGCGGGCCCGGGGCGAGGACGTGCTGCTCCTGGCCCGGCACTTCGCGGGGCGCATGGCCGCCGAGCTGGGCCGGCCCCAGCCGCCGGAGTTCGCTCCCGCGGTGCTGGAGGCGCTCTCGGCCCACCCCTGGCCGGGCAACGTGCGCGAGCTGAAGAACGCGGTGGAGCGCTCGGTGTACCGCAGCGCCGGGGGCGTGGTGCACGAGCTTCTCTTGGACCCCTTCGCCTCGCCCTATGCCCCGGCCGCACCGCCGGCCGCCCTGCCGGCCGCCGCCCCAGAGCCCGCGCCCGCCCAGGCCCCGGCGCCCTTCAAGGAGGCGGTGGCCGGCTACGAGCGCCGGCTGCTGGCCCAGGCCCTTAAGGCGGCGCGCTACAACCAGCGCCAGGCCGCCCAGAACCTGGGCCTGAGCTATCACCAGTTGCGGGGCCTGCTGAAGAAATACGGCGGGCCCCAGAGGCTGTGACCCCGCCGGGCCGGGGCTGCGTTATAATTCAGATACAATGGCGCCAGGAAGGGAGCGAGCATGCCTGCGCAAGGGTTCTCGGGTTACACCCCCCAGACGGTAAAGTTCTTCACGGAGCTGGCCCGCCACAACAACAAGGCCTGGTTCGACGAGCACCGCGCGCAGTACGAGAGCCAGGTGCAGGCCCCCAGCCGGGACCTGGTGGTGGACCTGGGCCGCCTGCTGGGCACCCTCAGCCGCGGGGTGCAGGCCGATCCCCGGGTGAACAAGAGCCTGTTCCGCATCAACCGTGACACCCGCTTTTCCAAGGACAAGACGCCCTACAAGGAGCACCTGGGCCTGTGGTGGTGGGAGGGCCCCGGCGGCCGCATGGAGTGTCCGGGCTTTTACTTCCAGCTCCAGCCGCCGCGGGTGATGCTGGCCGTGGGCATGCACTGCTTCCCGGACAAGCTGCTGGTCGCCTATCGCGAGGCCGCGGCCGACGCCCGCCGGGGCGCGGCCCTGGCCAAGGCCGTGGCCCAGGTCAACAAGGCCGGCTACGAGGTGGGCGGCGAGCACTTCCAGCGGGTGCCGCGGGGTTACGCCGCCGGCCACCCCCGGGCCGAGCTGCTACGCTACAACGGGCTCTACGCCTGGCGGGAGGCGGACATACCGCCCCAGTTCTACACCGCCGAGCTGCCCGACTGGTGCCTGCCCCAATACCGCGCCATGCTGCCCATCCACAAGTGGCTGCTGGCCCTGGTCCGGCAGGCGGCGGCATGAAAAAATATCTGCTGATCCTGGCCGCCCTGGCCCTGCTGGCCGCGGCCTGCACCCCCAGCGAGCCGCCCGGCCGCTACCAGGGCTACGTGGAGGCCGAGCTGACCTATCTGGCCGCGCCGGCCGGCGGCTATCTGCAGCAGCTGGCCGTGCAGCGGGGCCAGGCGGTCAAGGCCGGGCAGCCGGCCTTCCGCCTGGAGGCCTTTGAGCAGCAGCAGGCCGTGAACGCCGCCCAGCGCCAGCTGCAGCAGGCCCAGGCCCGCCTGGCCGACCTCAAGAAGGGCCAGCGGCCCAGCGAGATCGCGGCCATCCAGGCCGCCCTGACCCGGGCCCAGAGCGCCCTGCGCCTGTCCCGGCTGGAGTACCAGCGCCGCCAGAAGCTCTACGCCCAGAAGTCCATCGCCAAGGAGCAGCTGGACCAGTCGCACACCGCTTTCCTGCGCGACCAGGCCCAGGTGGCCGAGATCAGCGCCCAGCTGCAGACCGCCCGCCTGGGGGCGCGCAGCGACCAGATCCAGGCCGCCGCCGAGGAGGTGCGGGTGCTGGAGGCCCGCCTGGCCCAGGCCCGCTGGAGCCTGGAGCGCATGAGCCAGAACGTGTTGGCCGCCGGCCGGGTCTTCGATACCTTCTACACCGTGGGCGAGTGGGTGCCGGCCGGCCAGCCGGTGCTGGCCCTCTTGCTGCCGGGGGACGTGAAGGTGCGCTTCTTCGTGCCCGAGGAGCAGGTGTCGGCCCTGCGCCTGGGCCAGGAGGTGCGCCTGAGCTGCGACGGCTGCCCGGCCGGCCTCACCGCGGCCGTCAGCTACATCTCCCCCCGGGCCGAGTACACCCCGCCGGTGATCTACAGCCAGGAGACCCGGGCCAAGCTGGTGTTTTTGGTGGAGGCCCGGCCCACCCCCGGCCAGCCCACCCTGCACCCCGGCCAGCCCATGCAGGTGAGCCTGGCCGCGGCCCCAAGCAAGTGAGCCAGCCGCCGGTCATCATAGACGTGCAGGGCCTGGTCAAGCGCTTCGGGCCCAACACGGTGGTCAACGGCGTGTCTCTGACCGTGCGCCAGGGCGAGGTCTTCGGCTTCCTGGGCCCCAACGGCGCCGGCAAGACCACCACCATCCGTATGCTCTGCGGCCTTCTTACGCCCGACGGCGGCAGCGGCGCCTGCCTGGGCTTCGACGTGATCCGCGGCAGCCGCCAGATCAAGCCCCTGGTGGGCTACATGGCCCAGCGCTTCAGCCTCTACGAAGACCTGACCGTGCAGGAGAACCTGAACTTCATTGCCAGCATGTATGGCGTGCCCCAGCGCCGGCAGGCGGTCCAGGACACCATCGCGCGCCTGGAGCTGGGCCCCTACCGCCAGCACCTGGCCCGCACCCTCTCCGGCGGCTGGAAGCAGCGCCTGGCCCTGGCCTCCTGCCTGATCCACCAGCCCAAGCTGCTGCTGTTGGACGAGCCCACCGCCGGCGTGGACCCCAAGGCCCGGCGGGAGTTCTGGGACCGGGTGCACCAGCTCACCGCCGAGGGCATCACCGCCCTGATCAGCACCCACTACATGGACGAGGCCGAGCGCTGCCACCGCCTGGCCTACATCGCCGCCGGGCGTCTTTTGGCCGAGGGCACCGTGGAGGAGGTGGTGGAGCGCCAGGGGCTGACCACCTGGGCGGTGACTGGCGGCGAGCTGCACGAGCTGAGCGGCCGCCTCAAGGGCCTGCCCGGCGTGGAGCAGGTGGTGGCCTTCGGCAACAGCCTGCACGTCAGCGGCCGGGACGCCGCGGCCCTGGAGAGGAGCATCGCGCCCTTGCGCAGCGAGCCCTACAAGTGGCGGCAGGCGGCCACCAGCCTGGAGGAGGTGTTCATCAGCCTGATGAGCACTCCGGGAGGCCGGGCATGAGAAGCTCCTGGTTCTCCCCGGCCCGGCTGTGGGCCATGGTGGTCAAGGAGTTTGTGCAGATGCGGCGCGACCGCCTGACCTTTGCCATGATAATCGGCATTCCCCTGCTGCAGCTGGTCATCTTCGGCTACGCCATCAACTCCGACCCCAAGCACCTGCCCACGGCGGTGCTGGTCACCGAAGAGAGCCCTTTCGTGCGGCGCATCCTGTCGGCCATGCAGACCAGCGACTACTTCCGGGTGACCACCATCGCCCGCAGCGAGGCCCAGATCGAGCGCCTGCTGGCCGAGGGCCAGGTGCAGTTCGTGGTCAGCGTGCCGCCCCAGTTCAGCCGCCGCCTGGTGCGCGGGGAGCGGCCCACGCTGCTGTTGGAGGCCGACGCCACCGATCCGGCCGCGGTCAGTAACGCCGTCTTCGCCCTGGCCACCCTGGTCAACCAGGCCCTGGAGCGGGACCTGAGCGGCCCCCTGGCCCGCCTGCGCGCCAACCCGGGTCCGGTGGACGTGGTGATCCACCGCCGCTACAACCCCGAGGGCATCACCCAGTACAACATCGTGCCCGGCCTGATGGGCGTGGTGCTGACCATGACCATGGTGGTGATCACCTCCCTGGCCGTGACCCGGGAGCGGGAGCGGGGCACCATGGAGAACCTCTTGACCACGCCGGTGCAGCCCCTGGAGGTGATGCTGGGCAAGCTGCTGCCCTACATCATAGTGGGTTACATACAGATGGCCTTGATCGTGCTGGCCGCCCGCTACCTCTTCCAGGTGCCCATGGCGGGCAGCCTTGTGCTTTTGTTCATGGTCTCGCTGCTGTTCATCGCCGCCAACCTGATGGTGGGCATCACCTTCTCCACCGTGGCCCAGAACCAGCTTCAGGCCGTGCAGATGTCCTTTCTGTTCTTCCTGCCCTCCATACTGCTCTCGGGCTTCATGTTCCCCTTCCGGGGCATGCCCGACTGGGCCCAGGTCATCGGCTCGGTCCTGCCCCTGACCCACTACCTGCGCCTGGTGCGGGGCATCCTGCTCAAGGGCAACGGCCTGGCCCAGTGCTGGCCCGAGCTATGGCCCATCGCCCTGTTCATGTTGGTGATGATGACCGTGGCCCTGAAGCGCTACCGGCAGACCCTAGACTAATAACCGCGCGGCGCAAAATACGGCCGGCCCTGGGCGGGGCCGGCCGTATGGCGTCGTTTGGTTGGGCGGTGGTTAGATGACCACCTTGAAGCCGGCCGCGTCCAGGTCGGACTGCAGGTTGGCCTTGTGGGGGGTGCGGGCCCGGATGAAGACCTGGTTGCCGGGGCGTCCGCGGTGGGGGGCGGTGAAGATGGCCTCCACCGGCACCCCGCGCTTTTCGATGACCGAGGCGATGCGGCCGGTGGCGCCCACCTCTTTGCCCAGCTCCACGCCCTCCAGCTCGATGGTGCAGGTGCCCTCGCGCTCGCCGATGAGCTGCATCAGGGCGTTGATGATCTCGGTCTCGGTGGCGATGCCCACCAGGCGGCCGTCCTCCACCACCGGGAAGGCGCCGAAGCCCTCCTTCTGGCCCCGCTGGATCACGTCCTGCACCCGGTCGTCCGGGGCCACGGTCATGGGCGACTTGTGCATCACCTCGCCCACCGTGAGCTTGTCCAACAGGGCGTACATCTCGTGCACGCTCAGGGTGGTGGCCGCCGAGGGCATGGCCTCGATGACGTTGCGGCTGGTGAGGATGCCCACCAGGCGGCCCTTTTTGTCCACCACCGGCAGGCGGCGGATTTTGTTCTGGGCCATGAGCTTGCTGGCCTGGGGCAGCGGGGTGTCCGGCTGCACGGTTATGGGGTCGGGGGTCATCCAGTGCTTGATTTTCATGGAAATCCTCCTCCTGCCAGACCAAGCGGGGCGGGCCCAGGGCCGGTTAGTTTACCCGCTGATTATAAATCAGCCCGCGGCCGGGCCCAACCATTAAAAACCGGCGGCTTAATATGGCTTGCCTGGCAGGGCGGCAAAAGATTTACAATTTTAAGAGAGCATTCCTCTTGACTTGCCTTCCGTGGCTCTGCTAAATTCCAAGAATAGTAACTATTATCATCCACTGCAAAGGGGGTTGGCCATGGAGGTGTTAATGCTTTCCCGGCTGCAGTTCGCAGCCGCCACCTTCTTCCACTTCCTGTTCGTGCCGCTAACCCTGGGTCTGAGCATCTTGTTGGCCATCATGGAGACCCGCTGGGCCGCCAGCGGCGACCAGGAATACAAACGCATGGCCCGTTTCTGGGGCAAAATCTTCCTGATCAACTTCGCCCTGGGCATCGTCACCGGGATCACCCTGGAGTTCCAGTTCGGCACCAACTGGGCCCGCTACTCGGCCTACGTGGGCGACATCTTCGGCTCCCTGCTGGCCATCGAGGCCACGCTGGCCTTCTTCCTGGAGTCCACCTTCATCGGGGTGTGGATTTTCACCTGGGACCGCCTGTCGCCCAAGGCCCACGCCTTCGTGATGTGGCTCATCGCCATCGCCACCAACCTCAGCGCCTACTGGATACTCTCGGCCAACGCCTGGATGCAGCATCCGGTGGGCTACGTGCTGCGCAACGGCCGCGCCGAGCTGAGCGACTTCCTGGCGGTCATCACCCAGCGCTTCGCGGTCATCGAGTTCGTACACACGGTCAGCGGGGCCTACATCGTGGCCGGCTTCCTGGTCATGGGCGTGAGCGCCTATCACCTGCTCAAGAAGCGCGAGGTGGAGTTCTTCACCCGCTCCTTCCGCCTGGCCCTGATCTTCGCCCTGATCTTCTCCCTGTTCGAGGTGGTGCAGGGGCACCTCAACGGCGGCGAGGTGGCCAAGGCCCAGCCCAGCAAGCTGGCGGCCATGGAGGCCCACTGGAAGACCCAGAAGAAGGCGCCCATCTACCTGCTGGCCGTGCCTCGCCTGGACGGCAGCGGCAACCTCATCGAGATACTGCCCATCCCTGGGGCCTTGAGCCTGCTGGCCTACCACGACTTCAACGCCGAGGTGAAGGGCCTGAACGACTTCAAGCCCGAGGACCGGCCGCCAGTGCTCATCACCTTTGCGGCCTTCAAGATCATGGTGGGCCTGGGCTTCCTATTCGTGCTGCTGACCGTGTGGGGCTTCTTCGTGCGCAACCGCCTGCTGGAGAGCAAGCGCTACCTGCGCTTCATGCTGCTGGCCATCCCCTTGCCCTACATCGCCAGCGAGGCTGGCTGGATAGTGGCCGAGGTGGGGCGCCAGCCCTGGCTGGTCTGGGGCCTGATGCGCACCGCCCAGGGCGTGAGCCCGGTGGACGCCCATCAGGTGGCGGTGAGCCTGATCGCCTTCGTGGTCTTCTACGGCCTGCTGGGCATCACCGCCTTCTGGCTGATGGCCCGCTACGCCAAGCGGGGCCCCGAGCCCCGGGCCGCGGCCTAAAGAGGGGAGGAGTCAGTCATGGAGACTATTTGGTTCTTGCTGTGGGGTCTGCTCTGGGCCATCTACTTCGTGCTGGACGGCTTTGACCTGGGCCTGGGCACGCTTTCGCCCTTCCTGGCCAGGAGCGAGGAGGACAAGAAGGTCCTCTACCACGCCATGGGGCCGTTCTGGGACGGCAACGAGGTCTGGCTGATCACCGCCGGCGGCGTGACCTTCGCCGCCTTCCCCAAGGCCTATGCGGTGCTGTTCTCGGCCCTGTACTCGCCCCTGATGCTCATCCTCTTCGCCCTGATCATCCGCGGCGTGGCCCTGGAGTACCGGGGCAAGATGGAGGCCAAGGGCTGGCGCGAGGCCTGGGACCTGTGCCTGTTCCTGGGCAGCCTGGTGCCGGCGCTGTTGTTCGGCGTGGCCTTCGCCAACATCTTCCGGGGCATCCCCATCGACGCCGAGGGCGTATACCGGGGCACCCTGTTCACCCTGCTCAACCCCTACGGCCTGCTGGGCGGCCTGTTGTTCCTGTGCCTGTTCTGCTACCACGGCGCCCTGTGGCTGGGCATCAAGGCCACAGGCGAACTGAAGGCTCGGGCCCAGCGCTACGCCCGGGGCCTGTGGCCGGTGCTGCTGGTGCTGGCAGTGCTGTTCCTGGCCGCCACCTGGTTCAGCACCAAGCTCTATGCCAACTACCTGCAGAACCCGATCCTGTTCATCATCCCCCTGCTGGCGGTGCTGGGCCTCTTGGCCACCCGCTGGTTCCTGCAGAGCGGGGCCATGTGGAAGGCCTGGGCCTGTAGTGCGGTGGTGGCCGCCTTCGCCACCTTGTTCGGGGTGGTGGGGCTCTACCCCAACCTGCTGCCCTCCTCGCTGAGCCCGGCGGCCAGCCTGACCGTCACTAACGCCTCCTCCAGCCCCCTGACCCTGAAGATCATGCTGGGGGTGGCCCTGGTGATGGTGCCCATCGTGCTGGCCTACCAGATCTGGGTCTATTATTACTTCCGCCACGAGGTGAAGCCCGAGGACCTGGCCTACGACGAGGGCTACTAGACCCTGCGCCGGCCCCGCCTGGGGCCGCACCCCAAAACCGAGCCCGCCGGGGAGAACCCCGGCGGGCTTTTTAGCGCCGTCCACGCTCAAGCCTGGGGCGAATCCTCGGAGAACCGGTGCACGTCGCGTTGGGGGAAGGGGATGGAAACGCCCTCGGCGTCCAGGCGCAGCTTGACGGCCTCGGTGAGGTCGCAGCGGGCGGACCCGGCGACGGGGCTCTGGTCCATTATAGGCAAGCAGCACCGGTGGGCCAAACCCGGCTAGCGGCAGTAGGCCTCGCAGTGGAAGCCGCTGAAGGCAGCGTAGACCCGCGCCGCCTGCTGGGTCTCCTTTGGAGTGGGGTGGTGCGGCGGCGCGGCCGCCAGGCGGGCGGCCAGCTCCGGCGGGCCGGGGATGGCAGCCAAGCCCTGGGCCAGCACCCGGCCGCTGGCCACCTCCAATAGCTCCGCCTCCTGGCCGTTGGTCACCACGGCCAGGGGCACCCAGGGCTCGTGCAGCAGGCGGGCCAGGGCCAGGGCCTCTTTTTCCCGCGTGACCAACGAGCCCCGCGCGCAGCGCAGCACCAGGGCCGGCCGGCCCTGGCTGTGCACCAAGAGATCGGCCAGCACCCGCAGGCGGCCGCCCTCGGCCGCAATCTCGCGCTGGGCGTCCACCGTCACCTGGGCGCGCTCGTAGCCCAGGCGCAGCAGCAGGGCTTCAATGCCCTGGCGCACCGGCTCGTCGTCGCCCTGGGGCAGGGGCCGCCCGGTTATCAGGTCCTGCTGCGGTTCCATGGCCTGGCTCTCTCGGCGTCTGTCCTTAAGCTAAGCACCAAAAGGCCCGCCCGCACCAAGTCGGTGCGGGCGGGCCTGTCTCGCGTGCTCCCCCATCGGCCCGGGCCCTGCTCAGAGCCCGGACGCTGGCCGGCTTCGCTTCCGCGGGGGCGTCCGGCGGTCCGCGCCCTGGACAACGGCCGCCCAGTCTGCTCTTCCCCGCTCCGCCCCGCGCCCCGGCGCGGGCGGCCCAGCGCTGCTTTGGCGGGGCCGGCCCCGCCGCTTAAGAGGGTCGCCTACTTCTTGTTGAGCTGATCCTTCACCGCGGAGCCCATCTTGAAGACCATGCGCTTGCTGGCCTTGATCTTGATGGGCTGCCCCGTGGCGGGGTTCACGCCCTTGCGGGCCTTGCTCTTCTTGAGCCCGAAGGTGCCCAGTCCGGCCACCCGGAAGGAGCGGCCAGCCTTAACCTCTTTGCGACACATGTCGACGAAGGACTCCAGGGCAGCCTTGGCCGCTACCTTGGAGATGCCGGCTTCTTTGGCAACCTTGTCGATCATGTCCGCCTTGGTGGCCGGTGTCTTAGCCATGCCTCCTCCTCAATCCTTTATTTCTCCTGGTTTGCTTTTTCTCGCCTCCCCACAACGGGGAGGGCGCCTATTGATTGGGCATCGGCGCGATCTGTTTTGCGGACGCTCAAGGAATAGCTGCAAATCCAGGATGTCCCGATCGCCTAGCCGAGAACGCGAAAAACGCACGCGTTCAAAAAACCAGAAGCAGCATATCACCCTGAGACAACGGGCGTCAACATGCATCACCCAAAAAAACCCTTTGCCGGTGGGGCTTAAAACAGTCGCTCGCCGCAGAGCCCGTCGCTGCGGGACCCTCTGCGTTTGCCCAGTCTGCGCCTGGGCAAAACGCGAGTCGGCCCTCCGCGGAATCGCGCAGGGGCTTCGCGGGGAGCGCGCGCGCACCTCGCGGCGAGTGCGCGCGTCAGGCCGCGCAGGATGCGCGCCCGCCTATGTTCAAGATGACATGCCAGCCTTCGCGTCGCGCGGGAAGTGCGCGCGCGTGTCATGGGTGATGTGCGCGCACGTGTCGCATGATGTGCGCACACGCCTCGCGCGAAACGCGGACGCAACTCTTGCGCACCGACGACCCAAAATTTTTCGGCGCGCAATTTTTTGCTGCGCCGCTTTCGAAACCGCGCGCGAAATTTTTCGGCGCGCATCGTCGAGGCTCACTCGCACCCGAGTCGAGTCGCGCGACGTTTCTTGGCTAGGGGTGGCATGCGGGTGAGAGTCAGCTGAGTCTCGCCAGCGGTCGCGGCGAGAGAGACCGCGCGCGGTGGTCGGCGAGCCGGAGGCGCGCGCGAGGCGGCGCGTCAAAGAAACGGTGAAGGTGTCTCGGCCGCGCTGCGAGTCCGGCTCGGCGCTCATCCTGGGTGGCCGGCCCGGCCGTGGGGCCAGGGAACGCCCCACTCTCCCCCACCGGCCCCGCCCCTGGCCGGCCGCTGCCGTGGCCTTCCCTGTGGGCGGCGTCCCTATGAACTGGGGCTGCAAGGCCAGTTTTGGGGGCCAAATCGCCCCGGCGCAGACCACTAAAAGTTGTGCCTCTGTTCCCGGCAACTACCAGGGGTGGGAGAGCTGGGCCAACCCAAGGCAAACTAATGCTTTTTTATCGTTTATTCCTTGACAGGTGGTCGTTTTGACCCATATAGTGGCAACAGGTGGGTTTATGTGGGGATACGTGGGGTGCTCCTGCCCTTAAGGAGTTCAGGTGTTTTCGGGTTGGTCGCTACATAATCTCGACGTCAAGGGTCGCGTGGCCATCCCTGCTCGCTTCCGCGACGTGCTCAAGGACCGGAGCGACGAGCGGGTGGTGCTCACCACCTCCGACCGCTGCCTGGTGTGCTACCCCTTCGAGGAGTGGCGCTCCATCGCAGACAAGGTCAGCCGCCAGTCCCAGGTGGACCCGCGCGTGCAGGCCTTCCGTCGATATTTTATCAGCGGCGCCACCGATTGCACCCTGGACAAGCAGGGCCGGATCCTCATCCCCCAGCCCCTGCGGGAAATGGCAGGGCTGGAGGTGCAGGTGCTCCTGGTAGGCATGCAGAACAACTTCGAGCTCTGGGACAAGGAGCGTTGGTACCAGGAGCGGACGCGCATTCAGGAGAACTTCGGAGACCTCAGCTCCTTCATGGCTGAGCTGGGGATCTAGGCCATGGACGCCGGGCACCGGCCGGTGATGCTGGCCGAGGTGCTCGCTGTCCTGGAGCCGGGGCGCGGCGGCCTCTACGTGGACGGCACCGTGGGCGCTGCCGGCCACGCCGCCGCCCTTCTCGCCGCCTCGGCTCCCGCCGGGCTGCTCTTGGGTCTGGACCGCGACCCGCAGGCACTGAAAACGGCTCGGCGCAACTTAACGCCCTTTGCGGACAGGGTGCGGCTGGTGGAAGCCACCTTCGATCACATAGGCGAGGAGCTGAGGGCCTGGGGCCGCGGCCCGGCCGACGGCATCCTGCTGGACCTGGGGGTCAGCTCCATGCAGCTGGACCAGGCCCCGCGCGGCTTCAGCTTCCGCGCCGACGCCCCCCTGGACATGCGCATGTCTGGCCAAGGCGAGACCGCCGCCCAGCTCCTGGCCCGCCTGGAGGAGGGCGAGCTGGCCCGCCTCATCGCCGCCCTGGGCGAGGAGCCCTTTGCCCGGCGCATCGCCCGGGCCCTGACCGCGGCCAAGGCCCAGCGGCCCATCGCCACCACCGGCCGCCTGGCCGAGCTGGTCAGCGCGGCCCTGCCCGCGGCCGAGCGCCGCCGGCGCAAGCTCAATCCGGCCACCCAGGTCTTCCAGGCCCTGCGCCTGGCGGTCAACGACGAGCTGGGCATGCTGGAGCGCTTCCTGGGGCAGGTGCCCGGCTGGCTGGCCCCCCAGGGCCGCCTGGTGGTCTTGAGCTATCACAGCCTGGAGGACCGGCGGGTGAAGCAGGCCATCGGGCGCTGGGCCCGGCCCTGCACCTGCCCGCCGGAGCTGCCGGTGTGCGCCTGCGGCCGCCGGCCCCTGTTCATGCCCCTGGGCCGCCTGAAGCGCCCCGGGGCCTCGGAAGTGGCCGACAACCCCCGCGCCCGCTCGGCCCGCCTGCGGGCGGCGCTGCGCACTCAGGAGGCGGCGTGAACGTCAGCGTGCGCATAGGCAACCGGCGCCTGGCCGCCCAGGCCGGCTGGTTCCCTCTGAGCCTGCGCCAGGCCCTGTTCGTGCTGGGGCTGATTACCGCTTCCTGCCTGTTCTACCTCTACACCGAGGTGCGGGCCCTGAACATCTCCTACCAGGTCAGCCAGGCGACCAGCGTGCAGCGGGAGCTGTTGGAGATCAAGCAGCGGCTCAAGGTGGAGCTGAACAACCTGCTCTCTCCCGAGCGCCTGGAGCGCGAGGGCGCCCGCCTGGGCCTGGCCCCGCCGCCGCCGGGGCGGGTGAGGGTGCTGCCATGACCCGCAGCCACGCCCAGGAGGCCAAACGCTGGCTGCGCCTGCGCCTGCGCCTGACCGGGCTGGCCTTCGCCCTGCTGTGCGGGGTGCTAGCCGTCCGGGCCCTGGACCTGCAGGTGCTGCAGCGCGAGCACCTGCAGCAGAAGGCCCTCCGGCAGATCATGCAACAGGTGCAGATCCCGCCCCGCCGCGGTTTGATCTACGACCGCAACCAGCAGGAGCTGGCCCTGAGCGTGGACACCGACAGCGTCTACGCCCAGCCGGTGGCCATCACCCAGCCCCGGAAGACCGGCCGCGCCCTGGCCCGGGCCCTGGGCCTGCCGGCGGCCGAGGTGGTGGCCCGCCTGCGCGGCGAGAAGGGCTTCGTCTGGGTGGCCCGGCGGGTGAACCGCGACCAGGCCCAGGCGGTGCGGGCCCTGCACCTGAAGGGCGTACACCTGGTGCAGGAGCCCAAGCGCTTCTACCCCTACACCGACCTGGCCTGCCACCTGCTGGGCTTCGCCGGCCTGGACGCCCGCGGCCTGGAGGGGCTGGAGCGCGCCTACGATAAAAACCTGCGCGGCCAGGCCCTCACCGAGACCCGCCTGCTGGACGCCAAGCGGCGCATATTCCACCTCTCGGGCCGGGCCATCACCAGCCTGCCCGAGGGGCAGCACCTGATCCTGACCATCGACAAGGGCCTGCAGTACCAGGTGGAGAAGATACTGGCCGCCACCGTGCGGCGCTGGCGGGCCCGCGGCGGCCAGGCGGTGGTGATGATCCCCCAGACCGGCGAGATCCTGGCCATGGCCTCGCTGCCCGCCTTCAACCCCAATGTTTACCAGCGCTACTCCCGCCAGAACTGGCGCAACCGGCCCGTCACCGACTTCTTCGAGCCCGGCTCCACCTTCAAGCTCTTCCTGGCCGCCGCCGCCCTGAACAGCCGCAAGGTGAGCCTGGATGAGCGCTTCAACTGCGAGAACGGCCGCTGGCGGGTGGCCGGCCGCGTCATCCACGACACCCACCCCCACGGCCGCCTGACCCTGCCCGAGATCATCAAGGTCTCCTCCAACATCGGCGCGGCCAAGGTGGCCCGCCAGGTGGGAGCCGGCGATTTCTACCGCACCCTGCTGGCGTTCGGCTTCGGCCACGCCACCGGCGTGGACCTGCCCGGCGAGTCCAGCGGCCTGCTGCGGCCGGCCTCCCGCTGGGGCCCGGTGGAGACGGCCAACATCGCCTTCGGCCAGGGCGTGGCGGTCACCGCCCTGCAGCTCACCACCGCCGTGGCGGCCATCGCCAACAACGGCGTGCTGATGCGGCCCTTCGTGATGCGGGCCCTGGTGGACCCCTCTGGCGGCCTGGCTCGGGAGACCCAGCCCCAGATCATGGGCCGGCCCCTGGGGGTGGGTGAGGCCCAGGTGCTCACCCGCATGATGGTCAGCGTCACCCAGCCCGGCGGCACCGGCACCGTCGCTCGGGTGAAGCCCTTCACCGTGGCCGGCAAGACCGGCACCGCCCAGAAGCTCAAGCCGAGCGGCGGCTACTCGCAGACCGACTACCTGGCCCTGTTCGTGGGCTTCCTGCCCGCCGAGGACCCCAAGGCGGCCCTCTTGGTGATGATCGACACCCCCCAGGGCCAGCATTACGGCGGCGTGGTGGCGGCCCCGGCCTGGGCCGCCATGGCCCGGGCCACTCTGGCCGCCCTGGGGGTGCACTCCGCTCCGGCCCAGCCGCCCCTGCTGAAGGCCAAGGCCCCGGCCCGGCGCGGGGTGGCCCCGGCCCGGCGCGGGGTGGCCCCGGACGTGGACCTGGCCAAGGGCCTGGCCCCGGACCTCAGCGGCCTGACCCTGCGCCAGGTGCTGGCCCTGGCCAACCGCTTCGGCCTTGAGGTGCGGGCCAATGGCTGGGGCCGGGTGCAGGCCCAGCGGCCGGTGCCAGGCCGCCCCCTGCAGGGCAAGCTGCTCAGCGTGCAGCTGGGCTCGGGTGGCGGAGGCGCTTGATGCGGCTCACCGCGCTCATAGACACCCTGGAGGTGCTGCAGGTGTGCGGCCAGCTGCCCGCCGCCGAGGTGACCGGCCTGGCTTACGACTCGCGCAAGGCGGGGCCGGGGGTGCTGTTCGCGGCCCTGAAGGGCGTGCGCAGCGACGGGCACGACTTCGTGGCCGCCGCCGCCAAGGCCGGCGCCCTGGCCGCCCTGGTGGAGCGGCCCCAGGAGGTGGACCTGCCCCAGGTGGTGGTGGCCAACGCCCGCCGGGCCCTGGCCCTGGCCGCGTCCCGCTTCTTCGGCCAGCCCAGCCGCCGGATGACCATGGTGGGGGTGACCGGCACCAATGCCAAGACGACGGTCACCTACCTGGTGGAGGCGCTGTTGTCCCGCCGGGGCGGCGTGGGCCTGCTGGGCACCGTGGAGGTGCGCTGGCCGGGCAGCCGCCGGGCCGCGGCCATGACCACGCCCGAGTCCCTGGACCTGCAGGCGGCCCTGGCCCAGATGCTGGCCGCGGGCGCCCACGGCGTGGTGATGGAGGTGAGCAGCCACGCCCTGGCCCAGGAGCGGGTTACCGGCTGCTACTTCGACTTGGGCCTGTTCACCAACCTCTCCCGCGACCACCTGGACTACCACGGCGACATGGAGACCTACTTCAACGCCAAGCGCCTGCTGTTCAACCAGGTGCTGCTCCGCTCGCGGCGGGTGGGCAAGGACCCGGCGGCGGTGGTCTGCCTGGACGACCCCCGGGGCTCGCGCCTGGCCGGCGAGTGCGCCGGCCTGGGCCTGCGCACCCTGACCTACGGCTTCTCGCCGGCGGCGCGGGTGCGCGGCCTGGACCCGGTCACCAGCCTCGCCGGCGGCTCCTGCCGGGTGGTGTGGCCGGCCGGCTCCTTCCAGGCCCGCACCTCCCTGGTGGGCCTGTACAACCTGCAGAACCTGCTGGCCGCCGTGGCTGCGGGCCTGGCCCTGGGCATGGAGCCCGGCGAGATCGAACACGCCCTGGCCCGGGTGTCGGGCGTGCCCGGCCGCCTGCAGCGGGTGCCGGGCCCGGCCGGAGCGCCGGCGGTGTTCGTGGACTACGCCCACAGCGACCAGGCCCTGCGCAGCGTGCTGGCCGCCCTGCGCCCCCTGACCCCGGGCCGCCTGCTCTGCGTCTTCGGGGCCGGCGGCGACCGCGACCAGGGCAAGCGGCCCCTCATGGGCCAGGCGGTAGGGGCCGGCGCGGACCTGGCCGTACTGACCAGCGACAACCCGCGCAGCGAGGACCCCCTGGCCATCATGGCCATGGTGGAGTCCGGCCTGCGCGACGCCGGCGCGGTCCAGGTCAGCGACCTGGGCGGCAGGGGCCCGGCCTACCTGCTGGAGCCGGACCGGGCCGCGGCCATCGCCCTGGCCGTGGAGGCGGCCGCGCCCGAGGACGTGGTCCTCATCGCCGGCAAGGGGCACGAGGACTATCAGATCATCGGCGGCCAGCGGCGGCACTTTGACGACCGCCAGGAGGCGGCCGCGGCCCTGGCCCGCCGGGCCGGCGGGGAGGCGAGCCGTGCCCAGGCTTGATCACCTCTTCGTGGCCGCGGCCACTGGCGCCACCCTGCTGGGCGCCCCGCCGGAGCGGGAGTTCAGCGGCGTGACCACCGACTCGCGCCGGGTAGAGGAGGGCCAGCTCTTCGTGGCCCTGGCCGGCCCCAACTTCGACGGCCATGACTACGTGGCCCCGGCCCTAAAGGCCGGCGCGGCCGCGGCCCTGGTGCGGCGCGGCTTCGCCCTGCCCGAGACCCCCGCGGCCTGCCTGCTGGCCGTGGCCGACACCCTGACCGCCCTGGGCGACCTGGCCGCGGCCTGGCGGCGGGAGCACTCGGCGCTGCTGTGCGCGGTCACCGGGAGCAACGGCAAGACGACCTGCAAGGAGATGCTGGCGGCCATCATGGCCCAGCGCCACCAGGTGCTCAAGAACCAGGGCAACTTCAACAACCTCATCGGCCTGCCCCTGACCCTGCTGCATCTCACCGCCGCCCACAGCGCGGTGGTGGTGGAGATGGGCATGAACGCTCCGGGCGAGATCGCCCGCCTGACTCAGATCGCCGCCCCCGAGGCCGGCGTCATCACCAACGTGGGGCCGGCCCATCTGGGCCCCCTGGGCTCGCTGGAGGCGGTGGCCGCGGCCAAGGCCGAGCTGTTCCAGGGCCTGAGCCCGGCGGCCACGGCGGTGGTGAACCTGGACGACCCGCGCCTGGCTCCCTGGGCCGAAAAGCTGCCCTGCCGGGTGATCACCTTCGGCCTCCAGCCGGGGGCCCAGGTCAGCGCCGGCGGCTTCTCGCCGGCCGGCCTGCGCCAGCGCTTCTCCCTGGAGCTGCCCGACGGCGCCCAGGAGGTGGCCCTGGCCGCCCCCGGCCGGCACAATCTCCTGAACGCCCTGGCCGCCGCGGCCGCGGCCCATGCCCTGGGCCAGGGCGGCGCGGCCATCCGGGCCGGGCTGGAGGCCTTCCGGCCCCTGCCCGGACGCCTGGCCCCCAGCGGCCGTCCCGGCGGGCCCCTCTTGTTGGACGACACCTACAACGCCAATCCCGCCTCCCTAGCCGCGGGGCTCAAGGTGCTTGGCCAGGTGGCCCAGGGCCGGCCCATGGCCCTGATCCTGGGCGACATGCTGGAGCTGGGCCCCACCTCCCCCGAGCTGCACCGCCAGGCCGGGGCCCAGGCCGTAGAGGCTGGCTGCAGCCTAGTGCTGGCCCTGGGCGACCAGGCCGCGCAGGTGGCCGCCGGCGCCCAGGGACGGGGCCTGGCCTTCGCCGACCTGGCCGCGCTGCTGGACGAGGCCCGCCGCCGCCTCACCGCCGAGCACGTGGTGCTGGTCAAGGGCTCCCGGGCCATGGCCATGGAGCGGGTGGTGGCCGCCCTGGGCGACGGAGCAGGGGAGGACGCCTGATGCTGTACTACCTGCTCTATCCCCTGAGCGATCTCTTCGGCGCCTTCAACGTCTTCCGCTACATCACCTTCCGCACCATCTACGCGGCGGTGACGGCCCTGATCCTGGCCTGGATGATGGGGCCTTGGGTGATCCAGAAGCTGCAGCAGATGCAGGTGGGCCAGTACATCCGCCAATTGGGGCCCGAGAGCCACAAGGCCAAGGCCGGCACCCCCACCATGGGCGGGGTGCTGATCCTGTTCGCCATGACCGTCTCCCTCTTGCTCTGGGGCGACCTGAAGAGCTTCTACCTCTGGCTGGCCCTGGGGGTGACGCTGCTCTACGGCCTGGTGGGCTTCATCGACGACTACCGCAAGAAGGTCAGCCGCTCCAACGAGGCCGGCCTGCGCGCCAGCACCAAGCTGCTGGCCCTGGCCGTGGTGGCCCTGGGCGCGGCCCTGGCCCTGTACTGGCATCCGGGCTACAGCACCAAGCTCTCGGTGCCCTTCTTCAAGCTGGTGCTGCCCGACCTGGGCTGGGGCTACGTGCCCCTGGCCATCTTCATCCTGGTGGGCACGGCCAACGCGGTCAACCTCACCGACGGCCTGGACGGCCTGGCCGCCGGCCCGGTCTTGATCGCCGCCGGCGCCTACCTAGTGCTGAGCTACGTCACTGGCAACGTCAAGACCGCCGGCTACCTGCAGCTGTTGTACGTGCCTGGGGCCGGCGAGCTGGCCGTGTTCTGCGGGGCGGTGGCCGGCGCGGTGATGGGCTTTCTCTGGTACAACGCCTATCCCGCGCAGGTGTTCATGGGCGACACCGGCTCCCTGGCCCTGGGCGGGGCGCTGGGCATCACCGCCGTGAGCACCAAGCACGAGATTCTCCTGGTGCTGGTGGGCGGCATCTTCGTGGTGGAGACCATCAGCGTGATCCTGCAGGTGAGCTTCTTCAAGATGACCGGCGGCCGGCGCATCTTCAAGATGGCGCCTTTGCACCACCACTTCGAGCTCAAGGGTTGGGCCGAGCCCAAGGTGATCGTGCGCTTCTGGATCATAGCCGTGGTGCTGGCCCTGGTGGCCATGAGCACCTTGAAGCTGAGGTGATCGTGGAGCTCCAGGGCAAAAAAGTGCTGGTGGTGGGGCTGGGGGCCTCGGGCCTGGCCGCGGGTCTGTTGGCCCTGGGCCAGGGCGCCCAGGTGCGGGCCACGGACCTGATGCCCCAGCCGCCGGTCGCTCAGGAGCTGGGCGCCGCCGGAGCCCGCCTGAGCCTGGGCGGGCACAACCGGGCCGACTTCGCCTGGGCCGAGCTGGTGGTGCTCAGCCCAGGCGTGGACCACCGCCTGCCCGAGGTGGAGGCCGCACGCCGGCGCGGCGCCCAAGTGATCGGCGAGCTGGAGCTGGGCTGGCGCTTCCTGCGCTGTCCGGCGGTGATGATCACCGGCACCAACGGCAAGAGCACCGTCACCACCCTGGTGGGCCTGATGCTGGCCCAGGCCGGCTTTAAGACCCTGGTGGGCGGCAACCTGGGCACCCCGGCCAGCGAGCTGGCCCTCAAGAGCCAGGGCGCCGACTGGGCGGTGCTGGAGGTCAGCTCCTTCCAGACCGACACCATGGAGCGCCTGCGGCCGCGGGTGGCGGTGATACTCAACATCGATCCCGACCACCTGGACCGCTACCCGGACTTCGCGGCCTATGCGGCTTCTAAATTCCGCCTGCTGATGCGCCAGGCCCAGGACGACGTGGCCGTGCTCTGCGCCGACGACCCCGAGGTCTGGCGGCGGCGGAACCAGGCCCCGGCCGTGGTCTGGGCCTACGGCGCCCGCGGCCCCCACCGCCCCGGCGGCTGGCTGGAAAACGGCAGCCTAGTGCTGGAGCCGGCGCCGGGCCGCGGCCTGCGCCTGAGCACCGCGGCCAGCCGGCTGCCCGGCGGCTTCAACCGGCTCAACCTGCTGGCCGCCTCCCTGGCCGCGGTGGCCTGCGGGGCGGCGTCGGAGGCCATCCAGCAGGCGATAGACAGCTTCCCCGGTCTGCCCCACCGCCTGCAGTTCGTGGACGAGCAGGGCGGGGTGGCCTTCTTCGACGACAGCAAGGGCACCAACGTGGGCGCGGTGGCCGCGGCCCTGGGCGCCCTGGAGCGCCGGGTGGTGCTGCTCTTGGGCGGCCGGGACAAGGAAGGCGACTTCGCCGGCCTGGGGCCGTTGTTGGCCCAGCGGGCGCGCCGGGTGATCTGCTTCGGCGAGGCCGGGCCCAGCATCCACGCCCAGATCGCCGGCTTCGTGGACAGTGAGGTGGCCCCGGACCTGGCCAGCGCCGTGGTCCGGGCCCGGGCCGGCGCCCGGCCGGGCGAGGCGGTGCTGCTCTCCCCCGGCTGCGCCAGCTTCGACGCCTACCGCAGCTACGCCCAGCGCGGCGACCATTTCCGGGCGCTGGTGAAGGAGGCCTCGCTTGGCTGAGGCGACCGTGAGAGCAGGGCAGCTCAGGGGCCTGGCCGCCAGCCGGGTGGGCGACCCGCTGCTGCTGTTGTCCGCGCTGGCCCTGGCCGGCATCGGACTGCTCATGGTCTATTCGGCCAGCAGCGCCCTGGCCGCCAAGCGCTACCTGGACGAGGCCTACTTCTTCAAGGCCCAGCTGATGCACGCGGCCGTGGGCCTGACCCTGATGATCGTGCTGGCCTCTATTGACTACCGCCGCCTGGAGCGCGTGGCCTACTACCTGCTGCTGGCCGCGCTGCTGCCCCTGCTGCTGGTGCTGCTGCCCGGCGTGGGCCACGAAGCCGGCGGCGCTGTCCGCTGGCTGCGCCTGGGGCCGCTGTCGTTCCAGCCGGCCGAGTTCGCCAAGCTGGCCCTGGTGGTGTACCTGGCCTACTCCCTGTCGGTGCACGCCGACCATATCAAGAGCTTCAGCCGCGGCATGCTGCCCCACCTGGGGGTGGCGGTGGTGATGATCCTGCCGGTGTTGGCCGAGCCGGACCTGGGCATGAGCGTGATCCTGTTCACCCTCACCGTGGCCATGCTCTTCGTGGCCGGGGTGCGCCTGGTCTATCTGCTGGGCCTGTTGTGCGCGGCCGCGCCGGTGGCCTATCTGCTGATCGTGCTCTTCCCCTACCGTTTCGAGCGGCTGCTGGCCTTCTGGGACCCCTGGGCCGACCCCGACGGCGCCGGTTACCAGATCATCCACAGCCTCTTCGCCCTGGGCTCCGGCGGGGTGCTGGGGGCCGGGCTGGGGGCCAGCCGGCAAAAGCTCTTCTACCTGCCCGAGCCCCACACCGACTTCGTCTTCAGCGTGCTGGGCGAGGAACTGGGCCTGTGGGGCGTGCTACTGGTGCTGGGCCTGTTCCTGGTGCTCGTCACGCGCGGCCTCAAGGTGGCCCTGGAGGCCCGGGAGCTGTTCGGCAGCTACCTGGCCCTGGGGGCCACCCTGATCATCGGCCTGCAGGCCTTCATCAACGCCGCGGTGGTGATGGGGTCCTTGCCCACCAAGGGCCTGACCCTGCCCTTCATCAGTTACGGCGGCTCCTCGCTGCTGGTGAACTTCGCCTGCGTGGGCATCCTGCTGGCGGTGGCGGCCCACCATAGGAGGGCGGCGTGAGCGGCTGCGTGCTCATAGCCGGCGGCGGCACCGGGGGCCACCTCTTCCCGGCCCTGGCCGTGGCCGCCCAGCTGCGGGCCCTCAGCCCCGGCCTCAGCCTGGCCTTCGTCAGCGCCGGCCGCGAGCTGGAGACGCGGGTGCTGGGCCGGGTGGGCTACAAGCTGGAGGTGCTCAAGGCGCGGGCCTTCCGGGGCGCGGGCCTGGCCGGCCGCCTGGCCTCCCTGGCGGTGGTGCCCGGCGCGGTGCTGCGCGCCCTGGGCCTGATCCGGCGCTACCGGCCGGGGCTAGTGCTGGCCGTGGGCGGCTATGCGGCCCTGCCCCTGGGCCTGGCCGCGCGCCTGGCCGGGGTGACCCTGGCCGTGCAGGAGCAGAACGCCGTCCCCGGCCTGACCAACCGCGTGCTGGGCCGCCTGGCCCGGGTGATCTTCGTGGCCTACCCGGCCTCGGCCAAGAACTTCCCGGCCGGCCGGGCCGAGTTCACCGGCAACCCAGTGCGCCCGGAGCTGATCGAGCAGGCGGCGGCGGCCGCGGCCCAGCGCCCGCCGGCGGCCTCAGAGTTCCACGTGCTGGTCATCGGCGGCTCCCAGGGGGCCCGCGCCCTGAACCAGGCCCTCACCGGGGCCCTGGAGCACCTGGCCGGCCAAAAGGGCCGCCTGCGCTTCATCCACCAGACCGGCCCCGCCGACCAGACCGGCGTGGCCCAGGCCTACCAGCAGGCCGGCGTCACCGCCGAGGTGGCCGCCTTCATTGAAGACGTGGGCCGCTGCTACGGCTGGGCCCATCTGGTGTTCTGCCGGGCCGGGGCCGGCACCCTCAGCGAGGGCCTGGCCACGGGCCGGGCCATGATCTGCGTGCCCTATCCCTATGCCGCCGGCGACCACCAGCGCCTCAACGCCGAGGCCCTGGTGCAGGCCGGGGCGGCCCGGCTCTTGCCCGAGACCGAGCTGGGCCCCCGGAGCGCCGCCGCGGCCATCCTGGAGCTGATGCAGGCCCATGAGCAGCGCCGGGACATGGAGGCGCGGGCCCGGTCTCTGGCCCGGCCGCAGGCGGCAACCGACATTGCCCGGCGCTGTCTGGAGCTTCTGGAGGAGGCCGCCTGATGTACCAGAAGCGCCAGAAAATACACTTCGTGGGCATCGGCGGGGTGGGCATGAGCGGCATCGCCGAGGTCCTGGTCAACCTGGGCCACCAGGTCTCGGGCAGCGACTTGAAACAGAATGAGACCACGCGGCGCCTGGCCACGTTGGGTGTAAGGGTGAAAAGCGGACACCACCCGGTCAACGTGGTCGGCGCCGACGTGGTCGTTTTTAGCTCGGCGGTCAAGCCGGACAACCCGGAAGTGATCGCCGCTCGTCAGGGGTTAATACCAGTTATACCACGAGCGGAGATGCTAGCGGAACTAATGCGTCTCAAGTACGGGGTGGCGGTGGCCGGGGCCCACGGCAAGACCACCTGCACCTCCCTGGTGGCCACCCTGCTGGCCGCCGGCGGCCTGGACCCCACGGTGGTGGTGGGGGGCAAGCTGACCGCCCTGGGCAGCAACGCCCGCCTGGGCCAGGGCGAGTTCCTGGTGGCCGAGGCCGACGAGAGCGACGGCTCCTTCAACCGCCTGAGCCCGGTGGTGGTGGTGGTGACCAACGTGGACCGCGAGCACATGGACCACTACGGCACCGAACAGGCCCTGGACGAGGCCTTCGTGGAGTTCATGAACAAGGTGCCCTTCTACGGCGCGGCCATCCTCTGCCTGGACGACGCCCGCCTGGCCGGCCTGATCCCGCGCGTGAACAAGCGCACCATCACCTACGGCTTCTCCACCCAGGCCCACCTGCAGGCCCGCGACTACCAGCCCCGGGGCGAGGGCAGCCGCTTCACCCTCTACGCGCAGGGCCAGCCGGCCGGCCAGGTGGAGCTGCCCCTGCCTGGGCGGCACAACGCCCTCAACGCCCTGGCCGCCCTGGCCGTGGCCCAGGAACTGGGCGTGGGCCGGGAGACGGCGGTCAAGGCCCTGGCCGGCTTCGCGGGCGTGGGGCGGCGCTTCGAGCACAAGGGCCGCACCGCCCGGGGCGCCATGGTGCTGGACGACTACGGTCACCACCCCAGCGAGATCAAGGCTACCCTGCAGGCGGCTCGGGAGAGCTGGCCCAGCCAGCGCCTGGTGGTGGTGTTCCAGCCCCACCGCTACAGCCGCACCAGGGACCTGTTCGACGATTTCGCCACCGCCTTCTACGGCGCCGACGAGCTTCTGGTGCTGGACATCTACCCCGCCGGCGAGCCGGTCGACCCCCAGGTGAGCGCCGCGACCCTGGCCGAGGCCATCCGGGCCCACGGCCACCGCTCGGTGGCCTACCTGGGCAGCCAGGAGGCGGCCCGGGAACGGCTGAACCAGATCCTGGGGCCCCAGGACGTGCTGCTGACCATGGGCGCCGGCGACATCTGGCGCCTGGCCGAGGATATGGCCCAAGCCGGGGAGGATCATGAGCGCTGAGCTGCAAAAAGAGCTCAACCGCCGGCTGGGCCCCCGGGCCAGCTTCGGCGAGCCCATGAGCCGCCACACCACCTGGGGCGTGGGCGGGCCGGCCTGGTGCCTGGCCCGGGTGCATACCACCCAGGAGGCGGCCTGGCTGGTGGGCCTCTGCCAGGAGCACGGCCGCCCCTACAAGCCTCTGGGCCGCGGCTCCAACCTCTTGGTGGGCGACGCCGGCTACCCTGGGGTGATGATCCGCCTGGGTGGCGCCCTGGGCTCCATGACCCCCGGCCCAGGGCGGCTGGACTGTGGCGGCGGGGCCTTCCTGCCCGGCGTGGTGCGCCTGGCCGCCCGGCTGGGCCTGGCCGGCCTGGAGTGGGCGGCGGGCATCCCGGCCAGCCTGGGCGGGGCGGTGGCCACCAACGCCGGCGCCCACGGCGAGGACATGGCCCAGCTCACCGCCCAGGTGACCCTGCTGGAGCCGGGCGGCCGGGTTGAAGAGGTCCCCGGCCCCAGCCTGCCCGCCGGCTACCGCTTCCGCCGCCTGCCCGCCGGCAGCCTGGTGCTGGGCGTGGGCCTGGTGCTGCGCGCCGCGGCCCCCCGCCAGGTGGAGCAGCGGCGCCAGGCCCTCTTGGCCCTGCGCCGGGCTCGGCAGCCCCTGGCCGCCCGCACCGCCGGCAGCGTGTTCAAGAACCCGCCCGGCGACTACGCCGGCCGCTTGATCGAGGCCGCCGGGCTTAAGGGCCTGGCCGTGGGCGACGCGGTGGTTAGCCGCACCCACGCCAACTTCATCGAGAACCGGGGCCAGGCCACCGCCGCCGACGTGCTGGCCCTGATCAACACGGTGACCCTGAAGGTGATGGACAGCTTCAGCGTGCGGCTGGAGCCCGAGATAGAGATGGTGGGCGTTGCCTAAACCAGGGCGCAAAAAGCCCGCGGCCAAGACCAAGGGCGACGGCAACCGGCTCAACCCCAGCCTGCAGCAGCAGAGCGTGGCCCGGCGCCGGTCGGCGGTCAAGCGCCAGCATCCGGGGCTCCGGGCCGCCGGCCTCCTGATCGGCGCCCTGGGCGAGTTAGCCGGGCTGGTGCTCTTGGTCAGCGTGGTGCTCTTGGGCGGCTGGTGCCTAATCAGCAGCAGCCGCGCCTTCGCCGTCTCCCGGGTGGAGGTGCTGGGCACCAAGCTGCTCAGCCGCCTGGAGGTGCTGCGCGTGGCCCAGGTGGGCGCGGACAGCAACCTGCTGGCCCTGCCGGTGGGCAAGATACAGAACCGCCTGCGCGACATCCTCTGGGTCAGGGAAGCCCGCTTAGAGCGCCGCCTGCCCGGCAGCCTGCGCATCACCATCCGCGAGCGCGAGCCGCTGGTGCTGGCTTTGGTGGAGGGCCGCCTGTTCTACTTGGACCGGGAGCTGAAGCCCCTGGCTCCAGCCGGCGGCCGCCTGGAGCAGGACCTGCCGGTGCTCAGCGGCCTGAGCCGCGCCGACCTGGTCTCGCCCGACGAAGAGATGCTCTCCCTCCTGGCCGCCGCCCGCCGCCTGCTGGCCGAGCTGCCGCCGGCCGATGTGGCCCCCGGCGGCCGGCTGAGCCAGATAAACCTGGACCGGGTCTGGGGTCTGAGCCTGGTTTACAACGACCTGGCGCCGGCGGTGCGCCTGGGCTTCGGCGACTTCGCCGCCGGGCTGGAGCGCCTGGGGCGGGTGCGGGCCGACCTGGAGCGCCGCGGCGAGCTCAAGCGGGCGCGGCTGATCGACCTGGAGTCGCCGCGGCGCATCGTGGTGCGTCTGGCAGGGGAGTCCGCATGAAAAAGGGCAGCGAGATAATCGTGGGCCTGGACATCGGCACCACCAAAATCTGCGCGGTGGTGGGCGAGGTCAGCGGCAATAGCGTGGACATCCTGGGCATGGGCAGCCACCCCTCCGAGGGGCTGCGCAAGGGCGTGGTGGTCAACATCGAGACCACCGTGACCAGCATCAAGAAGGCGGTGGAAGAGGCCGAGCTGATGTCCGGGGTGGAGATAACCAGCGTCAACACCGGCATCGCCGGCGGCCACGTCAAGGGCTTCAACTCCCACGGGGTGATCGCCATCAAGGGCGAGGAGGTGACGGCCAAGGACAAGGAGCGGGTGGTGGACAACGCCCGGGCGGTGGCCATCCCCACCGACCGGGAGGTGGTGCACATCCTGCCCCAGCAATACATCCTGGATGGCCGCGGCGGCCTCACCGATCCGGTGGGCATGACCGGCCTGCGCCTGGAGGCCGACGTGCACCTGGTCACCGGCGCGGTGGCCAGCGTGCACAACCTCATCAAGTGCTGCAACAGCGCCGGCCTGGACGTGAACGACATCGTGCTGCAATCGCTGGCCAGCGCCGAGGCGGTGCTCTCGCGCGAGGAGCGCGACCTGGGCGTGGTGCTGGTGGACTTCGGCGGCGGCACCACCGACCTGGCGGTGTTCCACGGCCAGGGCATCAAGCACACCGGCGGGGTGGCCCTGGGCGGCAACAACCTGACCATCGACCTGGCCATGGGCCTGCGCACCCCCGTCCCCGCCGCCGAGAAGCTCAAGCAGACCTACGGCTGCTGCCTAGCCTCCCTGGTGGGCAAGGACGAGGTGGTCACCGTCGAAGGCATGGGCGGGCGGCCGCCGCAGCGGGTGGGCCGCAAGCTCCTGGCCGAAATCTTGGAGGCCCGGGTGGAGGAGATACTCTCCCTGGCCAAGATGGAGATTGATCAGAACCAGCAGGGCCCGGGACCCATCGGCGGCCTGGTGCTCACCGGCGGCTCTTCGGTGCTGGAGGGGCTGGTGGAGATGGCCGAGCAGATATTCGGCATGCCGGTGCGCCTGGGCTACCCCATCGGCGTGGGCGGCCTGAGCGACGTGGTCAACAACCCAATGTACGCCACCGCGGTGGGGCTGCTGCTCTACGGGCTCCATAACCGCGACGAGGAAAAGTTCCGCATCCGCGACGTGCACATCTTCAACCGGGTCACGAAGCGCATGCGCAAATGGTTCAAGGATGTCATCTAGGACCCCTTCGGGGAGGTTGCCATGGACATGCAGATTCAGATGGTAGACAACCTCAATGCCAGCGCCAAGCTGCGCGTGGTGGGCATCGGCGGCGGGGGCAACAACGCCCTGGACAACATGATCGCCGCCGAGCTGCGGGGAGTGGAGTTCATTGCCGCCAACACCGACCTGCAGGCCCTGGAACGCAGCCACGCCCGCGTGAAGCTGCAGTTGGGGCGCAACCTCACCCGCGGCCTGGGCGCCGGGGCCGACCCCGAGGTGGGCCGCCAGGCCGCCTTGGAGGACCGGGAGAAGATCAAGGAGATGCTGGCCGGCAGCGACATGGTCTTCGTCACCGCCGGCATGGGCGGCGGCACCGGCACCGGCGGGGCGCCGGTGGTGGCCGAGGTGGCCAAGGAGGTGGGCGCCCTGACCGTGGCCGTGGTCACCAAGCCCTTCGACTTCGAGGGCAAGCGGCGCCTGCACCAGGCCGACGAAGGCGTGGAGGAGCTGAAGAAGGTGGTGGACACCTTGATCGTGATCCCCAACATACGCCTGCGCAGCCTGGCCCCCAAGAACGCCCGCTTCGCCGACATGCTCAAGAAGGCCGACGAGGTGCTCCTCTACGCGGTGCGGGGCATCAGCGACCTGATCATAACCCCCGGCCTGATCAACCTGGACTTCGCCGACGTGCGCACCGTGATGGCCGAGATGGGCGTGGCCCTGATGGGCACCGGCGAGGCCTCCGGCGACGATCGCGCCCTGCAGGCGGCCAACCGGGCCATCAACAACCCGCTACTGGAGGACATCACCATCCAGGGCGCCCGGGGGGTGCTGGTGAACATCACCGCCTCCTCGGACATCACCATCGAGGAGGTGAGCGAGGCCAGCGCCTTCATCCAGGAGGCCGCTGACGAGGAGGCCAACATCATCTGGGGCACCGTCATCGACGAGAGCATGGGCAACACCATGCGCCTGACGGTGATCGCCACCGGCATCGGCGAGCGCAAACAGCACTGCGAACTCAAGCGCGTGGCCGTGGGCGGCAGCGGCGAGGTGGACATCAGCGAGATCGACCACCTCAAGCCGCCCACTTACCGGCGCACCACCGGCGCCACCCTGGGCCATCTCTCCCCCTTGGGCCGGGGCGGCCAGGCCGCGCCGCACGACAGTAATGACCGGGACTGGCCGGCGTTCCTGCGCCGCCAGGCCGAGTAAAAAAGCCCCAACCCCCTGGCGGGAGAGGCGCCTCCTGCGCTGACAAACTCCGGCCAGGTCCCCATGCCCACGGCCGCCGGGGTCGCACCCCCGGCCCCGGCGGCCCCCACCTTTCAAGGTTTGCCTGATTTCAACTCGCGCGGCAGGATGGCCAAGGCCGCCGGCAGAGGCTGGCGCAGCCAGCTCAGGTCGGGCGAGCCCTGGGCCCGGCCGAACTGCTGGTATCTGAACTTGTCCGTCTTGATGTCCAGTTGCGACTCGGGCCCGCCGTCCATGGACATCACCTCTCTGAGGCCCAGGCCGCTGGCCAGCAGGGCGTGGGCCAGCTCCCAGAGGGTGTGGCCGCCCTCGGTGACCATCACCAGGATGCGGCCCTGCTCGTCCTCGGCCACGGCGGTGCGAAAGGCCACCCGGTTGGAGCGGCGCACCCGCACCTGGCCGAAGCGGTCCACCAGCATCAGCGACTGGGCGGCCTGGCGGTAGGGGCTGCTGGCCGGGTCGTAGGCCGTGTAGCGCTGGTCGATGACCCGGGCCGGGGGCAGGCCGGGGTCCGTGGGCTCGGCCAGGAACAGGCCGTCCTGCTGGGCCACCGGCCGGCTCAGGGTCTTGCCGTCCTGCATCAGGTGGCCCAGGTACTTGCGCTCGGCGGTGTATTGGCCGGCGTTGAACACGGCCAGGGCCCCGCTGGCCTCCCGCCACTGCTCGGCGGTGAGGCCCGCCTGGCCGGCCGGCGCCGCCAGCACCCGGAAGCTGTAGCGGGCCGGATCCACCCTCAGCAGCGCCACCCGTGCGCTGCCGCTGCGAGTGGAGGCCACGTTTTCCAGGAAGGCCAGCTCCAGGCCGGGGCGCAGCTCGCGCCAGCGGATGGGCTCGGGCGCCGGGCCGGCCCCGGCCAGCAGGGCCCCCAGCAAGACCAGGGCGGCCGCGGCCAGGCGCCGGCGGCGTTTGGCGGGCGAGCAGGGCATGCCAAATCTTAGCTCGCGGGCGGCCCCAGGACAATACCCCGGAGGCGCCGAGCGGTGAGGGGCTAGGGCCGGCGGGTGAAGATGATCTTGCAGCGGGCGGCGGCCTCGGGGGAGGCGAAGCAGGCGCTGCAGCCGTCTTCCTGAGCGCAGGCCGCCAGGTCCACCTCCTCCAGGTGCACCGCGAAGCCCAGTTCGCGGTACTCCTGCACCGCCTCGCTGAGCCGGGGCTCGTCGGCCATGAACTGCCGGGTCCAGCCCTGGGCCTTGAGCTGGGCCTCTCTGTCCGCCGAACAGGTCATTTTTTTATCTTAGCCCGGCCGCCCCCGCGGGTCCAGGTCGTCCGCCGGCCGCCGCAGATAGCCCGGAATTGCCGCAGGAAGCCTTTGAATGCTGCCCAGCGGAGTGCTAGTGTTTATTATAAGCGGCGCCGGCCGTGGGCTGAAACCCAGCCCGGCTGCCGCCGCGTGACGGCAGGTTGAGGGGCGCTATGAGCAAGGCCCAAAAAACACCCCGGCGGCCGCGCCTGAGCCGGGCCGGGCTATCCCCGGTGCACCAGGTGGAGGTGCTGGACCACCTGGGCCGGCCGCGGCAGGCGGCCGTGCCCGGCGAGGCGCCCCTGACCATCAAGGTGGACGGCCGCGAGATCGTCACCCTGATGACCCTGGGCACTAACCCCGAAGAGCTGGCCCTAGGCTACCTGCACAACCAGCGCCTGCTGGAGCGGATCGAGGACATCGAGTCGGTGGAGGTGGACTGGGCCCGGGAGACGGTGAACGTCGCCACCCGCCACGGCCGGGGCATTCCGGGCCTGGAGGAGAAGCTGGCCCGGGTGACGGTGACCAGCGGCTGCGGCCAGGGCACCCTGTTCAGCTGCACCGTGGACAAGCTCTACGAGCAGAAGCTGCCTCGGGTGTCGCTGCGCCAGTCCACCATCTACCAGGTGCTGGAGGCGGTGGCCCCCCTGAACCCCATCTACCGCCTGGCCGGCTCGGTGCACGGCTGCTGCCTCTGCCAGGGCCCCCAGGTGCTCATGTGCGTGGAGGACGTGGGCCGCCACAACGCCGCCGACGCCATCGCCGGCCGCATGTGGCTGGACGGCATGGCCGGCGAGGACAAGATCCTCTTTACCACCGGCCGCCTGACCTCGGAGATCGTGATGAAGACCGCCTTCATGGGCATTCCGGTGCTGATCTCCAAGTCCGGCATCAGCCAGATGGCGCTGGACCTGGCTCGGGACATGGGCATGGTGATCGTCGGCCGGGCCAGGGTCACCCGGTTTCTGGTCTTCAACGGCGGGGACCAGATCATCTTCGACGCCGTCCCGGAGGCGGGCGCGGGCGCCTAGCGGACCGCCGGCCGGCGGCAGACGAGTAGACCGCGGCCGGGGCTGCGTGCGTCTCGATAGATAAAATTTTTCTAAACAGGGGAGGGCATCATGATCGATAGGTCTAGTGTTGCGCCTGTTATCCGCGCCATGGCCCCTGCGGACCTGGACCAGATAGTCGAGATAGACATCAAGGTCCTGGGCAAGCCCCGGCCCGAATATTGGAAGATGAAGCTGGACCTGGTGCAGAAGCACCAGCAGATCTCCTCCCTGGTGGCCGAGCTGGACGGCAAGGTGATCGGCTTCATCATCGGCGGCGCCAGCCGCTGGGAATACGGCATGCCGGAGAACATCGGCTGGATCGACACCATCGGCGTGGACCCCGATTATCAAAAGAAGGGCGTGGCCAAGGTCCTGTTCAAGGAGATGGCCGCCAGCCTGCAGAAGGTGGGCGTGGACACCATCTATACCTTCGTCAAGCGGCGGGACTGGAAGCTGTTGAAGTTCTTCAACCGCATCGGCTTCCAGGAGGGCGATATGCTCAACCTGGAGCTGGATATCAAGCAATTATAGCGCACCGGCCGCCGCGTCGCCGGACGGCAAACTCTTTTATTTACGGCTTAGGCTTTGGCGCTGCTCTTGCGGGCCAGGGTCCTGGCCTCCAGGGGAATGGGGGGCGGCGCCGGCGCGCCCACGATCTTCTGCACCGCGGCAAAGCGCGGGGGGCAGGCCTGGTAGCAAGTCCCGCACTTGATGCATAGGTCCTGATCGATCACGTGGATCAGGTTCTTGCCGCCCTCGATGGCCTCCACCGGGCATCGGCGAGCGCAGATCTGGCAGGCCTGGCACTTGGCCGGGTCGATGTGGTAGGAGACCACCTCGCTGAATAGCTGCTCTATTTCTTCGCTGGTGTAAAAATCTTCGTATTGTTCTTCCTTGAGGCGCACCGCCAGCTTTTCCCGCTTGGCCAGCTTGATGTAGGGCACCAGTTTGGTTACTTCCGCGATCTTTTCTTTTATCTCCTCCGGGCTCATTTCTTCGCTGGAGCCCAGCGGCCCCAGCTCCCGCACCGTCTTGGTGAACTCGTCCACCACCTCGGCGAAGAGGATGCCCTCACCCGAGGACATGAACTCGATGCGCAGGCGCTCCGGGTTCAGGCCCAGGTGCTCCATGATCTTCTTGCACAAGAGGGCCATGTTCAGGGCGTGGTAGTTCCCGTGGGTGATGTAGTTGCACTCACCCAGGCGGCAACCGCCGATGAATACGCCGTCCATGCCGTTGGCAAAGGCCCGGAGCACGAACTCCAGGTCCACCCGGCCGGAGCACATTACGCGGATAACTCGTATTTCAGTCGTATATTGTAGTCTGGAAACTCCAGCCATGTCGGCGGCGCCATACGCTCACCAGTGGCATAAAAACCCCAGTATCTTCGGCTTGAACTTGGCTCCCGCAGCCATGTGTTCCTCCTCCTCGCCGGCGCGCCGGCGCTGTCAGGCGGCGTCGCGCGCCGCGTCGATCTGGCTCAGCAGCTCCTGGTCCGTGAAGTGCTTCAGGAAGATGGCGCCGGTGGGGCACTTGGCGTTGCACAGGCCGTCGCCCTTGCAGATCACCGGGTTCACCACCGCCTTCTTGCCCTGCTTGGTCTCGCGGAACTCGATGGCGCCGTAGCTGCAGGCCTCTGCGCAGGCCCCGCAGCCCATGCACTGCCTCTCGCGCACCTCGCACACCGAGCCGGAAACCTTGACCACGTCGTTGGCCAGCAGGGTCAACACCCGGCCGGCGGCGCCGTAGGCCTGGTTGATGGCCTCGGGTATGTGCTTGGGGTAGTGCGCCGTGCCGCAGAGGTACACGCCCTCGGTGGCGAACTCCACCGGCCGCAGCTTGACGTGCGCCTCCTTGAAAAAGTCGTCCGGCCCCAGCGAGACCTTGAACTGCTGGGATATCTCCTTGCACTCCGCGTGGGGCACCACCGCCGCGGCCAGGGTGAGGATGTCGGCGTCTATGGCCAGCTCCTGACCCAGGATGTAGTCCGGCAGGCTGACCTGCAGCACCGGCCGCCCCTCGGCCTCGGAGGCCTCCACCACCGGCGGGTTCTCCGGCTCGTAGCGGATGAACTTTACGTCCTTCTCCGAGGCCTCCCGGTAGTAGTCCTCCAGGGTGCCGTAGGTCCTGATGTCCCGGTAGAGGATGTAGATATCCATCTCCGGGTTCAGCTCCTTGAGCTTAAGCGCGTTCTTGACCGACTCGCTGCAGCAGATGCGGCTGCAGTAGTTGCGCTCCGCGTTGCGGCAGCCCACGCACTGGATCATCACCAGGGTCTTGGCGCCCAGCACCTTCTCGTCGCCCTGGCTGATGCGCTCCTCCAGCTCCAGGTGGGTCAATACCTTCTCGTCCTGGCCGTAGAGGTATTCCGTGGGCTTGTACACGTCCACGCCCACGGCGATGACCGTGGCGCCGTGCTTGATCTCCGCCAGCCCCCTCTCCGACTGCACCTTGGTCACGAAGTTGCCCACGTAGCCGGTGGCCTCGGTGATGGTGGCGCCGGTGTAGACGTGCACCGAGGGATGCCGGTAGACCTTGCGCTCCAGGTCGCGCAAAAAGGCCTGCACGTCCATGCCGTCCAGGGTGTAGTGCAGCCGGCGGGCCGTGCCGCCCAGTTCCGCGGCCTTTTCCAACAGATACACCTCGTGGCCCTGCTCGGCGATGGACAGGGCGCAGGTCATGCCCGCGATGCCGCCGCCCACCACCAGCGCCGTCTTGTTCACCGGCAGGTCGATCTCGTTCAGCGGCTCCAGGAAGCAGGCCCGCGCGATGGCCATGCGGGTTATGTCCTTGGCCTTTTCGGTGGACTCTTCCTTTTCCTTGGAGTGGCACCAGGAGCAGTGCTCCCGGATGTTGGCCATGTCGTAATAGTATTGGTTCAGCCCCGCCTCGCGCAGGGTGTCGCGGAACAGCGGCTCCAGTGTGCGCGGCGAGCAGGCGGCCACCACCACCCGGTTCAGGCCCTTCTCCTTGATGGTGTCGGTTATCTCCTTGGCCGAGTTGGTGGCGCAGGAGAACAGCTGCTCCTGGGCGTGGACCACGTTGGGCAGGGTCTTGACGTACTCCACCGTGGAGGGCACGTCCACCACCCGGCCGATGTTGGCCCCGCAGTGGCACACGAAGACCCCGATCTTGGGCTCCTCCTGGGACACGTCCTTTTCCGGCGGGTACTCCCGCTCCCGGGTCAGCCCGCCGCGGCGGTAGTCCAACAGCTGGCCGCACTGCGCGCCGGCCGCGCTGGCGGTGAACACCGACTCCGGGATGTCCATGGGCCCCTGGAAGGCGCCGCTGACGAATATGCCCGGCCGGCTGGTCTCCATGCGGTTGGCCGAGGAGGTCTGGCAGAAGTGGTGCTCGCCCAGCGCGATGCCGAACTTGGCCGCCAGCTCCGGGTAGTCCGCCGGCGGATTCAGGCCCACCGACAGCACCACCATGTCGAACTCTTCCTGCTTGACGCCCTCCTCGGCAATGGCGTAGCGGACCAGGACGTTCTTGGTCACCGGGTCTTCGCCGGCCACGGAGGCGTAGCTTCTTATGAAGCGCACGCCTGGGAGCTGCTCGGTCCGCTGGTAGAAGCGCTCGAAGTCCTTGCCGTAGGCGCGGATGTCGTTATGGAAGATGGTGCACTCGGCCTCGGCGTTGTGGTCCTTGGTCAGGATCACCTGCTTCTGGGTGTAGGTGCAGCACACCGAGGAGCAGTAGCTGTTGTCCCCGGGCGTGACCCGCCGGGAGCCCACGCACTGAATCCAGGCCACCTTATGGGGGTGCTTCTGGTCCGAGGCGCGCAGAATCTCGCCTTCGTAGGGGCCGGTGGCGCACATCAGCCGCTCGTAGTCCATGCTGGTCACCACGTTCTGCAGCCTGCCGTAGCCGTAGTCGCCCGTGACCTTGGGGTCATAGACGTCGTAGCCCGGCGCCAGCACGATGGCCCCGACCTTGATCTCCATCTCCTCGGGGGCCTGCTCCAGGTTGATGGCCTTGGCCTGGCAGACGCCCTCGCAGATGCGGCACTTCTTTTCTTTAAGGTAGATGCAGCTCTCATCAATATAGGCAATCAGGGGGATCGCTTGTGCAAAGTAGATATGGACCGCTTTATTATTGGATATTTCCTGATTAAATTGATCCGGGTACTGCACCGGGCAGTACTCCACGCAACTGGAGCAGCCAGTGCACTTGTCTTCGATAATGTAGCGCGGCTTTCTGGTAAGGCTTACTCTGAAATCTCCTGCTTCGCCTTGTACGCGCTCAACTTCGGTGTAGGAGAGGACCTCGATGTTTGGATGCCGGCCGACCTCGACCAGTTTAGGCGAAAGTATTCACATCGAGCAGTCATTGGTGGGGTAGGTCTTGTCCAACTGCGCCATGTGCCCACCAATGGCCGGTGTTTTCTCCACCAAGTACACCCGGAAGCCGGCCGTGGCCAGGTCCAGCGAGGCCTGGATGCCGCTGATGCCGCCGCCCACCACCATTACGTCGCCGAAGTGGCCGCTCTCCATGCTCTTGCGTAGCTGCTGGATCTTGTCTTTCACCGTGGGTTCGTTTTCCATCTTTCCTCGCTTTCGCCGGCCCTGGGGCTAAACCGCCTCCTGTATCACCTCGGTCAGGTCCCTGATCTCGATCAGCGGCTTGCCTTCCTGCTCGGCGCCTTGGCTGTCGGCCAGGGCCAGGCGGCTGTCCTCGAAGTTGGCGATGCAATAGGGGCAGGCGGTGACCAGCACCTCGGCCCCCAGCTCCACGGCCTGGGCCAGGCGCAGATTGGAGAAGCGCTCGCTGCTGGGGGTCTCCATCCATATCCTGCCGCCACCGCCCCCGCAGCACAGGCTGTCGCGCAGGTTGTCGGGCATCTCCTGCAGCTCCAGGCCCGGCACCTGGCGCAGCAGCTCCCGCGGCTCCTCGTAGACGCCGTTGTGCCGGCCCAGGTAGCAGGGGTCGTGGTAGGTGACCTTCTTGGCGAACTCCTTTTTGATCTCCAGCCGGCCTTGTTTGATGAGCTGCAGCAGGAACTGGGAGATGTGCACCACCTCGAAGTCCACCCGAAACTCGCGGTACTCGTTCTTGAAGGTGTGGTAGCAGTGGGGCGAGGAGACCAGGATTTTCTTGACGCCGTTGTCCACGAAGGTCTTGATGTTCTCCCGGGCCAGGCGCTTGAACAGCTCCTCGTCGCCGGTCTTGCGGATGCTCTCGCCGCAGCAGTTTTCCTTGGCGCCCAGGATGCCGTAGTCCACCCCGGCTTGGTTAAGCAGCTTGGCCGTGGCCTTGGCCACCTTCTTCAGCCGCGGGTCATAGCAGAGGTAGCAGCCGGGGAAGTAGAGGTACTCCGTGCCCTCGCTGAAGGTGGGCACCGAGAGGCCCTCGGCCCAGTTGGCCCGGTTCTTACGCTCCTCGCTCAGGGGGTTGCCCTCGCCGATCAGGCTGCCGCTGATGGTGCGGATGGGCTTGACTGCGTTGGGGAAGACGCCGTACTCGGTGGCGATGCGCCGGAGGGCCACGCCGGACTCGATCTGCTTGACATCCCGGGGGCAGCGCTGCGGGCAGCGGCCGCAGGTGGTGCAGCGCCAGATGTCCTCGCTCTCGATGTCGGTCAGGCCGAAGGTGGCCTGACGCACGATTTTGCGCATGCTGAAGCTGCGCACCCGGTTCCAGGGGCAGAGGGTGTCGCACAGCCCGCACTGGAAGCAGCGCTTGAAGGCCTCCCCGCCGCCGGCCTTGATGAGATCGACGATCTCTTTGTAATCGGCAACGTTCTCCACGGCGGGGCCCTATTCCTTCTTGGCTTCCTCGAGGTCGTAGCCCCGCTTCTGCATCGCCATGCGGGCCACGGCGTCGGTGACCTTCTCCAGGCCGAACTTCTTGGCCAGCGCCTCCAGCCCTAGCTCCATCTCCTCGGGCTTTTCCTCCTCCTCTACCTCCTCCTCGCGCTCCTCGTAGGTCAGGGCGTCCACCAGGCACCACTTGACGCACAGGGGCTCGTCCTCGCCCTCGCACATGTCGCACTTCAGGGGCAGACCGGAGTCGGGCTCCTTGAACAGGTCCCGGGAGGGGCAGGAGGCCCGGCAGAAGGCGCACTCCTCGTACTCCTTGCCGTCGATCACGTACTTGTCCCGGCCCATGCACTCGGCCGCAGTGTACTCGCCGGCGTAGATGGGCACGTAGATGTCCCTCAGAGGATCGCGCACCACCCGGATGCGCGAGCGGGCCGGGTTGTTGCCGCTGTACTTGGGCGCGCTGTGAAAGGCCGAGCAGATCACCTCGCAGGCCCGGCAGCCGTTGCACTTGTCCGCGTCCACCTTGATGGACTTCACGATCTTGGTTTTTTTCTGGCCCTTCACGCTGCGCTCCCTCCGCTCTGCTGCAGCTTCTCCTCCACCACAGCCTCTTCCGAGGAAGCCTCCTGTGCCTCTTGATAGACGCCCCGCTTAACGAAGTCCTCGTAGACGAAGTCCAGGCCCAGCTCGTGCAGGGACTCCTTGGTGGGGATGCCCTGCTGGTTCCAGCCCTTGAACTGGTAGTAGGTGTCCAGCAGCTCCTTTTCCAGCTCCGGGAACCTCTTCTTCCAGTGGTCCTTGGGCGGCTTCTCGTCCTTGCGGCTCATGCCCCGGCGGATGTTGTTGGCCCGCACCAGGGTGCGGTAGCGCTTGATGGCCAGGGTCAGCTTATCCTCGTCCATCTCGATGCCGGCCCCGGCCGAGATGAACTTGGGGTAGTTGTGGATGTGGTAGGGCGGCTTCAGGGGGAACGAGGACAGGCCGGCGCACATGCCCAGGGCGTCGTCGATGTAGTGCATGCGCTCCTGCCAGTCCACGATCTCGCAGCACATCTGCACCGTGGGGTAGAAGGGCATGGATTTTTCGCCGCGCATCTCCCAGTCCAGGAGGTACTGCTTGAACCCCTCGTGGGGGACCTGGAACCAGTCCTTGACGAAGGCCTCCCGCTCCTCCCGGGTGGGGAAGGGCGCCTGGGGGAACTGGCCCTCGATCTGGGTGATGTTGATCTTCTCGCCGGTGGCGTACATCAGGAAGTAGATGGGGTTGAGCATGGACAGCTTCAGGGGCAGCTGCTCGTGCTTCTTGATGTTGTTGTGGGCGAAGGCCTCGGCGCCCTTGCCGATCTGCTTGGCCGCCCAGTAGGTGCCGTTGGCCAACACGTCGCCGATGCCCTCCCGACGCACGATCTTGTCCAGCAGGTAGTAGAAGCGCCCCTCGTTGTCCTCGGGCATGCCCGGAAAGTCGGCGTCGCTGAGGATGCCGTTCTCCAATAGCTCCAGGGCGAAGGCCATCACCTGGGGCGCCGAGAAGCCGTCCACCCCGTACTCGGTGGCGCTCTGGGCGATGCCCAGGCCGAACTCCAGGTCCGCGAAGGCGGCCATGGTGTAGGTGAGCTTGGAGAAGCACTTCATCATGTAGGTGGGCATGCCCGGCGGGGAGATGGTGGCCCCGCAGGTCATGGGGCAGTTGTAGCAGCTGATCAGCCGGGTGCGCATGTTGTCCAGGGTCTCGGCCCAGTTCTTGGCGATCTCCTCGTTCCAGAAGTCCTTGCGCCGCACCCGGGAGTTGCCCCAGCAGAAGTTCTCGGTGTGCCACTTCTCGTCGTGGACCTTCATCTCCTGCGGGGAGCCCAGCCCGGCCAGGATGGGCATCACGCCCGGAATGGGGTTGGCGTTGCGGAACTTGATGTACTCCAGCACCTCGTTGCACAGGGCCATGTACTCGGCCGGCTGGGCCACGCTGATGTCCTTGGTGCCGCGCACCGCGATGGCCTTGAGCCTCTTGTCGCCCATCACCGCGCCGATGCCGCCCCGGCTGGCGCTGGAGCGGCCCTGCTCGATGGAGGCGAAGAAGACCCGGTTCTCGCCGGCCAGGCCGATGGCGGCCACCTGGGCCCTGGGCTCCTTGAGTTCCTGCTTGATCAGCTCGGCGGTTTCGATGGCGCCCTTGCCCTTCAGGTGCGCGGCGTCGCGGATCTCCACCTTGTCGTTGTGGATCCACAGATAGACCAGCTCCGGAGACTGTCCCCGGATGATCACCTTGTCATAGCCGGCGTACTTCAGCTCCGGGGCCCAGAAGCCGCCCATCATGGAAAAGGCCATCAGGCGGGTCTGGGGCGAAAAGGTCGAGACGATGGTGCGGTTGCAGCCGGTGGCTGGGGTGCCGCAGAGCAGGCCGGCGGCGAAGATCAGCAGGTTTTCCGGCGAAAAGGGCTCCACCTCCGGGGGCACCCGGTCCCAGAGGATCTTGGCGTTGGTGCCCAGGCCGCCCAGATACAGCTCGGTGTCTTGGGGGTCGGTGGCTACCCGGTCGATGCTCCCGCGGGTCAGATCGACCTCTAAGTTGAAACCGGTTTCTGCGTATCTCATCTCGTACCTCGCGAGAGTGGGATGGCCGGCCGGCAGCCAAGGCTCTCGGATTCGGCGTCGCGGGCTTAGGCCACCAACCACTCCATTTTCGGCCGCGGGTCCCGGCAGCGGCCGCCGCTAGGATTTCCTGAGAGAACCAGGTTTGTCGGCAGGCTAGTCTCCGCTGCGGCGCAGGTTGATGAAGGGGCTCTGGTCAAAACCCACCTTCTTGAAAAAGGCCAGCATGTCGCCCCGGTCCCAGCGCACCGCGGTGAGCGCCTCTTTGACTCCCCGGCGGGCCAACTCCTCGAACAGCTCGCCGGCCAGGGCGGCGCCCACGCCGGCGCCCATGTGCTCCGGCTCCACGCCCACCACCTCCAGCCAGCCGGAGAGCTCGGTGCCGAAGCCGCCGATCTTTATCTCTCCCAGGATGAAACCCACCGCGTCCCCGTCCAGCTCGGCCACCAGCCCCATGCGGTACTGCTGGTTCACGTGTTCGGCCACCATGTCCATCCAGGCCTGGGGCACTGGCTGGCGGGTGATGTGGGCCTGGATGCGCTCTACATCCGGTAAATCCTTCTTGCTCAGCGGACGCAGTTTTAAGGCTCCCATCCTGACACTCGCCTCAATCGATACGGATTATTTTGACGTTCTTGCCCACCCACTCCGGGGGCAGGTAGACCCTTCCTGAGTTGCCGCTCTGCTTGACCTCTTTTTCGATCATCTCCTCGCCGTAGACCTCGAACTTGGCCTTGTGGCGGCTCTCGCCAGGGGCCTCGCCGGGCGGGGCCGGGGAGAGGGGAGCGGTCTTGTCGCTATCGCTCATAGGGCACTCTTGGTCCGGGCCGGTTTACGCCTTGTTATCCTGCAGGGTCATACTGTGTCCTCACCCTGGTGTCTGCTATATGATAACTAAATTATAGCTACATTGTAACTATAAGTTGGCGGGTGGTGTTTGTCAACCAAAAAACTTAGCGGGTCCAGAAGCCCTGGGGATCAAATCGTCTAATGATCTCAAGCTCTTGGGCGGTGGGTTCCGGCGTGGGTTGCAGAGCCGGGGACACGGCCAGCTCCCAGCCGGTCTCGGCGGCCACCTGCTCCAGGCTCACCCCCGGATGCAGGGAGGACAGGGTGGCCCGGCCCTGGGGGAAGGTGAACACGCCCAGGGAGGTGATCAGGGCCGCCGGGCCGCCCTGGGTGAGGCCCTGCTCCTGGCGCCAGCCGGGCCGGGGCCCCCAGCCCGGCGAGGTGATGAAGTCCACCTGGGGCACCAGGCGGCGGCGCTCGTGCTTCATGACGATGAGCAAGCGGCCGGCCAGGCAGGCGATGTCCGCCCCGCCCCCGGAGCCGGGCAGGCGCCGGAAGCGGCCGCCGCCCAGCTCCACCCGGTGGGTGTTCACGTGGCCCCACTGGTCCACCTGGGCCCCGCCGATGAAGCCCAGGTCCACCAGGCCCCGGCTGAGCATGCTCATCACCTCCTCCAGGCCGCACACCTTCAGGGCGTGGGTCTGGTTGGGGGCGTCGCCCATGGTGATGATGGGGGCCGCGGCCGGCCGGTCGCGCAGCACCCCGTTTTCGAACAGGCCCAGGGCGCGGGGGGCGTGGGTGGCGGTGGCCAGGTTGAAGGCTAAGAGAGGCAGGCGCATGCCCACGAACACCACCTCGCCGTCCTTTATCTGGCGGGCGGCGGCGGCCACCATGATCTCGGCCGGGGTGTAGTGGCTCACCAGCCGTACTCCACGGGGCTGGAGGGGGCGGGGTGGCTCACCTCGAGCCTGGCCAGGCGGGCCGGGTCCAGCTTGGCCAGGTAGGCCCGGCGGTCCGGCGTCTCCAGAATCCACTCCTTGAGCCAGGCCTGGGCCTCCTCTGGGTCCTTGCTGCGGCGGGAGTAGTCCACGAAGAAGTCGTTGTCCAGGTTGTAGTAGCCCTGCACCGAGGAGGGGTGGGCCCCCCAGGGCGCCGGGCAGACCGCATCCACCAACAGCCCCGGCACCAGGGTGCGGTCCGGGTCGGCGCGGATCACCTCGCTGTCCACCAGCTCCTCGCAGGTCAGTAGCACCCGCCGGGCGGCCAGGGCCGCCTGGCGGGTGAAGCCGCTGGCCCCCCAGCCCTGGCCGTTGCCGGCCGCGTCGGCCAGCTGCACGTGGATCAGGGCCACCTCCGGGTTCAGGGCCTTGACCGCCAGCAGCCGCTGGCCGCTGTGCGGGCAGGTGAAGGGCTGGAAGTGGGGGCTGTCCCTTATGATGTCGCTGCCCAGCGGCGTGCGGCTCACGGCCATGGGCAGGCCGCGGGAGCCGGCCTCCAGGGCCAGGGTCAGGGAGAAGTTGCTGTGGTTGAACACGGTGAGCGGCCGGGGCCGGCCCTCCTCCACTGCCCGGCGGAAGGCGTAGCCCACGCCGGTGGAGACGTTGCCCACCCAGGCCGCGATGACCCCCTGGGCCAGGCCGGCGGCGATGATCTGGTCTAGGCAGATGTTGGAGATGGGCGCGATGAGGGTCAGGGGGCCGATGCCCTGGCGGATGATCTCGTGGCTGGCCGCGAAGGGGATGAAGCCTTCCAGGCCGCAGCCCACGGCCACCTTGTCGCCGGGGCGCACCAACTCAGCCACCGCCTCGGGCAGGCTCATTACCTTGTTGCGGCTCGTCTTGTCCACGGTCCCTCCGCGCCGGCCAGCCCCCCCGAAATAGCAAAAAAACCGGGCGCGCGCAACCGCGGCGTAATCAGAGATAGCGCTTGAGCTCTCGGGGGTGCTGCCGGGCCAGGCCTCTGAGCAGCTCCCGGGCCTCGGCCAGCACCTGGCGGGGCGGGCGGGGGGAGGGCGGCTCCTGGTCCAGGCCCATGGCAGCCTGCTTCAGGGGCCGGAAGGACAGGGCCTCGGCCGACAGAGCCTTTTCCGCGGCCGTGAAGTTCACGCCCAGGATCTTGCGGCGCTGCAGCTCGGCCGGGTCCAGGGAGCGCAGGTAGCTGGCCAGGGTCATCAGGTCGTGGTTGGCCTCGAAGGCGCGGATGTCGCCGTTGACCTCCTGCATCAGCTCCAGGGCCCGCTGCCGCTCCTGCTTTAGCTCCTGGGCCTGCTCCCAGAGGCCCTGGTACAGCCCGGCCACCAGGCTGCGGTAGCGGCCGGCCTGGGTCAGGCCCCGGATGGGCCGCAGGCCCACCGCCGGCGCCACCTGGGCCACGGCCTGGGGCTCGGGCGGCGGCAGGCCGGCCAGGGCGAAGAACAGCCGGGCGCCCTGGTCGGTGAGCAGGGCCCGGCCCAAGATGGCCGCGGCCTTGTCCCAGGCGGCCAGCCCGCCCAGAAAGGCGCTGGCCGCCTCGGTGACCAGCAGCACCTCCTCCTCGATGATGCGCCGTTCGCGGAAATAGTTCTGGACTATCTCCTGCTTGACCGACTGCTGCAGGGCCTGTATGAAATCATCGTTGGCCATCGCGTCCCCAAGGCCGGGTCAATGCCCTTGAGCCGGCGGGAGCTTTTTTGCTAGCGTGCCTCTGGGAGGCTGCAGTGCCCAAGGTGATTATAATCTACAAGGCCCACACCCCGGCCGCCAGCGAGCAGGCCCGGTCCCTGGCCGCCTGGCTAGAGGGCCGCGGCTCGGAGGCGGTGCTGCGCGAGGCCCGGGTGGGCCAGCCCGGCGCCGCCAACGGCCCCGAGCCCCCCCTGCCGTCCGACGGCGAGCTGGTGGTGGTGCTGGGCGGCGACGGCACCATGCTGGGGGCGGTGCGCCTGGTGGTGGCCTCGGGCCTGGAGGCGGCCCCCATCCTGGGGGTGAACCTGGGCGGCCTGGGCTTTTTGACCGCCCTGGCCCCGGAGGAGATGCTGCCGGCCATGGAGATGGTGCTGCAGGGCAACTACAAGGCCCCGCCGCGCCTGATGCTGGATGGCCAACTCCGCCGCCAGGGCCAGCGATTGGCCCAGGTCACGGCCCTCAACGACCTGGTGATCAACAAGGCGGCCCTGGCCCGCATCGTGGAGCTGCAGGCGGCGGTGAACGGCTCGGCCCTGACTACATTCCTGGCCGACGGCCTGATCATCTCCACCCCCACCGGCTCCACGGCCTACAACCTCTCGGCCGGCGGGCCCATCTGCCATCCGGTGCTGGACTGCATCGTGGTGGCGCCCATCTGCTCGTTTGCCCTGAGCAACCGCCCCCTGCTCCTGGCCCCGGACATGACCCTCAGCGTCACCCTGGGCGCCCGCGCCCTGGAGACCACCCTGACCTGCGACGGCCAGGTGGGCCTGGAATTGCATCCCGGCGACCAGATCCAGGTGCGGCGCTCCCAGCACACGGTGCGCCTGATCCAATCCCCCTTCCGCGATTACTTCGAGATACTGCGCACTAAGCTGCGCTGGGGCTAGGCCGCCGCGGCCTGAGCCGCAGGGCCGTTCAGGGGCAGGTGCACCTGGAAGGTGCTGCCCGCCTGGGGGCGGCTGTCCACGCTCAGGCGGCCGCCGTGAGCCTTGACGATCTTCTGGCAGATGGCCAGGCCCAGTCCGGTGCCGCCCCGTTTGGTGGTGTAGAAGGGGAAGTAGATGCGCTCCAGGTCGTGGGGCTCGATGCCCACGCCCTTGTCTTGCACCGTGAGCACCACCTCGCTGCCGTCGTTCTGGGCGCGCAGCAGCACCTCGGCCCCCCGGGGCGAGGCCTGCACCGCGTTCTGCACCAAATTAAGAAGCACCTGCTTGAGACGGCTGCCGTCGGCCAGCACGCTCAGGCCCTGCGGGGGCAGCTCGGCCTTCAGCGAGACCCCCGACTCCTTGGCCGACAGCGAGGCCAGGGCCAGCACGTCGCCGAACAGGGCCCCCAGGTCCTGCCGGCTCAGCTTCAGCTCCAGGGGGCGGGTGAAGTCCAGCATCTCCCGCAGCAGGTTTTCCATGTGGGCCACCTGGTCCACGATGATGCGCAGCTGCTCGTGGTAGGGGTGGCCCTGGTCCAGGTCCTTCTGGATGCGCTGGGCGAAGCCGCCGATGGCCACCAGGGGGGTCTTGAGCTCGTGCGCCACCGCCGCCGCCGCCTGGCCCAGTAGGGCCAGGTTCTCCGCCCGTTGCAGGCGGCGGGCCTCGCGCCGCTCCCGGTCCACCAGCAGGCCCATGATGATGCCGGTGAAGAAGTACAGCCCCACCTCCAGGGACATGACCAGGAGGCCGTGGGGGGCCTGGCCGGGCATGAACAGGGGGTGGATCTGGCTAAGGGAGATCAGGGCCGCGCAGAGCAGGCCCCCCCAGAGGCCGAAGAGCAGACAGGCCATGAACAGGGGCAGGAAGAACAGCCGCTGCACCAGGGGCACCAGGTCCGGGCTGACCGCCACCAGGCGAAAATGGGCGGCGCTGAGCAGAATCAAGAGCCCCACCACCGGGATGGCTTTTATCCAGGCGGGGATGATGCTCCAACGGCGGCGCAGTTCACTGAACATCAGGCAGACACATGCTTTCCCGCTGGGAACCGGGGCAGATCATCGCGTGCAGGAGACAGGTTCAGCATACCACCGGCCGGCCCCGGCCACCAAACAATATGCCACCCGCGGTTTTTTCTTGGCGGGCGGGGCCGGAGCATGTTACCAAAAAATAGGCTCCTGGCCGTTCCTGCTCGCCGTGGGGCCGGCGCCGTTAACCAAAGTCCGGCAAGGAGGCCTTATGGCCCACAAAGCGCGTCTGTTGGCCCTAGGTTGTCTGCTGCTGTCCCTGCCTCTGCTCCTGGCCATGGGCATCGGGGGCGGAGAGGGCCCCACCAGCATCCCCGAACCCCGCAGCAACTATCTGGTGGTGCTCACCGACGTACAGGGCGTCCAGGTGGCGCTGAAGGAGTTCTCCATCGAAGGCCAGGACTTCGTGCTGGGCCGCATGGGCCTGGGCGAGATGGCCGTGCCCCTGGCCAAGGTGCGCACCGTGGCCTTCAGCAAGACCCAGGGCAAGCTCAACGCCGCCCTGACCCTGGCCGACGGCAAGCAGGTGCAGATGCAGGTCAAGCCCGAGCTGCAGGCCACCGGCAAGACCGACTACGGCAACTACCGCATCCGCCTGGAAGAGGTGGGCCGCCTGGAGGTGAAGGGGCCGGTCAAGTAAGGCGGGCTAGCTCAAGCGGCGGGGCCGGGGCATAAAGAAGCGGATCAGCACCAGCCCCACCACGAAGCCCCCCACGTGGGCCATCCAGGCCACGCCCTGGCCGCCGCTGCCCAGTATCTGCAGCAGGAACCAGACCCCCAGCACCAGCATGGCCGGCACCCGCACCAACTGCAGGTAGAAGAAGAACCAGATCAGCACCACCACCTTGTGCCGGGGGTAGAGCAGTAAGTAGGCCCCCAGCACCGCCGCGATGGCCCCCGAGGCCCCCACCATGGGCAGGGTCGAGCCGGGGTCCACCAGCACGTGGGCCAGGCTGGCCGCCACCCCGCCCACCAGATAGAAGACGACAAAGCGCAGCGGGCCCAGCACGTCCTCGATGTTGTTGCCGAAGATCCACAGGTAGAGCATGTTGCCGGCCACGTGGAAGATGCCGCCGTGCAGGAACATGCAGGTGATGAGGGTCAGGGGCTGGGGCAGCCAGGACAACTGGCCCGGCACCGGCGCCTGGCCGGTGAGCCAGGCGGGCACCACCCCGTACTGGTGCAGGAACACGTACTCGGCCTGCGGGGGCAGCAGGAGTTGGTAGACGAACACCGCCAGGTTCAGGCCGATGAGCCCCAGGGTGACCACGGGCAAGTGCTGGGTGGGGTTTTCGTCCCGCAGTGGTATCATGGCCGGCCTCCCGCGCGCGGTCCTGGGCCTGCGGGGCAAAGTCCTTGCATAGCCACCGGCCCAAGGTATAGTTTTTCTAGCATACTTTCACCGACATTGGGAAACCCGCCATGTCCGGCTCCGCGCCGCAGAGAAGCGTGCACATAGCCACCTTCGGCTGCCAGATGAACGCCTACGACTCCCAGCGCATCTCCGGGCTGCTGGCCGGGCTGGGCTACGTGGAGGTGGACCAGCCCCAGGGCGCGGACCTGATCGTGCTCAATACCTGCTCGGTGCGCGAGCGGGCCGAGCAGAAGGTTTACTCCTACGTGGGGGCGCTCAAGCGGCTCAAGGAGGCCCGGCCGGGGATGCTCATCGGCGTGGGCGGCTGCGTGGCCCAGCAGGAGGGCGACCGCCTGCTCAAGCAGATCCCGCACCTGGACTTCGTCTTCGGCACCAGCGCCCTGGAGCGCCTGCCCGAGCTGGTGGCCGAGGCCCAGCAGGGCCGCCGCCGGGCCCTGACCGAGACCGCGCCGGCCGCGCTGGCCCTGGCCCCGGCCGCCCGGCCCGGCCTCAAAGCCCTGGTCACGGTGATGCGCGGCTGCGACAACTTCTGCGCCTACTGCGTGGTGCCCTACGTGCGCGGCCGCGAGCAGAGCCGGCCCGCGGCCGAGTTGCTGGCCGAGGCCGAGTCCCTGGCCGCCGGCGGCGTGCGCGAGATCACCCTGCTGGGCCAGAACGTCAACTCCTACCAGGACCCGGAGGGCGCCCTGGACTTCGCCGGCCTGCTGCGGCGCCTGGCCCGGGTGGAGGGCCTGTGGCGGCTGCGCTTCACCACCAGCCACCCCAAGGACCTGAGCCCGGCCCTGATCGAGACCCTGGCGAGTGAGCCCAAGGTCATGGAGCAGCTGCACCTGCCGGCCCAGGCCGGCAGCGACCGGGTGCTCAAAGCCATGGGCCGCGGCTACACCCGAAGGCAGTATTTGGAGCTGGTGCGCCGGCTGCGCGAGGCCGCGCCGGGGGTGGCCCTGGGCGGGGACGTGATCGTGGGCTTTCCGGGCGAAAGCGAGGAAGATTTTCTAGAGACCTTGAGTCTACTCAGCGAAGTCAGATACGATTTTCTATATAGCTTCAAGTACTCCGACCGGCCCTTCACCCGGGCGGCGCGCATGGCCGGCAAGCTGGCCGGCTCGGTCAAGGCCGAGCGCCTCTCGCGCCTGCAGGCCCTGCAGCGGGACATAAGCCTGGCGCTGCACCGGGGGCTGGAGGGCCAGACGGCCGAGGTGCTGGTGGAGGGGCCGGACAAGAAGGGACGCGGGCTGATGGGGGGCCGCTGCCGGGTCGGCCGCATGGTCAACTTCCCCGGCGGCCCGGAGCTGGTGGGGCGGCTGGTCAAGGTGCGCATTGAACAGGGGCGGGAGAACTCCCTGCTGGGCAGCCTGGCGCCCGCCCTGGGGAGCGAGGCGTCATGATACAGATGACCGTGCACGGGCTCACCATCGACCCGGCCACCAACAGCCCCATCCTGATCCTCAAGGACGAGGCCGGCCAGCGGACCCTGCCCATCTGGATCGGCCTGCTGGAGGCCACGGCCATCGCCAGCGAGCTGGAGAAGGTGGCCTTCTCGCGCCCCATGACCCACGACCTGCTCAAGAACCTGATCGGGCATCTGGGCTGCTCGGTGAACCGGGTGGAGGTCACCGAGCTCAAGGACAACACCTTCTACGCCCTGATCCACCTGGAGGGCCCCCAGGGCGCCTCCACCATGGACAGCCGTCCCTCGGACGCCATCGCCCTGGCCCTCAGGGCCGAGGCGCCCATCTTCGTGGCCGAGAAGGTGCTGGAGCAGTCCCAGGTGCCGGGCCAGGGCGGCCGGGCCGAGGCCGACAAGAGCTGGGAGGACATCCTGGAGAGCATGGACCCCGAGGACTTCGGCAAGTACAAGATGTAGATTCTTTGGCGGGGGCCCCGGCCCCGGCCGGCAAGCGAGGCCAGCGGTGATCGATCTGCACACCCATACCATTTTCAGCGACGGCGAGCTGCTGCCCTCGGAGCTGGTGCAGCGGGCCGAGAACCTGGGGCTCATGGCGGTGGCGCTCACCGACCACGGCGACATGAGCAACCTGGAGCTGGTGGTACCGCGCCTGCGCGCCGCCGCCGACGAGCTTAACCAGCACCACCGCATCAAGACCATCGCCGGCATCGAGCTGACCCACCTGCCGCCGGAGCTGATCGCGCCCCTGGCCCGCCAAGCCTACGACCTGGGGGCCCAGATCGTGGTGGTGCACGGCGAAAGCCCGGTGGAGCCGGTGGCGCCGGGCACCAACCGGGCGGCCATCGAGGCCGGCGTGGACATCCTGGCCCACCCCGGCCTGCTCACCGCCCAGGAGGCAGACCTGGCCGCGGCCAAGGGCGTATTGCTGGAGATCAGCGCCCGGGGCGGCCACAGCCTGGGCAACGGCCGGGTGGCCAAGCTGGGCCTGGCCGCCGGGGCCGGGCTGTGCATCAACACCGACGCCCACGCCCCCCACGACCTCATCGACTGGGAGTTCGCCCAGAAAGTGGGCCGCTGCGCCGGCCTGGAGGAGGCGCAGGTGCAACAGTGCCGGGCCAACTCCCGCCGCCTGCTGGACGCGGCCCTGGGCCTCAAGGTCTGAGGCCGCCCCCGCGCGGCCAGCCGCCATGCCGCCCACGCAATCCCTGACCGAACGTCTGGCCCGGGCCATGGCCCAGGGCCCCTCTGCGGCGGCCCAGGCTGTGGCCGCGGCCCTCACGGAGCTGCGCGGCTGCGACGCGGCGGGCGCGGCCGCGGTGCTGGCCGGCGACGCGGCGCTCTGCGGCCTGCTGGCCGCCGGCCCCGGCAGCCAGGCGGCCCTGGCCGGGCGCCTGGCCGAGCTGGCCGGCACGGCCCGCTGCCTGGGCTGCGGCACCTGCTGCCGGGTGAGCAGCCCCACCCTGTACCAGGAGGACCTGGCCCTCTTGGGGCCAGAGGGGCCGGGCCGGCAGCATTTCTACACCCTGCGCGCCGGCGAGGAGGTCCACTCCGCCCGCCTGGGCCGGCGGCAGGTGCTGGATCAAGAGCTGATCAAGCTGCGCGAGGCCCCGGATGGGGCCTGCCTGTTTCTGGGCGCGGCCGGCTGCGCCATCTATGCCCAGCGGCCCCTGCAGTGCCGCTGGCTGGAGTGCTGGTCCGGCCGCCACGCCGGCCAGCTGGAAGGCCGCCCCCGCCTGGGTCGGGAGCAGGTATTGGCCGGCGACGACACGGCCCTGGCCCTGGCCGCGGAGTTCGAGCGCAAGCTGCCCGCCGCCCGCCTGGCCGGGCTGCTGGGCCGGGCCGCGCAGGGCGAGGACCAGGCAGCCGCCGAGGCCCTGGCCGTCCTGGAGCAGGACCACGGCCTGCGCGCGGCCATCAGCGACCGCTACGGCTACGCCGCCGCCGAGCTGACGCTCTTGCTGGGCCGGCCGGCCGTGGAAATCGCCCGCGCCTACGGCCTGATCCTGGAGCTGGACGCCGACGAGCGGCCCCGGCTGCGCCGAACCTGAAGTTTAAGGCCCGCCCTGGGCCCAAAGTCCTCGCCGCGCCCGCCGGGCCTCGTTTTCCAGACGCAGAAACTCCTGCTTGTACTTGTGCTCGAAGCGATGGTAGGCCCGGGCCCAACCCTCTTCTATGAGCCAGCGGTTGAGCAGGCGGCCGTCGGCCAGATACACGTAGGCCAGCAGGCGGCGGTGGTCGTCGCGGCGCTGAGGGCCCCAGACTAGGCGCACCTCATCGTCCGGGGCCAGCACTGACAGCACCGCCCCCCGCGAGGCCGCGCCCAGGGCCGTCACCTGCTTGGCCGTGCGGCCGTGGCGCCGGGCCCGCCGGGCCAGGCCCTGGCTGTGGACCATCTCCGGCGCGTCCACTCCGATGAGGCGCACCCGCTCCGGCCGGCCCTTGAGCATGACCGTGATGGTGTCGCCGTCGTTGATGCACAGCACCCGGACCTTGACCTCGGCCTGGGCCGGCCCGGCGGCCAGCAGCAGGGCCAGGCACAAGAGGGCCAGCCATGCGGCCTTAGCGCGCACGCGGAGCCAGCTCCACCTGCAGGCCGTCAAAGGCCACCGTGGCCACCATGGCCAGGCCCTGGTCCGCGAATACCCGCTCCACCAGGGCCTGCCAGGAGGCCTGGTCCTGGGGCGGGGCGTAGGGCCGGCCGGCGGGATCGGTGAGCGGGTCGGCCGGGGCGTACTTCTTGAGCATGCGGTTGGCCGCCTCGTCGCCGGGCAGGAAGTCCTGGCAGGACAGGTGCACAAAGTACACCCGCCCCGGGTCCCAGGCCCGCAGCAGGGGCAGGGCCCGCTGCAGGGACATGTGGTGGGCCCGGTTGTGCGCGGGCTCGTGCAGGAAGTGGCACTGGCAGACCAGCACGTCCAGGCCGGCGAAGCCCGAGGGCTCCAGGGCCCGCACCAGGTCGCTGGTATAGCCCAGGCTCACGGTATGCGGCCCGCTGCGGTCAGTGATCACGTAGCCCACGGCGCCCTGGGGCAAGGGGCCGTGGTCGGTCTTGACGGGCCGGGCGGCCAGGGCCGGGCCGAAGGGTGCGCCGGCCAGCGCCTGGCCCGGCTGGGCCAGGCGCTTTTCCAACAGCGCCCCCAAGAGATACCCGAAGCGGGGCTCGATCTGCTGCCAGGCCGCGGCGCTGGCGTAGACCGGGATGGGCCGCCACTCCTCCCGGGGCAGGCTGCGCCGGAAGCACTCCAGCTCGTCCAGGCCCAGGTAGTGGTCGCCGTGCTCGTGGGTGATGAGTACCGCATCCGGCCGGAGCAGGTCGTGGCGCATGAGCTGGGCACGCAGGTCCGGGCCGGGGTCGATGAGCAGGCGGGCCGGCCCCTCCAGCCACAGGCTGGTGCGGGTGCGGCGCTCGCCTATGGCGCGCAGATGGCAACAGGTGGCGCAGGGGCAGCGGTGCTCGGGCAGGCCCCAGGCCCCGCTGGTGCCCAGGAAGGTCAGGCGCATGCTATACTCCAGCCGAACGGGCCTCGCCGGGTGCGGCGGGCCCCAATATAGCACAGCGCCCGAAAAGGGGTAGTCCCATGCCGGCGAGCAAAGCCGAACCAAAGCCGGACAAGCTGCGGGTCTCGGCCACGGTGGTGATGGACGTGACCGTCCTGGAGCGGGCCCGGGCCAAGGCCCGGCAGCACAATATGCCCTTCTCCCACTACCTGGAGCGGGCCGTGCGCCTCTACGGCCTCTACCTGGACAAGAAGGTCAGCGTCATCGCCCGCCCCCTGTGAGGCCGGGCCGCTCGGCCACGTGCAGCCAGGCCACGCCCTTGGTCAGGGCATAGGAGCGCGGCGCCACTAGCTCGGCGGCGGCCAACTCGGCCCGGAAGGCCTTGGGCGGCGGGAACTCCAAGATGGTCTCGGCCAAATAGCGGTAGCTGTCCACGTCGCCGGCGATGAGGCCCGCCAGCCGGGGCAGCAGGTGCACCAGGTAGCGCGCGTAGATACGGTGCCACAGGCCGCTGGCCGGGGTGGCGAACTCCAGCACATACAGCCTTCCCCCCGGCGCCAGCACCCGGCGCATCTCCCGGAGCGCGTCGTGGCGGCGGGGGATGTTGCGGATGCCGAAGGCGATGGTCACCGCGTCGAAGGACTGGTCGGCGAAGGGCAGGCGGGTGCCGTCCCCAGCCAGCAGGCGCAGGCGAGCCCCGCGGCGGGCGGCCTTCTTGACGGCCGGTCCCAGCATGGCCGGCACCAGGTCCAGGCCCACCACCAGCGGCCGCTCGGGACGGGCGGCGATGGCCAGGGCCAGGTCGCCGGTGCCGGTGGCCACGTCCAGCACCCGGCCCAGGGGGCCGGGCCGCAGGCAGCGGGCCGTGAAGATCCGCCAGTGGATGTCCTGGCCGAAGCTGAGCAAATGGTTGAGCAGGTCGTAGAAGGGCACCACCCGGCTGAAGATGCGGCGCACCTGCTTGATCTGGGTCTGTTCGTCCCTCACCGGGCCAACACCAGGCCGCCCACGAAGCGCGGGTCCAGCTCGCCCTGGGGGTCCAGGCGGCCCAGGTCGCGCTTGAGCGAGGCCAGCGCACCGTTCAGCGACCGCTGGGCCAGCCGCACTTGGGCCGGGTCGGTCAAGGCCTCCAGCGAGCGCTCCACCTCACGGGCCAGCTCTCCGGCCAGGCCCTCCTGCAGGGCCGCCACCGCCGCCGGCAGTTGGGCCAGGGGTATGGGCTCCAGGCCCGTGAGGCCCAGGGCGCGGCGGGCCAGCCAGGTGCCCAGCAGATGGCTGAGCTTGATCTCCTCGGGGTCGGCGGGCAGGAAGGGCTTGTTGAACAGCGCCGCCGCCTGCCGGGGGTCGATGGCCAGCAACTCGAACAGGAGCTGCCCCCAGAACTCGGCCTGGCTCAGGTTCGTCTCGGCCGCCGCTAGGTCGGCCAGGCTCAAAAAGGAGCGGTACTCGCGGCCGGCGGGCAGCTTGGGGTCAAAGCAGCGCGGCCGCGGGAAGACCAGGCCGGCCAGCCAGCGGTCCAGGGGGTGGTCCAGTACGTAGAGGCCGGTGGGCAGGTCCTTGAGCCAGCCTTCTTTGAGCAGCGCCCAGGCGCGGCGGTTCAGGCGGCGCAGGGCGGCCGCGCCCTGCCGGGCCAGGGCGGCCAGGCTCAGGCGGGCCAGGATGCTGCGGGCCCGGCCCTGATCGCCGGCGGCCAGCACCCCCAGGCCCAGGTTCACCAGGCCCAGGCTCTCCCGCGCCGCCCGGGCCACCTCCTCGGGCGCGGCCGGGTCCGCCTCCAGGGCCGCCACCCCGCAGTTGGCCACATAGGCCAGCTCGGTGAGCAGCGCCTCCCGGGCCGGGCCGTCCAACTCGGCGGCCAGCGCCGGTAGCTGCTCGTGCTCGGGCAGCAGGCTCAGGTTGGCGTCCGAGTGCAACTGGGCCGCCGCGGCGGGCGGCTGCTTGGGGGCTTTCTGCTGCCAGTCGCTCTCGCCGCTGGCGGGCGCCGCCCAGAGCTGCAGGGCCTCCTGCCGGTCCGGGAAGCCGTGGTCGGCCAGGCGTCCCCGCCGCCAGCGGGAGGCGTACTCGTCCAGCTCCACGGGCTCTTCCCAGAGCAGGGACTCCATCACCTGGCCGTAGAGCTCGGGCAGCTCGCTCTTCATGAGCACCAGCACCTGGGCCACGAAGCCCTGGGCGTCCTTGTCGCGCAGCTCCAGGTGGTAAACGTTGTCCAGGGTGAAGGCGGGCAGGTCGTCGGGCGGCTCCTGCTCGTCCTGGCTGGGCAGCCACTTGACCACCCGCAGCCAGTGGCGCATCAAAAGGCCGAGCACCTCCAGGTCCGTGGAGGCCAGCCAGCGCTGCAGGCGGCCGGCGCCGGCCTCCAGCACCAGGGGCAGCCAGACCTGGTAGCGCTGGGGCACGAAGCGCTCCTTGAGCCAGCCGGTGAGGTCCAGCAAATAGGTGAGCTGCTGGTCCGAGCACATCTCGATCAGGGCCCCGGCGTCGTCCGGGCCCAGCTCCAGGGCCGTGGAGGCGAACTCGTCCGGGGCCAGGGCCTGCACCAGCTCCCGGCTGTCGGCGGCCAGCACGATCAGGCGCTCGCGCTCCAGGCCGCGCACCGCCAGCACCGCCTGCAGGCGCTGCGCCGGGGTCAGGCCCTGCCACAGGGCCTCGGCCCGGCGGGGGTCGCGCTTCTCCAGCTCCAGCAGGGAGCGAGGATCGCGCAAGAACTTTTCTATCTCGTGCTGGTCCATGGCCTCACGCGCAGACGCCGCAGCGGCGGCAGGTGGCTGGTTCGCAGGGCGGGCTCAGCGCCATGCGGCGGGCCCGCTCGGCCTCGGCCCAAAGATATTCCGGCTGGATGCCGTGGTCAACAAAGGCCCAGGGCAACAGCTCCTCTTTGGCCCGCCGGCGCAGGGCGTAGAAGTCCGGGTCCACCCCGGCCTGGGCGTAGGCCCGCTCCAGGGGCGCGCCCCCGGCCAGGGCCTCCAACAGCGGGGTCAGGCGGCGGTCGCCCCTGGCCAGCACCGCCTGCAGGCGGGCATACTTGGGCACGTCGTGGATCACCTTGAGGTTGGCAACGCCGGCCAGGGCCTTCTGCACCCGGTCCAGGCGGGCCTTGATCAGCTTCAGGGGGGCCATGGGCTCCCACTGGAAGGGGGTCCAGGGCTTGGGTACGAAGGCGTTGAGGCTCACCGTGACCCGGCCCAGGCGGCCCTTGGCCCGGGAGAAGCTCACCACCTGCTGGCGCAGGCGGCCGGCCAGGCCGATCAGCTCCGCCACGTCGTCCTCGGTCTCGCTGGGCAGGCCCAGCATGAAGTACAGGCGCAGGTTGGGCACCCCGGCGGCCACCAGCCGCTCCACGGCCCGCACCAAGTCCGCCTCGCTGAGGTGCTTGTTGATCACCCGGCGCAGGCGCTCGCTGCCCGCCTCCGGGGCCAGGGCCACGGTTTGGTGGCGGCTGGCGGCCAGGGCCGCGGCCAGCTCCGGGCTCAGGCAATCGGCGCGCAGGCTGGACACCGACAAGCTGCCCCCGGCCCCCAGGATGCAGGCGGCCAGCTCATCCACGTCGGCCAGGTCGCTCACCGCCGCCGAGACCAGGCCCACCTTGCCGCCGCCGGCCGCGGCCGCTGCCGCAGCCTCGGCGAAGTCCGCCGCCGCGCCCAGGCGGGGCGGCCGGAACAGGTGCCCGGCTGCGCAGAAGCGGCAGCCGTGGCCGCAGCCGCGCCCCACCTCGATGAGGGTCATGTGCCCGAACTCAGTGCCCGGCGCGGTGATCAGGCTGCGGGCCAGACCCGCGGCCGGGCCCCGGTACTTGGGCGCCGCCACCCGTGCGGGCAGGCCGGCCCGAGGCGTGAAGGAGGCCAGGACGCCGTCGTCGGCGTAGGCCGCGTCGTAGAAGGCCGGGGTGTAGAAGCCAGTCACGCCGCGGCCCAGGGCGGCCAGCAGCTCCTGGCGCTCGCCGCCCGGCCCGGCCAAGAGGGCCTCCAGGAAGGGCGGCAGCACCACCTCGGCCTCGCCCAACAGAAACCCGTCCACCACCTCGGCCAGGGGCTCGGGGTTGAGCATGGGCGCCACCCCGCCGGCGATGACCAGCGGCCCCCGGCGCTGGGCCGCGCGGCTGCCCAGGCCGCCGTGGGTCAGCATGCGCACCAGGTTGGGCTCGTCGTTCTCAAAGCATATGCTGGCCAGCACCAGGTCGAACTCGCCCAGGGGCCGCGAGGACTCCAGGGACAACAGCGGCGCGCCGGTCTTGGCGTAGAGAGCCTCCTCCTGGCGGTCGGGCAGGAACACCCGCTCGCACAGGGCGTCGGGCCGTTCGTTGACCAGCCGGTACACGGTCTGCAGGCCCAGGTTGGCCATGCCTACCTGGTAGGTGTTGGGGAAGATCAGGGCCACCTGCAGGCGGCCGCCGGGGTCCTGGCGCAGGGCTCCCTGCTCCTGGGCCAGGAGCTTCTGGTGGTGTTCCTGCAGGGGCCAGGTGCTGGCGGCCACGGGCGGTTTTCCTTTTAACAGCGGGTAATTGGCTGCGGGCTAACTATAGCACAGTGGGCGACTCTTGACCGGGCGGCCGGCGCGTGTCAGCCTGGGATAGGCCCCGCACAGAGCGCGGCCGGTCAGGAGTGGTCATGGAGGACTTGAAGCGCCTGGAGTTCTTGCGCCGGTTGGCCGCGGCCGGGGCCAAGGCCAACATGTGGCGGGCCGGCGAGGCCCTGGGCCTGGACCACGCAGCCACCGAGCAGCTCTCCCTGGACCTGATGACCCAGGGCCTGCTGGAGATGGCCAGCCTCAGCGGCGGGGTGCGCCTGACCGAGGCCGGCCAGGCCGAGCTGGACGGCGCCCCCAGCCCGGACAATGCCGCGGACCTGGGCGCGCTGCTGAAGGAGATCGGCCAGGCCGGCGCGCTGGGCCTGGCGGGGCCGGCCGCCGCGGACCTGGCCGCGGACCTGGCCACCCTGCAGGCCGCCCTGCAGCGCCGCGCGCCGCACGCCTCGGTGCTGGAAACCTGCCTCAAGGCCGTGGCCGCGGCCCTGGGCCAGGCCCCGGCCCCGGCGGCCCCGGCCCTGCGCGAGCGCCTGGGCCGCTTCGTGACCTAAAAAAGCGAAGGCGGGCGCGCGGCCCGCCTCCGGCGGATTCAGGTGGAGCTAGCCGCAGCAGTCGCAGCCGCCCCCGCTGGAGCAGGAGCCGCCGCCGCCCACCGGGAACTCCGAGGCCACGGTAAAGCCCTTCTGCCAACCGTTGTCCACGAAATCCACGGTGACCTTGCCGCTGAGCTTGCTCAGGTTTTCCTCGATGAGGTAGCTCTGACCGTCTACCTTCAACTCCTCGTCGCCGTCTTTCCTGTCGTCCATGACCAGGCGCAGGGAGGGGCCTCCGCAGCCGCCGGACTGCAAGAAGACGCGCAGGGGGGAGTCCAGGCCCTTTTCCTTCATGAAGGCGGCGATGGCCTCGCTGGCCGCCGGGCTGACTTCAATCATGCTACTTCCTTTCGCTGGGCGGCCGTTGCCGCGTTGGTATTTTCAAATATGGTTACGCCTTGCCCAGGAAGCAAGGGGAATAAGTATGAATTTTTCTGATGCTTAGGCGGGCGGCCCACGGGCCGGGCCGATGAGTGCCCTGACAGGCCCCGGAAATAACGCGGAGCGGGCCCGGCCGGGCCCGCCCCGCGTAGACAGGTGCTCAGCTTAGACGCTGCAGCTGTCGCCGCAGGTGCCGCTGGAGCAGGAGCCGCCGCTGCCCAGCGGAATCTCCGAGGCCACGGTGAAGCCCTGCTGCCAACCGTTGTCGATGAAATCCACGCTGACCTTGCCGCTCATCTTGCTCAGGTCCTTGTCGATGAGGTAGGTCAGACCGTCCACTTCGTACTTCTCGTCGGTGTCCTTTGGTTCATCCAGAACCAAGCGCAGGGAGGGGCCCCCTCAGCCGCCTGATTGCAGGAATACACGCAGAGGAGAAGTGATATTCTTCTCCTTCATGAAATCTTGGATGGCCTTGCTGGCGGCCGAGCTAACTTCAACCATGATGCTCCCTTCCTGCCCCGGGGGGCGAATCTTGGCCTTTGTTCTATTGAATATGGCAACTGATTCTCAGGTTTGCAATAGGAAGGACCATTTTTTGCGCAAAAAACCACCCTCGCCCTGGGTGAAGCCGAAGCAGGTCCTTGCGCGTCCGGGGCCCTGGGTTTAGGCTGGGGCGGGCCCCTGGAGGGCCCGGAACCATAAGCAGCGGCCATGGCATGACAAAAACCACCCCATCGCCCCTAGTCCGAGAAGGCCTCTGGTTGGAGGCCCGCTTCCACCTGGCCGACAGCCAGGCCGGCCGGGACCTGGCCCGCAGGCTGCGCCGGGCCGGGGCCGTGCAGCGCTGGCAGCAGGGCGGCCAGGTATGGGCCCTGTGGCCCGCGGGCCCGGCGGCCGAGGCGGCCCTGGCCGAGCTGGCCGCGGCCGTGGGCGGGGAGCCCCAGGTGCGCCGCTTCCGCGCCGCCCGGCCCGGCGCGGCCTGGACCGAGCCCCGGCCCCTGGAGGTGGCGCCGAACCTGGCCCTGGCCCCGGCCTGGCTGGGGCTGACGGCCTCGCGCCGGCTGCTGGTCATCGACGCCGGCATTGCCTTCGGGGCCGGCGACCACCCCAGCACCTGGCTGAACCTGGGCCTCATCGCCCGGCTGCTGGCCGGCAAGTTGGGCCCGGCGCCCGCGCCGGGGTCCTGGGCCGCGGACGTGGGCGCGGGCAGCGGGGTGCTGGCCATGGGCCTGGCCCTGGTTGGGGGCTTGAGGGTGCTGGCCCTGGACCCGGCCCCGGCCTCCCGCCGGGCCGTGGCCCGCAACCGGGCCCTGAACCCCCTGGCCGGCGAGCGGGTGTACTTCGTGCAGGCCGACCACCAGGCCCTGGCCGGGCCTCTGGGCCTGATCGCGGCCAACCTGCCCTGGGGCATCCTGGGCCCGGCCGGCCCCCATCTGGCCCGCTGCCTGGCCCCCGGCGGCCGCCTGGTGCTCAGCGGCTTCCGGGCCGAGGCCGGCGGCGAGGTGGCGGATTTCTTTGCGGGCCTGGGCCTGGTGGTGCTGGCCCGCCGGGAGGAGCTGGGTTGGCTGGCCCTGCTAATGGGCGCTAATATTTAGAGACCTGATCCCAGGGGAGGATGTGCGTGCAAGGCTGGTCGTTTTTTCTCTGCTGGTCGCCGGTGCTGCTCTTGATGGTGCTGGCCGTGGGGCTCAGGCGGCCGGCCCTGGACCTGTCGGTCTACGGCGTGCTATTCACCCTGGGCCTGGTGGTGCTGTTCTTCGACACCCCCCTGGGCGTGGCCCTGCTGGCCGGCCTGGACGGCGTGCTCACCACCCTGCCCCTGACCCTGGTGATCTTCGGCGGCATCATGCTCTCCAGCCTGCTCATGGCCACCGGCTCGCTCAAGCGCATCGTGGAGTGGTTCGCCGCCGGGGTCAAGAGCGACTACCACCGCAGCCTGCTCATCACCCTGGGCGTGGGCAACTTCGTGGAGGGGGCCGGGGTCATCGCCGAGCCGGTGGTGGCGCCCATGCTGCACGCGGCCGGGGTGGCCCCGGCCGGGGCCGCGGCCCTGTCCATCGTGGGCTATTCCGGCCTGATGACCCTGGAGATGGCCGGCATCATCGTCACCGTGCTGGCCCTGATCACCGGCCTGCCCCTCTTTGAGTTGGGCCTGGCTTCGGCCTGGCTGTCCATCCCGGCCACCCTGGCCATGGCCGCCTGCGTGCCCCTGTTCCTGCCCCGGCCCCTGCCTGGGCTGCGCGCCTGGCTGCTCCTATTGGGCTGCGGGCTGATCCTGGGCCTGGCCGCCCTGGCCTGCGTGGCCTGGCTGGCGGTGTCCATATCGGGCATGGCCGCCGGCCTGGTGCTGATCCTGGCCCTGGTGCTCATGGGCACCAGGCGACTGCGCCTGGACCGGGAGGTGGGCCGGGACCTGGCGCCGTTCTTGTTCATCCTGGCCGTGCTGCTGACCCTGAACATGGTGGGGCCGCTCAAGGAGCTGACCTTCCAGCGCCTGAGCCTGACCGTGCACCTGATCCCGGTGCACGCGGTCACCTTCCGGCCCCTGTTCTCGGCCTACCTGTACCTGTTCCTGGCCTTCGGCCTGGGCGCCTGGCTGTTCGGGGTCAAGGGCCCGGAGCTGCGCCAGGTGCTCATCGGCGGGCTGCAGAAGGGCTGGCGGGCCTCCCTGGCCATGAGCCTGTTCGGGGCCATGGGCCAGATCATTGCCTTCTCCGGCTACACCCCCGGCTTCGCCCAACTGGTGCAGGCGCACAACCTGCCCTGGATCATGGCCAAGGGCCTGGCCGCCTACACCGGCAGCCTCTATCCCGTCTTCGTGCCCTTCCTGGGCTGGGTGGGCACCTTCCTCACCGGCTACGGGGTGGCCTCGTTGATGCTCTTCGGCCGCCTGCAGGTGGAAACCGCGGGGCTGCTCAGTGTCAGCGCCACCTGGCTGGCCTCGGGCCTGGCCGTGGGCGCCTCCCTGGGCTCCATCTCCTCGCCCTTCAAGATCGCCATCGCCGCGCCCATGTGCGGGGCCCTGGGCCAGGAGGGGGCTATCCTGCGCCTGACCATCCCCCTGGGCGTGGGGGCCTCGCTCTTGGTGGGGGTGGTGCTCTGGCTGGTGGTGTGAGACGGCAAAGAAAGAGGGCCGTAGAGCGGCCCTCTCTCCCAGCGTCAGATTTTGGTCGGGACGACTGGATTTGAACCAGCGACCCCTGCGTCCCGAACGCAGTGCTCTACCAAACTGAGCCACGTCCCGACAGGGTTTGTCTTTTACCTTAAGCCCTTAGAGATGTCCACTCCTTTTTAGCCCGCCAGCGCCGCCACCGCCGAAGCCCGCTCGCCCAGGGCCTCCAGCAGGTTCAGCAGCATGCGCATGGTGGCCCCCCAGACCATGTCCTGGCCGTGGTACAGGGCGATCTGCCTCAGCGCCAGACCCTCCCACTCCATGTCCACGGTCTGGTAGTTGGCCCGCTCCAGCACCTTGGGCAGGGGGATCATCACCAGGCGCTCCACCTCCCAGGGGTTGGGCCGGAAGCTGGCCGCCGGGTCCACCAGGCCCAGGTAGGGCGTGACCAGAAAGCCGGTGATGGTCACCACCTGGTCCAGGCGGGTGATCAGCTCCACCCGCTCCGGCTCCACGCCGGTCTCCTCCTGGGTCTCGCGCAGGGCCGTGGCGCGCAGGCCCGCGTCGTCGGGGTCGGCCATGCCGCCGGGAAAGGAGACCTGGCCGGCGTGGTTGTCCAGGTGGGCAGTGCGCTTGGTGAAGACCATCTGCACCACCTGGCCGTCGTCCCACAGGGGCACCAGCACCGCCGCCGGTCGCACGTGGGCCAGCTCCTCGCGCCGGGGCCGGTGGCCCTCCAGGGCCTGGCAGATGGCCTGGCTCACGGCCAGTTGCCGCTTAGTGAACTGCACTTCCATGGGATTAAGTTTTATACGACAGGGGCCTGCGGGGAAAGACCCAGGGCCCAAAAATTCAACGGCGGCAGGTGTAGGGCAGCCAGCGGCCGTCGAAGTTCACCACCCGGCTGGCCTGGGCCGCCGGGCAGGGCACCCCCGGCCGGCAGTCCGGTCCGGGCCGGCCGGCGGCGTAGTCCGGGTCCCAGGGCAGCATGGCCACCCGGATTTTGCCGTCCACCCACAGCACCGGCCGCACCGGCTCCAGGGGGCCGGGGTCGCGGGCCAGGAGCGCCTCCAGGCTGGCGTAGCCGCTCAGCTCTCCCAAGAGCCGCACCTGGGGCGCGGCCAGGCTCACCCGGCCCTCCTGGTTGGCTTGGAGGGCCTGGGCCGGCCCCAGCCACAAGCCCTGGCTGGTCTCGCTGTGGTCGGCCTGGGCCCGCTGTCCAGCGGGCATCAGGGCCAGGAAGAAGGTGGTGTCGAAGCGCTGCTCCCGTGCCTTGGGCGTGATCCAGCGGGCGTAGGGGAACAGCGCCGCCAGGTCCGGGCGCAGGCCCAGCCCGGCCAGGGCCGGGTCCAGGTCCAGCTCATTTTTTTGCAGGGCCACGCGGGCCTGCTCACGCTGGGCCGGGTCAATGGCCGCGGCCCGGGCCGGGTCCTGGGCCAGGATCACCCCGGCCTCCTCCCACAGCTCGCGCAGGGCGGCCCGCCGCAGGCTGGTCAGGGCCAGGGGATCGCTTCCGTCGCCGGGCTCCACCCGGCCGCCGGGGAACACGAAGCGGTCGGGCATGAAGCTGGAGCCGGCCCGGCGGCGCAGCAGGAACAGGCCGAACACCTCGCCCTGGCCCTGCTGGGCGTCCAGCAGGATCACCGAGGCCGCGGGCAAGGGCTGGGCGAAGTCAGACATGGCGGCTCCCTGGTTGAGGTGGGCATTTAACCATCCCTACACCCTGCCCGGCGGCTGGTCAACGTCGTTGCGGTTGACCCGGCCGCTGGCGGGCTGGCACTATGATAGCCGGGCCGGCGGCAGGCCGGCCGGGGAGGAGAACCGTGAAGACATCCGCGCGAATCGGTTGGGCCCTGTGCGGCCTGGCCCTACTCATGGCCGCGGCCTGCGCCAGCGCGCCCAAGGTGCCGCCCTCGGGCTTTCTGAGCAACTATCAGGCCCTGAAGCCGGACCCCCAAATCCGGGGGCTGTTCTGGTGGGAGCGGCCGGGGGTGGAGTGGAAGGGCTACACCCGCCTGATCATCGACCCGGTGCAGGTGCGCGTGGACAAGTCCCGATCCCAGCGCGACCTGAAGCCCGGCGAGGCCCAGGAGCTGGCCCGACGCCTGCGGGCGGCGGTGATCAAGGAGCTCAAGGGCGGGGTGAAGGTGACCAGCCAGCCGGGGCCGGGGGTGCTGCGTCTGCGCGCGGCCCTGGTGCATCTGAAGCCGGTGAACCCCACCATGAACGTGCTCTCTTCGGCCATCATGATGTGGCCCATGGACATGGGTCAGGCCGCGGTGGAGGTGCAGTTCCAGGACTCCCTGAGCCGGCGCATCCTGGGCGAGCTGGTGATCAGCAGCGAGGGGGAGATGAGCGACGTGACCCGGGTCTGGACCCGCTGGGCCCAGGTGGAGCACACCTTCGCCCAATGGGCCCGGCTGCTGCGCCAGGCCATGCTGGGGGATAAGCGGCCGGCCCGCCGCTAAGCTTCGTCCCACTTATCGGCCAGGGCCTCTACCAACTGCAGGCGGGCCAGGGCACGCTTGGCCAGCTCCTGTTCGGCCGGGTGCAGGGCCAGGCCCTGCACCAGGCTCTCCAGGTCCTGGCGGGCCTGTTGCAGGGGCTCGTGCAGCTTGCCGCTGACCGTCTCCAGGAAGCGCTGCTGGGCCTGGCCCTGCTTGAGCAGCCAGCGCTGGCGCTCCAGGGCCCGGCGGGCGGTGAGGCGCAGCTCGTCGGGGGTGAAGGGCTTGGCCAGGAAGTCCCAGGCGCCGTGGCGCATGGCCTCCAGGGCCGTGCTAACCGTGGCGTAGGCGCTGACCACCACCTTCACCGCCTCGGGCGCCAGGAGGTTCAGCTCGTCCAGGACGGCCATGCCGCCCAGGCCGGGCATCTTCAAATCCAAAAGCACCAGGTCCGGCTGCTGGCTCTGGGCCAGGTCCAGGGCCACCTCGCCGCTGGAGGCCACCCGCACCTCATAGCCCTCGGCCAAGAGCACCCGCGTGCAGGCCTCGCGGATGGAGGATTCGTCGTCCACCACCAGGACGTTGGGCTCCCTGGGTTCCAGATCCGCCATGATCGCCTCCGCTGGCCGCCGCCCGGACCGTTTGGGCCGGCCGGGGGCGGAAGGTCCGTCTAATTTTGATTCTGCCCACTGGGGGCGGCGCGGGTCAATAGCGGCCGGCCGGGAGGGCTCAGCTCAGGCGGGGCAGCTCCGCGTCCAGGTGGTACTTGCGGATCTTGTTGCGCAGGGTCTTGCGGTCGATGCCCAGGGTGCGCGCGGCCTCGCTGCGCCGGCCGCCCAGGCGCTGCAGGGTGCCCAGGATGTGGCGCCGCTCCACCTCGGCTAGGCTGAGGGCCATCTCGCCGGCCTCCTGGGGCCGGCAGGTGCCGGCGGCCTCCAGGTCCGGCAGGTCGATGGTGGCCTTGGTGGCCAGCACCACCAGGCGCTGGATGGCGTTGCCCAGCTCGCGCACGTTGCCCGGCCAGGGGTAGCGGGTCAGGGACTCCAGGGCTCGGGGGGTGAAGCCGCGCACCCGGATGGGGTTCAGATAGCGGAAGCGCTCCAGGAAGTGCTCGGCCAAGAGGGGTACGTCCTCGGGCCGCTCGCGCAGGGGCGGCAGGTGGATGTGCACCACGTTGAGGCGGTAGAACAGGTCCTTGCGGAACACGCCGCGCTCGGCGGCCGCGCCCAGGTCCTGGTTGCTGGCCGCCACCAGGCGGGCGTCCACCCGGATGACCCGGTTGGAGCCCACCTTGCAGATGGCCCGCTCTTCCACGGCCTTGAGCAGCTTGGCCTGCATCTCCAGGGATACGTTGCCCACCTCGTCGAAGAACAGGGTGCCGCCGCCGGCCAGCTCGAACTTGCCGATCTTGTCCTCCTCGGCCCCGGTGAAGGCGCCCTTGACGTGGCCGAACAGCTCGGACTCGAACAGGGTGGGCACCAGGGTGGAGCAGTCCACGGGCACGAAGGGGTTGTCCCGGCGCGGGGAGTGCTCGTGCAGGATGCGGGCCAGGAGCCCCTTGCCGGTGCCGGACTCGCCGGTGAGCATCACCGTGGCGTCGGTGGGAGCCACCTTCAGGGCGGTGCCCAGCAGCTTGGCCATGGACTGGCTGGCCGCGATCAGGCGGGTGGAGACGATGCGCCGCTCCAGCTCCGCGCGCAGGTAGACGTTCTCCCGCTCCAGGCGGCGCTTCTCGCCGGCCTTGGCCACCGCCTGGCGCAGCTCGGCCGGGGTGAAGGGCTTGGCCACGTAGTCGAAGGCCCCCAGCTTCATGGCCTGCACCGCGGTGGCGATGGAGCCATGGCCGCTGATGATGATCACCACCGCCTCGGGGTCCTGCTCGCGCATCTGGCGCAGCACCGTGAGGCCGTCCATGTCCGGCATGCGCAGGTCCAACAGCACCATGTCGTAGGCCCAGCGCCCGAACAGGGCCAGGCCCTCGACCCCGGACTGGGTGACCTCCACCTCGTGGCCGTTGCGGGCCAGGGTCTCCCGGCAGGCGTCGCCCATGCTGAAGTCGTCGTCAATGACCAGTATTTTTAAATTCTTGGAAACCAATTTCCGATCTTCGCGCGCCAGAGCAGCCGCCCGTCAGGGCAGATTAGGAGAACGCCCGTGAAATTGCATTTGCTTGTACATTTTTTTACATGCCGCCAGGCAGGGTGTCAACCGGCCCGGCCGGGCCATCGCCGTTGACAGGCCCAGGATTTCGGTCTAGTTTTGGGCCATATTTTCTTAAAGCCCTAGTGAAAGCGCGGCCATGAACGGCGTACCCCAGGCCCTGCAGACCGACTTCTACCAGATCACCATGGCCGCGGTTTACCACGCCCGGGGCATGAACGATCAGGCCGCCTTCTCCCTCTTCGCCCGCAAGCTGCCCGCCCAGCGCGGCTTCATGGTGGCCGCCGGCCTGGACGACGCCCTGGCCTACCTGGAGGGCTTCCGTTTCCAGCCCGAGGAGATCGACTACCTGGCCTCCCTGCAGCGCTTCAGCGACAGTTTCCTGAACTCCCTGGCTGGCCTGCGCTTCACCGGCCAGGTCTGGGCCCTGCCCGAGGGCACCGCCTTCTTCGCCGACGAACCGGTGCTGGAGGTGACCGCCCCCTTGATCGAGGCCCAGCTGGTGGAGACGCGCCTGATCCAGATCATCAACCTGCACACCACCCTGGCCAGCAAGGCCGCCCGCTGCACCCTGGCCGCCCAGGGCCGCACCTGCGTGGACTTCTCCCTGCGGCGCACTCAGGGCCTGGAGGCGGGCTGGGCCGCGGCCCGCTCCTCGGCCATCGCCGGCTTCCAGGGCACCAGCAACGTGGAGGCCTCCCGCCGCCTGGGCACCATGCCCGTGGGCACCATGGCCCACGCCTTCGTGGAGGCCTTCGGCGACGAGACCAAGGCCTTCCGGGCCTTTGCCGACACCTTCCCCCCGCACACGGTGCTCTTGGTGGACACCTACGACAGCGTGGCCGGCCTGCACCGGGCGGTGGAGGTGGCCGCCCAGCTCAAGGCCCAGGGGCACCGCCTGGTGGGCGTGCGCCTGGACTCCGGCGACCTGGTGAGCCTGAGCCGCCAGGCCCGGGAGATACTCAACCGGGCCGGCCTGTCGGACGCGCGGGTGGTGGCCTCGGGCAGCCTGGACGAGGACCGCCTGGCCGATCTCATCGCCCAGGGCGCCCAGGTGGACGTCTTCGGGGTGGGCACCCGCATGGGCAACTCGGCCGACGCCCCCTACCTGGACTTCGCCTACAAGCTGGTCAGCTACCAGGAGCGCCCCACCCTCAAGCTCTCGGCCGGCAAGGAGACCTGGGCCGGGGCCAAGCAGGTCTGGCGCAGCCTGGATGCCCAGGGCCGCATCGGCCAGGAGGTGCTGGGCCTGCGCCAGGAAGAGCAGCCCGGCCAGCCCCTGCTGGAAAAGGTCATGGACTCCGGCCGCCGCCTGGCCCCGCCCGAGGACTGGCGCCAGGCCCAGCGCCGCTTCCAGGCCCAACTGGCCAGTCTGCCCGCGCCCTGCCTGAGCCTGCGCGACCCCCACCCCCTGCAGGTCAAGGCCAGCCTGGCCCTGCAGCAGCTGCAGGTGCGGGCCCGCCAGGCCGCCCTGGCCCGTCAGTCACTACACGCCTAGCTGCTCCGCCTCCGCCGCCTGTGCTACCCTTTTAATAGAGGGGCATGCTTTCCCTTTTCTAGCGGAGGGCAGTAATGAGCATAATCACGGTTTCCGGAGAGATGGGCTCCCAGCGTGACGAGCTGGCCCAGGAGCTCTGCCGCCTGGCCGGCCTGGAGCTGGTGGACCGGCGCACCCTGATGGACGCGGTGGCCGGTCTGGTGGACATGTCCCGCGACGAGCACCAGCTTCTGGCCGAGCAGGGCCCGGCCCTGCTGGACCTGGGCAATCGGCGCCGGCGGGTCTTCGCGGCCCTGCTGGAGTCGGTGGTGCTGCAATACGCTCAGGCGGGCAAGGTGGCGCTGGTGGGGCGGGGGGCCAACCTGCTGCTGAAGCTGGTGCCTGGGGTGCTCAGGGTGCGCACCGTGGCCGCCCTGGACCTGCGGGCCCAGCGCCTGGCCCGCCGCGAGAACCTGGAGCTGGACCAGGCCCGCCGGCTGGCCACGGTGGTGGACCAGCAGCGCCGGGCCTACATTGCCCACCTGTTCGCGGCCGACTGGAGCTCGCCGCTGCACTACGACCTGGTGCTGAACATGGGCCGGCTGACCGTGGAGCAGGCGGCGGCCTGCGTGCTGGACCTGGCCGCCCACCCCGACTTCGAGATCACCTCCGAGGGCCGGCGGCTGATCGATGGCCTGGTGCTGGCCGCGCGGGTGCGGCGGGAGTTGGTCTCGGCGGTGGACGTGCACGCCCTGGAGGTGAGCGCCGACGGCGACCGGGTGCGCCTGGAGGGCTATGTGGTCCACGCCGCCGATCAGAAGCGGGCTCGGGAGCTGGCCGAGGCCGTGCAGGGCGTGGCGCGGGTGGAGTGCCGCCTGGAGGTCTCGGCGGCCATGAGCAAGTTCCTGCCCTGAGCCGGCCTGCCTAGCGGGGCTCCAGCAGGCGCTTGCGCGCCGGCTTCTTCTCCGGCGGCTTTTCTTCCCCGCCGCCGAAGTCCAGGTCTTTGCTGAACACCAGATCCACCCCGCTGTCGCGGGTGGACCCCATCTGGCTCTCCACGGCGAAGTCGCGGCTGAAGCGGTACTCCAGGCCCACGTTCTGGCCGCCGTAGGGGCCCATGTTCTGGCGGTAGCGCAGGTAGAGCTGTTCGCTCAGGTACTTGCCCGCCTCCAGGGCCGAGCCGGTGGAGGGCGCATTGTACACCGTGACCACGTCCGGGGCCAGGGAGGGCCCGAAGAGCTTCTCCAGCTCCTGGCGGCCGGCGGAGCCCAGCAGGGCCAGGGCCTGGGCCGAGAGCTCGCGGCTCTGGCCGCTGGTGAGCTTGTTGGCCGGTCGGCCGAAGATGATGGTGGACAGGATGTCGGTCTGGCTCATGGGCGGCAGGGAGCTGAGGTTGATCAGCGGATCGGCGGCGGTGCCGGCCACGTTGACAAACACGGTGGTGGCGCCCAGGTTCAGCTTGGCCTCGCCCTCCAGGTCCGGGTTGGGCTCGGAGCGGCCGCGGAAGCTCAGGCCGCCCTCCAGCACCTCGAAGCGCTTGCCCGCGAAGATGAGCAGGCCCTTGTCCACCACCACGCCTTCGTTGAAGGTCAGGGGCTTGCCGGGCTCCTTGGTCAACCGCAGCGCGCCGCGGGCGTCCAGCCAGCCGTCGCTGAGGTTGACCCGGCTGGGGTCGGCCAACTCGGCGCGCAGGTCCACGGCCAGCGGGTCCAGGAAGGGTGGCAGGCTGAACCGCTCGGCCGCGTGGGCCAGCGGCGGCGGCTTCTGCCCGCTGCGCAGGAGCACCACGTCCCCCAGGCCGGCCGGCGGGTTCAGCGACACGGCGATGGTCAGGTCGCTGGGGCGCACCAGCCCCGTGAGCACCGGCCGCTGGGTGCTGCCGGTCAGGCTCAGGTTGGCCTGCACGGTCATCTGGCCGGCGGTGCCCAGGGAAACCTTGACCCCCTCGGCGGTCAGGTGCAGCTCCAGGCTGCCCTCGGCGCCCTGCCGGGGCAGGTCTGCGTGGCCGGTCACCTCCAGCTTGCCGCCGGCGAGGGCCTGACAGCGCTCCACGCGCAGGCGGCCGTCCTTTAGGGCCAGCCGCAGCTCGATGCCCTTCACCTCCTGCCCGCTGGCCTCCACCACCAGGGCCCCCTGGCTCACCTCCAGGCTGCCCTGCACCTGGGGATGAGCCAGGCTGCCGGCCACCTCCAGATTCAGGCGCAGCCGGCCCTTGAGGCTGCTGATGCCGGGCAGGAAGGGGGCCAGCAGCTCCAGGGCCAGCTCCCGGGCCCGGGCCTGCACCTTAATGCCGGCCTGGGTGGGCTCGGCCACCGGCGGGCGCAGGCTCAGAGCGTAGCCCAGGCGGGCCTGCACCTGGGCCACCGGCCGGCCGGCCTGCAGGGCGCTGCCCTGCAGGCCCAGCGAATCCTGGCCGTAGCTGCCGGCGAACTCCACCTCGGTGGCAGGCACCCCCCGCCATTGCAGGCCGCTGAGGCGGCCGCTGAGGTCCAGGCGCGGCTGCTCCAGGGTGCCGCTGAGCCGGCCCTGCACGCTCAGCTCGCTGCGCCAGGGCAGGGTGACTTGGTTGCGCAGCAGCGGGGCCAGGCGCAGCCCTTGCAGACTGACCGCGGCCTGCACCGCCCCGCTCACCGGGTCCACCCGGCCGGCCAGCAGCAGGCGCTGCTCTGCCTGGGCCAGGGCTAAGCCCTGTACCTGTACCTCCCGCTGGTCCAGCACCAGGCTGGCCAGGCCCTGCTGGCTCCAGCGGCCCATCTCCGGCCGTTGCAGCCACAGGCCCTGCAGCTCGGCCCGGAGGGGCAACTGGAAGAGCTGACGGCTGGTCAGGCCCAGGCCCAGGGACATCTCCGGTCCCTGCGCCTCCAGGCTCAGCCGCTGGCCCTGCTCGCCCAACTCCAGGCGCGCCTGGGCCTGGGCCAGGAACAGCTCGCCGGAGATCAGGGGAAGGGTCCGCAGGTTGACCCAGCCCAGGGGCTTGGGCAGCAATTGCTTGAGGTCAAACTCGGCCTCGGCCCGGCGCATCCAGGCGTAGGCGGTGAGCAGGCGAGTCGAGGACAGCCGGCCCTGCAGCCGCGGCGCGCGCCAGGGGCCGCGGAGGCGCGCCTGCATCTCCAGGTCGCCCTCCAGCCCTTCGGGCGTGGGTAGCTGCAGCCGCGCCAGCACCTGGCCCAGCCGGGCCAGGTCCGGCAGGTGCAGGTGCAGGGCCAGGTCGCCGCCCTCCAGGTCGGCGCGGCCCAGGCCGCTCAGAGAGGCCAGAGGGCCCTCCAGGCTCAGTTGGCTGAGCTGCCAGCGCCCCTTTTGCCAGCCGCCGCTGGCCTCCAGGCTCTGCATCTCCAGGCCCGGCGCCAGCTGCGCGGGGCCCAGCTTGAGCTTGAGCTGCAGCTCCTGTCCGCCGCCCACGAAATACACCTGGCCGCTGAGGCGGGCCTGCTTGAGCAGGGCGGGCAGCGCCTCGGCCAGCAGCGGCGGCGCCCCCGCCTGGCGCAGCTCCAGGCTGCCCTCGGCCCGCCAGGCCTGGCCGGCCAGGGGCAGGGTGGCCCGGCCCTGGCCGCTGACCCCGCCCCAGGGCGACTCCAGCGACAGCGACTCCAGCACCAGACGGGCGCCCTCCAGGCGGGCCTGGGCCCGCAGGGGTCCGGCCCGCATCTGCTGGTACTGCACCCGGCTCAGCTCCAGGTCCAGGCCCAGCTTGCCGCCCTGGGCGCCGGGCCAGGCCTGGCTGTCCACCTGCGCCCGGCCCTCCAGGGTCAGGGGCAGATCGGCCAGGCCCCAGGCGGGCAGGCTCAGGCCCTCCAGCTCGGCCCGCATCTGCATGGCCCCGCTCAGCACATTGCACCAGCCGGCTAGCTTGAGGCCGGAGCCGCCCTGGCTCACCCGGCCCTGCACCTGCAAGCGCTGCAGGGGGCCGCTCAGCGACAGGGTCAGGCCCAGGGGCCCGCGCGGCGGCTGGGGCAGGGGCCAGGCCACGGGCAGGGCCTCGGCCTTGATATCCTGGGCCTGCAGCTTGAGCTTCAGCGCCAGCTGGGGCGCCAGCGCCAGGCTGCCGTCCACCTGCACCTGGTTGGGCCCGCTGGCCGCCTGCACCCGCTCCAGCTCCAGGCGCCCGTCGCGCAGCCGCGTCCGGCCTTTTAGCTCCAGGGGCGCGGCCAGGCCGGCCAGCCAGACCCGGACCCGGCTTAGCTGCAAGCGGCCGTCCAGGCCGCGCTGGTTCAGGACCAGCCCGCCGCTGAGCGTCACGCCCTCGGCCCGTTGCACCGGGCCCAGGCCGCCGCCGGCCGTGAGGGCGCCGTCCTCCACCCGCAGCTCGGCGATGCTCAGGGTCAGGGGCGGGGCGCCTCCGCCTCCCGCGCCGGCCAGGTCCCAGGGCAGGTTGACCCGCGGCCGCACCGCGGTCAGGGAGCTGATGCGCGCCCGTCCCAGCAGCAACAACAGCGGGTTGTAGCTCAGGCGCAGCTCGTCGGCGGCCAACAGCAGGCGGCCGTCCTTGACCAGCTTGAGGCCCTTGAGGCGCGCGTCCAGGATCAAGCTGCCCTCTAAGGAGGCCAGCTCCAGGCGGGCGCCGGTGGCCGCGGCCACCTCCTGCTGCAGGCGCGCCGCCAGCCAGCCGCGCGCGGCCTGGCTCTGGCCCAGGCCCCAGGCGGCCAGTCCCAGGGCTACGAACAGGGCCAACAGCAGCCACAGGATCAGCTTGGTGGTCTTGGTGCCGCGTCCCATCAGAAGGCCTGCCCCACGCTCAGGTAAACCTCGTAGCGGTCGTCCAGGCCGGCCTGTGGCGGATTGAGCTGGTAGCCGATGTCCAGGCGGATGGGGCCCACTGGCGTGTTGTAGCGCAGGCCGAAGCCGGTGGTGAAGCGCAGGGTGCCCTGGTCCTGGCTGATCACGTTGCTCCAGGCGTTGCCCGCGTCCACGAAGACCACGCCGCCCAGTTCGCCCAACAAGGGAAAGCGCAGCTCCACGCTGCCCACGGCCATGGACTCGCCGCCCAGGGGGTTGCCGCCCTTGTCCAGGGGCCCCAGCTTCTCCCAGGGGTAGCCGCGCACACTGTCGGCGCCGCCGGGGAAGAAGCGCCGGATCAGGGGGATGGTGTCGGTGCCGGGCAGGGCGTAGACCGCGCCGCCGCTGGCGCGCAGGGCCAGGTACCAGCGCTGCCAGGGCAGGGGCAGCACGTGGCGCAGGTCTATCACCGGCCGGATGAAGCTCAGCTCCGAGCCCAGGACCTCGCTGGCCACCTCCACCTCCAGGCGCAGGTAGGTGCCCTTGGTGGCGTCCAGCACCGAGTTGCGGCTGTCGTAGATGATGCCCAGGGGCACCGAGGAGATGAAGAAGGTCTGGTTCTCAAAGCCGGGGTCGGGCACCTGGGCCCGCAGCTCGCGTATGCGGTCCCGCTCCACGTTGTAGCCCAGGTACCAGGACCACTGCTTGTCCAGGCGGTACTCCACGGCCGGGTTGACGAACAGGCGGTTGTTGACGAAGGCCTCGCTGTCGCGCTGCTCGATGCCTCCTCGGGTGACCAGGTTGGCCTGGCGGTTGGGGATGTAGGGTATCTTCAGGGTGCCTACCATGCCTTCGTAGATGGCGCTGAGCTTGCCCTCCACGCTGAAGGTGTCGTTGAGCCCCAGCAGGTTGCGGTTCACCCACTGCACGCCCACCCGCAGCAGGTCCTCGTTGCCCCAGCCCACGCGCAGCTGCACGCTCTGCGGCGGCCGCTCCTGCACCTCGATGAGTACGGGCACCATGCCGCCGGAGACCTTGTGGTACTGCGGGTGCAGGGTGACCACCCCGAAGAAGCCGGTGTCTAAGAGGGCCTGCTGGGTACGGTCCATGGCGTCCAGGCTGTAGGGCTGGCCCAGGGAGAAGGTCTTTTCCTGCAGGATGAACTTCTTGCTCAGCCGCCGGTTGCCCTTGACCTCCACCGGCCCGAACAAGAGGCGCGGGCCGGGGACGATGCGCAGCACGACCACCGCCCGCCGCTCCCAGCGATACACGCGCACCTGGCCCTGCACCTTGACCATGGGGTGGGCCTGGTTGCCCAGAAAGCGCACGATGTCCCGCTTGCTCTGCTCGTAGCGGCTCAGCTGCAGACGCTGGCCCGCCTGGACCTGCACCAGCTTCTGCACCTGGGCCTCCCAGGCCTGGCGGACGGCGTCGTCGGGCCAGAGCAGCTGCACCTCGGAGATGATGGTGGGCTCGCCCTCTTCGGCCACGAAGGTCAGGCGCACGGTTCTCTCCGCGGCCTGCCGCTCCTCCTGCACCTTCACCTGGGCCCGGAAGTAGCCCTCCTGATGGAAGAGCTGCTCCAGGCGGCGCAGGTCGCGCTGCACCTTGAGGGCGTCGTAGGGGACGGCCTGGGGCAGGATGGCCCCGGCCGGCGACTTGTACTCCATCACCGCGCGGGCCTGGGCCGGGGTCACGGCCTGGAAGCCCTTGAACTGGATCGACACCACCTGCCAGGGGGCCTGCGCCGGCAGCTGGATGCCGTCGGCCTCCAGGTAGTCCGGATCGTCCCAGGCCAGGGCTGGGCCGGGCAGCAGGGGGACCAGCAACAGCAGGGCCAGCAGCGGGAGAAAGACGCGCATATTGCTTGATATTATGCCATGCTTAGGAGGCCTACAAGTGAGACGGCTTTAAAAAGGACCACCACCTTGTTAACCTGAGGTGCAAGCGGCTACGGAGCGTCAGCAGGACGGAGCATGGGTCAGGGGCAGAACAGCCAGGAGGTGGTGCGGGCCATGGGCCGGCCCGAGTTCTACCCCCACGCCGTGACCGGGCTGAGGCACCTGCAGACCCACCTCAGCCACATCTTCCTCACCGGGCCCTTCGCCTACAAGCTCAAGAAGCCGGTGGACCTGGGCTTCGCGGACTTCCGCGCCCTGGCGGCCCGGCGGCGCTTCTGCAACGACGAGCTTTTCCTTAACCGGCGCCTGGCCCCGGAGGTGTACCTGGAGGTGCTGGCCGTGGTGCAGGGGCCGGGGGGCCCGGCCCTGGCCGCCCAGGCCAGTCCCGGCGGGCCGGTGCTGGACTATGTGCTCAAGATGGTTCAGATGGACGCCGGCCGCATGATGGACCGCCTGCTGGACGCCGGGCAGGTGGACGCCGGGCAGGTGCGGGGCCTGGCCCGGGTGCTGGCCGGCTTCTACCGGCGGGCCGGCCGCGGGCCCCAGGTGGACTTCAGCGGCCGGCCCCAGCAGGTGCGCCTGAACGTGGAGGAGAACTTCCGCCAGACCGAGCACAGCAAGGGCGTTACCGTTTCGCCCGCCCGCTGGCAGGCGGTGGCCGACTACAGCCTGGACTTTCTGCGCCGGCAGCGGGGGCTGCTGGAACAGCGGGTGGCCCAGGGCCGCATCGTGGACGGCCACGGCGACCTGCACTCGGGCAACATAAACCTGCCCGCAACCGGCCGACCGATCATCTTCGACTGCATCGAGTTCAACGAGCGCTTCCGCCACCAGGACCAGGCCTGCGACCTGGCTTTCCTGGCCATGGACCTGGACTTCCACGGCCGCCCGGACCTATCGCAGGCGTTGGTGCAGGAGTTCGTGGCCCGTAGCGGCGACCAGGGCCTGCCGGCCGTGCTGGACTTCTACAAGTGCTACCGGGCGGTGGTGCGGGCCAAGGTCTACGGCTTCATGTTCGAGGACCCGGAGGTGGAGCGCGACGAGCGCTTCCGCGACCTGGATCGCGCCCGGGCCTACTGGCGCCTGGCCGCGGGCTACGCCGGCGGCGAGCCGCCCTTCTTTCTGCTCTGCTTCATGGGGCGCATGGGCACCGGCAAGAGCTTCCTGGCCCAGGCCCTGCAGAGGACCCTGGGCTGGCGGATTTTCTCCTCGGACCTGCTGCGCAAAGACCGTGCCGGCCTGAAGCCCGGCGAGCGGAGCTATGACGCCTGGGGACAGGGCCTCTACGGCCCCCAGGCCACCCAGGCCACCTACCAGGCCCTGCTGGACGGGGCCGGCGTGCAGTTGGCCATGGGCGCCGGGGCCATCGTGGACGCCTCCCTGCGCGAGGAGGCCTGGCGGCGGCGCTTTCGGGAGCTGGCCGCGAGGTATGATGCCCGGCTGCTGTTCGTGGAGGTGTATGCGGCGCCAGAGGTGGTGGCCGAGCGCCTGGCCCAACGCGAGGCAGCCGGCGGCTCGGCCAGCGACGGCCGGCGCGAGCTGGTGGCGGCCCAGGCCGCGGCTTGGCAGGAGCCCTCGCCGGAGGTGGCGGCGCACCTGCTGCGGGTGGACGGCGGCCGGCCGGAGGCGGAGAAGGTGGCGGCGGTGCTGGCGCGGCTGGGAGAGATGGGCTGGCAGGCCCCGGCGGAGCAGCCGGGCGGGAGTGAGTGATGGGTTGGATGCAGGTGCAGCAGGAGCGCCTGGCCGTGGCCCGCGGCGAGCTGCCGGCGGAGCTGGTGCTGCGCGGCGGCCGGGTGGTCAACGTGTTCAACGGCCGCATCGAGCGCATTGCCGTGGCCGTGCACCGCGGCCGGGTGGTGGGCCTGGGCCGCTACCAAGGCCAACGGGAGGTGAACCTACGCGGGGCCTACCTGGCCCCGGCCTTCATCGAGGGCCACATACACGTGGAGTCGTCCCTGCTGGCCCCCGGCGAGCTGGCCCGGGCCATGGTGCCCCACGGCACCGCGGCCCTGGTGGGCGACCCGCACGAGATCGCCAACGTCATGGGCCGAGCCGGGGTGGAGGCCATGCTGGCGGCCAGCCAGGGCCTGCCCCTGACCTTCTACTTCATGGCCCCCTCCTGCGTGCCGGCCACCCGCCTGGAGGACTCGGGCGCGGACCTGGAGGCGGCCGATCTGCTGCATCTGGCCCGCCACCCACGGGTGCTGGGCCTGGCCGAGATGATGAACTTCCCCGGCGCGGCCGGCGGCGATCCGGGCGTGCTGGCCAAGCTCAAGGCCTTCACCGGCCGGCCCATCGACGGCCACGCGCCGCTGCTCCGCGGCCGGGCCCTCAACGCCTATCTGACGGCCGGACCCCAGAGCGAGCACGAGGCCACGGTGAAGGCCGAGGGGGCCGAGAAGCTGGCTCGGGGCATGTGGCTGATGATCCGCCAGGGCACCACCGCCCACAACCTGGCCACCCTGCTGCCCCTGGTCAACGCCCATACCGAGCGGCGCTGCCTCCTGGTCAGCGACGACCTGCAGGCCGACGACCTGGCCCGGCGGGGGCACCTGGACTACTTGCTGCGCCTGGCCGTACGGTGCGGCCTGCCGGCCGCCGCGGCCCTGCGCCTGGTGACCCTGAACCCGGCCCGGCGTTTCGGGCTGGCCGGCCGGGGCGCCGTGGCGCCGGGGTATCGCGCGGACCTGGTGGTGCTGGCCGACCTCCAGGGCTTCCAGGTGCGCCAGGTCTTTCACGCCGGCCGCCTGGTGGCCGAGGACGGCCGCTACCTGGGCCCGGAGGCGGCCCCCTTCCCGGAGGCGGCTAGGGGCAGCATGCGCGTGGCGCCGCTCAGCGCCGGCATCTTCCGCCAGCGGGCGCAGGGGCCTCGAGCGCGGGTCATCAGCCTGGTGCCGGGCCAGGTGCTCACCGAGCACCTGATAGAGCGCACGCCCCAGAGCCAGGGCTGGCTCAGCGCCTCGCCGCGCCGGGACCTGGCCAAGCTGGCGGTGATCGAGCGGCACCAGGCCAGCGGCCGGGTGGGCCTGGGCCTGGTCAAGGGCCTGGGCCTCAAGGCCGGGGCCCTGGCCTCCACCGTGGCCCACGACAGCCACAACCTGATGGTGGCCGGCATGGACGACCAATCCATGCTCACCGCCGCCCGGCACCTGGTCAAGATCGGCGGCGGCTGGGTCGTGGCCAAAGGCGAGCGGGTGCTGGCCAGCCTGCCCCTGCCCCTGGCCGGGCTGATGAGCGACCGGCCCCTGGCAGAGGTGCAGCGCGGCCTCCAGGAGCTGCAGGCCGCCTGCCGCTTGGTCTGCACCCACGCCGATCCCTTCATGCCCATCTCCTTTTTGGCCCTGCCCGTGATCCCGCACCTGAAGATCAGCGACCGCGGACTCATCGACGTGGACGCCTTCCAGCCGGTGGAGCTGTTCGTCCCTTAGTGGCCGGGCAGGGGCCCATAGCCCGGCTGCTGGCCGGCCAGGACGCAGCCGCGGCTGAGGTCCTGGCCAGCGAGGCGGACGGCCTGCCCGCGCCCAGCCGCGGCCAGGTGCGGCCGCTGATGCGCCTGGCCGCCGCCGGCGAGGCGCCCGGCCCGCGGGCGGCCCGCTGGCTGCTCACGGCCTGGCGCCTGCGGGACGCCGCCGCTACGGGCCGGCTGCTGGCCGTCCTGCCGGGCCTGCCGGCGCCGGTGCGGGAGGCGGCCGGCGGCTGGCTGTTCTGGCCCGAGGCCGGGGACGAGCTGGCCCTACGCCGCCAGCTCCTGGACCAGGCCGAGACCCTGCTGGCCCTGGCTCAGGCCCGGCCCCAGCCCTGGCTCTATGACGGCCTGGCCGAGGTGCTGGGCCAGCGGGGCGGGCGGCCCCTGCGCCGGCTGTTGGAGTTGACCAAGGCTTATGATTGGGCCCGGCAGGTGGCGGCCCTGCTGCCGGCCGAGTTGCGCCTGCCCGGCGGCTGGTCGCCCGATCTGTGGCTGGCTTGGCAGCAGGCGGGCTCGGCGCGGGTCAGGCGCTTGCGCCGGCCGGCCCGCGCCGGCGATTGGGACAGCCTGGCCGGCCTGCCCCATCACGAACAGGCCCTGGCCCGGCGCTTTGCCGGCGATTCGCCTAAGGCCGCCGCGGCCTCGGCCCTGGCCTGGCCGGCCGGGCCGCGCAGCCTGGAGGTGCTGCAGGAGGTGGCCCGGATCACGGCCGCCGAGGGCCTGGCCGCCTGGCGGGCGGCGCAGGCCGTGGCCCGTGAGCAGGGCCGCCCGGTGCTGCTCTTGGGCAACGCCTCCCTGGGCGGGCCGCCCCTGTGGGCCGCGCCTGGCCCCTGGCAGCAGAGGGCCGCGTTGCCTACCGACGGCTTGACCGCGCCTCCGGCCGCCGAGGTGCGCGGCCTGGCCCGGCTGCGCGCCCAGCGCCTGGGCGGCGGCCATCTGCTGCGCTGCCTGTGGGAGCTGTGCGCGGCGGCCATCCTGGCCCGGCGGGGCCGCGGCCATTTGGCGGCCCTGACTGCCGCGGCCCGGCCCTGGCTGAGCCCCGAGCAATTGGAAGCCTTGCGCCAGGGCAGCCTGGGCCTGGCCCTGGGCGGCCTGCCCCTCGCGCCGGCCCTAAAGCGGACCCAGGACGCTCTGGCCCGCTGCCGGGCCCTGGAGGCCCAGGCCCGGCGCGCCATCCAGACGGTCTACGGCCTGGCCGCCGCGGGCCGCGGGCCGCTGGTGCTGCCCTGGGCCGACAAGTTCGCTGCCTCCACGGCCAAGGCCGGCGACCACCTCTACCTGGCCTGGTTGACCGAGCTGTTCAGCCGCCTGTCGCCGCCGCCCTTGCTGGTGCTGGTGGACGAGACCACCCACCCGGAGTTTCCCTCTCTGGCCCGGGTGCTGGCCGCGGCCAGGCGCGCCCGGCCGGGGTTGGTGTTCCGGGGCCTGGGGGCCTTTGCCGGCCGGCCGCAGCCAACCGACCTGACCGCGGCCCTGGGGCAGGCGGCCCGCGGGGCGCACCTGGTG